>NZ_JALM01000033.1 GCF_000737195.2 Sciscionella sediminilitoris
TTCCTTGATGAAGCACTAGTCCTTGGCTACCGCTTTCATGATCGCGTCACCTTTGTCCTTGCCATACCTGTCGTGTACGGCCTTATCGAATCCCTTCCACTGCCGGAACACATCATCACCGGCAGCCGTCAGCACGTTGGCGAAGTTCTTACCGTTGTCGATCTTCGAACGGCTGTCCCCCGCAGTGTCCTTCTGCATCGTCTTTCTCTCAGATATGCGACCGTCGCACTTGTGCGGGTCGTCTTTACCTGAATAAACCCAGCAGCCCGTGCTCAACTTTTCGGGCAATTTGGACACATCTTCCACTCTCTTGCCGTTTCCAACCTCCTTCGAAACCTGGTAAACATCCAGAAATCCGGGGAGCTCGGTGCCCTTTTCAAGCCCAGGAGGGTTCTCCACACCTATCTTCTTGTTCGGGTCCGCCTTGTCCGACCAGTTGCTGTGTGCATAGAAGTCTTCAACGGCGTGCATTTCGGCGCCCAGAGCGTTGATGACCTTGCATTTAGCTCGATTTTCGTTACCAGAAACAGGTTTATTGTCTTTTCCTACACACTGCTTCGTACCGTAATCCAGCCCCTGCTCCGGATCGGTTACGTAAACCCCTTCCCTGTTCTTGACAACCAGCTTCCCAGCCGCGTCCACTGCCTCATCGAATTTTCTCACAACTCGATCGATACACTTGTAGAAGTATTCATCGGCCTTCTCGCGCTTCACTGGATAGTGTTTTCCACCGTTATCCTGTGGATCAAGATAGTCGCCGCCGTCACAGTGCGCTTCCAGCTTCTCGAATTCCATGGCGTCCGGCGTCATGACCGCGCGCTTGAAATCGGCCAGAGTTTCCCCCTCGGGACATGACACGTCCTTGCAGTTGGAAGAACTGAAGGCGCTGCTCATCCCCTTTTGATGCCCCTCCTTGGTGAAAGCATTCCCTGAAGTCGAGGCCGAAACAACCAGAACGGCAGGTACGGCGACCAACGTCGCGATGCGGCTCGCTTTCCTGAGTTTGCCTGACACAGTCGTCGCCAATTTTGCCTCTTTCCTCCACTGAGTATCACCAAAAAACGGTAGCGGTATGCGGCTGAACCACTACGGCCGATACGGTCAGATTACCCGAAGCCGCCCTGCCGCGCGGCCTATATCGTCATGAATTCATGCATTGAATAGCCGTGAATTTTTACATCACGATGCGCGGCCATCGAGCATCTTCCTGAATGGATTAAGCCCGGCAGTCGAATCCACGCCGAGGCAGCACAGCACGAGCCAGCCTGCTGCGGCCGATCCACAGCGCCGCGACGGCTCCGGCAACACTGAGCACCCCGGCCAGCATGAATCCGTAGCCGTACCCGGTGGCCGGATCGCTCGCGTGCGAGACGAGGAACCCGGTCACCGCGGGGGCGCACATCCCGGCGAGGGCGTTCGGCACCGAGAAGGCCAGCGTCAGCACCGCGGGGCGCTGGCCGACCGGCACCAGTTCGGAGACGTGCACGGCGACCAGGCTGGTGACCGGCTGGCTGCAGCCGAGCCCGAGGGACACCAGCACGATCAGCAGCCCGCCGCGTTCGGCGTGCGGCACAAGGAAAAGGCAGATCCCGCTGATCGCGAGCACGATCGCCATCGGCGCCGAACGGGCCGCCCAGCGCGAACCGCCGCGGCGCACCCGGCGCTGGGCGAGCCAGCCGATCGCGATGGCCAGCACCCCGGTGGTGGCCTGCGGCGCACCCGCGATGAGCCCGCCCTTCACCTGCGGGTACCCCAATGTCGCCAGGTAGGAGGGCACCCAGGCGAGGCTGAGCGCCAGCGCCCAGTACGCGGCGAACCCGGTGACGAACACGGCCAGCGCCTCGGAGGAGAGCAGCAGTTTCCGGTACGGGATCGGGGCCGCCTCGGTGCGCACCGGCCGCGCGGCACCGTGGTTTCCCTTCCCGCTCAGCGACCACAGCAGCAACCAGAGCACCCCGATACCGGCGAGGATCGCGAAGGCGGTGTGCCAGCTCCAAGTGCCGATCGCCCAGGCGAGCGCCGGGGCCACGGCGAGCCCGCAGATATTGGAGCCGCCGTGCATGAGCACCGTGGGCAGCATCCGGTCGTGCCCGTGGAACCAGTGGTGCAGCTCGTGATTGGACAATGGGTTCGCCGGGCCCTCGGCGATCCCGAGCACGATCCGGGTGCCGATCAGCACGGTGAACGTGGTCGGGAAGGCCAGCGGCAACTGGGCGAGCGTCCACACGCCGACGAGCAGGCCGAGCATCAGCGAACTGCGGATCCGGGTGGCCAGGAATCCGATCAGCACCGCGCTCACCGCGCCGAGCAGATAGTAACTGCTTGCCACCGAGCCGAATTGTTCCGCGGAAAGCCCGAGTTCCCCGCGAATTCCTCCCGAGGAAAGCCCGAGAACGCGGCGATCGGCATATCCGATAACCATGAATCCGAGAAGCAATAACACGATCAGCCAAGCTCGTGTTCGGGATCCCGTTGGTGTGACGGCATTCGCGGGTTTCGAAGGAGACAGCACGCGGCTGAGGTTAGTCTTACCTAATCAGCATTTTCGAGCTCCGGTCGAATTCCTCACATCCGAAACCGGACAATCAGGAATCCAATTCCACGAGAAAGGGCTCCGGGCCGCGCACCCCGGGCCGCAGCCGCAGCAACCGGCCGGCGAGCGGCTGCTCCGCACGCTGCTGCCCGGTGAGCAGATCCCGGGTCGTGGTGACGTACAGCTCGTCCCGGTCCGGACCGCCGAAGGCACAACTGGTCGGGTGCGAGACCGGCAGTTCCACCACCGAATCGAGCCGCCCGTCCGGCGCGTAACGGTGCAGCGCGGCGCCCCGGATGAGCGCCACCCAGACGAATCCGTCCTCGTCCACGGTGAGCCCGTCCGGGCGCCCTTGCTCCTCGGTGAATTCGGCGAACACCCGCCGCGCCCCGAGTTCCCCGCTCTCCGGGTCGTACGCGATGGCCTCGACGCACATGCTCGTCGTGTCCACGTAGTAGAGAATCCCGCCGTCCGGGCTCCAGCCGAGCCCGTTGGAGATGGTCACGCCCTCGAGCACCGGTTCGAACACCCGCGCCCGGTTCAGCCGGTACAGGCAGGCGGTTCCCGGCAGCTGCGCGGTGTGCATGGTGCCCAGGTACAGCCGCCCGCGCGGATCGGCGGCACCGTCGTTGAACCGCATGTCCGGCTTGGGTGGCACCTCGGCGAGCACCGCACCGGTGCCGAGTTCGATCAGCCGGTGCCCCACCGCGGCGAGCAGCGAGCCGTCCCGTGCGGGCAGCACCGCGGAGACCGGTTCGCCGAGGTGCACGCTCGTCTCCGCACCGGTCCGCGGATCGGTGCGGTGCACGTAACCACCCGGGATGTCCACCCACAGCAGGGTTTCGCTCGCCGTATCCCACAGCGGCCCCTCGCCGAGACCCGCGGTGACCGCACCGACCGGTTCGATCGCGCTCATGCGGCGGCCGCCCGGAAAGACCGGGCCGCGCTCGCGAGTTCCCCCGCTTCGAAGGAACCGTCCTTGCCGACACCGAGCAACCGGGTGCCGATGCCCACCGCGCTCGCTCCTTTGGCGAAGCACTCCCCCGCGAGCTCCGCGGTGACCCCGCCGGTGGCCATGAAGGCAGGCGTGGACAGTGGGCCGCGCAGCTGGGCGAGATAGTCCGCGCCGACCGCGTTGATCGGGAACACCTTCACGATGTCCGCACCCGCGCGCACCGCCTGTACCACCTCGCTCGGGGTGAACGCGCCGGGCACCGAGACCAGGCCGAGCCGTTTGGTCGCCGCGATCACCTCGGCATCGGTGTTCGGCGAGATCACGAACTCCGCACCGTGCACCGCGGCGCGCTCGACCTGTTCCGGTTCGAGCACCGTGCCCGCGCCGATCCGCACATCCGTGCCGAATTCCTTGCGCAGCGCGGAAATCGCCGCGAACGGTTCCGGGCTGTTGGTGGTGACCTCGAAACTGCGCAGCCCGTGCTCGCACAGCGCCCCGGTCAGCCGGACACAAGCAGCCGCGTCGATCCCGCGATAGATCACGGTGATCCTCGTGCGCAGCAGGTGCTCGAGTACCTCGTTCATCTGTTTCCTTCCTCGGTCTCGCCAAGCGGATCGGGGCGGCGGGACAGTCTCCGTCCCCCGTCGATCGGTACCTCGGCCCCGGTCATGAACGAAGACTCGGCCGAGGCGAGGAAACACACCAGCGCGGCCACCTCCTCCGGGGTGCCCATTCGCCCGAGCAGGGTCGGCGGCTCGCCACCGAACGAGCGCCCGTCGAGCGTGCTGTCGAAGGAGGGTGTCGCCACCACTCCGGGCACCACCGTGTTCACCCGGATACCGAGTGGGGCGAGTTCCACGGCCAGTGCCGCGCTCGCCGCCCGCACCCCGCCCTTGCTCGCCACATAGGGACCGTAGCCGGGTACCGGAAGCGCCTCCTGCAGGCTGGCGAAGTTCACGATCGCCCCGCCGCGTCCGGCGGCCCGCAGTCCCCGCGCCATCGCCGCGCTGAGCAGGCCGAGCGCGGTCACGTTCACCCGGAAAACCCGCTCCAGCTCGGCGAACCCGGCATCCAGGAATCCCCCGGACGGATAGGCGGCCGCGCAGTTGACCAGAATGTCGGTCCCCGCCTCGACGCGTTCGGCGAGATCGGCGATCTGCTCCGGCTCGGCGAGATCGGCGATCAGGTGCCCGTCCAGTTCGGTCACCCGCCGGTCCCGGTCCACCGCGAGCACCCGCGCGCCCCGCTCGGCGAGTGCGGTGGCCACGGCACGCCCGATCCCCGCGGCCGCACCGGTCACCACGGCCGAACAGCCCGCGATTCCGGTCATCTCACCCCTTCGTCGCGGTCACATAGGCCAGTGCCCCGGAAACACGCAGCCGGACATCGGTGAACCCGCACTCGTCCAGCCATTCCCGCACCTGCGTGGTGCTCGCGCTCGGCCCGAGCAGCCCGAGTGCGTGCCCGAGCACCTCCTGCGGGCGGTACCGCGCACCCGCGTCGGTACGGAACCAGCTCGCGCGCAGGGCACCGCCCGGACGCAGCACCCGCGCGATCTCGGCGACCGCGGCACCCGGATCGGGGAAGCAGTGCAGCCCGGTCAGGCTCACGCACAGGTCGAACTCCCCGTCCGCGAACGGCATCCGCGCCACATCGCAGGCCTGGGTGTGCACCTGATCGGTCACCCCGTGCCGCTGCGCGGTGCGCTTGGTGCGCTCGAGCATCGCCGGGGCGATGTCCGCGGCGACATAGCGGATGCCCTGGTCGCGGCGCAGCCCGCGCAGCGCCACCCCGCTTCCGCAGGGCACGTCGAGCACCGCGCTGCCCGCGGGGAGCTCGCCGATCGCCTCGGTCGCCGCGTAGAGCAGGCCGATATCGCTGCCGAAGGCCATCCGCGCGGTCGGTTTGGCCAGCCACGGGCGATCGATCCCGAAGGAGTACACCATCGCCCAGGGATGGTTCAGCCGCCATACCTCGCTCACGTTCATGGCAGCCATCGTGACACGGATTACCGCTTCAGAGCAGTACATCCAGCAGGAACACCATGCCGAGACCGCACACGCTCACCAGCGTCTGGGTGCTGGTGTGCACCTTCGCCGCCTGGCCGAGCGTCATCCCGAAGGACTCCTTGACCAGCCAGAAACCGGCGTGGTTCACGTAGTTCAGCCCGATCGAGCCCGCCCCGATGGCGACCACGAGCAGCGCGGTGTGCCAGCTGTCCAGGTGCGCGGCCAGCGGGGCGACGATCCCGGTCGCGGCGACGATGCCCACCGTGGCCGAACCGGTGGACAGCGAGAGCAGCAGCGCGACCAGCCAGCCCAGCAGCAGCACGCTCAGGTGCAGGTTCGAGGCGGCGGAGGCGACCGCGTCCCCGATCCCGGTGTCCTTGAGCACCTGGTTGAACGCCCCGCCACCGCCGAGGATCAGCAGCACCCCGACGATCGAGCGCAGCCCGTCGGAGACGGATTTGCGCACCGCCTCACCGGGGCGCCCGCGGACGAGCGCGAGGGCGATCAGGGCCACCAGGAATCCGATCAACATCGCCACCACGGGTTCCCCAAGGAAGGTGAACACCGCGCGGGCACCCGAGCCCTTGGCGAACACGATCTCCGCGACCGTGCGCCCGAGCATCAGCACGACCGGGATCAGGATGCAGGTGATCGCCCAGCCGGTCGGCACCCGGTGCTCGGGTTCGTCCTCGTCCCCAGCGAACTGCTCGACGAGCGCCTTGTCCGGGACGACCTCCACCCGGGGCGCGAGGAAGCGCGCGAACAGCGGGCCGGAGATGATCACGGTCGGCACCGCGCAGATGAACCCGACCAGGATCGTCTGGCCGAGCGGGGCGTGCAGCCCGGAGACCACGGTCAGCGGGCCGGGATGCGGGGGCACCATGCCGTGCAGGGTGGCCAGCGCCGCGATCGCGGGCACCGCGAGCTGCACATAGGGCGAGCGCAGGCCCGCCTCGGTCTGCACCCGGTGCGCCACGCTGAACACCAGCGGCAGCAGCACGATCAGCCCGACCTCGAAGAACATCGGGATACCGATCACGAACGCCGCCCCGGCCATGTACCAGGGCAACAGCCTGCTGCTCGCCCGGGACACGATCGCGGTGGCGATCCTGGTGGTCGCCCCGGAATCGGAGAGCAGCCTGCCGAGCATCGTGCCGAGGGCCAGCGTGATGCCCACATCGCCGAGCGTGCCGCCAGCGCCCTTCTCCAGCGACTTCGCGATGTGCCCGAGCGGTTCCCCCGCGGCGAGCCCCACCGCCAGCGAGACCACGAGCAGTGCGACGAAGGGATGCAGCCGCAGCCGTGAGTTGATCAGCGCGATCAACACCGCGATCGCGACCACGAGCACCCCGATCAGGTACCAGACCTGCACGTTTCCCCTTCTTCCCGGTTCGCGGCGACCCCGGGCCGAAGTTTAGCTATGCTTTACATTCGCTGGTCGCGGGGGTGAACCGGGCGACGTGCTCAGATCACTCCGAGGGCGAGCATGGCGTCGGCGACCTGGATGAACCCGGCGATGTTCGCCCCGGCCGAGTAGTTGCCCGGTACCCCGTACTCCTCGGCCGTCTCCAGGCAGCGGTCGTGGATGCCGCGCATGATCTCGGCGAGCCTGCGCTCGGTGTGCTCGAAGCTCCACGAATCCCGCGAGGCGTTCTGCTGCATCTCGAGCGCGCTGGTCGCCACCCCGCCCGCGTTCGCGGCCTTACCGGGGGCGAAGGCGATCCCCGCGGAGCTGAGCAGCTTCACCGCTTCCGGGGTGACCGGCATGTTCGCCCCCTCGGCGAGGATCCGGCAGCCGTTGCGCGCCAGCACCGCGGCGTCCTCGGCGTCGAGCTCGTTCTGGGTGGCGCTGGGCAGGGCGATATCGCAGGGCACCTGCCACACGTTCCCGCTGGTGGCCAGCCGGGCGTCCGCGCCGCGCAGTCCCGCGTACTCGGCGAGGGTGCCCCTGCGGATCTCCTTGACCTCGTTGAGCAGGGCGAGGTCGATGCCCTTCTCGTCCACCACGTAACCGGTGGAGTCGGAGCAGGCCACGACCGTCCCGCCGAGGGCGTGCACCTTCTCGATCGCGTACCGCGCCACGTTCCCGGAACCCGAGACCACGACCCGCTTGCCCTCGAAGGAGTCCCCGTTCGCGCGCAGCATCTCGTCCACGAAGAACACCACGCCGTAGCCGGTGGCCTCGGTGCGCACCTGGGACCCGCCGAAGGAGTGTCCCTTTCCGGTGAGGATCCCGGACTCGTAGCGGTTGGTGATCCGCTTGTACTGGCCGAACAGGTACCCGATCTCACGGCCGCCGACTCCGATGTCCCCCGCGGGAACGTCGGTGTACTCCCCGATGTGCCGGTACAGCTCGGTCATGAAGGACTGGCAGAACCGCATCACCTCGGCGTCCGAGCGGCCCTTGGGGTCGAAGTCCGAGCCGCCCTTGCCGCCGCCGATCGGCATCCCGGTCAGCGCGTTCTTGAAGATCTGCTCGAAACCGAGGAACTTCACCACACCCAGGTACACGCTCGGGTGGAAGCGCAGTCCGCCCTTGTACGGGCCGAGCGCGGAGTTGAACTCCACCCGGAATCCGCGGTTGATCCGCACCGTCCCGGTATCGTCCACCCAGGGCACCCGGAAGATGATCTGGCGCTCCGGCTCGCACAGCCGGGTCACCACCGCCGCGTCGGTGTAGCTCGGGTGCTTGGCCATGACCGGTCCCAGGCTGTCCAGCACCTCGTGCACCGCCTGGTGGAACTCCTGTTCACCGGGGTTGCGCCAGAGCACCTCGTCATAGATGTCCTGCATCTTTCCTTCAAGGCTCGGCATACCCGGTCCTCCACTTTCCCGCACGTCTTGCTGAACGTCGCCAAAAGGCACAGGTTATCGGCGATCCCGGATACACCGGCCCCGAGGTGACGCGGCTAACCCGTAACGGGCTGAGTGAAGTCCCACACCGCGCGGGCCATCCGGTGCACCGCGGCGGTCCCCGCGGCCGTCGTGCCCTTGGTGGTGAACACGACCAGCACCTCGGAACCGGGCACGAGGTAGTAGCCCACATCATGGGTGACGAGATCGTCCAGGGTCCCGGTCTTGTGCGCGACGGGCGCACCGGGCGGGAGCGCGGCCGGAATCAGCTCGTTCAGCCGCTGATCACGCAGGAAACCCAGGGCGATCGCGCGGGACGGCGCGGAGAGCAGCCTCCCGTCCCACAGGGAACGCAGCAGCTTCGCGATATCGGCCGCGTCCAGATAGTTCTCCCGCCCGTGCTGCTGCGCCTCGGTGTCCATCATCTTGCGCTCCAGGACGGTCGAGCGCAGCCCGAGCGAGCGGATCAGCGCGTTCACCGGGCCGAACCCGATCCGGTCGATCAGCAGGTTCGTCGCGGTGTTGTCGCTGTAGATGATCATGTACCTCGCCAGCCGGTGCAGGCTGATGTCCTGGGGCAGCTTCTCGTGCTGCAGCTGGCCGGTGCCGCCGACCACATCCGAGCGGTCCACGTGCACCCGTTCGGCGAGCGAGAGCTCACCGCGCTCGGCCATCCGCAGCAGCTCGGCCAGGATCGGCAGTTTGATCACGCTGGCCGAGGGCATCCTGGTCCGCGCGCCGATCTCGATGCGCTGCCGGTGCCCGCCCGCGGCGAGGTTCTGCACCGAGACCCCGACCTCGGCCTTCGTGGTGTGCGCGATCGCGGCCAGCCGCGCGCGCAGCGGCGCCCAGTCTCCCGCGCCGTGCCCGGGTTTCGCCGCGACCGAGGGCATCGCGCTCGCGAACACCCCGAGAAAGGTGAGAATGACGGCCAGGATTCGTGTTCGCCTCATCGCTTCTCCCGTTGTCCGGACTTGCGCAATACCGTGCCGTGCCTGCCGCCGGGTTCGCCACCGGTGAGCGCGAATCGCCCGCCGAGCAGCACGTGTTCGGTGCCGCGCGCATAGGCGAGCGGGTTCGCGTAGCTCGCGGTGTCGGTGATGGTCTCCGGGTCGAACACGGTGATGTCCGCGATCCTGCCCTCGGCGAGGATTCCCCGGTCGGTGAGCCCGATCCGCGCGGCGGGCAGCGAGGTCAGTTTCCGCACCGCCTCGCTCAGGCCGAGCACCCCGCGATCCCGGTGGTACCGGCCGATCGCGCGGGCGAAGGTGCCGAAATGCCGTGGATGCGGGTGCCCGGCGTTGTGCACGTCGAGCACCCAGCCGTCGCTGACGATGGCGCTGCGCTCATGTCCGAGCACGGTGTCCACATCGGACTCCGCCATGGCGTGGTTGACGATCCACACGTTCCCCTCGTGCGCGGCCAGGATGTCCAAGGCGGTCTCGGCGGCCGGGCGGCCCCGTTCGGCGGCGATCGTGGCGAGCGTGGCACCGATCCGGCCGGAATAAGGGCCCTCGGGCAGCGCCGCGAGCACGGTTCCCTCCGGCAGGAAGGTGCGCCCGGTCTTCGCGGTCAGTTCCGCGGCGATACGCGCATAGCTTTCCTCGTCCCGCAAGCGGTGCACCAGTCCGGCGAACCCGCCGTCGAGTGCCCAGTTCGGCAGCCGTGAGCTCAGCCGGGTTGACGACGCGGCGTAGGGGTACACATCGCAGGCCACGTCGATCCCCTCGGCACGCGCGGATTCGATGCGGCGCAAGGCATCGGCCACCTTGCCGTGATTGGCCGGGCCCATCGCCTTGAGGTGCGAGACCTGCAACCGCACCCCGCTGCGCCGCGCCGTCCCGATGGCCTCGTCCACCGCGTCGAGCAGCGCGTCCCCCTCATCGCGCATGTGCGTGCTGTAGAGCAGATCGTGCGCCGCGGCCTCGGTGGCCAGGGCGACCACTTCCTCGGTCGCCGCAAAGGATCCGGGCGCGTAGATCAGACCGGTGGAGAGCCCGAACGCGCCCTGGTGCGCCGCATCGGCGAGCAGTTGGCGCATGAACCCGAGCTCCTCCGCGGTGAGCTCGCGGTGTTCGGTTCCCGCGGCGGCCACCCGCAGCGCCGCGTGCCCGACCATGGGAGCGAGGTTCACCGCGGGACCGGCGGCATCGATCGCGCTCGCGAACCCGGCGAAATCCGGCCAGGTCAGTTCCGCCTCATCGCTGCCCTCCCGGGCCATGATCGCGGTGAGCGCGGCATCCCGCCCGTCCACCGAGGGAAACGGGGAACTGCCGCAGTTTCCCGTGACGATCGTGGTGACCCCTTGGCGCACATAGGATTCCGCGCCCGGGTGCCCCGCGATGGTGAAGTCGGCGTGCGAATGCAGGTCGATGAACCCGGGCGCGAGCACCAGCCCCGAGCAGTCGAGCACGGTACGCGCTTCCGTCCGGCCCGCCTCGCCGATCAGGGCGATCCGGTCCCCCGTGACGGCGAGATCGGCCCTGCGCGGCGGATTCCCGGTCCCGTCCACCACGGTCGCCCCGCGCAGCAGCACATCGAACACGATTCGGTTTCTCCCTACAGTAGAACGAACAGGATCAGCAGATACATCACCGCGGCCGGAATGAGCAGTACCCAGCCGACCGAGAGCATGGTGCGCAGCCTGGTGGACTCGGCGAAACCGAGCACCGACATCATGTTGGCGTTCGGGAACGGCCCGTAGGTGTCCGCCTTGGAACCCCACAGATAGGTGACCGCCCAGGCGGCCGGGGTGATCCCGAGACTGGTGCCCAAGGTCCCGAACACCTTGTTCAGCAGCACGACGTGCGCCGCGGTGGCACCGGGAACGCCGAGCCAGCCGAGCAGCGCGACCCCTGCGGCGAAGCCGAGCGCGGGCAGATCGTGCAGCGTCGGGCCGAAATGCGCGAGCAGCACATCGTAGGGCTTGAGCTCGTTCACGATCTCGAAGAACGCCGAGAGCATCCAGAACAGCAGGAAGGTCTCGATCATCCGGCCACCGCCCCGGCAGATCGCCGCGACCGCCGCATCGGCGCGCAGCCCACCGGCGAGCGCGGTGACCACGGCCAGTACCGGGAGTGCGACGAGCGGGAACGTGGTGCCCGATCCGGAGACGGTGGCATAGCCGACGGCGAGCACCAGCGCGATACCGAACACGATGCTCGCCCGCCTGCTGTGCTTTCCGGAGCTCCGTTCGCCGGAGTCACCGGCCAGTTCCGGGGCGTAGAAGTCGTCGCCCCGCTCGACCGCGCGCCGTTGCACCCTCGGCACGATCAGCAGCGAGAGCAGGATGGAAAGCACCGCCAGCGGTCCCGCCGCGACCAGCACATAGGTGCCGTAGTCCACTGTGGACGCGTCCAGGATCGCGATGTTCGAACCCGCGAACGGGGCGAGCGCGAGACCGGCGCAGCCACCGAGGAACATCATGCTCGCGGTGGCCGAGCGGGTGAATCCGGCGCGGGCGAGCACCGGGAGCACGATCGGCGCGGCGATCGCGAGCGCCCCGGCGAGGGTGCCGAGCGCGAACACCAGCACCAGACAGGCCGCCATCACCCCGAGCTGCAAGGCGATCGCGCTGTCCTTGCGCACCATGCGCAGGATCCCGCGCACGATCACGTCCGCCACCCCGGTCACCCGCAGCACCTCGCCGAGACCGGCGCCGAGCACCACGATCAGCCCGATCATGGTCACGCTGTCGCCGAGCGAGTGCCCGAGCAGTTCACCGACCCCGGACGGGGAACGCTGATCGAGCAGAATCCCGGAGAGCAGCGCGAAAACCGTGGCCAGCAGCAGGTTCATCCCGGAAAGGGAGAGCACCGCGTAGAGCACCACCGGCGCGAGCCCCCACACCGTCGGGCTGTGCACGAGCGCGCCCAGCACCGCGCTGCCGATCAGCGCGGCGAGCGCGATGCCGTAGCGCACCAGCGCCGCGGTCGATCGGCTTGTCCGCATTGACATCCGCACTCCAAGTCGGCCGGGTGTTCGGAACCGGGTCCGGTCCGCCGAACAGCCTTGGTGAGCCGAGCACCACCTTGCCCGGAATGCTGGAAACCGTCACGATGATTCGATGAGCACAGATTCTGTGCAGGATTCCGTCGACGAGGTGGACCTGGCGTTGATCAATGCCGTGCAGGTGCGGCCGCGGGCATCCTGGTCCACCCTCGGGCGCGCGCTCGAACTCGACCCGGCGACCGCGGCACGGCGCTGGGAACGGTTGCACGCCGCCGGGCTCGCCTGGGTCACCTGCGTGGTCGGGCCCGCACGGCACACCGATTTCTGTATGGCCTACGTGGAGATCGGGTGCGCACCGGGACAGCTCGACGCCGTGGCGAACACCCTGGCCGCACACCGGATCGTGCGCTACGTACACCAGCTCAGCGGTCCTTACGGGCTGCTCATCGTGCTCGCCAGGCGCTCACCCGCGCTGATCTCCGAGTTCCTGCGGGACACCGTCGATCCGCTCCCCGGGGTGCGGAGCTGGCAGGCCGAGCTGCGCACCGTGGGATACAGCGAGGCGAGCAGCTGGCGGCTGCGCAGCCTGTCCCCGGCGCAACGGCACGCACTCGACCCGGTACGGAAGGACACCGCCGCTCCCACCCGCATCGACGCGACCGATCAGCGGATCTACCGGCTGCTGCACGAGGACGGGCGGATGCCGTTCACCGAGCTCGCCGGACGCGCCGAGATCAGCGAACCGACCGCACGGCGCAGGCTCAACCGGTTGCTCGACAACCGCTATCTGCGGCTGCGCTGCGATATGGCGCAGTCCATCTCCGGCTATCCGGTCACCGCCGTCATCCGGGCCAGCGTCACCCCGGAACGGCTCGACGAGGTCGCGCGATCGCTGGCCGCCTGGGCCCAGCTACGGCTGTGCTGCGCGCTGACCGGGGAACGCAACCTGCTGCTCATGGTCTGGCTGCGGGCACTGCACGAACTGCCCCGGTTCGAGGCCGAGATCACCGAGCGCACGCCGGGGCTGCGCATCGTGGACCGAGCGACCTGCCTGCACACCGTCAAACAGATGGGCAGACTGCTCGACATCGAGGGGCGCAGCATCGGCAACGTCCCGCCCGATCAGGAAAGCTTCCCGGTGCGTTAACCGCCCGTCGCGGTGCCGTGCACCGTGTCGTGCGCGGCAGGGGACCACACCACCAGAGTCGAGCCGCGCGGCAGGATTCCCGCGGACATCGCCCGGCAGCCCACCCCCGAGGCCTTCGCGCAGCCCGCCCGCGAGGAACTCGCCACCAGCACGCCGAACTCGATATCGTTTTCCCGCATATACGTCGCCGCTTTCGTTTCCACATATTCGGCGACCTGATGACCAGCCGGTTCATCCGCGCTGATTCCCTTCAGGGAAAGATACTGGCGCGCATAAGAGCGCGCCTTGTCGTAATCCGTACCGTCCCCTTTTTCGATGGCACGGCCAGATTGATCCGCATCCGTGAACAACAGCGCATCCGCCCCGCCTTTTTCGCTCAGCGATGCGATCCGCGCCTTCGCCCAGGACGCGTTTCCCGCCGCGCTCACCAGATCATCCGGACACTTCTCCGAACTCGCACAGCCATAACGATCATGGCGGCTGACGGCGTATATCACGGCCAGAAACAGCAGTGCGATCAAACCCCACTTGACGAACCGACTCATGTCATCATCTCCGCGAGTCCGCCGGTTTATCGCCAAAGCCATAGTGCCCCCGGAAGAAAACCCCCGCAAGACGGCGGTCCACAATGCAGGAAACCCCCAAACCGATCGGTTTGGGGGTTTCTCACTGTGCGCCGTCAGGGACTCGAACCCCGAACCCGCTGGTTAAGAGCCAGCTGCTCTGCCAATTGAGCTAACGGCGCCCGCTGGACCTGCTGTCCCGCGAACGAGAAAAACTTTAGCACGGGCCGAACCAGGCCGATTCACGGGGGTCCCGGTTCGCGTCTCAGCCCGGGAGACCGGTCAGCTCCGCCTCCGCGCGCAACCATGCCAGGCCCGCCTCAGCCTGCTTCCACTGGAACGCCCGCAGGGTGGGCAGCCCGGGAGGCGGCGGGCACCGCGCGGCATCGGCGAAGAAACCGGTCATGGCCGCCAGCACGGAAAGCAGGTCCTCGACCGGAGCGCTGTGCGCATCCGCCCGGCCGAGGAGCAGCGTGTGCATATCGTGCCCGCCGTGCAGCGCGACGTTGATCAGCAGCAACAGCGAGTCCAGCCAGGACGGGCCCCGGCAGGCCGAGGGCCAGTCGATCAGGGTCACCGTGCCATCCGCGCCGCACAGGATGTTGTCCGCACGCAGATCGGTGTGCACCAGAGTGTCCCCGTCCAGCACCGCCAGCGCCCGGTCGGCCGAGGCGCGGAGTTCGTCCAGATGCCCCGCCACCCACGGATCGAGGCCGGGCGGCGGGTCGGCGGCGATCCGCCGCCAGCCACCGAAGTCCTCCGCGAACATCTCCTGTGCGGTGCGCGAATCGGGCAGCGCGGCCGGGGTCGCCCTTGCCGCGAACGCATCGAGAACCGCCAGGATCTTCCGCAGCTCGGCGGACCGCCACGGTGTGCGCGGATGACGCCCCTCCACATCCCGCAGCACCAGGGCCACCCAGTCGCCGTCGTCGACGCGGCCGAGCAGCTCCGGGACCGGTGCCCAGCCGGGCATCGCCGCGGTGACCCGGCCCTCCCTGCGGTGCATGACCACACTCTGTTCGTTCCGCGCGGCGCTCACCGCCTTCACGAAGGCCCGGCCCCCACCCGCGGTGCGGACCCGGTCCGCGGTGCCCGGCGAGAACCCACCGGACTGCGAACTCGCGGCCACCACGGTGTCCCCGAGGATCGATTCCACCGCGCGCCGTACCTCGCGCGGTAGCTGCGCCCACTCGATTCTTCCGCCGGATGCGCTGGTCACGCGCGGATTATCGCAAGGGACACCGATCGGCGCACGGCATTATCGGGACACAGCAAAGCGCCCCGACCAGCCGGTTTCGGCTGGTCGGGGCGCATTGCCCGGCGTGGAGCGGCTGACGGGAATCGAACCCGCGTAGCTAGTTTGGAAGACTAGGGCTCTACCATTGAGCTACAGCCGCATGCGCCCCCTGAAGGGCACATGCCCGATCATAACGTGTCCACGGTAGGCTGTTCACCGGGACCCACACGGGACGTGGCGCAGCTTGGTAGCGCATCCGCTTTGGGAGCGGAGGGTCGCAGGTTCAAATCCTGTCGTCCCGACCATTTTTTGCAGCTCAGAAGCCTGCGACACCGGCAGTGTCCCCCTTTAGCGGGCAAATCCGTCCCCACGCGGGGGTGCTGTCGGTGCATGGCAAGCATCGAGACCCCACCCTGTTCGGCGCCATCACCGCCAGCCTCGGGTTCACCACAGCCTGGTTGTTCCTCGCCGCCATCAGCGTCCTCACCTCGATCACCGGGATCACCGGTCGCCGCCCGATCCTCGATCCGATCAAAACGGGCAGCACACGGTCGGGAATGGCCTCGGACAAGGCCCGGTGACCAATCCCGGCGAACCAGAACCTCAGCCGGTGAGGGCGAGACATGCGGGCAGCGTGTCCGCGGCTGCCCGCACCCGCCTCGCCAGACCAGCGGCACCACGGCCACCCGACTCCGACCAATCCCGCACCCCGCAGTGCCATGCGGCCAGCATCAGCTCGACCACCATCCGCAGGGTCAGCCGCTCCACCTTCGACCCCAGCCTCGCGGTCAGCATGCTCACCAGTTCACGCGAAACGGCATCGCAGTACTCCCTGGCATAACCGCGCAACACCGGCGTGCTCTCGAGCAGCCGCTGCAACCGGCGATGCCGATCCGCCCAGTCCGCCCCCATCCCGCCCAACACACCGACCAGCAGATCGACCAGCCCGTCCAGCACCGTCCCCTCGGGCACGAACGTCTCGGCCTCGGCAAGCACGGCCGACCACAGCTGCTTGCCGGAAGTGAACGCCACGTCCTCTTTCGAATCGAAGTACCGAAAGAACGTGCGTTTGGAGACCTCGACGGCCGCCACCAGCTCGTCCAGAGTCACCCCATCAAAACCATCGGCGTCGAACAGATCCAGCGCGGTCTCGGCCAACGCGCTACGGGTGCGGTGCTTTTTCCGTTCACGCAGCGACAGCGTGCCCTCTTCGATCTCGGCGGACATACCGGCATGTTACGTCACCTGGCAGCGGATACCACCCGATGACATATGCCTCTTGTAAGCTTTTGCCACTGAGTGGCAGAATATCGGTATGCAAGCACTCGTCATCGACCACTCGTCCCCCGATCACCTGCGCCTCGCCGACGTGCCCGACCCCGTACCAGGAACCAACGAAGCGCTCGTGCGGGTACACGCGATCTCAATCAACTACGGCGAACTCAACCACCGCCTGCCCACCGGCGAGCCGGGCGCGATCCTCGGCTGGGACGCCGCCGGGGTCGTGCTGCGCCCCGCCGCGGACGGATCCGGCCCCGGCGCGGGAACACCGGTAGTCACCACAGTCGAACACGGCGGCGCATGGGCCCAGCTACGCACCGCGCCCACCAACCAGATCGGCATCGTCCCCGAACACGCCGACCTCGGCGCGATCAGCACGATCCCCGTCGCCGCGGGCACCGCGCTGCGCGCTCTGCGCAGGATCGGCCCGATCCTCGGCCGCCGAGTACTGATCACCGGCGCGACCGGCGGCGTCGGCCGGTTCGCCGTCCAGCTCGCCGCACGAGCGGGTGCCGAGGTCATCGCCACCACCGGCAGCCCGGAAAGCGAACACGGCCTGCGCGAGCTCGGCGCGGACGAGATCATCCGCACCCCGGACGAGCTGACCGCGCCGGTCTTCGGGGTCGTCGACATGGTCGGCGGCCCCTTCCTCGCATCCGCCTACGCCTCACTCACCCCCGGCGGCACACTGGTCAGCGTCGGCCAGACCTGCAACGACACCGCCGACTTCAGCGCGGAAAGCATGCGCTCGGCCCGATTCGGCCCCTCCTACGACCGCACACTGACCCGGTTCTACCTATTCGACCGCAGCGGGGCCCACGACCTCGGCGAGGACCTCAGCTGGCTCGCTGCCGAAGTCGCCGCCGGCCGACTGGACCCAGCGGTGTCCTGGCGGGGCGACTGGCGCACACTCGGCGAAGCCGCCGACGCACTACTCGGCCGCCAATTGCACGGCAAAGCAGTCCTCGACGTCGACTGAACAAGCTGCCCACGGCGACCAGGACCACGCTGCTGGCGTCAGAACAACAGAAAGGTGCTCCCCATGAGCTCTCCGCCCGGCTCGCCTGACGAGGGATGGCCAACGGTGCTGAGCCCGACCGAGCTGTCCAACAGCTTCCTCGGCAACCTGATCGAGATCTGTTTCGTCACCCGCGACCACCAGCGCACCATGGAAGGACTGGTGCGACTGGGAATCGGCCCGTGGCGGATCTACACCTTCGACTCGGAGACCGTCACCCAACGCACCTACCAGGGAGCCGAAGCCGACTGGGCGATCAAAGTCTGTTTCGCCGATGTCGGGGACATGGCAGTGGAAATCATGCAGCCCCTCTACGGCCCCTCCATCTTCCAGGAATACCTCGACCGGCACGGCGAAGGCATCCAGCACATCGCGTTCGACGCCGGGGGACGCCCCTGGCAGCAACGACTCGATACCTTCACCGAACGCGGCTTCGCGATGATCCAATCAGGACGATTCGCCGACCGTAACGCCTTCGCCTTCTTCGACACCGAGGAAGCAACCGGCACCACCTTCGAAACCTACGACATCCCAGCCGACTTCGTCTGGCCAGAACCCGAGGCCTGGTTCCCCGGCCCACCGCCGGCCGGGCAACGGCCGCCGGTGCGCGGACAAGGAAGCGGCGACCGGTAATCACACCTCGACGCCGGGACCCGACGTGAACCGGCCCACGAGCGCGGCACCGGGCATCGGTGTACTCAAGGCGTCGTCGCGCTGGTATCTGCGTGCTCAGACGAGTTCGAGGTCTTTGATGTCGGCGAGTGGGGTGAGCAGATCCGCGACCGGTCGTGTGCTGACCTCGCGTCCTTCCCGGGCGGCGTGGACCCAATCGCGATCGGCGAGAGCGGGCTTGCCCAGGGTCACGATGTCCGCGATCCCGGAGGCGAGGACCGATCGGGCGGTATCAGGGTCGGTCAAACCCCCGTTCGCCAGGACCGTCGTACCGCTGTGTCGTTTCGCGTGTTCGGCGAGCGTAGCGGGACTGTCGTCGAACGCCGCCGCGGTCGCCTCGGGTTCGGTGGTGTGCAGGTAATGCAGTCCGGTCCGCCCGAGGACCCCGAACACGGTTTCGGCGTCCTTGCTTTCACCTGCCCACCGGTGCGCGGGGTCGCTGACTTTGGTCTGCGAGATCCGCATGCCCACCGTGGCCTCGGAACCCACGGCCTGCAACACGTCGTCGCAGAGCTCGACAGCCAGGCGGAGGCGGTTCTCCAGGCTGCCGCCGTAGTGGTCGGCCCGCTGGTTGGTGTAGTCGGTGAGGAATTGGTCGATGAGATACCCGTTGGCGCCGTGCAGTTCCACCCCGTCGAAGCCAACCCTGACCGCCCGACGCGCCGCCGCAACGAATCCGCGACGGATCTCGGTGATCTCGTCCAGGGTCAGTGCACGTGGTGTCCGGAACGTGCCACTGCCTCGGTAGAAGCTGAGCTGCCGGCCACGCGGGACGATGGCCGAGGGGCCTACGGTGTCGTCCCTGTGACGGTTTCCCTGGCTTTGCCCTCCCGCGTGCATGAGCTGGGCGATGATCGCCCCCTCGGCTCCGTGTACGGCACCGACGACTTCGCTCCAGGACTGTGCCTGTTCGCTGGTGGCCAGTCCAGGCTGGTTCCAATAGCCCTGGCTGTGTTCGGCATCCGGATACAGTCCCTCGGTGATGACCAGACCGAAACCACCGCGCACGAACCGCGCGTAATAACCGGCGATCCGACCGGTCGCCGCACCATCGCTGGTGGCACTGATCCGGGTCATGGGCGCCACCGCGACTCTGTTCGCCAGCGTGACACCGCCGACGGTGACGGGCATGAACAACGGATCAGCGGTACCGGCAGATGTTTCTGGATGCATTCCTTGATCACTTTCGTGTCTTCGAACTCGAACCAATCGAGTAACGGGACATTCGGACGGACAGCAGTTCCCGCAACGGCCGCACACCGGCAATCCGTGCCCTCGACAGCGCGCACCCCGGCGTGCCGCGCAGCCGTCACCTCACCACTTGCCGACCGCAAGCTGTGCGCAGGGCACGGTTATCGGGCGATCGCGATCGCGTCGATCTCCACCAGCCAGTCAGGCTGCGCGAGCCCAGCCACCTGCAACAGCGTGTCGGCCGGGTACGGTTCGGTGAAATACTCGCCACGCAGGCGGACGATCTGGTCGAGGTAGCTCATGTCGGTGACCATGATGGTCACCTTCACGACATCGGCGAGACTTCCACCGGCCTGGCCGAGCACTGTTGCCAGGTTCTGAAACGCCCTGCGCGCCTGGGTTTCGAAATCACCGGCACCGACGGTGTGACCGTGCTCGTCGATCCCTGCCTGACCGGAGACGAACACCAGACCGTTGGCCTTGATCGCCAGCGAGATGCGGTAGGGCTCATACCAGTCCGGGTCGTGTTCCACACGTTCAATCGAAGTCATACCGAAAGCCTCGGCCTTATACTCACAAATGGCAAGTACTGTCTTTTTTGACCTGTACTATCAGAATGTATAGTGACGAACTCCAGGGAGGTTCGAGTGCACCCTCGCATCAACGACGTAGCAGAAGAATGCACGGTCGAAGCCGCACTGGAGGTCCTCGGCGGCAAATGGAAGCTCGTCATCCTGCGACACCTCCTGGAGGGCACCAAGCGATTCGGTGAGCTCGACAGGGCCCTTCCCGGCATCACCGCGAGAATGCTGACCCGGCAACTGCGCGAACTGGAGACCGATGGCCTGGTGCTGCGCACCGTGCACCAGCAGGTACCACCCAAGGTCGAGTACTCCGTCACCGCAATCGGCGAGAGCCTGCGCACCATCACCGACCAACTCGAACAATGGGGCCGTACCTACCGGGCATGGGAACGCACCCTGCACGACGACACCAGCGGCCCGGGCGCGGAGGACGGCGCCTCCCCACACGACCGAAACGCCGGCAACAAGAGCCGGGGCGTCAGGCCCGCAGCGAAGCGATGAACGTCCGCATATCGGTTTCCGCACCCAGTTCGGCCACCGCATGGACGATCCTCCCGGCGCGATCGGCGCCGTACACCGGCTCGGCCAGACCGGTGAACTTCCCGCGCAGTGCCGCGTCGCCGATCCAGTTGTCCGGTTCGCCGAGTGGCAACGGGACCGATTCGGTGTATTCCTGATCGTGGATCCGTGCTGTCACCACGGTTTCGTGCGCGGACAGATCCCCGACCTCGGTGCTGATCCGGTCGGTCATCGCAGTCAGATCCGCTGCGCCGATACGCTGGTAGCTCTGCCAGTCCAGTTTCCCGTCCAGCCAGGCAGCCGCGACCTGGAAGTACACGCTGAACTGCGCGTCGACCGACCCCTGTGGGCGTAGCTTGGCCGCAACGGGCTCGCCGACGATCTTCATCGCGGTGGGAGAAAGATCGATCCGGATTTCCGCTTGTGCGCGTTCGGTTTCCGGCGCCCGAGCCCGGAGCGCGAGCGCGGCGTCGACGGCGGCATGGGTGAACCTGCAGGACGGGTACGGCTTGATCGCGGTCTCCAGCAGCGTCCACGTCTCGCCGAGCCCTTCGATCAGCGCGGCGGGATTGGGATCATCACTGTATCCGCGCAACAGACCGTACTGTCCGTCGATGGCATCGGCGGCCCCGCGCACGCCCGCTCCCGCGAGTGTGGCGCACACCAGCGCGTCGTGCGCGGCGAATCCGGGGTGCAGCCGCTTGTTCCATGCCCCGTTCGCCAGGTACTGCATGGTTCCTGCGGCTTTGCTCAGCGCGAGCCCGAACGCGTGCTCCACTGTTTCCTTGCCGAACGAACGCAGCCGGGCGATCGCCGCGACAGCCCCGAAAATCCCCGAGGTCGAGGTCAGATGGAAACCGCGATCGTAACTACTTGCCCCGACCGCGGCACCAACCCGGCAGCTCACCTCATAGCCGACGGCGAGCGCCTCGAGGAAGGCAGACCCATCCGCTCCGGTGCGCTCGGCCTCAGCAAGCGCTGCCGAGATGACCGGCGCACCGGGATGCCCGACCTGGAGATGGTTGGTGTCATCGAAATCGAGGGAATGCGCGTAACAGCCGTTGAGCAGCGCGGCGTACTGACTGCGGTAGCCGCGCGGTTCGCCGATCACCGTCGCGGAGCCATCACCGGGGTCGAGCGCATCGACAGCGGCGCGCACGGCGAGCACGTTCTCCGCGTGATTCGAGGCGAACGCCGAAATCCCGATGTAGTCGAGAACCAGATCGCGCAGCCGGGGCAGGACCAGTTCGGGAAGTCGCAACTCACTCGTCGTGAACTCGGCCAGTTTCGCGGTCGCGGACATGTCACTCCGATCAGATCGTGTCGAGTTGCCTGGCATTGGTGCGGGGTCCGAACACTGCGACCCCGATGCTCATCGCGAGAATGAGCAGCGCGCAGACGCCGAAGAGGGCACCGGCGCCGAAGGCATACAGCAACGGAAGCGTGATGAACGGGAACACGGCGGAAACCAGGCGGGACAAGGAATATGTTCGTCCTGCCGCCGTGCTGCGCACCGAGGTCGGGAACAGTTCAGGCGTATAGGAATGGCTGAGGTTGCCCATGATCACGTTGAACACGTTGAGCGCCGTACCGGCCAGCACCACCAGCCATGCCGAACTGGCGAGGCCGAAGAGCGCACCGCTCGCGGCGACCAGAACCGAGGAGATCACCAGCAGATGCTTGCGCTGGAAGCGTTCGGCGAACAATACGACCAGTGCGGCACCGATCGGATAGCCGCTGGCCGTCGCTGCCGTATAGCCAAGCGAGTGCAGGACGCTGAATCCCTTGTGTATCAACACCAGTGGCGCGATGCTGGAGAAGCCGAGCACCCCGATCGTCTGGCAGGCCCAGATCAGGCAGGCCAGCAGTGTCCGGCCGAGCAGCGGGCGGCGAAGCAGCTTCGGGCGTTCCTGCGCCTCCGCGGTGGACACGGGGTCCGGCTCGGCGGGAAGCGCATCACCGCCGATCTTGCGCAGTACCATGAGCGCCTCAGCCCGTCTGCCCTTGGCGGCCAGCCACCGTGGTGACTCACTGAGGCCCCGTCTGGTGAACCAGACCAGGACGGCGCCGAGCGCGCTGATGATCAGCAGCCACCGCCAGCTTTCCAGGCCCACCAGCAGACGCGGCAGGTTCGCGGCCAGCAGCGCCGAGATCGGCATGGCGAGCCAGCCGATGAAATAGCAAACCCCGACCAGCAGCCCGCGCCGCGCGGCCGGTACGAGCTCGGCGAGATAGGTGTCGACGAGTACCAGTTCGGCGCCGAGCCCGATGCCGACGATCACCCGCAGCACTACGAACACCGTCAGAGTCGGGGAAAGCGTGCACAGCAGCGAGAATCCTGCGTAGGCGAGCAGATTGATCTGGAACATCTTGCGCCGGCCGAACCGATCCGAAAGGGGGGCGAGCACTAGCGCGCCGATCAGCTCCCCGACGAACGCCGAGCCGATCACCATCGACTTGTCCAGTGTGGTTTCCGCCCATGGGGACGGGATCAGTGTGACAAGCAGGCTGCCGAGCCCGACCTCGAAGAAGTTGAAGAAGGTACCGATCCCCATCAGGGCGACGACGCGCCGATGCCATGAGCCGACCGGTAAGCGATCCAGATTCGCGGCGATTTCCGCGGATTCACTGCGCATCGGCGACGTTGCCATGCGTACTCCCGTTGGCTCAGAAGGTGGAACGCGGATAGTAGGCGGTAGCGTCCATCAGACGCCGCGCCGTTCGGCTGAACCCGAGCAGTCCGAAGTGGTCAGGCGAGCCCTCGACGCGCACCGGGGTAATGCCCGAGGGGTGCCCGGCAAGCAACAGGCCATCCGCACGGTTGGCGCTGATCTTTCCCGGTACCGAGTCTGGCACCCTTGACGCGGCGGCGAGGCAGATCGATGCGGTACCGGCGATGCTTTCGTGCAGCCGGTTCATGAACAGTAGACGGATCCGCAGATCCATGTCCCGCGCGGCGATATCGGCTCCGTTGAGCGTCTCGTAGTCCGCCGGAGCCGCGACCAGTCCGGCAAGCGGGATGCCAGGTGACTGCCTGTCCACCGCACGCCAGTCGGCGCAGAGACCGGCGAGCACGGCGGCCCGGCCACGCAGTTCGCGCACCCGGTCGATGAGCGCGGTGTTCTCGTTGATCTCCGCGCTGAGTTCGCTACCGGTGAGCCCGAAGTCTTCGGCGTTCGCCCAGACCGCGGGGTTACCGGCATCGCAGATGGTCACGGCAACGCGCGTTCCGTCGGACAGTTCGATGTCATCGACCGGGTTCCCGGTCGGCAGCAGTTTGCCGGTCTTGGCGCCGACGGTACCGCTCCAGTCCATCACGATCTCCGCGCCGGTACCGGGCACGCCCGGCAACGCGAAGTCACCATCCACTTTGGACTTCCCGTCCTCGACGGGCACGTGCGCCACCAGTTTTTTCCCGGTGTTGGTGTTGTGGATCCGCACTACGGTGATCCCGTCGACGGCCGGAACGATCCCCTCGTCGATCGCGAACGGCCCTACCCCGGACGAGATGTTGCCGCAGTTGCCGTTGTACCCGATCTCGTCATCGCCGATCGAGACCTGCGCGAAGGTGTAGTCCACATCGGCATCATCCCTTGTGGACGGTGCGATGATCGCCACCTTCGATGTGATCGGACGGGAACCGCCGAGCCCGTCGATCTGCAGTACGTCCGGGGTGCCCATCAGCCGTTTGAGCAGCCGGTCCCGTCGTGGTCCAGATGCGGGCAGATCGGATTCGTGGAAATACAGGCCCTTGCTCGTGCCGCCGCGCATGAGCACGCATCGGACCGTTTCCTGGTCGGACATCGTCATCCTTTCGCCGGCCGGAGTTTGCCGTCCAGTTCGAGCTGCCGGAAAAGCCCTCCTGCGTCGAGCACCGCACGCAGCAGTTCGGGCAACGGCGCGATCGGATGGACCGTTTCACCGGCGCGCAGGTTGCCTTCGGCGAGATCGATCAGCACCGTCTCCCCCTCGCCGATCAGGCTGGTCGCCGATGGCAGCGTCGCAGCGGGAAGGCCGTAGTTGATGCAGTTGCGGAAAAACAGGCTGTTGAACTGCTCCGCGACCAGTGCGGCGATGCCGAGTTCCCGGAACAGCAAGGGAACCGGCCTGCTCGAGCCGAGTCCGAAATTGCGCCCGGCCACGACGATGTCCCCCGGACGTACGAGCTGCGGCCATTCCGGCCTGCTCGCGTGGAACATGTGCCGTGCCGCTTCTTCGATCGGCAGCCGCATCGCGAAGCCCGGGTACATGTCGTCGGTGTTGATCCCATCACCGAACACCCACGCCCTGCCGCTGATCCGGTTCACGCGGCCACCTCCCGCACATCGCTGATGGCGCCCCGGATCGCGGAGGCGGCCACCGTCGCCGGTGAGGCCATGTACACCTCGGCCTCCGTACTTCCCATGCGCCCCTTGAAGTTCCGGGTGCTCGCGGTGATGCACACCTCGCCAGCTGCCAGAGTGCCCATGTGATAGCCGAAACAGGCCCCACAGGTCGGGTTGGTGACCGTCGCCCCCGCCTCGACGAGGTCGGCGAGCAGGCCTCGCTTGGACGCCTCGAGGTAGATCTGCTGGCTCGCCGGGGTGACGATCAGCCGCGTTCCACTGGCGACCTGTTGTCCTTTCAGGATCTCCGCGGCGACCTCGAGATCGGCGAGCTGTCCGTTCGCGCAGGAGCCGATGAACGCCTGGTCTATCCTGGTACCGGCGAGCTCCCCGACCGGTCCGGCGTTCTCGATCACGGTGCCCGGCCTGGCGACCATCGGCGAGATGCCGCTCAGCCCGATCCCGCGCACCGCAGAGTATTCGGCGTCCTCGTCCGGCCACACCGGTGCCGGTTCGGCATCCGGCACCGCGGCAGCGACATAGTCCAGGCAGCGCTGGTCGGCCGGGAAAATCGTGAAGTCCGCGCCGATCTCGGCTCCCTGGGTCGCGATGGTCCGCCGGTCGGTCATCGGCAGTTCGGCAAGGCCAGGACCGCCGAACTCGACGGCGTGCCCCGTTGCGTCGCCGTACTGACCCGCGATGTGCAGGAAGATGTCTTTTCCGTTGACCCACGGGCTTTTCCGCCCGCTGAGGGCATAGTGGACGGTGGGGGGAACCTGATGCCAGGTCCGCCCGGTGCATACGATCTGGAGCACCTCGGCGGGGCCGAGCCCGCGCGCCGCCGCACCGACGGCGCCGGCCGCGCAGGTGTGCGAATCGGTGCAGGCGACCACCCAGCCCGGCCTGGCGAGCCCCTGTTCGGCGAGTACCTGGTGGACGATGCCGTGCCGTCCCAGGTCGAACAGCTTCCGGATGCCGTGTTCGGCGGCGAAGGCTCGCGCCCTGCGGCCGGATTCCGCATCGCGTATCGACGGGGCGGGGACAGCGTGGTCGAACACGATCGCGATCCGGTCCGGATCCGCGACGCTGACCACATCGGCGAGCCGGTCATGGGCGAACTGGATGTCGATCAGCGCGGTCAGGTCCACCTCGCAAACGACGATCTCCCCGATTTCCGCGCGCCCGCCCGATGCCCGGCCGAGTACCTTCTGGATCAGCGTCTCACGCATCGGCGGCCTGCCCCGCGTAGCGCTCCCGCAGATTTTCCCAGAACGGCAGGCCGAGCGCGTCGAACATGCCGCGCGGCGAATCCTGCCCATCCGTACCCACGTCTCCGTGCCTCGCACGTTCCAGCGCGGCACGCATCGCGGCAGCCGCGCTGCCCACGCACAGGCCTGGCATGATCACCAGCGCGTAGCCGAGTTCGGCGAGCTCGGCCAATTCGACCTGCGGCGTCTTGCCGCGCGGAACCAGATTGAACAACGCAGGCGCCGTCACCTCGGCAGGCACCCGCCGCACCTCGTCGACCGAGCCCGGTGCTTCGAGAAACACCAGATCAGCACCGGCCTCGGCGTACAGGTTGACCCGCCGCACCGCCTCATCGAAACCGTGCACGGCACAGGCATCGGTACGCCCGATCAGCACCGTTTCCGGATCGCGCCGGGCCGCCGCGGCGGCTTCGATCTTGCGGGCGAACTCCTCGGCGTCCACGACCCGCTTGCCGTCGAGGTGACCGCAGCGCTTCGGGAACTCCTGGTCCTCGAGCTGGATCGCCGCGGCACCCACCCGCTCGTAGAGTTGGACCGTGCGGTAGGCGTGCGTGACATCACCGAAGCCGGTGTCCGCGTCCGCGATGACCGGGACGTCCATCCTGCACGAAACCAGCGACAACTGCTGCACGAACTCCGTCTGCGTAGCGAGGCCGACGTCCGGCAGCCCGTTCACCGCCGCGACAGCCGCGCCCGACAGGTAGCCGGCACGGAACCCCGCGCTCACCGTCAATGCCGCGGACAGCCCGTCGAACACGCCGGGCGCCACCACCGCAGACCGCTCGGCAAGCAGCTCCCGCAACCGGGAACGGATCTCCGACACGAAACCACTCCTTCGCAATGCTGCATCGTGAGCATGATTGCCACAATGCGGTTCACTTTCCGATGAAGTGTCCCCCCTAATCGGTTGTAGTGATGGTTCTTCCGGCTTGTAATCGAGTCGGTTGGCGCTGGTCCTCCGGTGGGCGACGCCTGGGTCCTCCCCGTCGTTCGACGACTTCTGACAGAACGGCGCGTCTGCCGGTGGACCAGCGATCGTGGTGCTGGGATGTCGTTGCTCGAGTCCGCCGCAGGAGGTGACCTCTTCTCGTGTTTTCCCGAGCCGTGAGCTCTTCGATAGAACGAGGTTCCTGCGGTGTGCTGGAGTCACGAACGGCTACTGAGATGACGGACCATCGAGTCCCGCGATTAGGGCGCTGCGTGACCCTGCCTGGACCCGTGAACAGCAGAAACACTAAAGGAGACGTGACAGCTTGACACTGTTCTGCGGCATCGACTGGGCCAACTCCCACCACGATGTCGCCATCATCAACGACACCGGCACCGTGGTCGCGAAAGCCCGCATCGGCGACGACGCGGCCGGGTTCGCCTGTCTGCTGGACCTGCTGGCCGAGGCCGGTGACACCCCCGAGGCGCAGATCCCGGTCGGGATCGAAATCGACCACGGGCTGCTCGCCTCGACGTTGCGCGCGACCGGTCGCACCATTTACGCGATCAACCCACTCTCGGCGTCGCGGTATCGGGCCCGGCACCAGGTTTCGGGCGCGAAATCCGACGCCGCGGACGCGGTCATGCTGGCCAACATCATCCGCCAGGACGTCGACGCGCACCGGCCAATGCCCGCCGACACCGACCTCGCCCAGGCTGTCCGGGTGCTGGCACGCGCGCAGCAGGACGCGGTCTGGGCCCGTCAGCAGCTGGGCAACCAACTGCGGTCGCTGCTCAAGGAGTTTTACCCGGCCGCGCTGGAGGCGTTCGCCGGACAGCCCGAGAAAGGCCTGGCCCGCCGGGACGCCCGCACCGTCCTCGCGGCCGCCCCGACACCCGCGCTCGCGGCGAAGCTGACCCGAACACGACTGCGAACGTTGCTGACCAAATCCGGGCGACGCCGCAACGTCGATACCGACGTCGACCGGCTCTATGGGATCTTCCGGGCGGAGCGGTTGCGGCAGCCACCCGTGGTGGAGAATGCGATGGGTATTCAGTTTTCCGCTCTGCTGAGCCAATTCGAGGCCGCCTGCGGTGCCGCCGACGACCTGGCGGAGGCCGCGCGGACACATTTTGAACAGCACCCGGACGCCAAGATCATCACCAGTTTCCCCGGTCTCGGGTTGCTGGCCGGCGCCCGGGTGCTCGCCGAAATCGGAGACGACCGAACTCGCTTCACCGACCCACGCGGCCTGAAAGCCTACGCCGGATCCGCGCCGATCACCCGCGCCAGCGGCCGAAAAACCGTTGTCTTGCACCGGCACATCAAAAACCGGCGCCTGGCAGCGGTCGGACCGGTCTGGGCACTCTCGTCGCTGCGCGCCTCGCCAGGGGCGAGACGTCACTTCGACGCTCGCCGCGCCGCCGGAGACTGGAACCACCAAGCCCAACGCCACCTGTTCAACAAATTCCTCGGACAGCTCCACCACTGCCTGCAAACGCGCTGCCTCTACGACGAACATCAGGCCTTTCCACCTCCACTCGCCGTCGCGGCTTGACTGCTAACAACCTGAGATGTCTGTCAAGGGCTTGACAGGGGGGACAGCGGCATGCAAGTTTGGCCACTTAGCGGCAACTATTGCCGCACTGTGGGAAGCGAGGTCGTCAACGTGCCACCCGATCGGGAACGAACCGACGGCGGTTCGGTGCAGGTCGTGCGCAAGTCAGCACAGATACTCGACTGCTTCTCCGCTACGACCCCGAGGCTGCGCGCCTCCGACATCGTTCAGGCCACCGGCATGCCGACCTCGACCGTCGCACGCATCCTGCGCACCCTGGTCGGCGAGAACCTGCTCCAGCGTCAGGGACAGGAGTACAGCATCGGCCTGCGTGTCACCGCCTGGTCCGCGGCGGCGAAAGCCGGATCCGATCTGCTCGCCGCGGCCGGACCGCACATCACCGCGCTGCGCGACCGCAGCCGGGAATCCTGCGGCATCTACGTCCGCCAGGGCACTAACCGGGTCTCCGTGCTCGGCGCCGAATCCACGCACTCCATCATCTACCGCGGCTACATAGGCCAAATCCTGCCGCTGCAGGCGAGCGCGGCCGGGAAAGTGCTGATGGCCTACGACGAACAGGCCCATCAGGCGGTACTCGAAGAAGGGTTACCCGGCTACACCGAACACAGCATCACCGACCCGCAGGTGCTCGAGAAGCTGCTCGACCAGGTCCGCGAACAGGGCTGGGCCTTCACCGAGGAGGAACGGGAACCCGGACTGAACTCACTGGCCGCGCCCATTTTCGGGGCAGGAGAAACGCTCGTCGCCGCCGTCGCCATTGGCGCGCCGTCGTTCCGGCTGACCAGAGCCGTCGCCGAGGAACTCTCGGCCGATGTCACGGCGACCGCCGCCGCGATCTCCCGCGCCCTGCTGGCAGGCGAACCAGCGCAGTAACCACCCACCGCACCGAACACCGCAGTGTCCACACGGTCAGCACGGCACGGAACGCGGTCACCACCAGCCTCGTACTGATAGGCACAGCATATCCTCTGCCAACGACTCAATCACCGATGTCGATCGGCGGCAATCAACAGCATTGAAAACCATCGCAGTTGATGCAACCTTCAAGCGCGTTAGCATGGTATTGCCGACCGGGGTCGGCAATACCATGTCGAAGAAAGGCAAGCCGTGATTCATCACAGCATCCGATTCACCTTCAGGCCCGATGTCACCGCAGAACAGCGTGAGCAGGTCCTGGAAAGCCTGCGCCACCAAGGCCGCTCCATTCCAGAAGTGCGGTCCTTCATCGTCGGCCGCGACCACGGCGGCGAATACGAATGGGGCGCCACCTACCTGATCGAAGACCTCGACAGCTACTGGAACTACCTCATCCACCCCACTCATCTGCACACCGACCGAATCGGCTGGCCATTACTCGACCAGTTCCTCTCCTTCGACATCACCGACGACCTAGACCCCGAACTCGGCAACAAGATCGCCACACTGCACCAGCGCCGATTCAACGAATACCCGGAACTCGCGAACATCATCAACGATCAATACTCCCAAGGCTCCTGATCTGACATCCACTGTCCGAACGGTCACTTTTGTGGACAGGTGGCCGAACCAAGCCAGCTATTACCAATACCGTCAGCGGGCACAGGAATGAGGGATCCTTTCGATGTTACCGCCGGAGGGTCCGTAACGGGTTGATCTGACAGCCCCACGGGTGAAGCCAGATCTGCTGACCACCTGAATGTCAGGGATGGGCGGCAAGACGCGATGTGGCGCTGCTTTCGGATCGAACCGCTGTCGGCGCCTGCCGTGCGTATCGCGCGGTAGACAGTAATCGAATCGTCCTCGCCGCCGGAGAGGCGAGAAACATCGCGTAGCAGCGTCCGAATGAGTACGAGAGCGCCTCAACGTCACGTGTGAGCGGACGCAGTTTTCGCGGCCCCAACAAGGGTCATGGTCACGTGAGTCTCGTTCAATCCACCGACCGGCCCTCGAGTTCGAGTACCGCTTCCAGAACCGCCAAGAGCGCGGGGCTCTGATCGTCGCGCCGACAGGCCAGCCGCAGGTCCACATCGGAAAAGAGGCCTTCCGTGTCACCATTCGGGACATAAGCCGTCCTGCGCTGCGCGCATGGCCAACGGCAGCAACACACGCGGGTCTATCGGCGTCCTTCTACAGCACCACCCCGGACAGCCCCATGGAGTACTGGGAAGCCGCAAGCGCGAGTAGCGCGACCGGCTCACCGTCGCCGCGGGCGAGGTTGCACTGTGAGTTACCGCGGCGGCGACAGAGGAAGGACTGCACCAGCTCGATCAGCGATGGTGCGCAGGTGATCGCCCCACCTTTCACGACAAGCCGGGCACAGTCCAACGCCGGAAAACTCGCCAAGCTCAGCGGTACCGTAGAACTCCTTGCGTATGCAGTCCGGACACTTTTCTTCGTCCGGCCGCTCGAGCATCTCAGCGAAACCGTCGAACAGCAGGCGATCTTGCAGTGTCATGACTTGTGTGTAGCGTTCTTCGAAGTCCTCCGCCGTGCGCGGATCGCTGCGGTACCAGAGCTTGAAGTTCTTGCGGGCCTCGTCGATCACCGCTTGCGTCTCCGGCCGTCCGGCCATCAGGCCATCCTCGACGAACCGGTACCGGCGCATCATGAGGTGGATGGGTCCGCCGACGAAGCGGCAGAATTGCACAGCCGCACGCCGATCCGGCCGATGAGACCAGTTCGCATCCAGCGCCCAGAGGACTTCGCGGTTGGCCCGGTAGGCGTCCTGCCGGAGTTGGGGGTCGGCGTACGCGAAGACATTGCAGATCTCGCCCTCCGCGCGGTGCTTGTGGAAGGCCACGCTGTCGTACAACGTGGCGGCAACCTCCATCAGTGCCCGGTATTCCGGCTCGGAGAGCCAGTTTTCGCTGTCATTGCAGGCGATTGCCGCATTGAGGTAGAAGCGGAACATGCCATCGCAGTCACGGATGCGAAAGTAGTCGGCGGGAGAATGAGCAAGCGCCTCGGCATAGCGCTGATACAGCCGCGAACCGCGTCGGTTGCTGGCCTTTTCGGTCATGAACAGCAGTGACGCACGATATTCGCGGCCCATGGGCTCGCGCATCGATGTGCCGCCGAACAAGATATCGAGTTGTTCGTCGATGTCATAGCCGAGCGGGCAAGGGTCATTGACGACATCGAGTAGGGCACCGTTGTACTCGGCGACGATGGCAATGCCGCCGAGTCGAGCGAGCGCGATGTAACGGTCCCAGTTGGTGTACTCGGGTACCACGCAACGGTTGTACTCCCACGTGACCGCAAGCGCCTCAGGAATCTTCTCCGACGGTATGGCGCTGGAGCGCATGTCGTCGGCAAGAACATCGGGATAGAACCAACGATCCCCGGAGAAAGCGTCCGGTACAGGTCTTTCCGACGCGATCGAAGTACGAGTACTCACGAACGAACCTCACAATCATCCGAAGCGGATCCCTCGGGGACCATGACTGTGTCGGCAACCGTAGAAGGACCGGTAGGACCTGTCGATCCGTGGTTCCGCCGCGCGGAACCCCCGAAAACTCCAAGGAGGTGGCAGGCGGTATGAGCGGGCAAAGGGTGCTCCGCGGTTGTCGGTGGAGCAGAAGGTGCAGGCCGTGCTCGGGCATGAGTTTTCGATCGCCGAGGCGGCCCGGCGGTACGGCGTAGCGGAATACACGATTGCCCGTTGGCGGGATTGGTTCGTCGCTGCGGGCATCGCGCGGCTGGAGCAGCGCACCCCACCGGGCCCGGATGGACAGGCTGGGACCGCGGAGGTGCGCCGGTCGCGGACAGCGAACCAGCAACTCAAGCCGACGCCGGTGGAGACGACGGTGCACGTGCGGATCCGACAGAGAGCGGCGAACAGGTCCAGCGGACCCCTTCCCCAGCATGAAGCCCTAAGGAACCAATACCGGATGCCGGTCACCCGATTCGCCCGCTGGCCGGTATTCCGGAGCGGAGCTACCGGCGCCGGCTCGCCCGCACCCGGCACGAACTGCCCGTCAAGGGCCCTTTGTCGCACCCGGCCTGCGAGCGGATCGACCGGTCGCGGTCAAGTACGCCGCGGCCTGGCCCGCGTGGGGCCACTGCAAGATCGCCGCCCTGCTCCGCGCCGACGGGCACCGGGTATCGACCTCGATCGTCGCCCGGATCCTGCGGGCACGCGGGCTGATGCTGCCGCAAAGGTTCCGCGCCGAAGGGAAGGCCGAGAGGTGGGCGGATGTGAGGGTCAGGTGGTGGTGGTGATGATGAGCTTGCCGCCTTTGGGGGTGCCTTCGCGCTCGAGTTCGGTGAGTGCCTTGATGGCCTCGGGGAGCGGCACCGTGCGGGCGATCCGCACCCGTATTGTGCCGCGTCCGGCGGCTTGTGCGACCTCCTCGAGGTCTGCGGTGACGGGCCTGGTGATCAAGACGTTGTACGGGCCCGGGAGTGCGCTCTTTGCGATGCTCGCGGGGCTGGGGTGGATACCGACGATGCGCCCGCCCGGCCTGAGCATCTTTTTCGCAGCGTCCGTTGGGAGCGTATCGGCAGTGTCGACGACGAGGTCGAACCGGCCGCGCAGCGTCGCCGGATCGAAGCCGAATTCGACGATCGGGTCGAGACCGAGATCGCGCGCGTCGTGTGTGGCAGTATCACGGCAACTGCCTCCCACTGCGGCGCCGTGCGCCAGCGCGATCTGGGCGGCGGCTCGGCCGACTCCACCGAGGCAGCCGTTGACGAAGACCGATTGACCTGGCTGCAGCTTTCCCTTGTTGACCACGGCCTGGAGTGCGGTGAGACCAACGGTCGGGATGGCGGCAGCCTCCTCGAAGGAGAGGTTCCCGGGCTTTTTCACCACCCCTTTCTCCGCGGCCAGCACCATCTCGGCGAAAGCCCCCGATGCTTTGATCGACGTCCCGCCGAGCACTTCGTCGCCGACGGCGAGCCGAGTGACGCCCTCGCCGACCGCCTCGACAACACCCGCGAAGTCATAGCCCAGTCCGCGCGGGAACTTCCGCCCCGTCACCACCTTCATGGCGCCGCCGCGGATGCCCCAGTCCATCGGATTGGCCGCGGCTGCCCGCACGCGGACCAGAACCTCGCCCGAACCAGGAGGAGCCGGCTCGAAATCCTCCAGGCGCATGACTTCGGGGCCGCCGTACTGGTGGTACTGGATGCGCTTCATCAGGCCCTCCACAAGCTGATGTCATCGAATGACATCACTCTACCACGGTGATGTCATTGAGTGACATCGCGCTGAGTGGAGCCATGTGTCACGAGGTGACATCACCTACACTCGCGGCATGGGACGGTGGAAGCCTGGAGCTGGTGACCGGCTACGCGAGGCCGCACTGTCGCTCTATCTTGAGCGCGGCTTCGAACAGACGATGGTGACCGACATAGCCGAACAGGCGGGTGTCACCGCCCGCACCTTCTTCCGGTATTTCGCCGACAAACGCGAGGTCCTCTTCGACGATTCCGCTGACCTGGAAGAGAAGGCGCTGACTGTTCTCGACGGCCTGCCTGCCACGACGTCGGCGCTGGATGCCGTCGCGGCCGTGCTCGACACCGTGGCCCAGATGGTGGGTGGCGACCGCGAGCTCGCACGAAAGCGACAGGCCGTGATCATGGCCAACGCCGATCTCCGCGAACGCGAGTTGATCAAGCTCACCTCCCTGTCAGCCGCCCTGGCCGACAGGTTGCGACAGCGAGGCATCGGCGACGTCGAGGCCAGCCTGGCCGCCGAAACCAGCATCGCCGTGTTCCGCGTCGCCTTCTCGCGATGGGCCACCGCCACCGACGATCAAGACCTACAAAACATCATTCACCAGACATTGGACCGACTGCGGACCCTGGCCACCAGCCGCTGACCACCGTCCCGCCCGCCACGGTGGCGGGGTCTGTCGCGGTAAGGGTCTATCAGGGTAACGGTGTTTCCGGCGATGCACACCCTGACCGTGCCCCATGGCTCGCCAAGGGGTCTGTCCAGATAATGGCTCTGGCGCACTGGGCCTGTCATATCAACGGCTCTGTCGCACTTTT
>NZ_JALM01000034.1 GCF_000737195.2 Sciscionella sediminilitoris
GGTGTTCGGCCGGATTTCGTTGCTGGGCATTCGATTGGTGAGATCGCGGCAGCCCACGTTGCCGGGGTGCTGCCGTTGGAGGATGCGGCCACGCTGGTGGAGGCGCGTGGTCGGTTGATGCAGGCGTTGCCCGAGGGTGGGGCGATGGTCGCTTTGCAGGCCAGCGAGGCTGAGGTTGCCGGGTTTCTCTCGGATGAGGTTTCGTTGGCGGCGGTGAACGGGCCCGAGTCGGTTGTGTTGTCTGGTGTGGATGGTGCGGTTTCGGCTGTGGTGGACCGGTTCGCGGGTCGCCGGTCGAAGCGGCTGGAGGTGTCGCATGCGTTTCATTCGGCCTTGATGGAGCCGATGCTCGCCGAATTCGCCGCGGCGGTGGGGGAGTTGAAGTTTTCCGCCCCCCGGATCCCGTTCGTGTCCACCGTGGACGGAGAGCGGACCGAGCGGATCGCCGAACCGGACTACTGGGTGGAGCATGTCCGCGCCACCGTCCGGTTCGCCGACGGACTGTCCTGGCTCACCGCGGCCGGTGTCTCGAAATACCTGGAAATCGGGCCCAGCGCGGTGCTCACCGCGCTGACCGGAGACGAGGTCTTCGCCGCCTCCTTCCTGCGCGACGGTCGCGAGGAGGCTGGTTCCGCGGTCACCACCCTGGCCGCCGCACACACCCGCGGAGTGCCGGTCGACTGGGCTGCGGTGTTGCGGCCCACCGGTGCCCGAACGGTCGACCTGCCCACCTCGGTGTTCGAGCGGCAACGATTCTGGCTGGCCACCGGAACCGGAGCGGCGGACGTCCGCGCGGCCGGGCTGCGGTCGGCCGGGCACGCCTTGCTGGGTGCCGCGGTGCCCCTCGCCGACCGGGACGGCTGGGTACTCACCGGACGACTCTCGGCGGCCACCCACCCGTGGCTGGCCGGACATCGCGCGTTCGGCGAGGTTCTGGTTCCCGGGACCGGACTGCTCGAACTCGCGATCCGTGCCGGCGACGAAGCGGGCTGCGCGACGGTCCGGGAACTGACCCTGGCCGCACCCCTGGTGCTACCCGAGCGCGGCACGATCGAGGTCCAGGTCCTGGTGGGCGAGGCCGATACGGCCGGACACCGCCCGGTGTCGATCCACTCCCGCGTCGAAGAAGGCGACTGGACCGAACACGCCAGCGGCACCCTCGCCGCCGACCGGGCCGCACCGGAGGGGCTGCGCGAATGGCCACCCGCCGCGGAACCGATCGAGCTGGACGGCTTCTACGCGGACATGTCCGCCGCGGGGCTCGACTACGGGCCGCCGTTCCGCGGGCTCACCGCTGCCTGGCGGGACGGGGACACCGTCCTCGCGGAGGTGGCCCTGCCGGAACACACCGAGGTCGACGGCTTCGGGCTGCACCCGGCGCTGCTGGACGCCGCCCTGCACACGATCGCGCTGCTGGCAGGGGAAAGCGGCCGGTTGCCGTTCGGTTTCGCCGGGGTCGCCGTGCACGCCACCGGAGCCACCGCGCTGCGAGTCCGGACCGAGAAACGGGGAACCGACAACGTTTCGGTGCTCGCCACCGACGCCGGCGGAACACCGGTGGCCACGCTCGGCACCGTCACGGTGCGCACCGCGCAGCTCCCGGCCCGATCGGATGCGGACTCGCTGTACGAACTGGACTGGGTCAACGCAGAACCGGCAGGCGAACCCGCCGCGTTCGTCCCGATCGAGGCTGCGCTGCGCGAAGACCCGGGCGCGGCGGCTCCCGCCGCCGTCGTGCACACCGTCCCCGAGACCGAACCGCACGAAGCACTTGCCGCGACTCTGCGGATCGTGCAGGACTTCCTGGCCGACCCACGGTTCGCGCAGTCCCGGCTCGTGCTGCGCACCGGGGACTCCCCGGCCGGGGCGGCCGTGCGCGGCATGGCCCGCAGCGCGGTATCGGAGAACCCGGACCGCCTCGTCATCCTGGACGGCGAGGATGTGGCCACCGCGCTGGCCACCGGTGAACCCGAGGTCCGCATCCGGGACGGGAACGCCGAAGTACCCCGGCTGACCCGGACGCGGCCGGGCGAGCCCACCGGCTGGGGCCCGGGCACCGTGCTCGTCACCGGCGGGACCGGCGGCGTCGGTGCGGCGATCGCCCGCCACCTGGTCACCGTGCACGGGGTCGGCAGGCTGGTGCTCACCAGCCGCCGCGGCCCGGAGGCACCCGGAGCCGCCGAGCTGGCCGAGGAACTGGGCGCCGAGGTCGTGGCCTGTGATGTCACCGACCGGGTCGCGATGCGCGAGCTACTCGACGGCATCGAGGACCTGACCGGAATCGTGCACGCCGCGGGGATTCTGGACGACGGCGTGCTCACCGAGCTGACCCCCGAGCGGTTCGAGACCGTCCTGCGGCCGAAGGCCGACGCGGCCCGGATCCTGGACGAGCTGACCCGCGAACGCTCGCTGACCCGGTTCGTGCTGCTGTCCTCGGTCTCCGGCATTCTCGGCGGCCCCGGCCAGGCGAACTACGCCGCCGCCAACGCGCTGCTCGACGACCTCGCCCGCCGCCGCCGCGCCGAGGGACTGCCCGCGGTCTCGGTGGCCTATGGCCTGTGGGCGGACGGCATGGGCGGACAGTCCGATGTGGACCGGCTCGCCAGGTCCGGGTTCGGCGCGCTGACCGAGGCCGAGGGGCTCGCGCTCTTCGACGCGGCGCTGACCGTCGAGACCCCGGTACCGGTACCGGTCAAACTCGACCTGCCCGTGCTGCGTTCCCTGGCCCGCACCGCGGAGCCACCATCGGTGCTGCGCGGACTGGTCCGGGTGCCGAACCGGCGTGGTGCGGCCAATGCGGCGGCCGCCGAGGGATTGGCGGCCACACTCCGCGGACTGTCCGCCGCGGACCAGCACAGCCACCTCCTGGAACTGGTCCGGCGACAGGTGGCGAACGTTCTCGGGCACAGCGCCGCATCGATCGAAGCCGGGCGCGCGTTCACCGAGCTGGGTTTCGACTCGCTCACCGCGGTGGAACTGCGCAACCGGCTCGGCGAGGCGACCGGGCTGCGGCTGCCCGCGACACTGGTGTTCGACCATCCGAGCCCGACGGCACTGGCCGCCCATGTCCGCACCGAACTGGTCGGTGCGGACACCGGGACTTCCGGGACACGGGAGCGCCGGAGCGAACCGGACGAACCCATCGCGATCGTGTCGATGAGTTGCCGCTTCCCCGGCGGGGTCCGCTCGCCCGAGGACCTGTGGCGACTCGTCGCCGAGGGCACCGACGCCATCACCGGCTTCCCCGCCGACCGTGGCTGGGATCTGGACCGGCTGTTCGACCCCGACCCGGATCATCCCGGGACCTCCTACACCCGTGCGGGCGGATTCCTGCACGAGGCCGCCGAATTCGACGCGGAGTTCTTCGGTATCTCGCCACGCGAAGCGCTCACCCTCGACCCGCAACAGCGGCTGCTGCTGGAGACCGCACAGGAAGCGTTCGAGCGGGCGGGAATCGATCCGGTCTCGCTGCGTGGCAGTGCCACCGGGGTGTTCGCCGGGGTGATGTACGACGACTACGCCTCACGGCTTTCCGCGACCCCGGAAGGCATGGAAGGACTGCTGGGCACCGGAAGCGCGGGCAGCGTGTTGTCCGGCCGGGTCGCCTACACCTTCGGCCTCGAGGGGCCGGCGGTCTCGGTGGACACGGCATGTTCCTCCTCGCTGGTCGCGTTGCACTGGGCGGCGCAGGCGCTGCGTTCGGGCGAATGCGGTCTGGCCCTGGTCGGCGGTGCGGCGGTGATGTCCAGTCCCAATCCGTTCATCGAGTTCTCCCGGCAGCGTGGTCTGGCTCCGGACGGGCGCTGCAAGCCGTTCGCGGGTGCCGCCGATGGCACGAGCTGGGCCGAGGGGGCGGGATTCCTGTTGCTGGAGCGGCTTTCCGATGCGCAACGCCACGGGCACCGGGTGCTCGCGGTGGTCAAGGGCTCGGCGATCAACTCCGACGGCGCTTCGAACGGACTGACCGCGCCGAACGGTCCCGCGCAGCAGCGGGTGATTCGTGCGGCCTTGGGTAATGCGGGTGTTGAGCCGTCCACTGTGGACGCTGTCGAGGCGCATGGCACCGGCACGGCCCTGGGGGATCCGATCGAGGCGCAGGCCTTGCTGGCGACCTACGGTCAGGACCGGGAGGATCCGCTGTATCTGGGTTCGGTGAAGTCGAACATCGGGCATACGCAGGCGGCCGCCGGTATCGCCGGGATCATCAAGATGGTCGAGGCGATCGGCCACGGGACGCTGCCCAGAACGCTGCATGTGGACGAGCCTTCTCCGCACGTGGACTGGGAATCCGGCAACGTCGCACTGTTGACCGAGGAACACGCGTGGCCACGGGGCGATGGCCCGCGGCGGGCGGCGGTGTCCTCGTTCGGGATCAGCGGCACCAACGCACACGTGATCCTGGAACAGGCACCGGAACGACCGGAGAGCGCGCGCACGGTGTCCACGCCCGCGCTGCTGCCGTGGCTGCTCTCCGCCCGGACCGAGGAGGCGCTGTCCGCCCAGGCCGGGCGGTTGCTGGACACACTCGACTCCGCGGACCGGCTCGACATCGCGTATTCGCTGGCGACCACGCGCACCGCGTTCGAGCGGCGCGCCGTGCTCACCGGGGACACCGAGACGCTGCGCGCCGGGCTGACCGCACTCGCCGAGGGACGCGGTGCGGACCGGATGGTCACCGGCCGGGCGAAGGAAGGGAAGCTGGCGTTCCTGTTCACCGGGCAGGGATCGCAGCGGATGGGCATGGGATCCGGGCTCTACGAAGCCTTCCCGGCGTTCGCCGCCGCGTACGACGAAGTGCTCGCCCTGCTGCCGGAGGTTCGCGCCATCCCGGATGCCGAAACGCTCGACGGCACCGGAACGGCCCAGCCCGCCCTGTTCGCGGTCGAGGTGGCGTTGTTCCGGCTGCTGGAATCCTGGGGTATCCGGCCGGATTTCCTTGCCGGGCACTCGATCGGGGAGATCGCCGCGGCACACGTGGCCGGGGTGTTCTCCCTCGCGGACGCGGCGAAGCTGGTGGCGGCCCGTGGACGGCTGATGCAGGCGCTGCCCGCCGGTGGGGCGATGATCGCGGTGCAGGCCAGCGAGGCCGAAGCCACCGAGTTCTGCTCCGCAGAGGTCGGGCTGGCCGCGGTCAACGGACCGGAATCCGTTGTCCTGTCCGGTGTGGACACCGCGGTGCGGGCCGCGGCCGCTGCCCTTGCCGAACGCGGCCACCGCACGAAGGAACTGGCCGTCTCGCACGCGTTCCACTCGGTCCTGATGGAGCCGATGCTGGCGGAATTCGAAACCGTGGCGCGCTCGATCGACTATGCCGAGCCGTCCATCCCGGTCGTCTCCAACGTCACCGGCCGGCTCGCCGAGCAGCTGACCGATCCGGCCTACTGGGTGCGCCATGTCCGGGAACCGGTGCGGTTCGCCGAGGGCATCGGAACACTCGCCGCGGCCGGAGTGACCCGGTTCGCCGAGCTGGGGCCCGACGGGGTGCTCTCGGCAGCCGGGACCGAAAGCGCCCCGGAAGCCGTGTTCGTTCCGGTACTGCGCAAGGACCGCGAGGAACCGGAGACCGCGGAGACCGCCTTCGCCCGGCTGCTGGCCGGTGGCGCGGAGGTCGACTGGACCGCGTTCTTCGCGGGGACCGGGGCCCGCGAGGTCGCGCTGCCGACCTATGCGTTCCAGCGGGAGCGTTTCTGGCTCGAGGCGCCAGCCGACACCGGTGACGCGGCCGGGCTCGGGCTGACCTCCACCGGGCACCCGCTGCTCGCCGCGATGTCCTCGACCGCCGCCGATGACGGACTGATCGCCTACGGAAGGTTGTCCCGCACGGCGGCGCCCTGGCTGGCCGACCACGCGGTGCGGGACACCGTGCTGGTGCCCGGGGCGGCCCTGGTGGAACTGACCGTGCGGGCCGGAGCGGAACTGGGCTACGGGCAGCTGGCCGAGCTGACCTTGGCCGCGCCGGTGGTGCTGCCGGAGCGCGGTGCCCTGGCGGTGCAGGTCGTGGTCGGCGCCCCGAACGCCGAGGACCGCCGCCCGGTCTCGGTCCACACGCGACCCGTGGACGCGCTCGCCGGCGAACCGTGGACAGCGCACGCGAGCGGACTGCTCGGCAGCGCGGAGACCCATCCGGTCGCCGGGGACGGGGCCTGGCCACCGCCCGGTTCCGAGGCGCTCGAGATCTCCGAGCTGTACACGGAGCTGGCCCAGGCCGGGCTGCATTACGGTCCGGCGTTCCGGGGACTGCGCGCCGCCTGGCGGATCGGCGAGGATGTCTGTGCCGAGCTCGAACTGCCCGCCGCGCTGCACCAGGACGCTGCCCGGTTCGGCCTGCACCCGGCACTGCTCGACGCCGCGCTGCACGCGATCGGCCTGCTGCCCTCGGCGGATCCACACGCCACCCGGCTTCCGTTCCAGTGGCGGGATGTGGTGCTGCACGCGGTAGGGGCGACGGCCGCCCGAGTCCGGGTCAGTGCTGCCGGGACGGACACGGTCCGGGTGCAGCTGACCGACGCGGCCGGTGCCCCGGTCCTGACGGTCGGATCGCTTGCGCTGCGCGAGATCACCGAGCCGGGACCATCGAGTTCCGCCGACCTGTACCGGCTGGACTGGGTCCCGATCGCGAACGAGCCCGCACCGGTCCCGCAGGTGCGGGTGCTCTCCGCCGTACCGGATGGTGCGGACACCCCGGTGGTCACCCACGAGTTGCTGACCAGGGTGCTGGCGAGCCTGCACGCGGAACTGGCCGATGCGGAACCGGCGGCGCCGCTGGTGGTGCGCACGCAGAACGCGGTCGCGGTGTCCGCGGCCGACGACGTGGATCCGGCCGCCGCGGCGGTCTGGGGCCTGGTGCGCAGCGCCCAGTCCGAGAACCCTGGGCGGCTGGTGCTGCTGGATGCCGAGGAGTCCGAGGTGGAGACCGCGCTCGCGGTGTTCGGCGAGGAGACCCAGCTCGCCGTGCGGCACGGCGTCGTGCACGCCGCCCGGCTGTGCGCCGTGGCCCCGTCCGCCGCACTCGAGCCCCGCTCGGTCCGGATCGCGGTCCGCGCGGCCGATACCGGCTCCTCGCGCACCGCGCTCGGCACGGATCCGGATCGGATCGGCTGGGCGGCTGCCGGGGTGGTGGCGGAGACCGGCTCGGCGGTCACCGATCTGTCGCCCGGCGACCCGGTGATGGGCCTGGTGCGCGGTGGGTTCGGGCCGCTCATCCGCACCGACCGCGAGCTGCTTGCCCGCGTTCCGCAGGGCTGGACGTTCGAGCAGGCCGCCACGGCGCCGCTGGCGTTCCTGTCCGCTTACCACGCCCTGATCGACCTCGCGGAACTCGGGGCAGGGGAGTCGGTACTGATCCACACCGCGGCGGGCGGGGCCGGGACGGCCGCCGCCCGGCTGGCGGAGCACTTCGGCGCCGAGGTGCGGGACACCGGAGACGAGCGCGGCGCGGACGTGGTGCTCGGTGAGCCCCCGGAGGAGATCACCGGGGCGGCCGGGCGCCTGTTACCGCACGGTGGGCGGCTCGTGGAAATGCGCAAGGCGGAGACCGGTCCGGACAGCGGCCCGGACGGGCAGGATTCCGGTGTGACCGACCGGACGGCCGATGTGCTCGACGCGGGCCGGGACCGGATCACGCGGATATGGGAGGAGCTGAGCGCCTTGTTCGAGGCCGGTGTACTCACTCCGCTGCCGACCGTTCCGCGTCACCCGGGCGGCGGCACCGTGCTGATCACCGGCGGTACCGGGGAACTGGGCGGGATGCTGGCCAGGCATCTGGTGTCCCGGCACGGCATCACCGATCTGGTGCTCACCAGCCGTCGCGGCCCGGACGCGCCCGGCGCGGCCGAACTGGCCACGGAACTGACCGGGCTGGGCGCCACCGTGCGGATCGAGCCGTGCGACGCCGCCGACCGCGGGGCACTCGCCGCGGTGCTGGACCGGATCCCGGACCTCACCGGGGTCATCCACGCGGCCGGAGTGCTGGACGACGGCCTGCTCACCGGGCTGACCACCGAGCGGTTGCTGAACGTGTTGCGCCCCAAGGTGGATGCGGCATGGAACCTGCACGAGCTCACCCGGGACCGTGCCCTGACGATGTTCGCGCTGTTCTCCTCGGCGGCCGGGGTGCTCGGCGCGCCGGGGCAGGCGAACTACGCCGCGGCCAACACCTTCCTGGACGGCCTCGCCCAGCACCGGCGGGCCCTCGGCCTGCCCGCCACCTCGCTCGCCTTCGGTCTGTGGGCCGAGGGCATGGGCGACTCGGCGGACAGTGACCGGATCGGCCGTAACGGTGTCGGCAGCTTCACCCCCGCGGAGGGGCTGGAACTCTTCGACCGGGCGATCGGGCTCACCGAACCGGTGCCGGTTCCGGTGAAACTGGACCTTGCCGGGCTGCGCACCGAACCGGGCCCGATTCCGCCGCTGCTGCGCGGTCTCGTGCGCGGGTCCGCCCGCCGTGCCGCACCGGCTGCCGCGGCGGCACCGGCCGAGGGGCTCAAGCGCAGGCTAGCCGGACTGTCCGGGCCGGACGCGGAACAGGTACTGCTCGGCGTGGTCCGCGGTCAGGCCGCGGCCGCACTCGGGCACGCGGGCCCGGACGCGATCGAACCGGACCGGGCGTTCACCGAACTCGGCTTCGACTCGCTGACCGCCGTCGAACTGCGCAACGGGCTCGACGCGGCCACCGGGCTGCGACTGCCCGCGACCCTCGTCTTCGACTATCCGACCCCGAACGCGCTGGCCGCCTTCCTGCAGTCCGAGGTGGTCCCCGCGGCCCCCGAACCGGAAACCGGGGTGACCGCCGGAATCGACCGGCTCGCCGCCGAATTGTCCACAGTGGACATCTCGGCTGCCGAGGGCGCGGAAATCGAGGCGAAACTCCGGAAGCTGGTCACCCTCTGGCAGGAGCGGACCAGGCCGGACGGCGAGGACGACGCCGACCTCGACGTGGAAACCATCGACGACATGTTCGCCCTGCTGGACAACGAACTCTGACCCGGGCCCGGCGCCACGGCTCCGTCGCCGCTAGGAGGACCACCGCTATGACCACCGACGAGCGCACGCTCGACTATTTCAAGCGACTGGCCGCCGAACTGCGCGAGACGCGGCGACGGCTCCAGGAGGCCGAGGAGAGTGATTCCGAACCGCTGGCCGTCGTCGGCATGGCCTGCCGTTACCCGGGCGGGGTGAGCTCCCCGGAAGGCCTGTGGGACTTGGTTTCCGGTGGCGGCGACGGCATCTCGGCGTTCCCGGCCGACCGCGGCTGGGACCTCGAGGCGCTGTATCACCCGGATCCGGAGCACCGCGGCACGACCTACTGCGACCAGGGCGGGTTCCTGCACGAGGCGGCCGAATTCGACGCGGGCTTCTTCGGTATCTCGCCGCGGGAGGCGCTGGCCATGGACCCACAGCAGCGGCTGTTGCTGGAGGTCACCTGGGAGACCTTCGAACGGGCCGGCCTGGACACCGCGCGGCTCAAGGGCAGCGACACCGGGGTGTTCGCCGGGGCGATGCGCAGCGAGTACGTGTCCGGCTCGGACGGTGCCACCGAGGAGGTCGAAGGGTTTCTCGGTACCGGGGCCTCCAGCAGTGTGCTCTCCGGCCGGATCGCCTACACGCTCGGCCTGGAGGGCCCGGCCGTCACGATCGACACGGCCTGCTCGTCCTCCCTCGTCGCGGTGCACCTCGCCGCGCACGCGCTGCGTTCGGGGGAGTGCTCGCTCGCCCTGGCCGGCGGGGTCACGGTGATGGCCACCCCGGAGACCTTCGTGGAGTTCTCCCGGCAGCGCGGGATGGCCGCGGACGGTCGCTGCAAGGCGTTCGCCAAGGCATCCGATGGCACCGGCTGGTCCGAGGGCGCGGGCATGCTGTTGCTGGAGAAGCTGTCCGACGCCCGGCGCAACGGGCACCGGATCCTCGCGGTGATCCGCGGCTCGGCGGTCAACTCCGACGGCGCGTCCAACGGCCTGACCGCACCCAATGGTCCTTCGCAGCAGCGGGTGATCCGGGCGGCGCTGGCCAACGCGAAACTCGACGCGGCCGAGATCGACGCGGTCGAGGCGCACGGCACCGGTACCGCGCTCGGCGACCCGATCGAGGCGCAGGCCCTGCTGGCCACCTACGGCCAGAACCGGGAGGAGCCGCTGTGGCTCGGCTCGATCAAGTCGAACATCGGGCACACCCAGGCCGCGGCGGGCGCGGCCGGAATCATCAAGATGATCGAGGCGATGCGGCACGGCGTACTGCCCGAGACGCTGCACATCGACGAACCCACGCCGCACGTCGACTGGTCCGCGGGGGCCGTGGAACTGATCACCGAGCGCCGCGCCTGGCCATCGGGCGAGCGGCCGCGCCGGGCCGGGGTCTCGGCGTTCGGTCTGAGCGGGACCAATGCGCACATCATCCTGGAACAGGCGCCCGCCGCCGAGGAGCAGGCCGGTGCGCGGACTCCGCCCGCAGCCCAGCCGTGGGTTCTCTCCGCCCGTGGCCCGGCCGCGCTGCGGGCGACCGCGCGCCAGCTGCTGTCCACAGTGGACGATATCGACCCGCTCGACCTGGGATGGTCGCTGGCGAGCACCCGCACCGCGCTCGAAACCCGCGCCGCGGTGGTCGGCAGCACTCGTCCGGATCTCGTCGCCGGGCTGACCGCGCTGGCCGAGGGCGTCCCCGCTCCGGGGGTGGTCACCGGTGAACCATCGCACGGGCGGACCGCGTTCCTGTTCTCCGGGATGGGATCGCAGCGTTGCGGGATGGGAAGGGAGCTCTACGACGCCTTTCCGGTGTACCGGGCAGCGTTCGACGAGGCCTGTGCCGCGCTCGACGAGCACCTCGACCGCCCGCTCGCCGAACTGGTCTTCGGTACCGAACAGGCACCACTGGACCGGATGGGCTATGCCCAGCCTGCCCTGTTCGCCCTCCAGGTGGCGTTGTTCCGGCTGCTGGAGAGCTGGGGAGTGCGCACCGATTACGTGGTGGGGCACTCCGCCGGTGAGCTCGCCGCCGCGCATGTCGCCGGGGTCTGGGACCTCGCCGACGCGGCACGGATGGTGGCCGCCCGAGGTCGGCTGATGGAAGCGCAGCCACCCGGTGGCGCCATGATCGGCATCCAGGCCAGCGAGGAAGAGGTCGGCGCGGAACTGTCCGAGGGCCTGGCGATCGGCACCCTCAACGCGCCCGATTCGGTCGTGGTCTCCGGTGAGGAGGCGGCGGCCGAGGCGCTCGCGGCGAAGTTCGCCGAGCGCGGCAGGAAGACCAAACGGCTCAACATCTCGCACGCCTCCCACTCGGCGCGGATGGACGGCATGCTGACCGAATTCGGCGCGATCGCCGAGCAGGTGAGCTACCACGAGCCGACGATCCCGGTGGTGTCCAATGTGACCGGACGGCTCGCCGGCCCGGACGAGGTGACGGTGCCCGGATACTGGCCGCGGCACGTGCGCCAGCCGGTCCGGTTCGCCGACGGTGTCCGGTTTCTGCGCCAGGAGGGCGTCTCCCGGTTCATCGAGATCGGGCCGGACTCGGTGCTGGCGGGTATGGCGGCGAGGTCGCTGCCCGACGAGGACACCCTGACGGTGCCGGTGCTGCGCCGGGACCGGCCGGAGACCGGGACCGCGCTGTCCGTGCTCGCCGAGCTGCACGTGCGCGGTGCCCCGGTGGACTGGACGAGGTTCTACGCGGGCACCGGTGCCCGGACCGTGGACCTGCCGACCTATCCGTTCCAACGGGACACCTACTGGCTGCGCGGTACCCGGGGAGCCGGTGATCCGAGTGGGCTCGGTCTTGCCGACGCCGCTCATCCGCTGCTCGGCGCGTCCGTGGATCTTGCCGAGGATTCCGGCGTGGTCCTCACCGGCCGGATCTCCCCGTCCATCCAGCCCTGGCTGGCCGATCACGCGGTCGGCGGCTCCGTGGTCGTTCCGGGCACCGCGCTGGTCGAACTGGTGTTGCGCGCGGGCGACGAGACCGGTTGCGCGCACCTGGAGGAACTGACCCTGCGGGAGCCGATGCTGCTCGACGGGGCGATCGACGTGCAGCTCGCGGTGGCCGGTCCGGACGAAACCGGCCGCCGTGCCGCCGCGGTCTACTCCCGCGCCGGAGAGGGTGCGTGGACGCTGCACGGCACCGGAACCCTCGCGCCGGTGGCCCCCGATGCCGGGTTCGAGCTGACCGCATGGCCCCCGCGCGATGCGGAGCCGATCGATCTCACCGAGGTCTATCCGGCGTTCGCCGCGGCCGGTATGGAGTACGGGCCGAGTTTCCGTGGCCTGACCCGGGCCTGGCGCGCGGGAACCGAGATCTTCGCCGAAGCGGTATTGCCCGAGGACACCGTGACATCCGGTGCCGAACACTTCGGTCTGCATCCCGCGCTGCTGGATGCCGGACTGCACGCGATCGGCCTGCTCACCGGCGAGGGCGGGGGTGCGCAGCTGCCGTTCCTCTGGCAGCAGGTCACCCTGCACGCCGGTGGCGCCGACCGGCTGCGGCTGCGGATCGGCCGCGAGGAATCCGGCGCGGTCACACTGCACGCGGCCGATGGCACCGGCGCTCCGGTGATCACCGTGGGTTCGCTGACCCTGCGGGAGCTCACCGCGGGCCCGCTCACCGCGCCCGCGGCGCCCGGGATGGACGCACTGTGGCGGCTCGACTGGGCCCCGCTTCCGGTACCCGGGGAGCCCGAAGCCGTGGAGTGGGCCTTCCACGGACGCCTCGGTGACGGCCCGGTTCCACCGGTGGTCGTGCTGCCCGTGCTGACCGATCCGGTGGACGCGGCGGGCAGTGCGCGGCTGGCCACCCGGGAAGTGCTCGGCGTGCTGCAGCGGTGGTCGAGCCAGGAGCGCTTCGCCGAGGCACGACTGATCATCCTCACCACGGGCGCCACCGGCGGGCGGGTCGATCCGGCCGCGGCCGCGGTCTGGGGCCTCGTCCGGTCCGCGCAGAGCGAATCCCCTGGCCGGTTCGTCCTCGTGGACAGCGACAGCGGAGACCTCACCGGCGCGGAGGTCGCCGCCGCGCTGGCGAGCGGTGAACCGCAGCTGGCGGTGTGCGAAGGCGAGTTCTCCGTGCCGCGCCTCGGCCCGGTGCCGGGACCCGATGTCCTGTCCCCGCCCGCGGAGCAGGCCTGGCGGCTCGGCATGGCCGCGCGCGGGACGCTGGAGGAACTGCGCATCGAGCCGTGCCCACAGGCGCTGGACCCCCTTGCGCCGCGCGACATCCGCATCGCGGTATCGGCGGCGGGCCTGAACTTCCGGGACGCGCTGAACGTGCTCGGCATGTTCGACGGCGAACCCGGACCGCTCGGCAACGAGGTGGCCGGAACCGTCACCGAGGTCGGGGCCGACGTGGACGATCTCGCTCCCGGCGATCCGGTGATGGGCGTCGCCCTCGGCGGTATCGGCACGGTCACCACCGCGCAGCGCTCGATGTGCGCGCGCATCCCGGACGGCTGGACGTTCGAAGCGGCCGCCTCGGTGCCACTGGTCTTCCTCACCGCGTACTTCGGGCTCAAGGAGCTCGCCGGGCTGCGGGCCGGGGAGAGTGTGCTCATCCACGCCGGGGCCGGTGGGGTCGGGATGGCCGCGATCCAGATCGCCCGTCATCTCGGCGCCGAGGTGTACAGCACGGCCAGCCCGGCCAAGCAGCACCTGCTGCGCGAGGCCGGGCTCGACGAGGCGCACATCGCCAACTCCCGCACCCTGGATTTCGAGCAGCAGTTCCTGGCCACCAGCCAGGGCCGCGGCGTCGATGTCGTGCTCGACGCGCTCACCGGGGAGTTCGTGGACGCGTCCCTGCGGCTGCTGCCCGGCGGCGGCCGGTTCCTCGAGATGGGCAAGGCCGGTCTGCGCGATCCGGAGGAGGTCGCCGCCGAACACCCGGGCGTGCACTACCGGCCCTACGACCTGATCGAGGCGGGGCCGGACCAGTTCTCCCGGATGTGGGCCGAGGTCCTGGAACTGTTCGAGGCGGGCGCGTTCGCTCCGCTGCCGCGCCGGGTGTGGGACGTGCGGCGCGCGCCCGAGGCGTTTCGCTTGCTCAGCCAGGCGAAGCACGTCGGCAAGCTGGTGCTGACCATCCCGCGCGGACCGCAGCCACACGAGACCGTGCTGATCACCGGGGGCACCGGCGGGCTCGGCGCGATGCTGGCCCGGCACCTGATCACCGAACACGGCGTCGGCAATCTGATCCTGACCAGCCGTCGCGGACCGGATGCCCCCGGCGCTGCGGAACTGGCCGCGGAGCTGACGGAGCTGGGCGCCTCGGTCCGGGTCGCCGCCTGCGACAGCTCCGACCGGGAGGCCGTCGCCGCGCTGCTCGCCGGGATCCCGGCCGAGCATCCGCTCACCGGTGTGGTGCACGCCGCCGGTGTGCTCGACGACGGCCCGATCGAGATGCTGAGCCCGGAACGGATGGAGCGGGTTTTCGCGCCGAAGGCGGACGCCGCCTGGCAGCTGCACGAGCTGACCGCAGATCTTCCGTTGCGCTGGTTCGTGAACTTCTCCTCGGCCGCCGGGGTGCTCGGCAATCCCGGGCAGGGCAACTACGCGGCCGCGAACGCCTTCCTGGACGGTCTCGCGGTTCACCGCAGGGCCGAAGGGCGGGCCGCGCAGTCGATCGCCTGGGGCCTGTGGTCCGGCGGGATGCGCGGAGAGCTCGGTGATGCGGGCGAGGAACGCATGCGGCGCAGCGGTTTCCCGCCGATCGAGGGCGAGGAGGGCCTGGCGATGTTCGACCGCGCGGTCGGCCTCGACCACGCGGTGCTGCTCGGACTGAAACTCGACCGCGCGACGGTGCGGGCCAGCGAGGCGCCGATCTCCCCGTTGATCCGTGCCCTCGTCGGCGGCTCCGCACGGGCGAAGGCCAGGACGGCTACCGCCGAGCAGGCGGGCGAACTGCGCCGCAGCCTGGCCGCGCTGCCCGGGGCCGAACAGGAGGAACTGCTGCTCGACCTGGTGCGCCGCGAGGTCGCGCTGGTGCTCGGGCACGGTGACCCGAGCGGGATCGCCGCGAGCCGGGCGTTCAGCGAGATCGGTTTCGACTCGCTCACCGCGGTGGAACTGCGCAACCGCCTCAATGCCGCGAGCGGGCTGCGGCTGCCCGCCACGCTCGTCTTCGACCACCCGACACCCGCGGCGCTGAGCAGCTATCTGCGCACCGAACTCCTCGGTTCCGAGGAGGCGGTCCCGGTCGCCGCGGTTCCCGAAGTGGCGGGAACCGGCACGACGGCCGATCCGATCGCGATCGTCGGCATGGGCTGCCGCTATCCGGGCGAGGTCCGCTCACCGGCGCAGCTGTGGCAGCTGGTCGCCGAGGGCGGTGACGGAGTCGGCGAATTCCCCGCCGATCGCGACTGGCCGCTGGACTCGCTGTTCCACCCGGATCCCGATCACCGCGGCACGACGTACGCCTCCGAAGGCGCATTCCTTTACGATGCGGGCGATTTCGATCCGGAGTTCTTCGGGATCTCGCCGCGCGAGGCCCTTGCCATGGACCCGCAGCAGCGCCAGGTGCTGGAGACCGTGTGGGAAGCGGTGGAGCGGGCCGGGATCGATCCGGCCTCCTTACGTGGCAGCACCACCGGGGTGTTCGCGGGGGCGCTGTCCAATGACTATGTCTCCCGGCTGAGCGCGATTCCCGAGCAGGTGCAGGGCTTCCTCGGTACGGCCTCGTTCAGCAGCGTCATCTCCGGCCGGGTCGCCTACGCGCTCGGTCTGGAGGGCCCTGCGGTGTCGGTGGACACGGCGTGTTCCTCCTCGCTGGTCGCCGTGCACCTCGCGGCACAGGCACTGCGTGCCGGCGAGTGCACCCTGGCGCTGGCCGGCGGCGTCAACGTGATGGCCTCGCCGGACATGTTCATCGAATTCTCCCGGCAGCGTGGGCTGGCCCCGGACGGGCGGTGCAAACCGTTCGCGGGTGCCGCCGACGGAACGAACTGGGCCGAGGGGGTCGGATTCCTGGTCCTGGAACGGCTTTCCGAGGCACGCCGCAACGGGCATCGCGTATTGGCGCTCGTCAAGGGTTCCGCGGTCAATCAGGACGGTGCCTCGAACGGGCTGACCGCGCCGAACGGTCCCTCGCAACAGCGGGTCATCCGTGCGGCACTGGGCAATGCCGGAGTGGAAGCGTCCACTGTGGACGTCGTCGAGGCGCATGGCACCGGTACGGCTCTTGGTGATCCGATCGAGGCACAGGCGCTGCTGTCCACCTACGGCCAGGGACGCACGGAACCGCTGTATCTGGGCTCGATCAAGTCGAACATCGGGCACACCCAAGCCGCTGCCGGTGTCGCCGGGATCATCAAGATGGTCGAGGCGATCGAGCACGGCATGCTGCCCAAGACCTTGCACCTGGACGAGCCGTCTCCGCACGTGGACTGGGAATCCGGCAAGGTCGCCCTGCTGGCCGAGGAACGCGCGTGGCCGGAGACCGATCGCCCGCGGCGAGCCGGTGTCTCCTCGTTCGGGATCAGCGGCACCAACGCGCACGTGATCCTGGAACAGGCACCCGAACGATCCGAGCCGCGGCCCGCGGAGTCACTGCCGGTCGCCGTTTATCCGGTCGCGGGGCGCACCCCGGAGGCACTGGCCGCGCAGGCCGCGCGGCTCATGTCCACTGTGGACGAACTCGGCGCCGCGGCGGATGTCGGCTTCTCCCTGGCAACCACCCGGACCCAGCACGAACACCGCGCCGTGATCATGGGTGATGCGGCCGCCGGGCTGGACGCCCTGGCCAAGGGAACGGCGGCGCCGAACGTGATCACCGGTGCGGCGGTGCCGGGCCGCACGGCGTTCCTGTTCACCGGCCAGGGTTCCCAGCGGGCCGGAATGGGGCGCGAGCTGTACGCCGCATTCCCCGCGTTCGCGGCGGCCTACGACGAGATCGCCGAACTGCTCCCCGCCGTGCGGGACGTGGACGACGCCGCACTCGGCCGGACCGGTACCGCCCAGCCCGCGATCTTCGCTCTCGAGGTCGCGCTCTACCGGCTCTTCGAGTCCTGGGGAGTACGGCCCGCGTTCCTCGCCGGGCACTCGATCGGTGAAATCGCCGCGGCGCATGTCGCCGGGGTGCTGTCCCTGGAGCACGCGGTCACCCTGATCGAGGCGCGTGGACGGCTGATGGAGGCCCTGCCCGAAGGGGGCGCGATGATCGCCGTCGAGGCGAGTGAGGCCGAGATCGCCGAGTTCCTCTCCGCCGGCGCGGGTCTCGCGGCGGTCAACGGTCCGCGGTCGGTGGTGCTCTCCGGAACCGAGACGGCGGTGACCGCGGCCGCGGCCGCACTGGAAGCCCGGGGACGCAAGGTGAAACGCCTGGAGGTCTCGCACGCCTTCCATTCGGCGCTGATGGATCCGATGCTGGCCGAATTCGCCGAGATCGCCGGGAAGCTGAGCTACGCCGAGCCGTCGATCCCGATCGTGTCCACCCGGACCGGGGCATTGGGCACACAGCTCGGCGATCCGGACCACTGGGTGCGCCACGTGCGGGAACCGGTGCGGTTCGCCGACGCCGTCGAAACGCTGCGCGCCGAGGGCGTGACCACGTTCCTGGAGATCGGCCCGGACGCGGTCCTGTCCGCGCTGGCCGCCGAGAGCGGGACTGCGGTCCCGGCCCTGCGCGCCGGCCACGAGGAACCGGACTCTGCCGTGGCCGCCCTGGCCCGCCTGCATGTGCGCGGTGTCGAGGTCGACTGGTCCGCCTACTTCGCCCCGTCCCGGCCGAACACCGTGGAACTGCCGACCTACGCGTTCCAGCACGAGCGGTTCTGGCTGCGCGAACCCGCGCGGGCGGCCGCGTCCGGCGAACTGCGGCACCCGGTGCTGGCCACCGCGGTCACCTCGGCCGGTGACGGTTCGGTGCTGTGCAACGGGATGCTGCCTGGAGAACCGGCGGACACCCTGCTGGTGGAGCTGGCGATCCGGGCGGGCGACGAGGCGGGGTGGGGCAACCTGGCCGAACTGCGCGTCGAGGCCCCACTGACCGGGGACCGCGAGGTCCAGGTCGCCGTCGGACCGGAACAGGACGGCAGGCGCGCGGTGTCCGTTCACTCCCGGGCAGGCCGGGACTGGCAGCGGCATGCCACCGGACACCTGATGAGCGCACCCGCCCCGGCCCCGGAGGCACCGGAGGGTCCGCTCACCGAGCTGATCGCCCCGGACGCCGCGGAGGACACCGCGCAGCTCTACGGACTGCCGCCCGGTCTGCTCGAGCCGCTGCTCGGCACGCACGGCTGGCCGGTCGCCTGGCGCAACGTGACCCTGTACGCCGCCGGAGCGACGACCGTCCGGGCGCGGCTGACCGAGGAGGGCGAGCTGACCGTCTTCGATGTCTCGGGTGCTCCGGTGCTCTCCGCCGGGGTGGCCTTCGGTGAGCGCCCGGCCGTTGCGGGGAGCGAGGAGCAGAACCTGCATCGGCTGGCCTGGAACCAGGCCGCGCTCGGTGACACCGAGGTGGACTGGGCACGCTGGGGGCAGCCGGGGAACGAGGCTCCGCCCGCCGTCGTGCTCGAACTGTCCGAATCCGACGGTGACCTCCTCGGTGCGGCCCGGGAGACGACCGAGCGGGTGCTCTCCGCTCTCCAGGAATGGCTGGCCGAACCGCGGTACGCCGAGAGCCGTCTGATCGTGCTGACCGCGGGTGCGGTGGCTCTGTCCGAGTACGACGGCGCCGATCCGGTCGCCGCCGCGGTCTGGGGCCTGGTGCGGTCCGCGCAGTCCGAGCATCCTGGGCGGTTCGTGCTCGTGGATGGGGACGGTGATACCGCGCTGCTGGGCCGGGCGCTGGCCACCGGCGAACCGCAATTGCTGCTGCGGGATGGTGTGGCGTACACACCGCGGCTGGAACCGGTGCGCGAACCCGCCGGGCGCCTGCCCGAACTCGGCGAGGGCACGGTGCTCGTCACCGGTGGCACCGGCGGCCTCGGCGCCCACGTGGTCCGGCATCTGGTGCGGGCACACGGAGTCACCGATCTGGTGCTGGCGAGCCGCCGCGGACCGGAGGCTCCCGGCGCCGCCGAACTCACCGCCGAACTGGACGAGCTCGGTGCGCACGTGCGGGTACAGCCCTGCGATGTCGCCGACCACGAGGCGCTTTCCGGTCTGCTGAAGGGAATCCCGAGGCTGAGCGCGGTCGTGCACGCGGCGGGTGTCGTCGACGACGGGCTGGTCGAGGCCCAGACTCCGGAGCGCCTCGCCGCGGTCTTCGAACCGAAGGCGGCCGCGGCCTGGCAGCTGCACGAACTGACCAAGGAGCGTGACCTCGCCGCGTTCGTGCTGTTCTCCTCGGCTGCCGGGGTACTCGGCAATGCCGGGCAGGGCAACTACGCGGCGGCGAACGCGTTCCTCGACGGCCTGGCCACCTATCGGCGGGCGCTCGGGCTGCCCGCGCGCTCGCTCGCCTGGGGCCGCTGGGCCGAGGGGATGGGCGGCGCGCTCGACGCATCGGCCGCACAACGCCTCAACCGCACCGGTTTCCCGGCACTGTCCACAGCGGACGGTCTGGCACTGTTCGACCGCGCGCTGGCCACCGATCCGGCCGCGACGGTACCGGTGCGGCTCGACCGGAGCGCGCTGGCCGCGGCCGCGGGAGCGGGTCTGCTTCCGCCGGTGCTGCGGGACCTGGTCCCCGCGGTGCGCCGCCGAGCGGCCGCGGCCGAGGCCGGAGAACTGCGGCGCAGGCTCGCCGGTCAGTCCGGCCCGGAGCAGGAGCGCACCCTGCTGGACCTGGTCCGCGGGCACGCCGCGACCGTGCTCGGGCATGCCGGACCGGCCGCGATCGCCCCGGCAAGGGGCTTTCTGGACCTGGGATTCGATTCGCTCACCGCGGTCGAGTTCCGCTCCGCGCTGGCGGCCGAAACCGGTCTGCAACTGCCCACCACGGTGGTGTTCGACTACCCGGCACCGGACACGCTGGCCAAGTACCTGCGAGCCGAACTGCTCGCGGAGACCGGCCCGGCAGCCCCGGTGACCGAGCAGATCACCCGTCTCGAAGCCCTTCTCGACGAGGCCGATCCCGCTGACCCGGACATCGATGTGCGGCTGCGGCGGCTGCTGACCGCCTGGTCGGCGAGGAAACCGGACCGTGTCCCGGAATCCACCGCCGATCTGGAAGCCGCCTCGCCGGAGGATCTCCTCGCCCTGATCGACGACGAGTTCGGTTCGCGCTGACCCCAACCACCAGTCCCCGGGAGCCATGACCCATGCCTTCGGAAGAGCAGTACGTCGACTACCTCAAGCGGATGGCGGCCGACCTGCGTGAAACTCGCCGCGAACTCGCGGACGTGCGAAAACGGGAGCGTGAGCCTATCGCGATCACCGCGATGAGCTGCCGGTTCCCCGGTGGCGTCCGCACCGCGGGGCAGCTCTGGGATGTGGTCGCCGAGGGTGTCGACGCGATCTCGCCCTGGCCGACCGACCGCGGCTGGGACATCGAGGCCATCCACGACAAGGACGCGTCGAAGTCCGGAACCAGCTACGTCCGCGAGGGCGGTTTCCTGCACGACGCCGCCGAGTTCGACAACGAACTGTTCGGCATCTCACCGCGGGAAGCGGAGGCGACGGACCCGCAGCAGCGGCTGCTGTTGGAGACCGCCTGGGAGGCCGTGGAATTGGCCGGGATCGCCCCGGACTCGCTCAAGGGCAGTGCCACAGGTGTGTTCGCCGGGGTGGGCTTCACCGACTACGCCTCGCGGCTGAGCACACTTCCCGAGGAACACGAGGGCTATCTCGGCATCGGCACCTCCGGTTCGGTGGTGTCCGGCCGGGTGTCCTATGTGCTCGGTCTGGAGGGGCCTTCGGTTTCGGTGGACACGGCGTGTTCCTCCGCCCTTGTCGCGCTGCACCTGGCGGCTCGTTCGCTGCGCAGCGGGGAATGCACGCTGGCGCTGGCGGGCGGGGTGACGGTGATGGCGACCCCCGGAGCGTTCGTCGAGTTCTCCCGGCAGCGCGGGCTGGCCCCGGACGGGCGGTGCAAGCCCTTCGCGGCGGCCGCCGATGGCACCAACTGGGCCGAGGGCGCCGGAATGCTGGTACTGGAACGGCTTTCCGATGCCCGGCGCAACGGTCATCCGGTGCTGGCCGTGATCCGGGGGAGCGCGGTCAACTCGGACGGGCCCTCCAGCGGGCTCACCGCCCCGAACGGGCCCGCGCAGCAGCGCGTCATCCGGGCGGCGCTGGCCGATGCCGGGGTCGATGCGGCGGGCGTGGACATGGTGGAGGCGCACGGGACGGGGACCGCGCTCGGGGACCCGATCGAGGCCCAGGCCCTGCTGGCCACCTACGGCCGGGAGCGGGAAACGCCGCTGTGGCTGGGTTCGGTGAAGTCCAACATCGGTCACGCGCAGGCGGCGGCCGGTATCGCGGGCATCGTCAAGGCCGTCGAGGCGATGCGGCACGGTGTGCTTCCCGCGACGCTGCACGCCGGGGAACCGTCCTCGCACGTGGACTGGACGAGTGGCGCGGTGGAGCTGCTCACCGAATCCCGGCCGTGGCCGGAAACGGGGCGGCCGCGCCGATCCGGGGTCTCGGCGTTCGGCATCAGCGGAACCAACGCGCACGTCGTCCTCGAACAGGCGGCCGAGGAAGCCGCACCGGAGCGGACGATCCTCGCGCCCCCGGTGATCCCGTATCCGCTCTCCGGTGCCTCGGCGTCCGCGCTCCGGGCCCAGGCGGCCGCGTTGCTGTCCACAGTGGACGAATCGGCGGCCGAACCGGTCGACGTGGCGCATTCGCTCGTGGCCACGAGAACGGTGCTGGACCATCGGGCGGTGGTCACCGGGGCCGATCGGCAGGAGCTGGCCGCCGGGCTGCGTGCGCTCGCCGATGGCGGTGCGGGCACCGTGACCGGCAACGACACCGGCGGGCGGCTCGCGGCGCTGTTCACCGGGCAGGGGGCGCAGCGGCTCGGAATGGGCCAGCGGCTCTACGAGTGCTTCCCGGTGTTCGCCGAGGCTTTCGACAAAGCGTGCGCTCATCTGCCCGGGGTCCGCGAGGTGGCCTTCGGCACGGATCCCGGTCTGATCGAGCGCACCGAATTCGCCCAGCCCGCGCTGTTCGCCTTCGAGGTGGCGCTCTACCGGCTGCTCGCGGCGTGGGGGGTGCGCCCGGATTTCCTGGCGGGGCACTCGGTCGGGGAACTCGCCGCCGCGCATGTGGCCGGGGTGTTCTCCCTGGAGGACGCGGCGAGGCTGGTGCTCGCCCGCGGCCGGCTGATGCAGGCGCTGCCGCCGGGCGGCGCGATGATCGCCCTGGAAGCGAGCGAGGACGAGGTCCGGGAGCACCTGTCCGGGGAGGTGGCGCTGGCGGCGGTCAACGGCCCGCGGGCGGTGGTGCTCTCCGGGAGGGAGGAAGCAACCCTCGCGGTGGCCGCGCGGTTCCCGGACCGCCGCTCGACCCGGCTGACGGTCTCGCACGCCTTCCACTCGGCGCTGATGGAACCGATGCTCGCCGAGTTCACCGCGGTGGCGAGGACACTGACCTACCACGAGCCCTCGATCCCGATCGTCTCCACGCTGACCGGCGCCTTCGCCGATCGGCTCACCGATCCCGATTACTGGGCCGAGCACGTCCGGGGCACCGTCCGGTTCGCCGACGCCGTCGAGACCCTGCACGCGAACGGTGCGAGGGTGTTTCTCGAACTGGGGCCCGATGCGGCGCTGACCCCGATGGGCCGGTCGGTGCGCCCCGATGACGCGGTGTTCGCGGCGAGCCAGCGCAAGGACCGGGACGAGGCGCAGACCCTGCTCGCCGCGCTCGGCATGGTGCACAGCAACGGGGTCGCGGTGGACTGGGCGGAGTACCTGGCGGGCAGCGGGGCCCGCACCGTGGCCCTGCCGAGCTATCCCTTCCAGCGCAAGCGGTTCTGGCTCGAGGACCCGGGCGCGGACCGGGTACTCGGCGGAACCGAGGACAGCCGGTTCTGGTCGGTCGTCGAAGCAGGCGATGTTGGCGAGTTCGCCGCCGAGCTCAACCTCTCCGACAGCGCGGCCCCGCTCGGTACGGTGCTGCCCGCGCTGACCCGGTACCGGCGCGCCCGTTCGGTGGCGGCCGAGGCGGACACGCTCGGCTACGAGATCCGCTGGCAGCCGTGCACGCCCGCGAACACCGCCGCCAGTGGCCGCTGGCTGCTGGTCAGTTCCAGGGCCACCGAGGAGCACCCCTGGACGGCGGCGACGCTCCAGGCACTCTCCGGAGCCGAGGTGCGTCGCCTGGTGCTCGACCGCCCCGATCAGCTGTCCCTGGACGAACTGGCCGATGGCGAACCCTACGACGGCATTGTCTCACTGCTCGCGCTCGACCAGACCGAGACCGATGGGCTCTCGTTCGGCGCCGAGGCAAGCATGGAACTGGTCAGGGAGCTGTCCGCGCGTGAACCCCAAGGTCCACTGTGGACGGTGACGAGGGGAGCGGTGTGCGCGGCCGGGGACGACGCGCCGGAGGCACCGGAACAGGCCCAGCTGTGGGGATTCGGCCGCGCAGCCGCGCTGGAGAACCCGCAGGGGTGGGGCGGTCTGGTCGATGTTCCCGCTCAGGCGAGCGAGTCCGCCGTCGCCCTGCTGCGCGGGGTGCTCACCGGTCCGCGCGCCGAGGATCAGGTCGCGATCCGGGCCACCGGAGCGTTCGGCCGCCGTCTCGCGCACGCCGAACCCGCCGAGCGGGTGCGGTCGTGGCGGCCGCGCGGCACGGTGCTCGTGACCGGTGGAACCGGTGGCCTGGGCGGAATTCTGGCGCGGTGGCTGGTGGAGCACGGCGCCGAACGGGTGGTGCTGGTGTCCCGGCAGGGGGCCGCGGCGCCGGGCGCGGCGGAACTGATCGCCGAACTCGGCGCTCGGGTGAGCGTGCTCGCCTGCGATGTCGCCGACCGGGAAGCTCTCGACGCGGTGCTGCACCCGATCCGGGCAGACCTGCGCGCGGTGTTCCACCTGGCCGGTGTGCTCGATCTCGGCCTCGTCGAGTCCATGGACCGTAAGCGCTACGCGGATGTCCTGCGTCCCAAGGTCGCCGGTACGCGCAATCTCGACGAACTGACCGCGGACCTCGAACTCGACGCGTTCGTGCTGTTCTCCTCGATCGCCGCATCCATCGGCAACGCCGTGCAGAGCGCCTACGGGGCGGCGAACGCCTACCTGGAGGCGGTCGCGCAACGGCGCCGGGCCACGGGCCTGCCCGCGACCTCGATCGCCTGGGGGCGCTGGGGCGAGGTCGGCATGGGTATGGGCGCCGAACTGGACGAGCTGTTGAGCGGCCTCGGGGTGCCCGCGATGGCACCGGAGACCGGGCTGGCGGCCCTGGGCAACGCGCTCGACCGGGACACGATAGCGCTCACCGTCGCCGAACTGAGCTGGGACAAGTTCGCGCCGCCGTTCGCCGCGCTGCGGCCGAGCCCGCTGCTCGCCGAACTACCCGAGGTCCGTGCGATCGCGGAGGCCGAAGCCGCTCGCGCGCAGGAGGGGACCGAGATCGCAGCAGCCTGGCGCGCCAGCCTCGCCGGAATGCCGGAGGCCGAGCGGGAACGTGTCCTCACCGAGCTGGTTCGCACGCACACCGCGGCCGTGCTGGGGCACGCCGAGGGTGTCCCGGCCGGGCAGCAGTTCACCAAACTCGGCATCGACTCGCTGACCGCGATCGAACTGCGCGGCCGGATCAACACCGAGACGGGCCTCGCGCTGCCGCCGACGATGGTGTTCGACCACGCCACTCCCGCCGCGCTCGCCGCGCAGCTGCTGACCGAGCTGGGGCCCGCGGCCGCGGCGGAGACCGGCGCGACCGTGACCGAACCCGGTTCCGCGGGCCTCGACATCGCCGTCGCCGGGCTCTCCTGCCGGTTCGCCGGTGGCAGCGACACACCCGAGCAGTTCTGGACGAACCTCGTGGAGGGCCGGGATCTGGTGCGCGAGGTTCCACCGGAGCGCTGGCGTGCCGCCGACTACTACGACCCGGACCGCACCGCCGCGGGCAAGGCCTATACCCAGCAGGGAGCGTTCGTCTCCGAACTCGACGGCTGGGATGCCTCGTTCTTCGGCCTCGCACCGCAGGAGGCGCGCCGCCTCGACCCGTCCTTCCGGCTGCTGATGGAACTGGTCTGGGAAGGGATCGAGGATGCCGGACTGACCGCGGAGGAGCTGCGCGGCAGCCGCACCGGGGTGTTCGCGGGCCTGATCGACACCATGCAGTACAGCATGCGCCAGCTGGAGGCCGACGGGGTCGGCGCGGCCGATGATCCCTACTTCGGCCTCGGGAGTTCGCTGTCCGCCGCGGCGGGCCGGATCGCGCACCTGCTGGATCTGCGCGGACCTTGCCTGACCGTGGACACGGCCTGTTCCTCGGCACTGAGCGCGGCGCATCTCGCGGTGCAGAGTCTGCGCCGCGGCGAGTGCGATATCGCGATCGTCGGGGCCACCTCGGCGATGATCAACCCGGACGTGTTCATCCAGTCCTGCAAGATGAGCATGCTCGCCGCCGACGGCCGTACGAAGACCTTCGACGAGTCGGCCGACGGCTACGTGATCGGCGAGGGCGGCGGGGTCGTGGTGCTGCGCCGCGCCGGCGAGATCGGCCCGGCCGGGCGGGCGCGCGCGGTCATCCGGGGTACCGCGACCAACCAGGACGGCCGCAGCAACGGTCTCACCGCTCCGAACCGGGCCGCGCAGCACGCCGTCATCCGCGCGGCCCTCGCCGATGCGGGGGCACGGCCCGACGAGATCGGTTACGTCGAGGCGCACGGCTCCGGTACCCAGCTGGGAGATGCCATCGAGTTCACCGCGCTCAAGGAGATCTTCGCCGAGCGCACCGCACCGGATCCGCTGTATGTCGGGGCGGTCAAGACGAACGTCGGGCACACCCTCGCGGCCGCGGGCATGGCGGGCCTGATCAAGACCGTGCTCGCGCTGGAACACTCGACGCTGCCCGGCAACCTGAACCTGACCGAGCCGAATTCGGTCGTCACACCGGAGGGCACCGTCCGTCCGGTACCCGGTGTGCTGCCGTTCCCGGTCAACACCGACGGACTGCGGCGGGCGGGGGTCAGTTCCTTCGGCTGGTCCGGGACGAATGTCCACTTCGTACTCGACGCGGCCGCGCCCGCAGCGGCGCCCCGGCCGGGCCCGAACTGGCAGCTGCTGACCGTTTCCGGCCACTGCGCGGCCGGGCTGCGCGCCAATGCCGAGGCGCTGGCCGAACACCTGGATGCGGAACGGGATCTCGAATTCGCCGACGTCGCCTTCACCACCCAGGCAGGGCGCAGCGCGCTGCCCCGGCGCAGGGCGGTGGTGGTACGCGACGCCGCCGAGGCCGTCACGGCGCTGCGCGGTCTGCGGGACGGCGCGGACACCGAGGAAACGGTGAGCACCGAACGCCGGCGCTTCGGGCTGGTGCTTCCCGGGACCGTGCGGCCCTGGTCGCAGGTCACCGACGAGCTCTACGGCACCGAACCCGCCTTCCGCGCCGCCATCGAGGAGTGCGCCGCCGTGCTGGCCGAGCGGGCCGATGCGGATGGTGTGGTCGATCTGCTCGCCGCCCTGGCCGGGACTGCCGAGGCCGATGAGCGCGCCGTGGTGTTCGCCGTCGAATACGCCTATTGGCGGTTGCTGACCGCCTGGGGCCTGGAGCCCGCAGTGCTGCTCGGCCGTGGCACCGGGGAGTGCGTCGCGGCTGTGGCCGGCGGGCTGTTCGGCCTCGCCGAGGGACTCGAACTCGCGCTGGGCACGGCGATTCCGGCCGCCGAGACGCCTGGGATCCCGGTGATCTCCGCGCGCACCGGCAAGCAGCTCACCGCGGCCGAGGCCACGGACCCGGGGCACTGGGCCGGATCGGCCGACCGGTTCACCGACGGGCTGCGGGCCGCCACCGACTACGCCGAGATCCTCGTCGAGGCCGGGCTCGGTGCCGCCGGGGCGGAAACCGCCGCCCAGTGCGCGCCGCGGACTCCGGTGGTGTCCCTGCTCGCCGATCCCGCGCCGGGGGACGACCGGCGGTGCTGGCTCACCGCGCTCGGCAGGCTGTGGGAACTGGGCGTGCGGATCGACTGGAGTGCCGGGGCCGGACCGGGACGCCAGTTCGTCCGGCTGCCGTCCTACCGGTTCCAGCGCACCCGCTACTGGCCCGAGGTCGAATCGCGGGGCAGCAGCTGGTCCATGTCCCAGATGAGCGGGAACGAGACCGCGGCGGAACCGGCACCGGTGCGCGACGGGCTGGTCACCCATGTCCCGACCTGGCGCAGGGACAACACCCGGCGGATCCCCGCCGAACCGGGGGAGCTGCTGCTGTTCGCCGAGCCGGGCCCGTTCGCCGAGGAGTTCATCAGCCAAGCCAGGGAAGCGGGGCATCAGGTCACCCTGGCCGGTGCGGATCCGTCCGATGTGGACGCTTACCGCCGGGTGTTGGCCGCCGCGGGCGGGGAGGGGCCGCTGCGGGTGGTGCACGCGCACGGGCTGACCGCGAGCGACCGGGAATCCGGTTTCTACAGCCTGATGTGGCTCGGCCAGGCGATCGGTGCCGAGTGTTCCGCGCGCCGCGTCGAGCTGCTGACACTGGGCCGCTGTGGTTTCGACGTGCTCGGTGCGGACGCCACCGATCCGTTCAGCCCGACACTGGCCGCGGCCGGTGACGCGATCGCCGCGGAGTACCCGCTGGTCCGCGCGCAGTACGCCGATCTCGCCGAAACCGGGGACCTCGCGGGCCAGGCGCTGAGCGAACTCGATCTGCTCGCGGCCTCGCCGGTATCCACCTCGGACACGGTGGACGGCGTCGCGGTTGCCGCCTGGCGCGGTGGCCGTCGCTGGCTACGGGATTTCGATGTCGTGGAGCTGCCGGAGGCCACCGCGGAGCAGGCGTGGAAACCCGGTGGCACGTATCTGATCACCGGCGGGCTCGGGGTGCTCGGCCTGGCGCTCGCGCGGCGGCTCGCCCCGCTCGGGGTGAATCTCGCACTCGCCGGTCGCAGCACGCTGCCACCGGAGGACAGCTGGGACGACTGGATCAGCGCGCACGGAGTGGACGACCGGACCAGCTCGGTGCTGCTGGCGATCCGGGATCTGCGCGCGCTCGGTGCCGAGGTACTGACGGTGCGGGCCGATGTGAGCATGCCCGGCGAGGCGAAGGCGTTGCTGGCCGAGGTGCGCGGTCACTTCGGCGCACTGGACGGTGTGGTGCACGCGGCCGGTATCGCCGGGGGCGGTCTGCTGCAGAACAAGACCCGAGAGCAGGCGGCCGCGGTGCTGGCCCCGAAAATCGACGGCACCCTGGCCCTTGCCGAGGCACTGCGCGCGGAACCGGTCGAGGTGCTGGTGCTGTACTCCTCCACGGTCACCCTCACCGTCGGCGTCGGCGAGACGGACTACTCCGCGGCCAATGCCTTCCTCGACGGGTTCGCCGCGGTGGAGAACGCGCTCGGCACCGCCGCCGAACGGGTGGTCTCGGTGGCGTGGGGACCGTGGCAGCTGGATGCCTGGACCAACTCCGGGCTGTCCGGATCGGCCGAGCTGCAGGACGGTGCGCGCCGGTTCCGGGAGGAGTTCGGCATCGGAGCCGAGGAAGGCACCGAGCTGCTGACCAGGATCCTCGCCTCGGGTGAGCCACAGGTGACCGTGCTGCCCCTGCCGCTGACCGAGGTGCTCGGCGCGCTGGGCCGGATGGGCTCGGTGGACGCGCTGGTCGGTGGTGCCGAGACCGGGGTGCCGTCCGGACAGCGGTACCCGCGCCCGGAACTGCGCACCGCGTTCCTCGCCCCGCGCACCCCAGTGGAGGAACGGGTCGCCGCGGCCTGGTGCGAATGCCTGGGCCTGGAACAGGTCGGGGTGCACGATCCGTTCTTCGACCTCGGCGGCACCTCGCTGATCGGGCTCGTGCTGATCGGCAGGGTGGCCAAGGAGTTCGGTGTCGACCTTGCCCCGGCCAGCCTGTTCGAGAAGCCGACCATCGCCGAGTTCGTCACCCTGCTCGGCGAGCCGCAGTCCGCCGAGGCGCCCGCGGAGCCCGGCGGGGTGACCGAGGACGTCTCCGCACGCGGGCAGCGCCGCCGCGCCCGTGCCGCGAATCTCCGCAAACGACCGAGCCGGACCGGAAGGTGAACCGCGCGATGGCCATGCAACCACGGGACACCGCCGACGACATCGCGATCGTCGGCATGGCCGGGAATTTCCCCGGTGCGCCCACCCTGGACAAGTTCTGGGCCGAGCTGCGCGCCGGGCGGGACGGCATCACCCGGATGACCCGCGAGGAATTGCTCGAGGCGGGGGTTTCCGCGGAACTGGCCGACGATCCCGCGTTCGTCGCCGCGGCCGGGATGCTGCCCGACATCGACCGCTTCGACGCGGACTTCTTCGGTTACGACCGGGCCGATGCCGAACTGCTCGACCCACAGCACCGGCTGTTCCTGGAATGCGCGTGGCACGCGCTCGAGGACGCGGGAATCGATCCGGACGGGGTCGATGGCCTGGCCGCGGTGTTCACCGGTGGCGCGCCGAGCACCTACCTGATGTCGAACCTGCTGCAGAACGACGGCACGGTGCTGACCGTGGGGCCGGACCAGCTGATCCTGCAGAACGAGAAGGATCTGCTCGCCTCGCGCCTGTCGTTCGCGCTCGATTTCACCGGGCCCTCGGTGAGTGTGCAGAGCTGCAGCTCGACCGGGCTGAGCGTGGTCGCCCAGGCGTGCTCCAGCCTGCTCACCGGCGAATCCGATCTCGCCGTCGCAGGCGCGGTATCCGTTGTGGTGCCCCAGGAACCGGGCTATCTCTACCGCGCGGACAGCCGGTTCGCTCCGGACGGGGTGAACCGGATCCTGGACGCCGAGGCCACCGGCAAGGTACCCGGTAACGGTCTCGGCGCGATCGTGTTGCGGCGGTTGGAGGACGTGCAGGCCGAGGGGGACCGTGTCTACGCCGTGATCCGCGGCTGGGCCATCCACCACGAGGGAAGGCAGGGCCGCCAGTCGTTCAACCGCCCCGGCGTTCCCGGTCAGGCAGCCGTCGTCGCGGAGGCCATGGCCGCCGCGGATGTCGAACCCTGCGATATCGACCACGTGGAAGTGTCCACGCTGGGGACTCCGTTCGGCGATGTGGCCGAGATCGCCGCGCTGCAGCGGATCTTCGACGTCGAGGACGTCGAGCAGGTCACGCTCGGCTCGATCGACGCGAATCTCGGGCACATCAACCAGGCCGGTGGTATCGCCCGGCTGATCAAGGCCGCACTCGCGCTGTACCACGAGGAACTGCCGCCCGCGATCAACTTCGAACGCCCGAATCCGCAGTTCGCGCACAGCGGGGACAAACTTGTCGTACCGCGGGAACGCACCGCGTGGCCGCGCGGGCAGCGCCCGCGGCTGGCCGGGGTGAGCGCCAACGGGTTCGGCGGAACCGATGCGCACGTGGTGCTCGAGGAGGCCCCGGAGCCGGATCCGGAACCGCGTCCCGCGGCGCGCCCGCACCAGCTGCTCGTCTGGTCGGCGCGGACCGCCGAGGCCGCCGAGGCCGCGAGCGCACGACTCGCCGCCGATCGGGAGAACTGGACGGATCTCGCCGATGTGGCGTACACGCTGCAGACCGGGCGCAAAGCGTTCGCGCACCGGCGGATGGCCGTGGTGTCCTCGCTCGAGGACGCGGCCGAGGTCTTCACCGAGTCCGCTGCCGGAAAGGACTCCAGGATCCTCGCCGAGGCCGGGAGTTTTCCCCGCCAGGCCGGGTTTCTGCTGCCCGGGGTCGGTGAGCAGTACCGCGGTATGGCCGGTGGCCTCTACGAGAGCGAGCCGGAATTCAAAGCCGCGGTCGACGAGTGCGCCGCCCTGTTCACCGGACAGCTCGGCAGCGATCCGACGGAGAGCCTGCGCGGGCCCCGGTCGGACGGCGGCGGCGAGCTCGCCCGGCTGCTCGGCCGCGCCGCCGATACCGAGGAGGCCGGTCCGTCCCTCACCCAGCCCGCCGTGTTCACCCTCGGCTACGCGCTCGGCAGGCTGCTGCGCGCCTGGGGAATCGAGCCCTCGGTACTGGCCGGGTACAGCGTCGGCGAGTTCGCGGCCGCGGCGCTCGCGGGCGCGCTGACCCTGGAGGAGGCGACCGAGCTCGTCGCGTTCCGCTCCCGGCTGATCGAGAAACTGCCGCGCGGGGCAATGTCCGCGGTCCCGCTCGGTGCGGCCGAGCTGACCGCGCTGGTGGGTGATCCGGCGGCGTTCGGGGTGGACCTCGCCGCGGTCAACGGCCCCCAGCTGGTGGTGGTCTCCGGCACGGTCGAGGGGATGACCGGGCTGACCGAGGCGCTCGCCGAACACGGTGTCCCCGCGCGTCCGCTGCGTACCACGCACGCCTTCCATTCGCGCACCCTGCGCCCGGTGGCGGCCGAACTGACCGCGTGGGCGCGGCAGCACCTGAACCCACAGGAACCGGATGTGCCGTACCTGTCCAACCTCACCGGGGCGCCGATCACCGGGAAGCAGCTCCGCGATCCGGGCTACTGGGCCGAGCACATGTGTCGTCCGGTGCAGTTCGCGGCGATGATCGAGCATTCGGCCAGTGCCCTGCCTGACACCGTGTTGCTGGAACTCGGCGCGGGCCAGTCGCTCGGGGCCATGTTCCGCGGTCATCCGGCTTTTCCGCAGCAGTCCTGGCGGCTGCTCGTGCCGACCCTGCCCGGCGAGGCCGATCCCCGCCCGGACACCGAAGTGCTTGCCGGGGCGCTCGGCCGGTGCTGGCTGTCCGGGGTGGAGCTCGACTGGCGCGCGTACCACGAGGGGCGAAAACCGCGGAAGACCACGGTGCCGGGCTACGTGTTCGGCGGTGAGCGGTACTGGATCGAGCCGACGGCGGCCCGGTCCGCGACCGAGGTCGCCCTCGGCGCCCGCGAAGCGGACGCGGCGCGCCCGCAGCCGGTCTACCTGGTGGACGGGCCGGTGGACCGAACGGCCCGCGATCTGGCCACCCGGCTCGGTGCGGAGCTCGGGGCGACGGTGGTGTTCGCGGCGGAGCACCCCGGCGGGACCGAGGCGGTGCGGACCGAGTACGGGCGGCTGGACGGTGTGCTGGACCTGACGATGAGCGATGCCGTCGAGAGCAATGCCGCCGGGAGCAACGCAGCCAAGGAGGAACGATGACAAAGGTCGGAGTGGTCGGTGCCGGGGTGATGGGCACCGGGGTCGCGCAGAACCTGGCGACCAGCGGGCACGAGGTCACGCTCGTGGATGTCGACGGGGCCACGGTCTCCGCTGCCCTGGACCGCATCGAGCTGGAGTGCCGGATGAGCCGGATGCTCGGCGGGCCGGAACTGGATGCCGACGCGGTGCTCGCCCGGATCAGCACGGGTACAAAGCTGGAGGCACTGGCCGAATCCGCGGTGGTGATCGAGAACATCACCGAGAACTGGGATCTCAAGGCACGGCTGTACCCGCGGCTCGACGCGGCATGCAAGGACGACACCGTGTTCGTGGTCAACACCTCGGCCATCCCGATCACCAAGCTCGCCGCATGCACCGGCCGCCCGGACAGGGTACTGGGGGTGCATTTCATGAACCCGGTCCCGATGAAATCCGCCTGCGAGTTCATCCCCGGATACCACACCAGCGAGGCCACGAAGGACACCGTGCGGGAGCTGCTGGAGTCCATGGGCAAGAAACCCATCCCGGTCAACGACGCGTCCGGGTTCGTGTCCAATCGGGTGCTCATGCTGACCGTCAACGAGGCCGCGTTCCTCGTGCACGAGGGGGTCGCCGACGCGGCCACCGTCGACGAGGTGTTCCGCGAGTGTTTCGGGCACCCCATGGGTCCGCTGGAGACCGCGGACCTGATCGGCGTCGACACGATCCTCTACAGCGTCGAGGTGCTCTATGAGGAATTCAACGACAGCAAGTACCGGCCCTGCCCGCTGCTCAAACAGATGACCGCGGCGGGACTGCACGGTCGCAAGAGCGGCAAGGGTTTCCACAGCTACTCCCACGCCTGAGACCGGCCAGACGATTCCACAGGAAAGAGGTTCCCCATGGCGCAGGATGTGCGCGACGACATTCGTGATTTCATCGCCGCGAAATTTCCCGGAATGTCGTTCACCGACGACGAGGACATTTTCGCGCTGGGTTTCGTGAATTCCCTGTTCGCGATGGAACTGGTCATGTTCATCGAGAAGACCTTCGGCACGAAGATCCCGAACGAGGAGCTGCGGCTGGAGAACTTCCGCACCGTGGTGCTGATGGCCGAGCTCGTGCAGCGCCGTGCGGAGGCGGCCAAGAGCGGGGCGGTGACATGACCGCCGGGACCCGCGCGGCCGCACCCGAACTCGCCACGGTCGCGCGGTTCGTGGACGAGGAGGTCGCCCCGTACGCGGGCGAGTGGGAGCGGGCCGAGGAGATTCCCGCGGAAGTGCGGCAGCGGCTGGGCGGACTCGGGCTGTGGGGCCCGTTTCTGCCCGCCGAGTCCGGCGGTGCCGGGCTGGACATGGTCACCCTCGGCCGGATACACGAGGAGATCGGCCGCGGCTGCTCCTCGCTGCGCAGCCTGCTGACGGTGCACACCATGGTCACCGCGAGCGTGCAGCGCTGGGGTTCCGCCGAGCAGGGCGAGCGCTGGCTGCCCGCACTCGCCAGCGGCGAGACCCTGGGCGCGTTCTGCCTGACCGAACCCGAGTACAGCGGCAGCGATGCCACGGCGGCGGGCACCACGGCGGTCGCCGAGAACGACGGCTGGGTGCTCAGCGGCGCCAAGAAGTGGATCACCGGCGGGCAACGGGCCGGGGTGCTGCTGGTGTTCGCCGATACGGAGAACGGGATGAGCGCGTTCCTCGTACCGGCCGACCATCCCGGTGTACGGATCAGCCCGGTCGCGCAGGTGCTGGGCACCGCCGCGAGCATGCTCGCCGCGATCGAGTTCGACCACGTGCGGCTGGGCCCGGACGCGCTGCTCGGCCCGCCCGGCTGGGCGGCGGGCACGGTGATGACCGGTGCCCTCGATCTCGGCCGGTACAGCGTCGCCAGCGGTTCGGTCGGCATCATCCGGGCCGCCATGGACGCCTCGGCCGCCTACACCTCGCACCGTCGCGCCGGCGGTGGCCTGTTGCGGGAGCAGCCGCAGATCCGGGCGAAGATCAGCGAGATGGTCACCGCGCGCAACGCGGCGCGGCTGTTGTGCGCGGAGGCCGGGCGACTCAAGGATGCCGGAGATCCGGCGACGATCATGGCCACCTGGGTGGCCAAGTACTTCGCGTCCACCGCCGCGGCCCGGGCCGCCTCCGATGCCGTGCAGATCCACGGTGCGAACGGATGCGGTCCGGAGTATCCGGTCGCGCGGCTGTACCGGGACGCGAAGGTCATGGAAATCATCGAGGGCAGCACCCAGATCCAGGAGCTGACCATCGCCGATGAAGCGTATCGAGAGGTGGCGCGATGACGAGCACGGAAACCGAGCCCGGCACGTCGCGGAAACCCGGCAGGGGCCGGATCAAATGCGTCGTCTGGGATCTGGACAACACGCTGTGGCAGGGCACGCTGCTGGAGGACGGGGAAGTGACCGTCCGGCCGGAGGTGGTCGCCGAGATCAAGCGGCTCGACGAGCTGGGCGTGCTGCATTCGGTGGCCAGCCGCAATGACCACGACGCGGCGATGGAGCGACTGCGGGCCGCGGGGCTCGCGGAGTACTTCCTGTATCCGCAGATCAACTGGAATCCCAAATCCGGTTCTGTGCAACGGGTTGCCGAAGCGCTCAATCTCGGCCTGGACGCGATCGCGTTCGTCGACGATCAGCAGTTCGAGCTGGACGAGGTGGCGCACGCGCTGCCCTCGGTGACGACCGTCGATGCCGCCGAGTTCGAACAGGTACTCGCGGGGGAGGAGTTCCGGCCCCGGTTCGTCACCGACGAATCGCGGATCCGCCGCCAGCTCTACCGCGCCGCCGCCGAACGGGACCGGGTGGAGCAGGAGTACCAGGGCACCGACGAGGAATTCCTGTCCACACTGGACATGACGTTCACGATCAGCCGGGCGCAGCGGGAGGACCTGCAGCGGGCCGAAGAGCTGACGGTGCGCACCAATCAGCTGAATTCGACCGGGCGGGTCTACTCCTACGACGAGCTGGACGAGCTGCGCGACTCGCCCGATCATGTGTTGCTGGTGGCATCGCTGTCGGACAAGTACGGCGGATACGGCAAGATCGGGCTGGCCCTCGTCGAGCGCGGCTCACCGGCCTGGCACCTGCGGATGATGCTGATGTCCTGCCGGGTGATGTCCCGCGGGGTCGGCACCGTGCTGCTCAACCACATCATGGGGCTGGCCAAGGCCGACGGCGCCACGCTGCGCGCCGACTTCGTGGAGACCGGCCGCAATCGGGTCATGTACGTGACCTACGCGTTCGCCGGATTCCGCGAACTCTCCCGGGACGGCGACCGACTGGTACTGGAGTCGGATCTGACCCGGATCCAGCCGCCTCCCGGTTATCTGACCGTGGACGTGCGGTGACGGCCGCGCCGCAACACCCCTGGCTGCCGGGCGGGCTGCCGGAGACCGGGGCGACCAAACTGTTCTGCTTCCCGCATGCCGGCGGGAGCGCGCTGGTGTACCGCGACTGGCAGGCCGAGGCGGGGGACGGGCTCGCCGTGCTCCCGGTGCAACCGCCCGGCCGGGCCGAGCGCGGCCGGGAACGCCCGCACGAGAACGTCGAGTCCTTGGCGGACGATGCACTGGACGGCCTGGCTGAGGCGTTCACCGGAGACTACGCGTTTTTCGGGCACAGTGTGGGCGCCCTCGCCGCCTACCTGATCACCCGCCGGCTCGTGGAACGCGGTGCCCGCCCGCCGCGGCACCTGTTCGTGTCGGGCAGGGCCGCACCGCAGCTTCCGGACAACCGTCCGCCGCTGCGCGCGCTTCCCGACGACCGGCTCACCGCCGAACTGGACGCGCTCGGCGGGCTGCCGGAAGTGCTGCGCCGGGAACCGGCGCTGCTCTCGATGTTCCTGCCACTGCTGCGCGCCGACCTCGCGGTCAACGAGACCTATCGGCACCGGCCGGGCGCGGTGCTTCCGGTGCCGTTGACCGTGTTCGGTGGCGATCACGATCCGCGCGCCGACACCGAGGAGCTCGCGGCGTGGCTGGAAGTGGGCAGCGATCCGGAACTGTTCCTCTACCCCGGCGGGCATTTCTACCTCGAGAACAGGGTTCCGGAATTGCTGCACACCGTCCGGCTGAAGTTGGGGCGCTGAGCACGATGGCGTTTCCCGAGCCCACCACGGCGCCACGTGCGCGTTCCGACCGGCCATCGAACAGAGCCCGAGACGAAGGGGTTGCCTCATGACCACCGATGCCCGAGCCGAACTCGAGGAATTCATCCAGACCAAGGAATTCAGCTGTCTCGGTGCCCGTTCGGCACTCAAGAAAGGCACGATCCAGCACGGGCACTACCCGGCGCTGGGGGAGCCGGATTCGGCCCGCGCCAATTACCGGGAACTGCTCGGTTATGCCCGGGATATCCGCCCGACCCTTTCGGACAAGAGCTTCCGCACCTTCGTGGCGACCTTCGAGACTCCCGGGCAGGTGCTGGAGGAGCGCGAGTTCGAGCGGTTGCTCTGGCGGCACCTGCAGCTGATGCACGATATCGACAGCCGTAGTTACGGGCTCGACGACGGCGCCACCTCGGATCCGGACGAGCCGCATTTCGGTTTCCACGTGGCGGGCCACGCCTTCTTCCTGGTGGGCATGCACCCCGGAGCGTCCAGAGCCAGCCGCCGGTTCGTGCGCCCGGCGATCGCGTTCAACTCCCTCATGCAGTTCATGCTGCTCGGGGAGAAGTTCTTCTCGATGCAGGACGCCATCCGCAAGCGGGAGAGGAACAACAACGGTTCGGTGAATCCGAGTTTCACGACCTACGAATACGAGATGCCCTCCCGGCACTACGCCGGGCGGATGACCGAGCCGGACTGGAAGTGTCCGTTCACCTCCCGGCACGAGGCCGCCCCGGCGAAGTACGGCCTGGACACGTTGAAAGCCAAGGAAGGCTGAACCGGACTGATCGCCGCCGGGGTGGACCGCCCACCCCGGCGGTTTCGGGTGTTCAGGCGGGGATCTCGGTGCGCGCGGTGCGGCCGCCGGAGAAGCGCCGCACCAGTTCGGTGCTCGCGGAACGCGGGATTCGCTGATAGGCCAGTTCGCGCAGCGGCGCCCAGCGGAAGGCGAATCCGTGCCCGGCATGTTCGAGAAGGCCTTGCGCGGCAAGGGAACCCAGCGCCATGGCAACCTCGGCCCGGTCCCGGCCGCAGACCTCGGTCACCTCGTCCGCGTCGAAGAACTCGCCGGTCAGTGTGGCCGCCTTGAGCACGCTCTTCTCCGCGGGAGCCAGGCTGTCCAGCAACGCGGCGAGTGTGCGGCGGATGGCCGCCGGGGTCGGAGGTGCCGTGTGCCCGAGGGCCGGAGACAGCGTCGTCCGGTCGTGCACCGCTCGCGCGTACACCTGCGCGAACCGCGGATTGCCGCCGATCCGGGTGATCAGCTCGTGCCGGGTCCGGGCCAGCCGGTTCGTGTTCGGCAGCAGCACGTCGAGCAGTTTGGCCACCGCCTTGTCGGCCAGGGGCGCCAGCACGATGGTCGTCTGCCCGGTGACCGTTTGCGGCGGTACGTCGAGTGGATCGGGGCGTTCGGCGGTGAGGATCAGGACCGGGAGCCCCGCGCAGGCTTCGCCCAGCCAGGACAGCCTCGTGCGCAGCTCCGCGTCCTGGACATCGTCGGCAAGCACGACCAGCGGTCCGTTGGCGGTCAGTTCGGTCGCGGCGGCACGGAGCGCGGGTCCGCCGTCTCCGCCGCGCAGCCCGGCCATCGTAGCGGGCAGCAAGCCCGGGGCCGAGGCGAATGCGGCGAGCAGATCACCGGCCACGTCGAGCACCCGGATCCGCGGGTATTCCTCGAGAAGCTGGCGGAACTCGATGAGCAGGCGCGTCTTGCCGATACCGGGCTCGCCGCGCAGGGTCACCCGGTGCGGATGGCCGCCGCGCTCGACGAAACCCAGGAACTGGTGCAGCAGTTCGAGCTCGTGCTCGCGACCGGCGAACGTGAGGGTGTCCGGTGGTTCGGGCGCCGGACGGGGCCGCAGCAGACAGGCCTCCCACCGGCCGTCCTGTTCGGTGGCGGTGTAGCCGACCTCGGGTTCGCTTGCCTCACGGACCGCCTCCACGACGCGAACCCGGCCCTCCGGTGCGCTGAGCGTGGACCGGACACACCGGTCGAGCACGGGACCGGTGACCGATTCCTCACCGATCGCCGAGGGCGTGGTGAGCACGTCCCCGGTTTCGACGCTCACCTGCACGGCGATTCCCGATTCGGTGAGCCGGTCCCGGATCCGCAGCGCGGTGCGCACCGCCCGGACGGCGTCATCCTCGCGGGTGCGCGGAAGCCCGTACACCGCGAGCAGAACGGGGCCGTGCATGCCGGGCAACCGGGCGTCCTCGGTGGCGGCCTCTTCCTCGACCACGGCCCAGAGCCGGGCAAGCACCTCGCCGGCCTCCTCGGGGTCGTCGGAGGTCGCGGCGGCGATCCCGACCGCGACAACCGGTTTGCGTTCGGCCTCGGTTTCCCGCGGCAGCCAGAAGTCGGGGCGTTCCTCCCCGGTATCGCCCGGTTCCTCCGCGAGTTCGGGCGCGGGCACCGGGACCATGGGGGATGCCGGGACGACCGCGGCCATCGGCTGCGGATCGGCTTCGGCCGGAGGAGTGCGATCGAGCACCGCCTCGTCGTGCTGCAGGATCGCGCGTTCGAGTTCCCGGAGTTCGCGGCCCGGCTCGAGGCCGAGCTCATCGGTGAGGCTCGCCCGGGTGGCGCGGAAGACCTCGAGCGCGTCGACCGCCCGTCCGCACCGGTAGAGCGCGGTCATCAGCTGGGCGTTGAGCCGCTCGCGGTTGGGGTTCGCCGTCGCCTGCTCCTGCAGTGCGCTGAGCACCTCGCGGTGCCTGCCGCGGTCGAGCTCCAGGGCGAACAGGTCTTCGTGCAGCGCAAGCCGCTCATCCTCGAGCGTGCCCAGCTCGGGCCAGTTCACGCCCGCCTCGGCGAGATCGGCCAGCATGCGGCCGCGCCAGAGCGCGAGCGCCTCGGTCATGGCCGAGACGGCGCCCTCGGTGTCCCCGTTGTCCCGCGCGCCACGGCCCGCGGCCGAGAGTCGGCGGAACCGGGCGAGGTCGAGCTGCTCGTCGTCGATCCGCAGCAGATAACCGGGCGCGTGGGTGAGCAGCATCGGTTCCTGCTCACCGGGATTCGTGCCCGCCGCGAGCGTCGAGCGCAGCCCGGAGACCGCGTTCTGCACCATCTTGCGTGCCGTGGCCGGGATCTGCTCCGGCCAGAGCGCGGAAAGCAGGGAGCTCGTCGCCACCACTTCGTTGTGGTGCAGCAGCAGGTAGGCGAGTACGGCTCGCTGGGTGGATCCTCTGAGCACCACCGGGCGCCCGTTGTGGACGATGTCGAAGGGACCGAGAAGTTCGAAGCGCATGGAATACCGCCCTGCCTGCAGCCTGCGAAGACGATTCCACGATGCCGGGTCCCACGGCGCCGGGACAACGTCTGCGGACCGAGAGTGGCTGCTTGCCACTACGGACCAGGACGGTGCCAGAAACCGTCGGATGGCTTGACGATGGTCGGTGTCGCTGGTAGCGGAGACCGCTCGAGTGTTCGTTGTGGACAGTCAGTTCCCGGGTGGGTCCCTCGGCGCGTTGTGCAGGTGGGGCGCGTCACGAACCAAACTATCACACCTGTGCTAATTTGAATAGCGTGGTTCGGACGATCGATGGTGAGGCGCGGCGGCAGCTGCTCGCCGACGCGGTTTGGCGGTTGCTGCGCAAGGACGGGCTCGAGGCGGCGTCGGTGCGTGCGGTGGCGGCCGAGGCTGGCCTGTCCACGGGTTCCGTGCGGCACTTCTTCACCACGCAGGACGAACTGCACGTGTTCGCCATGGAGGAGCTGGGCCGCCGGATCACCGCGCGGGTCGGGGACGTGCTCGTCACCGGGGAAACCGGTTCCGGCACCGGCCTGTCCCCGGCACTGGCCCGGGAACGGGTCCGGTCGGCGCTGCTGCAGGTGCTGCCGACCACGGAGGAGAGCACCGCGGATTTCCACGCGCATCTGCAGTTCATCGTCAAGGCGGTCGTGCATCAGCCGCTCGGCGAGGCGGCGCGGTGCGGTCATCGGGAACTGGAGGACTTCTATGTGTACTGCTTCGACTATCTGCTGGAGGCGGGCGCGGTCGGCGCGGACTTCGACCGCCGTGCGGCCGCCCGCGAACTGGCGGTCGTGATGGACGGCCTCGTACTGCGGCGGCTGACCGCCCCGGAACTGCTGAGTGACGAACAGATGCGGCAGATCCTCGATCGGCAGCTGGAGCTGCTGGCCCCGGAGGTGACCTCGTGATCGCCGCGATCGTGGTGGCCGAGGTCGCCTTCTGGGTGCTCCTGGTCGGCGGCCTCGCGGTCCGCTATCTGGTCAAGGCCCAGCGCCTGAGCTCGGTCATCCTCGCCGGTGTCCCGCTCGTCGACCTCGGTCTGGTCATCCTGGTAGCGGTGGATGTCGTGCGCGGGGCACCGCCCACCGCGGCGCACGCGCTGGCGTCGATGTATCTCGGTTTCACCGTGGCGTTCGGGCACTCGATCATCCGGCGCGCCGACGCCTGGTTCCGGTACCGATTCGCGGACGGCCCGAGGCCGACCAAGCCGGTCAAGGGCTCCAAGGAATACAGCCAGTCGCTGTGGGCCGAATGGTTCCGGTTGCTGTTCGCCGCGATCATCGCCGCGGTCTGCCTGCTCGTCATGATCGCGCTGCAGGGGTGGTTCGTGCCGACCAGCGTCGGCGAGGCGTTCGGGCACCCGTATTGGGCGGCACTGGTGATCCTGGCCATCGTCGTGGTGGCGTGGTTCTTCTTCGGGCCCGGCTCGACCAAGAGCGGGGATTCGAACAAGGACCGCGAAGACCGGAGTGGTTACGACTCCTCCACGCGTTGACGATCCCGCCGCGGCCCCGGCCGCGGCGGGAAAACGAGCATCCTGCCGAAATCCGCTCGACCGGAGCCCGGGTGCGCACCGCGCGGGGCACGATGGAGCACATCGCCGGAACGCCTCCGAGATCCGGGCCGAGGAATGGGGAATCGATGCAGGACAGGATCGTCAGGACCCTCAAAGCCGGTGCCGAGGAAATCGGTGTCGCCGTCTACCGGGATTGGGAGGAAGCGGGCTTCTTCATGTTCCCCTCGGTCGGCGAATACCCCGTTTTCGACAGCACGCTCTACGAGTACATGATCGAGGACGAGCTCCGGACCGAGTGGTACCGGACCGCCGTGCAGCGGCTCGCTCCCGGAAAGACAGTGCTGGACATCGGTACCGGCGCGGACGCCATCTGGGCGATCGAGAGCGTCCGGTCCGGTGCGCGGCACGTCTATGCGATGGAAGTGATGCCGGAATCCGCGGAACTGGCGCGGGCCGCCGTGGAACGGGCCGGATTCACCGATCGCGTGACGATCCTGGAGGGCTTGTCCACCGAGCTGTCCCTGCCCGAACCGGTGGACCTGTGCGTCTCCGAGATCATCGGCACGATCAGCAGTTCCGAGGGTGTCGCAGAGGTGCTGCACGATGCCCGGAAGCGGTTTCTCAAGCCCGGCGGCCTGTTCATCCCGCACCGCAGCGCGAGCACGGTCGCCGCGGTGGACCTGAACCGGCTGCCCAGTCCGTGCCGGCCCGCGCTCGTCGAGATCAGCGAAGGGTGGCTGGAGAACATCTTCACCGATGTCGGGCGGCCGTTCGACGTACGCATGTGCATTTTCGGGATCACCGAGGAGACGCTGCTTTCCGGTCAGGCGGAGGTGGAACCCCTCGAGTTCAACGGCGAGCTGGCCCGGTCCGGCACCGATCACCTCGAACTGGAGGTGACCTCGGAGGGCGTGCTGCACGGGTTCGCGCTCGGCGTGCGGCTCTGGGTGGACGAAACCGGCGAGCCCATCGACTCCGTCAAGCAGCTCACCAACTGGCCGCCGCTCTATGCTCCGATCTCCCAGGAAGGGATCGCGGTGTACCCCGGGGACCGTATCCCGCTGACCTTCACCTGGACCCTCAGCGATGACGGCGTGCACCCCGATTACCGCCTGTCCGGGGAACTCCGGCCCGCCGACGGAGGCGAGGCCGTGGCACTGGAGTGGGATTCCCCGCACCACACCGCCGGATTCCGCGGCGACGACTTCTACCGGGAGCTGTTCCCGGTGTCGTAGTGCGCCCCGCATCCGCTCCGCGACGGGAGGGCGGTCACGGGAGGCTCAGGATGGCGAGCATGCGGCGGAGCTTCCACGGCCGGATTCCCCAAGCGGCGAGTTTCCCTTCGAGGACTGGTTTCCCGATGCCGTGCCTGCCGATGAGCGTGAGCATGAGCGCCGCAGGGTCGGCGCAGATGTGGGCGTCGACCTCCCGGCGGCACCCGGGCTCGAGGGTGAGCGAACCGCGGTCGAGAACCATGGTCGTGCGTGCTCCGCCGCGCAGGCGAAGTTCGACACGCGCCCGGAAGGATCCGGCCTTCTCCTGATTCACGAAAGCGGTCGGTGGCAGCGCCGCGATCAGTGGCAACAGGAAGACCTCGAGCCCGAGCAGTGCCTGGTGCCGCCGTATCCGCCACGGGCGCCCGGTGGCTGTGGCGATGTCATGGCCGTGGATGAGGCATTCGGTGAGCAGATGACCGGCCACTGCCGACGGTGGCAGACGGGTACCCTGCAGCCAATCCACGATGGCTGCCGGAGAACGCGCCGCGATCTCGTCGAACTCCCCGGCCAGCGTGCCGATGCGATCCGCGAGGACGGCCGGGTCCCGTTCACCGTCCTCGGCGAGCAGCTTCGCGGTGGCCTCGGCTATTCCCTTCTTCGTCACGATCGCTTGCGGGACAGGCTTTCCCGCGATGGCGTCGGCATCGGCACGAAAGGAATGGGACAGGTGAGCCGCGACATCGCTCACCGTCCAGGTGCCGACCGCGGCCGAACCGGCGTCCGGTATGCCGCGTACGAGCGTGACGAGGTCGGGGACGAGTTCGCGCAGTGCCGCACGAGCCCGGCCCAGGGAATCCGTGTCCTGTCCGGAGGGCGAGGTCTCGGTCATCGATACGCTCCCGTTCCGGGCGTGTCCGAGGTGACGGTTGTGCCGATGACAGGCTTATCAAGTGGACTTGAGATTGTAAAGTAGTGGGCATGAGTCGAAGCTATGGCCAGTACTGTGGCCTCGCCCGGGCCCTGGATGTCGTCGGCGATAGGTGGAATCTGCTCATCGTCCGGCAGCTGCTGATCGCTCCCGCCCGCTACCGCGAACTGCTCGACGGGCTTCCGGGCGTAGCCACGAACCTGCTCACCGATCGCCTCCGCGAGCTCGAGACCGCGGGCGTGATCGAGCGGCGACTGGCCGAGGACGACAACGCCGTCCGGTACGCACTCACCACGTGGGGTGCCGGGCTGCGCGAGCCGATCGAAGGCCTTATCCGCTGGTCCACCCCACTGATGGTGTGTGGTCCGGGCGAGGACCACTTCCGCGCCGAGTGGCTGGTCCTGCCCCTGCGGGCGCTGCTCGACGGCAGGCCGCCCCCTCGCCGGTCGGTATCGGTGGGGATCGCGGTCGAGGATCGCCTTTTCCAGCTGCGGTCGACGCGTTCGGGCATCGAGGTGCACCCGCACGAGGGCGGCGAGCTGGACGCCGTGCTGCGCGCTGACGGCGCGGTCGTGCTCGGACTGGCGGCGGGCGTGCTCGATCTCGACGGCGCCCCGCGGCCGGTCGAGATCGAGGGCGACGAAGCAGCGGTACGCGCGATCTTCGACGCCCCGGCACCGTGAAAGCCGCCACGTCGGACCGGGACCGGATACTGTCGTGCTGGTCCGACCGGCTGTGGCTGCGCGGGCCGCGCGACTGGAGGAGTTGATGCTGGGATGACAGCAGAGCGACCGATGCCCACACAGGACGAGGTGCTCGGCTATTTCGGCACGTTGTCGAACTGGGGACGGTGGGGTGGCGACGATGAGCTCGGCACACTGAACCACGTCAGCGAGGAGGTTCGGCTGGCCGCGGCGCGGGCCGTGCGGCACGGCAGGAGTGTGTCGTGCGCGTGGGAGATCGCCGTTCCCGAGGAGATGGAGCGGTCGACGACGGCCTGCCCGTGTGCCGCGGACATGCCGGGAGCCGAGAACATGCCGGTGGCCGGATTCCGCAACGATCGGCGCTGGGGCTTTTCGAACGAGCGGCTCGGCATCCTGTTCCACGGCAACACCATCACGCATATCGACTCGCCGTGCCATATCTTCTGGGACGGCGAGATGTACAACGGACGGTCGCACTCGCTCGTCGACGCGACGACGGGGTCGGCGTGGGCAGCGGTCACGGCGGCGGCGAACGGGATCGTCACCCGTGGGGTGCTGCTGGACATCGCGGCCGTCCGCGGGGTCCCGTGGTTGGAACCGGGGCAGGGCGTGTTCCCCGAGGATCTCGAGGAAGCCGAGCGTCGCCAGGGCGTGCGGGTGCGATCCGGCGATGCGGTACTGCTGCGGACCGGCTACGGCCGCTTCCGGCACGAGGCCGGGGCGAGCAGTGGCGTCACCCAGGCCGGATGGCACGCGTCCTGCCTGCCGTGGCTGCACGACAGGGAAGTCGCGCTGATCGGTGCCGACACGCCCCAGGATGTCCAGCCGTCCGGGTACGACGATGTGCTGATGCCGGTGCACGCCGTGAGCCTGGTCGCGATGGGGCTGTGGCTGCTCGACAACTGTGACCTGGAAGCGTGTGCGCAAACGGCCGTGGAACTCGGCCAGTGGGAGTTCCACCTCGCGGTGGCGCCGGTCCGCTTCGCCGGTACATCCGGTAGCCCGGTCAACCCGATCGCGACGTTCTGACCGCTCCGGCCGCGGTCACCCGTCAGTGCGCAGCTGGTGGACACCATGGCCGGGGGAGCGGACCATGGCGAACGCCGGTCGCGCCTGGGGGCGGGATGAGCCGCGCGGTGTGGGAGGGACAGACGAATGACTGCCCGTACGAGCGAACTGCCCCGGATCGCGATCGTGGGCGGCGGCATCGGCGGGCTCGCCGTCGCGGCCTTCCTGCACCGGGAGGGGATCCCGGCCACTGTCTACGAGCAGGCCGCACGACTGACCGATGTCGGCGCCGGTCTCGTGATCGCGCCGAATGCCGGACGGCTGCTGCGCAGGCTCGGTGCGTTCGAGCGGCTGCGCCCGCAGCTGGTCCGGCTCGAGATCGGCTGGCAGTTCCGTCGCTGGGCGGACGGGACGGTGCTCTCTTCGGAGAACCTCGCGAATGCTTGTGCGCGGCTCTACGGCGAGCACACCTACACCGCGCACCGGGCCGACGTGGTCACCGCGATCCGGTCCCGGGTGCCTGCCGATCTGATCGAACTCGGGCACACGTGCACTGGCCTCGAACCGGCGGGCGCCGGCTGGCGGATCCGCTTCGCGGACGGCGGCGTCACCGAAGCCGACGTCGTGATCGGGGCGGACGGAGTGCACTCCGTGGTCCGGGGCGCTCTCGTCGGTGCCGGATCCGCGACGTACTCCGGTCTGTGTGCCTTCCGCGCGCTCGTTCCGGACGCCCGGGCGCCGGCTTTCGCTCGACGGCCTGCCCAGACCTTGTGGATCGGCCCCGGGCACCATCTGGTGCACTACCCGATCTCGGCGGGGAACTACGTCAACCTGGTCGGAATAGCCCCCGCGGGCGACTACCGGGTCGAGTCCTGGACCGCGACCGGGACGGTCGAAGGGTTCCTCGGCGAGTTCGACGGCTGGGACCATCGGGTGATCGAGCTGATCCGTGCCGCGGGCACTCCGGGCCGCTGGGCCTTGCTCGACCGTGCTCCGCTGGACCGATGGTCCGCGGGCAGCGCGACGCTGCTCGGCGATGCCGCGCACCCGATGTTTCCGTTCTTCGCCCAGGGGGCGGCCCAGTCGATCGAGGACGGCGCGGTGCTGGCGCGCTGCCTCGCCAGCGGCCTCCAGGACCCTGCCGGCGCGTTCCGGCGTTACGAGGAGCTCCGCATCCCGCGAACCACCCGGATACAGGCCGTCAGCCACGGCCGTTCGCACGTCAACCACCTGCCGGACGGTCCGGAGCAGCGCGCCCGCGATGCCGCCTTCGCCGAGCAGGATCCGTTGGTGGCGAACGGATGGATCTACGCGTACGACCCCGAGGACGTGTTCACTGACTCCGGGATCGCCCCCGGACGCTGAGCTCGGCGGTACCGGACGCCGTGCCACGACCGAAAACGTCGTAGACGGCCCGCACATAGGCGGCGCTGCGATCGGAACCGAGGAGCCCGGGCGCCATTCTGTTCATCATGTAAGCGATGGTCATCCGCCTGTCGAGGTCCATGATGATCATCGAGCCGCCCCAGCCACCCCAGAAACAGATACGCCCGTCCGGAATCCAGGGGATGGTGTCCGGCTGGGGCAGCGCGTATCCGATGCCCCAGCGCAGCGCGAGTCCGTTCACGACATCGATGCCGTCCGCCTGCACCTCGAAGATCAGATCGATCGTTTTCTCGCTGAACAGCCGGATGCCGTCCACTTCGCCGCCACGGGTGAGCACGGAGAGGATGCGGGCAACGGAGCGGGCGTTACCGTGGCCGTTCGCCGCGCCGAGGTCGGCGGTGCGCCAAGCCGGGGTGTTGGCGGTGTCCGCGGTGAGCGCGGGCCCGGTCAGGGTCTTGTAGGCGGGACTGTCCTTCCCCGCTGCCTCCAAGTCGAACGGAGCCGGGGGAGGGGCGACGACCTCGGCGATCCGGTGCCAGTCCCGCTCGGCTGCCCCGATCTGGAAATCGGCGCCCAGCGGACCGGTGATCTCCTGGGCGACGAAATCTCGCAGCGAGCGGCCGGTGATGCGGTGCACGAGTTCACCGACCAGGTGCCCGAAGTTGAGCAGGTGGTAGCCCGATGCCGTGCCGGGCGTCCACCAAGGGGCTTGCGCAGCCATGCGCGCGGCTGCTTCCCGCGTGTCGTAGAGGTCCTCGAGCGCGGCCGGCTGCTCGAGGCCGGAGACGCCGGAGGTGTGCGAGAGCAGGTGGCGGACCTCGACGTCGTGCTTACCGTGTGCGGCGAACTCGGGCCAGTAGTGGGCGACCGGCGCGTAGAGATCGAGCTCACCACGGTCCACGAGGATGAGCGCGGCGAGGCTGGCGACCGTCTTCGTCGTCGACCACACGTTGGTGATGGTGTGCTCGTCCCAGGCGATCGTGCGGGCGGAGTCGCGGAAACCGCCCCAGAGGTCGACAAGGCGCTCACCGTCGATGTCGACGACCAGGGAGGCCCCAAGCTCCGCACCGGAGTCGAGGTTTCGCCGGAATGCGGCACGCACGGCGTCGAAACGGGGCACGGAGGTGCCGTGCAGCTCGGTCATGGTCGTCAGCTTCCCTGTTCGAAGTAGCGGCGGGGGTTCTTGACCAGGATCGTGTCGATGTCGTCCTCGCCGACACCGGCCTCGCGCAGTGCGGGCAGGACATCCTCGCTGATGTGCCGGTAGTTCCAGTTCTCCCCGAACACCGTCGGGTCTTCGAAGAAGTCGATGTAGCAGGAGGCGTCGTGGGAGATCACGATGCTGTCGGTGTAGCCACGGCGGACCAGTTCCACCACGGTCGCGACTCGCTGCTCGAAGGGGAGGAACTTGTCGATGCCGAAGCGGTCCATACCCAGTAGTGAACCGTTGTCGGCGAGTTTGGTGAGGTAGTCGAGGTCGGTGGTGTCACCGGAGTGCCCGATGACGATCCTGGCCGGGTCGGCGCCCTCTTCGAGCAACAGCTTCTGGGCCACCAGGCCCGTTTCGGAGCTGGCGTGGGTGTGCACGGTGATCGGCGCCCCGGTCTCGGCACTGGCCTGGGCCACCGCTCGCATCGTGCGCTCCACGCCCCAGGTCAGTCCTGGCTGGTCGATGGCGCATTTGAGGAAGGCGGCGCGCACCCCGGTGTCGCCGATGCCCTCGGTGATGTCCTTGATGAACAGTTCGGTCAGAGGTTCCGGCACGTCGAGGATCTCGCCGGGCCCGCGGTAGCTGAACTGGGGCGGCAGTTCGTTGAAGGTGTACAGGCCGGTCGCGACGACGATGTTGAGCTCGGTCTGCTGTGCCACGGTCTGGATCCGCGGGATGTAGCGGCCGAGCCCGAGAACGGTGGGGTCCAGGATCGAGTCGATGCCCAGTGCCTTGAGCCCGTTGAGGTCCGAGACCGCCTGGGCGACCTTCTCCTCCTCGTCCCATTCCCGGTCGTAGTTGAGGCGGTACTCCTCGCCGAGGCTGAACACGTGCTCGTGCACGAGAGTGTTGCCGAGCTGGCCGGAGTCGATGGTTCCGGCAGCCGTGGGGATCGTGCTCATCTTCTCTCCATCGCTGTGTGCTTCGGTGACTCTTCGAGTCCAACACCGGCGCGGCGCCGGAGCCATGATCGTTCTGTTCTCGATCGTTACCCTGAAGGTATGGATCGCTTGGAGACCCGGGAGTTGGACTACTTCGTCACCCTCGCCGAGGAGATGCACTTCGGTAAGGCCGCGGAGCGGCTCGGGATCAGCCAGCCGCCCTTGTCCAGGGCGATTTCCCGGCTCGAACGTCGTCTCGGGGTGGAACTCCTGCGCCGGACCAGCCGCAGGGTCGAGCTCACCCCGGCCGGTGCGGTGTTCCTGACGGATGCGCGCGCCGTTCTGGATGCGGTCGACGTCGCCGCACAGCGGGCCCGGCAAGCCGCGCGCGACGATCGGCTCGTCGTGGCGGTGCGGCCGGGTACGGCCACGGGCCTGCTCGCCGATGTCATGGAGGTTTACGCCGGGCAGAATGGGGCGGTACCGACCGAGATCGTGTTCACGGACAACCAGGCGGGTGCGCTGCGCGACGGGACCGCCGACATCGGACTGCTGTGCGGCACCGATGACCTCAGCGGGCTGCACAGCGAGGACTTGGCGCCCGAGCGTTCGGTCGCCCTGCTGGCGTCCGGGCACCGGCTGGCTGCGCATCCCGCCGTGCAGCTCGGCGAACTTCGCCGGGAAGCCACCTACCAGCAATGCCCGCCGTCTCCCGCGCTCGACGAGACCGTCGACCTCGTGGCACTCGGCAAGCTCATCACGGTGGTCGGTGAAAGCATCATGCGCCGGCTCGGCCCGGGAGTGACCGCGGTCCCCGTAGCCGATGATCCCGGCACCATGCTGGTGCTCGCTTGGCATCCGCGCAGCCTTGGCACGACCCGGACCGGGTTCGCGCGGGCCGCACGGGCGGCCGCCAGGCAACGAGCCGCGGAAGGCATGGCCGCCAGCGCCTGAACCGCCGCGGTTCGCCTTCGACGTTTGTCGCTTGCCCGGGATCGGACGGTCGGCAATCGTCGGATGCGCTGTGGCCGAGGGCACGGCGACAATACCTCGTGATCGAACGGAGGCTGCCGTGGAATTCATGTCCCAGGACCATGTCGATGCGATGAACGACCTGCGTGCCGGCTCCGAGGAAGTGCTCGCGGCGGCACGGGAACTGTCCCGGGATGACGTGCTCGCCTATGAACTCACCGACGGCCCGGACGACGGTGCGATCGTGTACTGGCAGTTGCGGCTCGGTCCGGATGGCCTGGCGTTCGCACTCGTTCCCGCGCCCGCCGCGGATGTGTGGCTCCGCGGCGACTGGCGGGTTGCCTTGACGGCCTTCGCGTGCACCAAGAACGGCGAACAGGCGGACGACGGGCTGACCGCCGATGGTGACCTCGAGTCCTTCATGACCGCCGTCGGCCCGCAGTTCGCGCTCGGCCGGAAGGTCGCGACCATTCCGGCCACCTTCCCAGCCTGATCCGATCCCGGCGCATCATCCGACCGCAGAGGAGCGATTTCCGATGACTACTGGCCATACCGGATTCGATCGATTCGCCGAGGGGCTGGGGGACCTGGTCACCGGCGGCGCGATACTGCCTGCCTGGTCGCCGGACGGCACGGCATTGGCGTTTCTGGAGGGAACTCCACAGAATCGTACCGGCCGTCTCGTCGACTTGCGCACCGGCGAAAACCGGCCGCTGTTCGCCGATGTCGAGGCATTGCGCGAAGCGATCCGGGAAGCGACCGGTCAGACCCCGCCGGGGCGCGGACTGCCGTTCGAGCACATCGGTTTCGCCGGTCCGCGCACGGTGTCCACGGTCGTCGGGGAGATTCCGGTACTCATCGAACTGGACAGCGGCGCGGTCACCCGGGTGGCCGCGGAGCGCCCGCTGGATCGCTACTACGGACTCGCGCACAGCGTCCGGCTGACCCCACAGGAATTCCTGCGCAGCATGCCGCTGGTGGATCCGGTCAAGGCGCGGGAACTGGCATCCCCGGACGGCACCATGTTCGTCTCGGCCGCCGGAGGCAATATCCTCCTGCGCTCGGCGGCCGACAATCGGACGGCCGCGCTGACCACCGACGGGACCCCCGAACGCGAGTACCGCTTCGACCTGGTGGATCCGCAGCTGGCGGCGCTGGGCCTGGCCACCCCGGTGTGCAACTGGTCGCCGGACGGCTCGCGCCTGGCCGCGTACCGGGTCGACAACCGCGGCGTGCACCGTTCGCCGCAGGTGCACAACCTCAAACGCGAAGACGAAGTGGTGCACCGCTACCACGCTCAGGCCGGCGGGCGACTCGAGCGCACCGCCTTGGTGGTGCTCGACATCTACGGCCGGGCACCGGTGTGGCTGGATCTCGGCGAGACCACCGACACCTATCCGGTGCACGCGGCCTGGCTGCCCAGCGGTGACCAGCTGGTGGTGTTCCAGCTGAGCCGGGACTGCCGACGGGCCGAGGTGCTGCTCGCCGACACGAAAACCGGTGCGACCCGCTCGTTGTTCAGTGAGGAGTCCGAGACATTCCTGCGCATCCACCACGATGTGTACTTCGGCAGGAAGATCGGCCTCTTCCTGACTCCGGACGGCACCCGGCTGCTGTGGTTGTCCGAGCGCTCCGGCTGGAAACACCTGTATCGCTACGATTTCGAGACCGGCACGCTCGGCCCGCTCACCGAAGGGGAGTGGCCGGTCGACTATGTGCACCGGATCGACGGGGAGTACGCCTACTTCACCGCGCACTCGGACCAGGAACGGCCCTACGATCTGCACCTCGCGCGGGTACCGCTGGCCGGAGGCCCGGTCGAGGAGCTGTCGGACCAGCCAGGGGTGCACGAAATGATGTTCGCACCCGGTGGTGCAGCCTTCGTGGACACCTGGTCGACGCCCGCCGAAGCTCCGCGCAGCGTACTGCGCGCACCGGACGGTTCATTGCGGTGCGAGCTCTCGGCGCCGGACACCTCGCGCCTGGAATGGACCCCGCCGCAGGAATTCACCGCCACTGCCGCCGATGGGGAAACCGAACTGTGGGGGACCCTGTTTTTCCCGGCCGACTTCGACGAGAACGGGAAATACCCGCTTGTCGAATACGTTTACGGCGGCCCGCAGATCGCGGTTGCTCCGCATTCGTTCGACAATTCGTTCGCCAGGACCCCGCAGGCGCTGGCACAACTGGGATATGTGACGTTCGTGGTCGACGGACGAGGTACTCCGGAGCGCTCGAAGGCGTTCCACGACGTGGTGTATCGCGACTGGGCCGGCGGCCTGGTGCCCGATCACGCCGCCGTTGTCGAGCAGCTGAAATCGCGGCATGCCTTCCTCTCCGAGGTGAAAGCCGGAGTCATCGGGCACAGCTGGGGCGGGTACTCCGCGTTCCGGCTCGCCGCGGAACGGCCCGATGTCTACGCCGCCGCGGTGTCTTCCGCGCCGGGATTCGACCCGTATTCCTCGGTGCTCTACGAGTGTTATCTCGGCTTTCCCCAGGAGGAGGCCGATGCGTATCGAAAAGCTGAACTGTACCCGCTTGCCGGGAAACTGGCGGCGGAATTCATGCTCGTCTGCGGGACGATCGACCATGCCACCTGGTCCGACAGCATCAAGATGAGCGAGGCGCTGATCCGGGCCGGGAAAACGCACGAGTTCGTCGTGCTGCCGGGGCAGATGCACGGATACGACGCCGTCCACGACGGCTATTTCTGGCGCAAGGTCGGCGAATTCTTCCGAACGCACCTGACGATGGAGGCCTAGTAGCCCGTCAATCCGGCAGCGGGACGTGATCGGGTCGGCCGGGTGACCGTTTTGTCTGCGGCTATCGATGAGCACGATCCCAGGGTGGACTCGAACGTGCTTGGTCGGCCGACTATGGGACATGGTGAAATCCACGGATGGGAATGGATTCCACCGACACCATATCGCCCACGTGGGTGAAGAATTGACGATTCAATGCTACTGCCGCTTCAAGGTCAATGGCCTCGACCAAACGATGTTCGGCGTTGCGCGCTGGTGCGAACCTAGCCGTTGGTGGCTGAGATCGGCAGGCAGAAGACGCGACGCGGGTATCGGTGGTCTTACCGGGTGTGCCGGCGGCGTATAGATTCAGGGCCAGGTGCTGCGTGGCCGGAGTCGATGCTGATGCAACAGATCGATCGCTAGGGACGGTTACAGAATACGCGGTAGTGTGGATAGCTTGATCGTCCAGGCATCGGTGTCGCGGTGTTGAATGTTCGGTGACTGCGACGCCGGGTGAAGCCGGGCGCTATCATGACTCTGGCTGCACCGAAAGCGTCCGACAGGGTATGTTTATTTTCGCCCTGATGGCGGATACCTCGTTGCGACGCTGTCCTCTTAGGTTGGTTATTGGCCCAAGGGGGTGCTGATATGAATGATTACTTGTCGCTATTGCCGTCGACCTTACAGTGGATCGCTGACCGATTGAATTCCGTGTCGGCAGTTCCATGGCCATTATGGGTGGGTGGACTTTTTCCGATTTACGTGACTGTTATAACGGTTTTGCTCTGGTTCTGGCGAGGTCGGGTATGGCTGGTTCATTGTGACTATCCGGTAACTAGTCGACGAGTGGCGTGCCGGAACTTGGTTGCGGGTGAATGGAAGCGATGTCATCATCACAATCGGCCTGTATATTACAACTTCGGCCATCATGTGAACCCCGAGCTGAGGCGCTGGCAAACAGTGAATCGGAAAGGTGAGGTATTCGATCGACAGGAACGTGGAGTGGGTACCATTCGGTTAAGACCTGCTGGTGCTACGGTACTCTATAAACGAGGTTTCGCACGGCCTTTCTTCGATGTTGTGAAATTATTGCCAGATGCAGCTCGGGATCTGGTGAAAAGAATTCGCGATGCCAGGTTGGCGAATCCAGGCAAGTCTGACTCCAGTGCTCCCGTCGTGTCGGAGAATTCGCCGATTGCGAAAGGCTTGGATATAACCGTACAAGCAACCCGGTTTGCTGTGGTTACGGCATTTGTGGCGATCGCATTGACGATAGCGTCGATCATGGCGGGCGGAATGGTGCAAACTACGATGCAGTACCTGTCGACGCTGGGGTTTGTGCTTGCATGGGCGGCCACGAGCGCAGGGATCTATTCGCGCAGTGCGCAGTGGCTGAGGGACACTTGTTTGAAGTCCGTCAAGTGGTGGGCGTTTGTATTTGTTCCTGTCGCGGTTATCAATCTTTTTCAAGCAGCCGGCCAGGCCACGGGCACGTAAACGGTTCTCGCTACGGTGCCATAGTGCTTGACGTTGTTTCCACGTCGATCCCTTCCGGGCTGTCCAGCCAGCGAGCTCCGTTGCCCTGATTAAATCAGCTGGTTCAATCAGGGCAACGCACCGTCGGGTGGCACAAACAAGGAGTTAACAAGGGCTGGTTCGCCCAGTACGCCGTCGAGCTGTTCTGGTCAGCTTGTCGAAGCCTGGACTTCCGGGCCCGAGGTGCCATTGCCGACGGGGTCGTCCTTGCCGTCCATGACGAGTCCGCGAAAGACCAGATGGCGGTGTTCCGGAATTTTCTTGGAAAAGTCACAGTAGGTCCAACCGGCCCTGGCGCCGAGACGGTCGTGACAATGGGTTCCGCCGCTTCCGTTCAGCGACCAGACTGCGTCGACGTGGTAACCGTCCGCCTTCTTGTCTTTCACCCAGAAGATGTCTCCATGGGCGACGTAGCACGTGACCACTCTCGCGCCGACCGAGCACGGAGCGCCGGCCGGTGGGCCACTTGCCGAGCTCACGGCACCGAGCTCGGACACGGCGGGAGCCGTTCCCGCGACGGCGGTACCTGGCGCGATCAGGGCCAAAGCGGCCGCGCAGCCGATCGTTGCAAAGGTCTTGTACATGCTGGATTCCTCCGCTGCCACGTGGATTCAACTGGTCGATGAATGGATTTGTGATCCGCCACTACCGGAAACGACGCTCTCGTTACTCTTCACCTCCATGGGCCAAAGTGTGATCTCGGTATTCTCCGGAATCATCCGGGAAACCCGGAGCAGTATGTCCATCCCGCCTTCTTGCCAAGCTGGTCGTGACAAGTCTGTGCGGGCTTCCATGGTTTACTGCCCCACCAGAAATGGACGTCGGCATGGTGGCCGTCCTTCCGCGCGTCCCTGACCCAGACGACATCGCCGGCGGGTACAAAACATGCCTGCGCCCAGCCGTTCAAGGAGCAGGCAGCGCCGGACGGTGGTCCGGCAGCGGGGTTCGCGGGTCCGGTGGCGGTCTGCGCCACGGCCGGTGTCGCCATCGCGGCGAAGGCGCTCACCACGGTCGCGCCGAGGAGTGCGCGGAAATATGGTTTCTTCAATTGTTGCTCCTTTGGTCAGGACCTGGTCGTCATTCCGGCAACTCCTTCCGGCGGCGACTGTTCACCGCCGTGTTTGCCATGACGGAAGCTACAAGCAACCGGAATCCGGTACATCCGACCTCGGTCGATGCGCCATGGCCGCCCGGCGGTGGTGTCCCGGAGCGATTCGTGCGTCCTACGGCCTGTTGTCGTCGTGCCCGGTGTCGCTGCGAAAATGATCACGCAATGGCTGAAATGCGGCGGCATTCACCAGGTTTCCCGAGTGTTGATCCGAGCCGATTCGGTCGCACGGTACACATTGCCGGTTTGCGAATTTCCTTCTTCGACGGGTCCCCCGCTGAGGGGGAGTGACGCTGCTCCGGTACCCTCGGTGAGGTCTGCCCGTTCGGTGTGATGGTGACCGTTCGGTTGAGATTCCTTGGTGTGCTTCTCGCTCACCGTGAGAAGCGAGAGGTGCCCCTGTACGGAAAGTGCCGGAATGGACACGAAAAGAAACGCCATTCTTGTCGGTTTCGGATCGTCTTGTCAAGACCGTGTTCCGGGTCCTGCAGAAGTGTGATGGCAATTGACCGCAACACTTGGTTCTGGGTATCGTCATAACATCGATATCTTGATGAATATTTGCGAAATAAGAGTCAAGGTAAATTCCTGGGGAACAATTGATGACGACGTCACTTGACCTGCGAATACTGGGGCCGATCGAAGCGTACTGCGACGGAATCCCCGTCTCTCTCGGCGGGCCGAGGCAACGAACCGTGCTGGCGGCCCTGTTGCTGAACGCGGACCGGGTCGTGTCGATCGAGCGCATCACCGAGGCCCTGTGGGAGGGCTCTCCGCCCGCGACGAGCAAGACCCAGATCGCGATCTGCATCGCGGCGCTGCGCAAGACTTTCAAGGCGGCCGGATGCACGAAGGAAGTCATCGCGACCAGCGCCCCGGGATACCTGATACGCACTCGTGGCCAGCGGCTCGACCTCAGGGAATTCGCCGAACGGCTTGCTGCGGCGCGGGAAGCCACCCGGAAGCAGGGTGCCGCTCGGGGCGCGGAGGAGTTCGAGGCCGCGCTCGAACTCTGGCGCGGCCCCGCTCTCGCCGGTATCACGAGCCAGGTGATCCAGTCACAGGTCACCCAGCTCGACGAACAGCGGCTGGTCGCCCTCGAGGAACGAGCCAGGCTGCGGCTGGAACTCGGCGAGCACGGCTCGCTGATCACCGAGCTGCAGAACCTCGTCGAGGAAAATCCGCTGCGCGAGCAGGCTCGCGGTTACCTCATGCTCGCCACCTACCGGTGCGGCCGCCGCGCGCAGGCGTGTGAACTCTACCGGGAGACGCGACGACTGTTCGTCGAGGAACTGGGCATCGAACCCGGCCCGCACCTGCAAGCACTGCACGAATCGATCCTCAACGACGATCCCGCGCTGAGCGTGCGGAACCGGTCCGCCGTACCGGAGCCTCACGGCTCGGTGCCCGCGCAGCTTCCGGCGAACACCGCCGCGTTCACCGGGAGAGAGCCCGAGATCGCCGTACTCGATCAGCTCGTCTCCGGTGCGGAGGCCGACGGAGGTTCTGCCATCGGTTATCTCATCGGCGAAGCCGGTATCGGGAAGACCTCGCTGGCCACCTGGTGGGCGCACCGAGTCGGGCACCATTTCCCCGACGGTCAGCTGTTCGCGGATCTGCGCGGCAGGGACACCGAGCACAAGGGGGATCCGTACCGGATACTCGACGGGTTCCTGCGTGCCCTCGGTGTCGCGGATGAGCGGATTCCCGCCGAGCCAGGGGAGCGGGGCAACCTCTACCGCAGCATCCTCGCCGAACGCCGGTTGCTGCTCGTGCTCGACGATGTCGGCCAGCACAGCAAAATTCGCCCGTTGCTTCCGGGGAGCGGGCGCTGTGCCGTCCTGATCACCGGAACCAATCCGATCGGCGAAGTACTCGGCAGCCACGCGCCGGAGCGAATCGAGCTCGCCAGGTTGGACGAGCAGCAGTCCCTGGCACTCATCACGAAGATCGTCGGACGGGAACGGATCGGCGCACAACCGGAGGCCGCGGCCCGGCTCACCAAGCTCTGCGGTGGTCTCCCACTCGCGTTGCGGATCGCGGCCGCGAAACTCACGAGCAAACCGCACTGGACGGTGCAGCGGCTGGTGGATCGTCTCGCCGATCCCGGGCAGCGGCTCAACATGCTCAGCCATGGTGGTCTCGACCTGCGCTCGCGGCTACGGGACAGCTATCGGCAGCTGGACGACATCGCGGCGCGGCTCTATCGCCGACTCGGGATGCTCGAACTGTCCGAGTTCACCGTGGCGATGGCGGCATCGATTCTCGAACTCGGGGCCGAGGAGGCGGAGAACGCGGCCGAACGGCTCATCGATGCGCAGCTGCTGCGGATCAAGAACGCCGGCACGCCGGGCAATCTCGTGTACGAGTTCCCGGAGTTCCATCGGCTCTACGCCCGCGAACGGTGCCGGATCGAAGAACCGCCGGAACAGGATGCGGAGCTGACCGAGCGGATCGTGAGCGCCATCGGGTGATGGTGGCGCAGCAGCGTCGCGTTGTCCCGCTATTCGACATCCTCGAGCAATCGCTGGATCGCTGCGACCCGCTGTTCGACGGCGCTGATCTGCGCGGCCAGCTGTTCACGGTCCCGTGCCGCCTGCACGGCGAGCGCGTACAGCTGTTCGTGGCTCCGTGATCCGGTTTGGTTACGGCTCCTGCGCACGAACAGGGCGACGATCACGATGATGCCGACCATCAGGATCAACAGCATGAGGATCGAGGAGAACTGATTCATCCCTTGCGTGCTTTCCGCTTCGCAGCCGAGCGCGCTCATCCGGGTACCCCGCGGACGAGCGTCTGGTTGTCATCGGTTCGAGCTCCGTAGATTTCGTCGACCCAGCCGCACCGGTAGATCGAGTCGAGATAGCGTTCTCCGAGATCCGGTGCGATGGCCACGGCCGTCGGTTCGGTCCCGGCCGCCGCGAGCCACCGCTGTGCCCCGCTGACCACCGCGCCGGTGGAGCCGCCGAACAGGAATCCGGCCGCCGCGAGCCGGTGACACGTCCTGATGGTGTCCGGTTCGTCGATGTGCAGGACTTCGTCCACAATGGACTCGCAGAGGATGTCCGGGCGGACACCGGTGCCGAGGCCGGGGATCATCCTCGGTCCCGGTGGGGTCCCGAAGGTGACCGATCCGACCGCATCCACGGCCACGATGCGCACCCGGGGCCGGTGCTCGCGAAAGTAGCGGGCACAGCCCATCAGAGTCCCCGTCGTTCCGGCCCCGACGAACAGTACATCCAGCTCCGGGAAGCGGCTGGCGATCGCCGGTGCGGTGCCGTGATAGTGGGCGAGCCAATTGGCCGGGTTCGCGTACTGGTTCAACCAGAAGCAGCGGGGGTCCGCCGCACAGAGCTCCCGGACGTGGCGCAGGCGCGCGCCGAGATAACCGCCATCGGAGTCCGGTTCGCCGATCGTGCGTACCTCGCTGCCGAGTGCCGCCATGAGCTGCCGTGTCGCGAGATTGCAGCGGGCGTCGGTGACACAGATGAACCGGTAGCCGCGCTGGGCGCAGATCATGCTGAGGGCGACTCCGAGGTTGCCCGAGGAGGATTCGACGAGCACGCTGTCCGCATCGATCCGTCCGCCGCGTTCGGCGTGCTCGATCATCGAGACGGCAGCCTTGAGCTTGATCGAGCCCGCGAAGTTGAAGCCCTCGCATTTGAGCAGCAGTGGGGTCCCGATGGTTCGGCGCAGGTCGATGTAGAGGTCTTCCTCGTTGTAATCCTGTGGTTCGCTGATGATCGGCATCAGCCTCTCCGTTTCACGATGCGGTTGCCGGCGCCAGATTTTCGGTGCGGACCGGATCCCCGAGCGCGAGCAGCAGCTCCCGCGCTCCGCTGTAGGGTTCCCTGCTCGTGGCCATCGCGAGGTTGTCCACGCACAGCACCTCACCCGACGACCAGGTATGGCGGATGGTGTGCGCCTGGTAGACCTCATTGATCCCGGCGATGGTCTCCGGTCCGATGGGGGAGCCGTCGCCGTAGCGGGTGTTGAACGGCAGCGCGTCCGGGCCGAACGTACCGACCAGATAGTCACGCACGTCCGGTTCCATGGTCCACTCGTTGAAAAAGGCGATCTGGTTGAACCAGTGGCGCTGCCCGGTATCCGGATGCCGGACCAACGCGGGCCGGTGCTGCCTCGTGTGCAGCGTCTCGCCGTCCTTCCAGGTGTACTCGATGTCATTGTCCGCGCAGTAGCGTTCGATCCGCGCGCGGTCCTCGGTTCCGAACGCCTCGGCGAGCGTGACCCCGACCAGGTCGCCGTAATTGCGTTCGAGGATCCATCCTTCGCGCCCGAAGCGGTCCACCAGGTCCGGCGGCAGCGCCCGGGCGACCCTGCCCGCATGCGCGAGCCCGGTTTCCCCGCCGCGTTCGGGTGCGGTGAGGCAGCCGATGAGCACGAGGCCGGGCGTCGTCCGGCCATAGCTGCGTTCGTGGTGCATGCACATCGGCTGATCGGCGGGCCATCGGCTCGCGGAACAGATTCCCGCGCCATGGCTGGTTCTGCTCGCGAAACCCTCGCGCTCGGGCATCAGCTCGGTCGTGAGGCTCCCGGCGAGTTCGGTGAACTCCTCGACCGAGCTCGCCGATCCACGGATGAGCACCGCGCCCGCCTCGCGTACGTGGGCGGGTAACCACGATCGAGCGCGCGCGGTGAACGAGCCGATCGGTTCGCCGTCCTCGCGCGAGAGGCTGTGCAGCAGTTCAGTGTCCATCGCCTTCTCCTCGGTCAGCGCTGTTCGAGCAGTTCGGCAAGGGCGGAAAGCACCGGGTGCTCGATCACATCGCGAAGCGAGACCCGCTTGTCGAGCTTCGTCACGAGCCGGATCGCGGACAGGGAGGTACCGCCTGCCTCGAAGAAGTGATCACCGCGGCCGACCGCACCGACCGGAATGTTCAGCACCGCTGCCCAGTGCGCGGCGAGCCCCTGCTCGGCGGGCGTGTTCGGCGGAGGGCCGGAGAGGTTCGGCCCGACCGGCTCGGCGAGCGCCCCGGCGAGTGCTCGCTTGTCGATTTTTCCGTTGGCGGTCAGCGGTAACGCCTCGAGGCGCCGGAACTCGTCGGGGACCATATAGCCGGGCAGTACGGCGGTGAGCGTGGCACGAATCGCGGCCGGGTCGATCTCGGCATCTGCGGTGTAGCAACCGAGCAGCCGCTGCGTCCCGCGCCGGTCGAGGACGAGGACGGCGCCATCGCGCACCCCCTCGTGCTCGAGCAGGCGGTTCTCGATCTCACCGAGTTCGATGCGCCTGCCGCGCACCTTCACCTGGGTGTCCCTGCGGCCGAGGAACTCCAGCTTGCCGTCCGGGCGCCACCGTCCCAGATCCCCGGACCGGTAGAGCCGCTCGCCGGGCCGGTGCGGATCGGCCAGGAATGCCCGTTCGGTGCGTTCCGGGTCGTTGATGTAACCGCGACCGACACACACCCCGGAGAAGACGATCTCGCCGGGAGCGCCGAGCGGAACGGGCCGTAGCGCTTCGTCGAGCACGTACACGAAGACGTTGTTGACCGGCCTGCCGAGGGGAACCCGAGCTCCGTCCGGCGTCTGCCGCAGCACCTCGTGGTTGGTGTCGTCGGAAGTCTCGGTCAATCCGTACGCGTTGACGACGGCCACCTCGGGGAAAAGGCTGAACCAGCGCTGTACCAAGGCCTTCTTGACCGCTTCCCCGGTCACCGAAACGTAGCGCAGCGCCGGGAGTTCGCGATGCCGCTCGACCAGCCTGGTGAGCATCACCTCCAGATACGAGGGGACGAGCTGCACCACGGTGACGCCCTCCGCCTCGAGCAGATCGAGTAGGCGGTCCACGTCCTTGACCACATCCTGTCCGGCGATCACCGTCCGCGCGCCGACGAGCAGACCGGCGATCAGCTGCCACAGCGAGATGTCGAAGCACTGTGGCGCGGTCTGTGCGATCACCTGTCCTTCGCCGATTTCCAGGTCGTCGATCTTGGCGAACAGATGGTTGAGCATTCCAGCCTGCTCGCACATCGCGCCTTTCGGCTCCCCGGTGGAACCCGAGGTGAAGTACAGGTAGGCGAGCTGATCGGGCTCGGTGCTGATTCCGAGATCGGTGTCCGCATGTCCGGCGCGCCATGCCGATGCGGTATCGAGCACCGTGGCCTCGGTCCGCAGTTCCCGGGCGGTGGCGGCACCGGCGCCGTCCACGAGCATCAGGGTGCAGCCGCTTCGCCGCAGCATGGTCTCGATGCGCTCGCGTGGCAGTTCGGGCTCGATGGGCAGATACGCGCCACCTGCCTTGAACACGGCGAGCACGGCGGCCATCCAGTCGAGCCCCCGGTCGGCGAGCACACCGACCACCTGCTCGCGGCGCAGCCCCCGGCTGCACAGCGCCCGCGCCAGCTGGTTCGCCTTGGCGTTGAGCGTGCGGTAGGTCCAGCGGGTCGTACCGTGTGCGGCGGCCTCGGCGTCCGGGAATCGCGCGGCCCGCTGTTCGAACAGTTCGGTGAATCCCCGCTCCGGGATCTCCCGCGCCGGTCCGGCGAATCCGTGGATCAGGCGGTGCGATTCCGCGTCGCTGGGAAGACACACCTCCCGGTGTGGTGCCCGGGGATCCTCGGTCAGGTGCGCGAGGGCGGTGAGGTGATACCCACCGATCCGGTGCGCGTACTCGGTATCCCCGAGCTCCGTGCGGTAACGGAGGACCAGTCGCCCTTCGTCGAGGAGGAAACCCAGATCCAGCAGCAGGGGCGGGCCGTAGGCGGGGCCGTGCGCGCCGACCGCGGTCTCGACCTCGGTCCCCGGTTCACCTGGTGTGTTCTCGATGGATCGGATGAGCTCGGACCACGTGTGCGCACCGAAATCGACGCGGCGGCCGAGTACCCCGGCACCGGAACGGATGGCGGCGAGCACGTCGTCATCCCCGCAGAGCACGGAAACCACCTTGGCGTGCGCGGCGAACAGCAGCGTATCGACGGAGACCCCGAGCCGTCCCCGGACCCGGTGCAGTGCCGCGATCAGCGAACCGGGGATCGGCAGCGACACGGTCTCGACACCGCAAGGTGTCCCCGCCCAGCGCGGAAGGGGTGTTCCGGTGCCGGCCGGTCGCGGGGGACCGAGGTCGGTGCCCGCGTCCTCGTCCGGCTCTGCGGTCGACAATGGACTACCTCCGCACGCTCACGTCCTCGATCACCGTGGCGCACGTTATCGGCGTGGCTTTTCCCCCTGTTATCGGTTCGGGGTCACCCCGCACGGCGTCGGCGATAACAGGGGAAAAGACGGGTGGGCGAGAATTCGGGTCAGCATTCCGCTAAATAGCCGAACTACCGGTGTCAGGAGTTTCTTCTCATGGTCAAATCAGTGGTGATCGTCGGTGGCGGAACCGCCGGCTGGATGAGCGCGACATACCTGATGGCGGCGTTCGGTGGCAAGGTAGAGGTCACACTCGTCGAATCGGACCGGGTCGCCACGATCGGTGTCGGTGAGGCGACGTTCAGCACCGTCCGGCATTTTTTCGACTATCTGGGGCTCGAAGAGACCGATTGGATGCCGTACTGCGCGGGTTCCTACAAGCTGGGTATCCGGTTCGAGAACTGGTCGGCCCCCGGGGAGTACTTTTACCACCCGTTCGAGCGGCTGCGTACCGCGGACGGGTTCCACCTCGCCGACTGGTGGCTCAAGCTCGGGGACCAGGGCAGTTCGTTCGACAAGAGCTGCTATCTGACCGCGGCGATGTGCGATGCGAAACGGTCCCCGAGGAAGCTCGACAACAGCCTGTTCGCCGCGGAACTCGATGGCTCGCTCGGCCGCTCCACCCTCGCCGAGCAGCGTGCGCAGTTCCCGTACGCATTCCATTTCGACGCGAGTCTGCTCGCCGCATTCCTCCGCGACTACGGAGTCTCGCGCGGTGTGCGCCACGTGATCGACGATGTCGTGGGCGTCGAACAGGACTCGCGGGGCTGGATCAGTGGGATCGCGACGAACGAGCACGGGAAGCTGTCCGCCGACCTGTTCATCGACTGCACGGGCTTCCGGGGACTGCTGATCAACAAGACCCTCGAGGAGCCCTTCGACTCGTTCGAGGACGTGCTGCCGAACAACCGGGCGGTGGCGTTGCGGGTACCGCGCGAACGCGAGGAGATGAATCCGTACACCACCGCGACGGCGATGGATTCGGGCTGGATCTGGGACATTCCGCTGTTCGGCCGCAATGGCAACGGCTACGTCTACTCCGATGCCTACTGCACTCCCGAGGAGGCGGAACGTACGCTGCGCGCGAAGGTCGCGCCGGGACGGGACGATCTCGATGCGAACCATATCCGGATCAGGGTCGGCCGCCACCGGGACTCCTGGGTGCGAAACTGCGTGGCGATCGGCCTTTCCAGCGCGTTCGTCGAGCCGCTCGAATCGACCGGGATCTTTTTCATCCAGCACGGGATCGAACAGCTGGTGAAGCATTTCCCGGGACAGGAATGGGATCCGCGCCAGATCAAGGCGTACAACGAGCGGGTGGCCCACGTGGTCGACGGTGTGAAGGAGTTCCTCGTACTGCACTACCGCGCCGCGGCCCGTGACGACACGCCGTACTGGAAGGAGACCAACCTCCGGCCGATTCCGGATGGCCTCGCCGAGAAGCTGGAGCTCGCGCAGACCCGGTTGCTCGACGAGGAGACCGTTTATCCCTATTACCACGGCTTCGAGATGTACTCCTGGAACACCATGCTGCTCGGTCTCGGGCACCGGCCGCGCGGACACCTGCCCGCGCTCGATCACACCGATCCGGGCAATGCCGTGGAAGAGTTCGCGAGGCTGCGGGCCGAGGCGGACGCACTCGTGGCCGAAATGCCGAGCTGTTACGAGTATGTGGCGAGCATCCAGCGGGGTGCGTAGCCGATGTTCGGAACGAGCCCCGTCGGGGCCGCCCGGGTGCGACAGGACCATGCCGCACCCGAGGCCGGGTTCCGCGAGCTGATGAGCTCCTTTCCTACCGGGGTCTCGATCGTGACCGCCATCGCCGGGGATTCCCGGCCGCACGGGCTGACGTGCACCTCGCTGACGAGCGTGACCATGCGGCCCCCGACCATGCTGGTGTGCCTGAACACCGGAAGCGGGACACTCGGTGCGCTGCTGGAGACCGGCCGGTTCGCGGTGAATCTGCTCGACGTACGGGGTCAGCGTGCCGCAGAGGTCTTCTCCTCGGCGCACCAGAACCGGTTCGCGGCCGTGGCATGGCAGCCGGCCCCGGTCCTCGGTGTGCCCTGGCTGACCGAGGATGCCTTTGCCCTCGCCGAATGTCAGGTCAGCGAGGTCACCGAGGTCGGCGACCACGCCGCGGTCTTCGCCGAGGTCGCCGCGGTGCGGCACCATGCGGGCCAGGTTCTGTTGTACGGCGAGCGCAGGTTCGCCGCTTGGCGATAGGGCACGTGCTCAGCTGAGCACGTGCCCGTCGAGCGCGCGGAGTTCCCTGCTGCGCCGGAGGTCCGTCAGCGCGAACGTGCGCTGCAGCCATCGGTCGGCACCGTCGTAGCGGGGCGTGAACGCGGTTCGCCCGTGCACGGTGACCCGGTTGTCCACGATCGCCAGATCTCCGGGACGCAGCAGGTGATTCTGCGCGAGGCGCCCGAAAAGCTGCTGCAATTCGTCGAGCGCGGCCGTGCCCGTCGGGGTGAGTGCCTCGGTCGCGGCGAAGTCGACTCGCAGATCGGGATCCTCCGGTGCCCCGGTGAGCACCGCATGCGGCTCGGTGGCATCGCGGCCCGCACCGAAGGAGGGCGGGGCGCTGGTGACAAAGCGTGGCTCGAACAGGGCGGCCCTGGATTCCTGGCTCAACAGCGGGAACGCCTCCCGGATGCATGCCGTCCGCAGCCCGGCGATGCCCTCGTGGTCGGCGCGCAGGCACAGCAGCATCACGAAATCGGGGCGATGCGGATGGAAGGCGTTCTCGTTGTGGAATTCCAGCAGCACCGATCCGGCATTCCCCTGGAACTCCTCTTTTCCGGGGACGGGGACCACGTTCTGTACCATGGCGCCGCCCTTTTCCGGACGGAACGCGGCCGGATCGCCGAGCCCCGCCGCGAACATCAGCAAGGCCGCCGCGCTCTCGGTGGCCTCGTGCTGCACCGAGCCGGGCTCGTTGGGAGTCGGGGGGAGTTCGGGTACCGGAAGGTCGCGAAGCAGCAGCGCGCCCCGTCGTCCGGAATCCCTGCGGAATTCCCGGATAGTGGCGCGCACGGTATGTGGCAGTCGCTCCCATGCGTGCGCCGCGGCGCGAATCCAAGCCGGATCGTCGATCCGGCCGTCCCCGTTCGCGATGAGCTCGCGCGCCAAGCGGCTCAATTCCTCGCGGTCACCGGTCTCGAGCGTGACCGCCGCGGGTGCCGGCTCGATGTTCACAGACAAGGACATCGCGTACCTTCCTCGGGTAGGACGAGCAGGATTCCGTCCGCCAAAAGCGGTTTCGTGGCGACGGTATCGCCGTGTCCTTTCGAGCAAGTATTGTTCCGATCTCGCCGATACCGGCATCGTCCCCGCGATGTCCGCGGTTATCGATATGCCACTGATAAGCGGGACACGTAGCCTCCGCTGCGGAGATGTCCGGTAATCCACTGGTGTCCCACGGTCGGGCTGGCGGTAAGGGGACAGCGATGTCTGCAGCGATCCGGGTCGAAGGGATCAGAAAGCGATACGGTTCCATGACCGCGCTCGACGGTATCGGCCTCGAGGTGCCCGAGGCGGGTATCCACGGCCTGCTCGGACCGAACGGTGCCGGGAAGACGACGCTGGTGCGGATTCTCGCCACGCTCATCCGGCCGGATTCCGGGTATGCCGGGATACGCGGTTACGACGTCGTGCGTGAGCCGGGCAGGGTACGCGCGCTGATCGGGCTCACCGGCCAGTACGCCTCGGTCGACGAGGATATCTCCGGCCGGGAGAATCTTTACCTGATCGCGCGGTTGTTCGGCTCCTCGGCGCGGCGTGGCCGGGCGCGGGCAGACGAGCTGCTCGAACAGTTCGGCCTGACCGAGGCCGCGAACCGGCCCGCGGGGAAATACTCCGGTGGTATGCGCAGGCGGCTCGACCTGGCCGCGAGTGTGCTCGGTCGGCCCCCGGTGCTGTTCCTCGACGAACCGACGACCGGACTCGATCCGCACAGCCGCAACACGGTGTGGCGCACGGTGCGCGGCCTGACCGAGAACGGCACGACGGTGCTGCTGACCACCCAGTACATGGACGAGGCCGAGGCACTGGCGGACCGGCTGACGGTGCTCGACAGCGGAAGGACGGTCGCCGAGGGGACCGCGGCGGAGCTGGGCCAGGTGGTGGGGCAGCGCTGGCTTCGGCTGTGCCCGGCGAACGCCGCCGACTGCGGGCACACCGCACGGATACTCCAGGATGCCGGGCTCGGCACGGCCATGATCGATGAGCGGGCAGGCCTGGTCCGATTGCCACTCGGCGGGGAGGACGACCTGTCACACGCGGTGTCCGCCCTCGGTGCCAGCGGAGTGCGGCTCGCCGACTTCGGCACCGAGACCCCGAGTCTGGACGAGGTTTTCCTGACCCTGACCGGGACACGGGCGACGAGCACCGGGGAACAGCGATGAGCGCCGATCTCCGGCCCACGCTCACGCCGTTTCCCGCGCGGGAGGCCAGAAACGGCCTGCTCGATCGCTATCGCCAGCACGCCGCGATCGTGCGGCGCAACCTGATGAAGGTCGCCGGCGATCCCGGCCAGTTGCTGGATGCCACGGTGATGCCGCTGGTGCTCTCGGTGGCGTTCGTGTTCGTGCTGGGCGGCGCGATCGCCGGGGACAGCACTCGGTACGCCCAGTTCTTCATTCCCGGCATGGTCGCGCTCAATCTGACGATCATGTCGCGCAGTACCGGAATCGCGCTCGCGGTGGATTTCGCCAGCGGCGTGGTCGACCGGTTCCGTGCCATGCCGATCGCTTCGCTGACCGTGCTGACCGGGCGGGTCATCTCGGACGCCCTGCGGATGCTGCTCAGCGTGCTGGTGATCCTCGGATTCGGCTTCGCGATCGGGTTCCGTATCTCGGCTGGTCCGCTGGCGACCGTGGTGGCGCTGGCTCTTTTCCTCGGTTATGGCATCGCGTTGTGCTGGATCTCGGCGCTGATCGGGATCGCCGCGCGTGGTATGCAGACCGCGCAGAACCTGACCATGCTGTGGATGGTTCCGGTGCAGTTCGCGAGCTCGGTGTTCGTCCCCTCGGCGACGATGCCGACCTGGTTGCGCGCGGTCGCCGAGGTCAATCCGATGACCGTGATCGTGGATGCCACGCGCGGACTGCTGACCACCGGAACCTATGGTTGGCCGGTGGTCGGGTCGCTGGCCTGGATCCTGGTGCTGACCGCGGTGTTCGCCACGCTGTCCGTGCGCCGCTATCGTCGGCGCTGATTCGGCGGTGTCAGGCCGGGCGCACGAGGAGAGGGAGGTTCTGTGCGCCGTACATGCCGCGCTGGTGATAACGGATCGGCCCGCCGGTGTCGATTCCGATCTCGGCGTAGCGGTCGAGAAGCGCATCCAGCGCGATCCGGGCCTCGGTTCCGGCGAGCGCGGCGCCGAGGCAGTAGTGGATGCCGTGGCCGAAGGCGATCGGCCTGCCTTCCGTGCGGTGGATGTCGAACCGCTGCGGATCGGTGAACTGGCGTTCGTCGTGATTGGCCGAGATGATCCATGGCGAGATCATCCGGTTGGCGGGGACCACCGTCCCGGCGATCTCCACCTCGGCCGTGCTGACCCTGCTCACCGTGGTGAACGGGGACCGATAGCGGAGCACCTCGTTGATCGTGGCGGGAATCAGACCACGATCGGCCCGTACCTCATGCTGAATCTCCTGGTGTTCGCTCAGGCAGGTGATCGTGTTCCCGACGAGCAGTGTCGTGGTGATGTGCCCGACCATCAGCACCGTGTTGGAGAACTTCACGATCTCCTCATCGGTGAGCCGTTCCCCGTCGAGTTGTGCCAGGGTCAGCTGGGTGATCAGATCCTCGCGCGGCCGGCGCCTGCGATCCCGGCAGTGCGCACGCAGATAATCGTTCATCTCCCTGGTCTGCTCATCGATGCGGTCGTACAGATCGGGATCGGCGTAGTCGACCTCGAGGTTGAGCAAGCCATCCGCCCACTTGCGGAACAGTTCGCGATCGCCGGCCGGGACTCCGAGCAGCTCGGCGATCACCATGACCGGAAGCGGATAGGACAGCGTGTCGACGAGATCGATGCGGTCCCCGGAGGCATGCTCGAGCAGTTCATCGACGATCGCGCGGATCCGCGGCTCGAGCCTGCTCACCGTGCGCGGGGAGAATGCCTGGGCGACGAGCTTGCGCAGTTTCGCGTGCAGCGGCGGATCCGTCGAGTTGATGTGTCCCCTCGTCAGGGGTTCGAGCACGGGGACGACCCTGCTCGCGTCATTGGAGAACCGGTCCGGATCGGAGATCACCGACTGCACGTCGGAGTACCGGAACACGTGCACGATCCCGGTCTGTTCCTCCCACACCGGGTGTTCGGCGCGCATGCGCGTGAGCCAGTCGGTCAGCGCAGGGCCGCCGTCCACCTCGGGGACCGGTCCCAGGTCGTCCTCGTCCATACCGGGCGAACTCCTTTTCGTGTCTTGCGCCCGCGCGCGGCGGGCGAGCCGGAACACCCCACGGCGCAACGTAGCCGTTCCGGTTTTCGAACTCTTATCGCCTGGCGCCCGGTGAGCGGGGACAAATGCGATAAGGAGGCGATACGGGTGCGCCGTACCGTGCTCGGCGGAGGCCACGACTGGACACGACCGCGTCCTTTGGGAGGCGAGATGTACGAGCAACGCGCCGATCGGCTCTGGCAATGGCTCACGACGTTCCCGGTCAACAGCCATCCGCGGCTCGGCAGGCCGGGGACGGTGTGTCCGTTCATGGGCCGCGCGCTGCAGCTGGACATGGTGAAACTGTTCGATTTCGACGCGCGGCTCGGTGATACGGCGCTGCTGGACAGGGCGCGCGAACTGCGGGACCGGTTCGGTACCGATGCGCGGGAGCGCCAGGACAAGACCTATCTCGTCTATCTGATCGTGCCGTACGGACTTCCCGACCCAGAGATCCGCGCGATGGTGGAGCGGGTGCACAGTGCTCACCGGCTCGAATGGGGTGAGCACGGGATGATGTTCGGGGACTTCTGGCCGGATCACGAGTCCCGCGGGCTGCACAGCGAGACGTTCCGCCCGTTCGCGAGCCCGGTGACCGCGCTCGGCATGCGGTTCATGGTTCCCGGGGACATCGCGTTCTTCACCAGTCCCGATATCCCCGCGGAGCAACGGATCCGCAATGTGCGGATGTTTCGCGAGGTGTTCAGCGAGCTGCGCGGGGGACCGTGGCCGGAGCGTTTCGACGAGGCCGAACAGCAGGCACGCGCGCAGCTGGCGTCCTCGGCGCGCACCGCAGGGCCCCGCACGTGAGCGCGCCGGATCTGGCCGGGGAAAGCGAGCGACTGCAGGCGCTCGCCGATCCGGCTCCCGGCAGGGTGCTCGCGGTACTCGCCGCGCTGTGGATCCCCGATCAGTTGCGGGACAAGGAGATGCCGACCGGGGAACTCGCCGAGCGCGTCGGGGCTGACCCGGACGCGCTCGGCCGGGTGCTGAGCGCCGCGGCCGCACTGGACGTGGTCGAGGGCGATCGTCTGGGCTGGCGGCTGCGCCCGGCCGGGCTGCTGCTGTGCTCGGACACCGAGGGCAGCATGCGAGCGGAGCTGGCCAATCACGAGGTTTTCGCACTGTGGACGGGTTTCGAGCATAGTGTGCGCACCGGCCGCGCCTGTTACCCGGAGGTATTCGGCGCTGCGCTGTATGAACGGCTCAACACGGAACCCGGGAGGCTGCGCGCGTTCCATACCTTCGCCCATGAGCGGGCCCACCGGGTGTACGGCCCGCTGCTCGGGCTCGGTGTGTGGCCGGAAACCGGTACCTTCGTCGATCTCGGCGGGGGAACCGGGGGACTGGCCGAGCAGTTGTTGCGCGGCAGACCGGAACTGCGCGGGGTGGTGCACGACTATCCCGCCGTGCTGGAGGTCTCCCCGTTGCGGGAGAACGCCGAGCTCGCCGAGCGGATCCGGTTCGCCCCTGGTGATCTGCTCGCCGGTGACTTCCCGGACGGGGACAGCTATGTGCTCGCCGCGGTCCTGCACAACTGGCCGGACGAACAGGCGGTGCGGATCCTGCGTGCGGTGCGCGCCCGCTGTTCGCGGGAAACGCCGGTGCTGATCGTGGACCGGGTACTCGCCGAGCCGGCGGGCGCGCGGGCCAGGTTCAACGATCTGCTGATGCTGGCCAGCTGCGGTGGCAGGGAACGGAACCTGTCCGCGTGGCGGGAGCTGCTCGGCGCGGCCCAGCTGCGGCTGTGCGGTACGCACGAGGCCGCGGGCACCGATCAGGTCGTCCTCGACTGTCGCGCGCGCTGAAACCGTTCAGCGCTGGGCGATCCGCTCACTCAGGATCGCCGCGATGTGGCCGATGGGCTCCCTGTCCAGCATCCGTTCGTGCCTACAGCCGATTCCGGTGACCTCGATCCGCCCTTCGGTATAGGGCTGCCAGTCCCCGGGGGTCACGTTCCCGGCTCCCCGTTGCCCCTCGGTCGCCTCGAAGAACAGCAGGTCCCCGGCGAACCGGGCCGGTTCCGCGGACGTGCTGATCCGCACGGTGTTCGCCATGACGTCGAGCAGTATGTGGCGCTGCGGTTCGTCGAAACCGGCGAGCTCTCCGTTGCCGAGCAGTTCCACGATGCGGCCCCGCACCGCCTGCTCGTCCTCGGGCACCACGCAATCCGGCTCCGCTCCGGCGTATGCGGCGGAATACTCCTGGTACATCCGGTCGAGCACCTCGCGGGTGCTCAGCACGGCCCGCTGCCGGGGCGGCAGCGGATACGCGTCGAGGATCGCCAGCAGAGCCACCTGTTCGGTGGTGGCGAGTTCGGCGGCAACCGCCTGCGCCAGATTCCCGCCGAGCGACCAGCCGAGCACGTGATAAGGGCCGTGCGGCTGGACCGCGCGGATCTGTTCGGCGTAGTCGGCGGCGAGTTCGGCGATGCTGGCCGGCAGGCCCGAGGCATCGTCGAGGCCGCGCGCCTGCACGGCGTACACCGGATGGCTCGGGTCGAGCGCCCGTACGAGCGCGGTGTAGCACCAGCCGGTACCGCCGATCGGGTGCACGCAGAACAACGGTGCTTTGGTCCCGCTCGCACGCAACGGAAGGACCACGCCGAAGGCGTCCTCCGACCGCTTCCCCTGGGTGCTGTGGGCGAGCAGTGCCTCCGGTGTCGGCGCCTCGAAGACGGCGCGGACACCGAGTTCGATGCCGAGCACCTCCCGTACCGTCCCGGCGAGGTTCGCGGCGAGCAGGGAATGCCCGCCGAGTTCGAAGAAGTTGTCCTCCGGGCCGACCGAGTCCAGCCCGAGCACCTCGGCGAACAGCTCACACAACAGCCGTTCCCGCGCGGTATGTGGCCCTCGGCCGGTTCCGCCGCGGTAGTCCGGTTCCGGGAGCCGTGTGCGATCGAGTTTCCCGTTCGCGGTCAGGGGAAACCGATCGAGCAACACCCAGGATTCGGGCACCAGGTAACCGGGCAGGACCTTGGCGAGCTCGGCACGCAGTTCTCCGGAGCGCACCGCGGCGTGCTCGGCGACCACATAGCCGACGAGCCGGTCGCCGCGCGCTTCCACCGCACAGGCGCGGACCCCGGTCACCCGGTGCAGTGCCGATTCGACCTCGCCGATCTCCACCCGGTGTCCCCGCACCTTGACCTGGCGGTCCGCGCGCCCGGCGAACTCGAGGCCGCCGTCCGCGCGTCTGCGGGCCAGGTCCCCGGTGCGGTACATCCGCGTTCCCGGTTCGCCGAACGGATCGGGGACGAACCGCTGCGCGGTCAGGCCCGGCCTGCGCGCGTACCCGCGGGCGAGTCCGGGGCCGCTGACATACAGCGCTCCGGTGACACCGGGCGGGACCGGGCGCAGCCGGTCGTCGAGCAGCCGGACGCTCGTGTTGAGTACCGGATACCCGATGCCCGAGCGTTCCGCGCAGTCGGCGAAGCTCACATCCACGCACGCCTCGGTCGGGCCGTAGGCGTTGAACACGGTGCACCGCCGGGTCCACGCGCGCAACAGTTCGGGAGGGCACTGCTCGGCCCCGGTGATCAGAGTCGTGAGCGCGGGCAGCTCGGTGCGCGGGACGCCGGAGAGGATCGAGGGCGGAATGTGCACATGGGTGATGGATTCCGCGGCGAGCAGCGCGGCGAGCTCGTGCCCGGTCGGGGTGGACCCGGGCACCACGAGGCAGGCTCCGGTGCCGAGGCTCAGACTCAGTTCGGAGATGAACACGTCGAAGCTCGGTGAGACAAGTTGCAGTACGGTGGCCCCCGGACCGGCGCCGTACGAACGGCACTGGTGTGCGGCGAAGTTCACCAGGCCGCGGTGCACGGCGATCACCCCCTTGGGCTGTCCGGTCGAACCCGAGGTGTAGATGACGTACGCCGGGGTGTCCGGATGCACCGGGGCGCCCCGGTCGGCATCGCTCGGATCGGTGTCCGGGCCCGGCTCGGCGCGATCGACGAACACCTGGGGCAGGCCCGCGCTGCGTTCGGCGAGCGCGGAGGTGGTCAGTACCGCCGCCGGTGCGCTGTCCTCGAGCATGTAGCGCGCTCGTTCTGCGGGATAGTCCGGATCCACCGGGAGATACGCCGCGCCGGATTTGAGCACCGCGAGCACCGCGATGATCAGCTCCGCGCCGCGCGGCACGGTGACCGCGACCGTGTGCTCCGGACCGGCACCGTTCGCGATGAGCCGATGGGCGAGCCGGTTGGCCGCCTTGTTGAGCTCGGCGTAGGTCAGGGTTCGCCCCTCCGCGCGGACCGCCGGAGCCTGCGGGCCGCGCGCGACCTGGCGCTCGAACAGCCGTGTCCAGCTCGGTTCCGCAACGTCCTCGCGCGGACCGGACTCGTACCCGGCGAACAGCCTCCGGTCGGGCTCGGCGAGCACCGGCAACCGGCTGATCGGGGTGTCCGGGGCCGCGAGGGCGGCGCGCAGCAGGGCGGCGAAACCATCGCGGAGCCGGGCCGCCGTACCCGGATCGAACAGATCAGTCGAGTATTCGAGCACGCCCCTGATACCGGCGGGCGCGCCGTGTTCGTCGTGGGTCTCGGCGAGGCTGAGGGCGAGATCGAATTTCGCGACCCCGGTGCCCAGGCCACCCGCGCTGGCCTCGATCCCCGGCAGTGCGAGCTCGGTCGCCGCGCTGTCCTGGAAGGTGAGCATCACCTGGAACAGCGGGTGGTAGGCAAGCGAGCGCGCCGGATTGAGTACCTCGACGAGCCGTTCGAAGGGCAGATCCTGGTGCTCGTAGGCGGCGAGGTCGACCGCGCGGACCCGCTCGAGCAGCGCGGCGAAGCTCGGATCCCCTCCGGTGTCCGTGCGCAGTACGAGCATGTTCACCAGGAAACCGATCATCCCGGTCAGCGATTCCTCGTCACGTCCGGCGACCGCGGTACCGATCGGGATGTCGGTGCCCGCCCCGTACCCGGTCAGCAGCGCGGTGAGTGCGGCGTGGGCCACCATGAACGCGCTGGTGTGGCTGGACCGCGCGAGCGCGAGCACACCGGTGTGCAGTGCGGCATCGAGCTCGATCGCGATGGTGTCGCCGTGATGACTGATCACCGAGGGCCGCGGCCGGTCGATGGGCAGCTCGAGCAGTTCCGGTGTTCCCGCGAGGGTGTCACGCCAGTAGCGCAGCTGCACACTCAGCGCGCTTTCCGGATCCTGCTCGGTGCCGAGCAGGGCGCGTTGCCCCAGTGCGTAGTCCGCGTACTGCACCGGAAGCGGAGCGAACCGAGGCGGGGCTCCCGCGTGCCGGGCCGTGTAGGCCGTGGCCAGATCGGCACCGAGCGGTGCGGCCGATGCGCCGTCGCCCGCGATGTGGTGCAGCACGAGCAGCAGCACGTGTTCGTGCTCGCTGAGCCGGAAAAGCGTGGCCCGCAACGGAATATCCGTGCTCAGGTCGAACGGGTAGCGTGCCGCTTCGGTCAGTTGCTCGTCGAGCCGCTCGGCTTCGCGTTCCTCGAGCGGTTCGCCGCACTGGTTCGCGGGTTTGATCAGCTGCACCGGTTCGCCGTCGTGTTCGGCGAACACGGTGCGCAGGCTTTCGTGCCTGGCGAGGACATCGCCGAGCGCGGCGCGCAGTGCGTGCCGGTCGAGCTCACCGCGCAGCCGCAACACGACCGGGATGTTGTAGGTGGCGCTCGGGCCTTCGAGGCTGAACTGGAACCAGAGCCTGCGTTGAGCGAACGACAGCGGGATGCGTTCCGGGCGCGTGCCCGCGGTGATCGGGATCCGTGGCCGGGAACCGGAGCCGATCCGCGGGGCGAGCGCGGCGGGGGAGGGAGCGTCGAACACGGCGCGCACCGGAAGCGAGACACCGAGCACCGAACGGATGCGGCTGAGTAGCCGGATCGCCGAGAGCGACTGCCCGCCGCGCGCGAAGAAGTCCTCATCGGCCCCGAACGAGTCGGTTCCGAGCGCTTCGGCGAACAGTCCACACAGGATTTCCACGCTCGGTGCGACGGGCGGTCCGCCGGGTTCGATGGGTTCGCTGGGTTCAGGGAACTCGGCCGCGGCTTCCGCGCGCGCTCGCGTGGTGATCCGCGCGGCCTCGGCCTCGCTGAGCGGGGACAGCTCGGCGAGCGCGGTGTCCGCGTGGTCGCCGAGCGCGCCGAGCGTGGTGACGAAGCGGTCCGCGATCAGCCGCGCGTCGGGCTCGGCGAACAGTGCGGGCAGATAGTCCAGCCGTAGCGTGAAGTTATCGCCGAGTACCCCGGCGACCAGTCGCAGCGGGTAGTGCGCGGCGTCCCGGATATCCATCTCGGCGAACCGCACCCCGGCGACGGGCTGTTCGTCTCCGGTCCGCGAAGGGAAGTTCTCCAGCACCGTCATCGTGTCGAACAGGTCCGAGGATCCGGCGATCCGTTGCACCGTACCGAGATCCACGTGCGCGGCGTCCAGCAGCGCGGCTTGTTCCCGCTGGAACCTGGCCAGGACGGTGCGCGGGGTCTGTTCCTTGTCCAGCCGGATCCGCAGCGGGATCGCGTTGATGAACATCCCGACCATGGACTCCATCCCGGGAACCTCCGCGGGGCGCCCGGCAACGGTCGTGCCGAACACCACGTCCTCGTTCCCGGTGAGCGAACCGAGCAGGATCGCCCAGGCCAGCTGCACCACGCTCGCCTGGGTCACCCCGAGTTCCCCGGCGGCCGAGGCCAGCCGCGCGGTGGCCGCCGGGTCGAGTTCCGCGGTCACCGAGGCGGGAAGCGCCGGAGTACGGCGCCGGTCCGCGGCGACGAGTGTCGGCCCCGCCAGGTCGGCGAGCGCATCCCGCCACGCGCGCTCGGCCCGCTCGGGTGTGCGGGCGGCGAGCCAGTCGAAGTAGTCCCGGTACCGGGAAACGGGAGGCAGGCAGTCCGGGTCCGCGTCGTGGCCGTAGAGTTCGCGCAGTTCCCGCACCAGCAGCGCCCAGGACCAGCCGTCCGCGATGATGTGGTGCCCGGTGAGCACCAGCCGGTACCGCTCGGCGCCGGTGCGGGCGAGCACACAGCGCAGCAGCGGGGGATCGGTGAGCGTGAACCGGGTGACCCGCTCAGTGGCGGCCAATTCGCCGAGCGCCTGCTCCGGATCCGGTTCGGCGCGCAGATCCCGTTCGGTGAACGGCACCCGTACCGTGCGGTGGATGACCTGGATGAGCTCACCGGTCTTCGGGCGTTGGCGGAAGCTCGCGCGCAGGGCCTGGTGCCGGTGTACGAGGGCGTGCAGCGCCGCGGACAACAGCTCGGCGCGCACCGGTCCGTCCAGCCGCAGCACGAACTGGGCCGCGTACACGTCGACGGTGTCCTCGTCGTAGAGCGTGTGGAAGGCCATGCCCGCCTGCAGTGGGGCGAGCGGGAGTACGTCTTCCAGTGCCGGTGCCGTCATTCGGGGTTCCCCAGTTCCGCTTCGAGGTCGAGGATCTCGTCCTGGTCGAGTGTCATGCCGAGATCCGAGGGCGTCAGGCCGCCGGAATCCGGGCGCGCCGTGTGCTCGACGAGCGTGCGCAGTGCCTCGTCGAAGTCGGCGGCCAACCGGGTGACGGCCGCCTCGTCGAGCACTCCTGGCTGCCACATCCAGGTCACCGACAGGTACGGTCCGTCGGCCCGGTCCTCGGTCAGCGCGTTCACGTCGATGGCGTGCACGGCGGGCATGTCCGGTCCCTGTCCCGGCGGAACCGGCGCCCCGGGCAGCACCGACCAGTCTCCTGGCTCGTCCTGGTTCCTGCCCGCCGTCGCCATCCGACCCAGATAGTTGAATCCGGCCGCGGCGCCGGGCAGGGCGCGCAGTCGCGCCGCGGTCTCCTCGTTGAGGTAGCGAAGCAGTCCGTAGCCGATGCCCCGGTCCGGGACCGCGCGAACCTGTTCCTTCACCGCCTTCAGCGCGGCACCGAGCGCGGTGCCCTGCTTGGGGTCGGCGGTCCCCGGTTCGAGCAACAATGGATAGCTTGTGGTGAACCAGCCGACGGTGCGCGAGAGGTCGACATCCTCGAACAGCCCGGTCTGTCTTCCGTGCCCCTCCACGTCGACGAGCACCGGCCCGCGTGCCGCCTTCCCGAGCGCCACCGCGAACGCGGTCAGCAGCACATCCTCGATTCCCGCGTTGAATCGGGCCGCCACCGTGGTCAGCAGCGCCCGGGTCTGCTCGGCGCCCAGGACCGTGGTGAACTCCTCGGCACGGCCCGCGGTGTCCGTGCGCGGGTCGAGGGGGCGTCGCCCGATCGGCGCGGTCGGCACGGTCAGGGCCCGTTCCCAGAAGGTCAGCTCGGCCGTCCTGCCCGGACGGAGCGCCTCCTCGTGCAGCCACAGCGACCAAGTGCGCAGCGAGGTCGGTACGGCCTCGGGTGCGGCGCCCTCGTAGGCGGCGCGCAGGTCCGGGAGCAGGATCCGCCAGGAAATCCCGTCCACCGCAGCGTGATGCAGCACGAGCAGCAACGCACCGGGCCCGGCGGAGCCCCGGTCGAACCACACACAGCGCAGCATCACCCCCGCAGCGGGGTCCAGCTGCCGCCACGCCGCGTGGCCCTGCTCGCCGAGCCAGGCGGGTTCCCTACCGTGTTCGCGGGCATCGGCCACGTGCAGCACGCTCGCCGGGTCGATCGACCCTTTCGGGAGCACGACCGGCTCGCCGTCCTCGGGCCAGCGCAGCCGCAGCGCGTCGTGCGTGTCGAGCAGCGCGCCCAGTGCCGAGGTGAGCCGTTCTCGGTCGAGACCCGCGGGCACCGAAAGCAGCATCGACTGGCTGAACCGCGGACTCACCCCGTCGAGCTCGTGCAGCCAGCGCATGATGGGCAGTGCGGGAAGCGGTCCGGTCCCGTTCTCGTCGGTGTCCCTGCGTGGTGCGCCCGCCGAGGCGAGGGCGGCGAGTTCGCGGACCGTGCCGCGCTGGAACACGTCCGCCGCGCTGAACCGCAGACCCGCCTTCCGGGCCCGGGAGACCAGCTGGATGGACAGGATGCTGTCCCCGCCGAGCGCGAAGAATCCCTCGTCGATGCCGACCTCGGCGCGTCCGAGCAGTTCGGTGTAGATCCCGCAGAGCAGTTCCTCGCGCTGGTCACGTGGCGCGGTGTGGGGCTGCTGGATCTCCGTAGGCGCGGGAAGGGCAGCGCGGTCGACCTTGCCGTTCGGAGTGAGCGGCAGTGCGTCGAGCACGAGGTACTCGGTCGGCACCATGTAGTCGGGCAGTGTGGCGAGCGCGCCGGCCCGCAGCGTGGCGGGATCGAGCTCGGCACCGGGGCCAGGTGTCACATAGCCGACGAGCTGCTTCTCGCCGGTGGCCCGCTCGAGCACCGCGGCCGCGGCCATGCCGACCCCGTCCTGGTCGCTCAGTACCGCTTCGACCTCGCCGAGTTCGAGCCGGTAGCCGCGGATCTTGACCTGCTCGTCCGCGCGCCCGATGAACCGCAGCGCCCCGCCCGCTTCCCAGCGGACCAGGTCCCCGGTTCGGTACATCCGCTCACCCGGCCCGCCGAACGGGTTGGCAAGGAACCGGTCGGCGGTCTGGCCCGGCTGGTTGAGGTAGCCGATGGCCAGTCCGGTACCGGCGAGGTAGAGCTCGCCGGTACCACCGGGCGGCACCGGTTGCAGGTCGCCGTCGAGCACATAGCAGCGGGTGTTCGGGATCGGGCTGCCGATCGGGGCGGGCTCGCCCGGTCGGAGGGGTTGGCTGAGCGTGGCGCACATCGTGGCCTCGGTGGGCCCGTAGGCGTTGATCATCCGGCGGCCGGGGGCCCAGCGTTCGACGAGGTCCCCGGCGAAGGTTTCCCCGCCGGTGATCACCGAACGCAGCCCGCGAAGCCCGCTTTCCGGGAGCGCGGAAAGCATCGAGGGCGGCAGCATCACGTGCGCGATGTGTTCCCGCTCGAGGAAGGCCGCGAGCTCGGCGCCTGCCAGCCGCTCGGGAGGGATCACCAGGCAGGCACCGGAGACCAGCGCCATCCCGATCTCGGCGAGCGAGACGTCGAAGCTGAGCGAGACGAAGTGCAGGTAGCGTTCTCCCGCACGCACATCGGCACGGGCGATCAGCGACCGCAAGGAGTTCCCGATCCCGCTATGGCTGACCGCGACCCCCTTCGGTCTCCCGCTCGACCCTGAGGTGTAGATGACGTAGGCGGTCGCGGAGCTGGACAGCGGGGTGACCCGGTCGTCATCGTCCGGGTCGGTGCCGGGCAGCCGGTCCAGGGCCGCCGCGACCCCGAGATCGTCGAGTACCAGCGCGCGGGCCGTGCCGGTGGGTACCGCCCGCGCGAGCGCTCGGGTGGTCAGTACTCGTCCCGGCGCGGCATCGGTGAGCATGTGCCGGATCCGGTCGGCCGGATAGTCCGGGTCCACGGGCAGATAGGCGGCACCGGCCTTGGCGATCCCGAGTATCGCGGCGAGGGCGAGCGCGCCACGGGGCAGGCAGCAGGCGAGGACGTCCCCCGGACCGAAGCCGAGCCCGATCAGATGATGCGCGATGCGGTTGGCGCGCCCGTTGAGCCCGGCATAGCTGAGCTCCCCTTCCGGACCGGAGAGTGCGGGCAGGGTGGGAGTCTCGGCGACCTGCCGCTCGAACAACCGGGGGAGCTCGAGTACCGGCGCGTCGTCCTCGGTGGTGTTCCACGTGTGCAGCACCGTGTTGCGCTCCGCCGCGCTGAGCAGATCGAACTCGCTGATCCGCCGCTGTGGCGCCGCGGTGAGTTCGCCGAGCAGCCGGGAGAACCGCTCGGCGAGCGAGTTCGCGGTGCCGGTGTCGAACAGGTCGGTGGCGAACTCGAGCGTGCCCGCGAACCCGTTCTCGTCCTCGGCAAGGCTGAACGACAGGTCGAACTTCGCCATGGTGGTGCGCACAAACTCCGCCTCGCCGTGCAGCCCGTCCGCGGCGAATTCCAGCCTGTTCCCGTCCGCGGTGACCGCCAGGGTGACCTGGAAGAGCGGATGGCGCGCCGCGGAACGGTCCGGGTTGAGCTCCTCGACCAGCTGCTCGAACGGAACCTCCTGATGGGCGTACGCGCCGAGATCGGCCTCGCGGACCCGGTCGATGAGCTCGGTGAACCGCGGCCGCCCCGAGGTGTCGGCGCGCAGCACGATGCTGTTCACGAAGAACCCCGCCACCTGAGCGAGTGCGGGATCGCTCCGGCCGTCCACCGCGGTACCGATCGCGATGTCGGTGCCCGCGCCGATCCTGGTCAGCAAGGCGGCCAGGGCGGCATGCACCACCATGAACCCGGTGGCGCGATGGGCCCTGGCCAGCGCGGTGATCCGGTCGCGGGTTTCCGCGCCGACCGTGAAGTGGACGAGACCACCCCGGTGGGTCGCCGCCGAGGGCCGTGGCCGGTCGGTGGGCAGCGCGAGCTCATCGGAAAGGCCGCGCAGGGCTTCCCGCCAGTAGGCCAGCTCGGTGGCGAGCGCGCTGCCGGTGTCGGCTCGGTCGCCGAGCACGGTCCGCTGCCAGTGCGCGTAATCGGCGTACTGCACGGGCAGGGGCGGCAGGGATGGCGCCGAGCCCGTGTTGCGGGCCGTGTAGGCGATGCCCAGATCGTGCAGCAGCGGCCCGAGGGAGGCCTCGTCGGCCGCGATGTGGTGCAGCACCAGGAGCAGTATCGGTCGTGGCCCGCGAAGCAGGCTCGCCCGCACCGGCAGTTCGGTGGTCAGATCGAACTCGTAGCGCGCGGCCTCCCAGAGCCGCTCGGGCGGGCCGTCGAGGTTCTCGAACGGGACCTCGGCCTGTTCGATGTCCACCACCTGCTGATAGGGCCGGCCGTCGACGTCCGGGAAGATTGTGCGCAGGCTTTCGTGCCGCAGCACCACATCGGCGAGCGCGGCGCGCAGGGCGTCCTCGTTCGGGCAGGCATCCAGCCGCAGCGCGAGCGGGATGTTGTAGGCCACGCTCGTGCCCTCGAACTGGTGCAGGAACCAGAGTCGTTGCTGGGCAAAGGAAAGCGTACCGCGCAGGGCGGGTGCGACGGTGCGCAGCGGCGCGCGCGGGGGCCCGGCCCGGCCCGCGCGCGCGGCGAGCCCGGCCACGGTGGGGGCTTCGAACACGTCCCGGATACCGATCTCGCCGCATTCGGCACGGATCCGCCCGACCAGTGTGGTCACCAGCAGGGAATGCCCGCCGAGCGCGAAGAAGTCCTCGTGTACACCGCACCCTTCGATGCCGAGCACCTGCGCGAACAGCCCGCACAGCAGCGCCTCACGGGGACCACGTGGCGGGGTCTTGTCGGTGCCTTCGCGACGTTCGGGTGCGGGGAGCGCGCCCCGGTCCAGCTTGCCGTTCGGGTTCAGTGGCAGTTCGTCGAGCACGGTGTACTGCGCGGGCAGCATGTAGTCGGGCAACCGGGTGCGCAGGTGATCGCGTACCGCGTCGGGTTCGGGGCGGACTCCCGGCGCGCCGGTGAGGTAGGCGATGATGCGGGTACCGGTCCGGTCGTCCTCGTGGACGGCCGCCGCGGCGCGGCCGACACTGGGATGCGCGACCAGTTCGGCCTCGATCTCGCCGAGCTCGATCCGGAACCCGCGGATCTTCACCTGCTGGTCGGTCCGGCCGAGATAGTGCAGCGTGCCATCGGGTTCGCGCAGCGCGAGGTCCCCGGTGCGATACATCCGCGTTCCCGGTGGGCCGAACGGATCGGCGAGGAACCGCCCGGCGGTCAGGCCCGGCCTGCCGAGATAGCCGTCCGCGACCCCGTCCCCGGCCAGGTAGAGCTCGCCGGGAACCCGGGGCGGAACCGGGCGCAACGCAGCGTCGAGCACGTGGGCACGGGTGTTCCACAGCGGGGTTCCGATCGGTGGGGCTTGCCCGTCGTTGCCGTGTTCGAGCAGGGCGGTCGTGGACCAGATCGTGGTCTCGGTCGGCCCGTACAGGTTGCGTACCGGGCTCCCGGTCGCCAGCAGGCGCGCGGCAAGCGGTGCGGGCAGTGCCTCGCCGCCGACGAGCGCCCGCAACCCGCGCACCACCTGCTGATCGTTGTCCAGCAAGGCTTCCCACAGCGCCGGGGTGGCCTGGAGCGTGCTGATCCGTTCGGCCCGGATCAGCCGGGCGAGCGCACCCGGGTCGCGGACATCCTCGCTGTCGGCGAGTACCACGGTGGCCCCGGAGATCAGCGGAAGATACAGCTCGAGCGCGGCGATATCGAAGGCCACCGTGGTGACCGCGAGCAACCGTTCCTCCGCTTCCAGTGGCACCAGTTCGCCCAGCGCGCCCAGGAAGTTCACCAGATTGCGCTGGCTGACCCGAACCCCTTTCGGACGCCCGGTCGATCCCGAGGTGTAGATGACGTAGGCCGGGCCCAGCGCGCGGATCGGTACCGGTGCCGTCCCGGCTCCGTCCGGTTCGTGCTCGTCGATGCGCAGGCAGGGGATGGACGAATCGAGGTCGAGCTCGCCGGTGCTGATCAGGAAGGCAGGTGCGGCATCGGCGAGGATGAACCGCAGCCGCCGCGCCGGATGTGCCGGATCGAGCGGCAGATAGGCGGCCCCGGCCAGTTGCGTACCGAGCAGCGCGACCGGCAACTCGGCTCGCCGGGACACGGCCACCGCGACCAGGTCTCCCTCGCGCACGCCATGCTCGCGCAGGTATCGCGCGAGTGCCGAGGCCCGCGCGGCGAGCCCGGCATAGCTCAGTTCGCTGTCACCCGCGCGCACCGCGACCGCGTCCGGGGTTCGGCGGGCCTGGTCGAGGAACAGTTCGGGCAGCGTCGTGTCCGGCACGGCGCGCGTGGTGTGTTCGGCCGCTACGCGCAGTTCCCGGTGCTCCGCCTGGGAAAGCACGTCGATCGTGCTGATCCGGCGTTCGGGTGCGGCGGCGAGCTGGGTGAGCACCCGCAGGTACCGCTCGGCGATCTCCTTCGCGCTCCGTTCCTCGAACAGCGCGCTGGCGTAGCGCAGCGTGCAGTGCAATCCGGCGGGGGCACCGGTTTCGTCGCGGTCCTCGGAGAGAGCGAAGGACAGATCGAATTTCGCGGTCCCGGTCTCCGCCTCCTGCTCGGTGACGGTGAGCCCGTCGAACGCGGCTCGGTGTGCGGGGGCGGCCCGGAAGGCGAGCATCACCTGGAACAGGGGATGCCTGGCGAACGAACGGACCGGGTTCAGCGCCTCCACCAGCCGTTCGAACGGAACCTGCTGATCGGCCAGGGCCTGCCGGTCCAGCTCGCGCACCCGTTCCAGCAGTTCGGTGCCCCGCGGATCCCCGCTCGCATCGGTGCGCAGTACGACGGTATTGACGAAGAACCCGGCCAGTGCGGCGGTCGCGGGCTCGGTGCGCCCGGAGACCGGGGTGCCGATCGGCAGATCGTGTCCCGCTCCGAGCTTGCCGAGCAGGATCGCCAGCCCCGCGTGCAGCACCATGAACAGCGTGGAACCGGTGCGCGCGGCAAGCCCGGCGAGCGCGGTGTGCAGTTCGGTGCCGAGGTGCGCGGTGACCGAGGATCCCCGATAGTCGGCGTGGGCGGGGCGCGGATGGTCGGTCGGCAGGTTCAGCTGCTGTGGTGCGCCGCGCAGCCTGGCGCACCACCGTTCGAGCATGGCGTCCCCGCCGGTGCCGGTCGCCCGTTGCCAGAGTGCGTAATCGGCGTACTGCACCGGAAGCGGCGCGAACTCCGGTGCTCGTCCGGCGCGGCGGGCGTTGTAGGCGAGCGCGAGATCGGAACGCAGCACGGAAAGGGATTCACCATCGGCGAGGATGTGGTGCAGTACGAGTACGAACACATGGCTGCGGGCGGACATCGCGAGCAAGGCCGCCCGTAGCGGTGGGGAAGCGGCGATGTCGAACGGGGCGCGCACCAGTTCGGAGATTCGTTCGCGCACCGCGGCGGGGGCGAGCTCCTCGACCGGGAGATTTCCCCGCCGTGGGCGCGAGATCAGCTGATAGGGCTGCCCGTCCTCGGCGGGAAACGCGGTGCGCAGGCTTTCGTGCCTGGCGAGCACGTCATCGGCCGCCGCGCACAGCGCCTCCCGATCCAGTTCGCCTTCCAGGCGCAGTACGAACGGGACGTGATAGGCGGGACCCGCGTTGTCGAGCTGATCGACGAACCATAGCCGGTTCGCCGCGATGGACAACGGCGGCCGTTCGGGGCGGGGGCCGGCCACCAGTGCGGGCCGCTCGGTCGCGTTCGCCTCGCGCACCGCCACGGCGACCGCCGAGGGCGTTTGCGCGGTGAACACCTCCGCGAGCGGTAGCCGGACCGAGAACACCTCCTCGATCCGCGCCACGAGACGCATCACGAGCAGGGAATGCCCGCCGAGCGCGAAGAACCCGTCCTCGGTACCGACCTCGGAGAGCCCGAGTGTCTCGGCGAACAGCGCGCAGAGGATCTCCTCGTCCGTGGTCACCGGCCGCCCTGTCCGGTCACCCGAGCCGAATTCCGGGGCGGGAAGCAGTGCGTGGTCGATTTTGCCGTTGCTGTTCAACGGGAAGGACCCGAGCACCGTGATGGCCGCCGGGACCATGTACTCCGGAAGCGCCCCGGCCAGCGCGGACCGCAGCCCCGCGTGATCCGGGTTCACCCCGGAGGGCGGAACCACATACGCCGCGAGCCGCCGCTGCCCTGCCTCGTCCTCGTGCACGGTGACCAGTGCGGCGGCGACCGAATCCTGCGCGGCGAGCACGGTCTCGATCTCGCCGAGCTCGATCCGGAATCCGCGCAGCTTCACCTGCTTGTCGTCACGGCCGAGGAACTCGATGCGTCCGTGCCGTGTCCACCGCACCAGGTCGCCGGTGCGATACATCCGGGTACCCGGCGGGCCGAACGGATCGGCGAGGAACCGTTCGGCAGTGCGCCGCGGATCGCCGAGGTAGCCGCGGGCCAACCCGGAACCGGAGAGGTAGAGCTCACCGGGGACGCCAGGCGGTACCGGGCGCAGCCGGGCGTCGAGCACGCTGGCTCGCCTGTTGTCCATGGGCCTCCCGATCGGAACCGGGGCACCGAGTTCCGCGCCACGCTCGATCGCTTGGTACGTGGCGAAGGTGGTGGTCTCGGTCGGCCCGTAGACGTGGACGAGTTTGGTGTCCGCGCAGTGCGCGAGCACCCGGCGCAGCCCGTCGGCCCCGACCTGCTCGCCGCCCTGCCACACCTGCCCGACCGGGGCGAAACAGTCCGGCTGGTCTTCGGCGAGCAGTTCGAAAAGCGCCGTGGTGAGGAAAACCGCGGTCGGCCGGTATTCGGCGAACAGGCTTCGGTAGACGCCGGGATCGAGGTCACCTTCCGGGGCACAGATGATCCGGCCGCCGCGCAGCAGCGGTGGCCACAGTTCGAAGGTGGACGCGTCGAAGGCGTGCGAGGAGTGCAGCAGCACCCGCCGCGCGGTCTCGCCGTCCCATGCGCTGTCCGAGACCAGCGCCAGAATGTCCGCGTGGGTGACCGCGACTCCTTTGGGTCGGCCCGTGGAGCCGGAGGTGTACATGACGTAGGCGAGCCGTTCGGGATGCACCGGGGCAGGCGCCGCCGGTTGTCCACTGCCCTCGCTGTCCTCGATTGCGGGCACGTCGAGCGCGCGCAGTCCCGCATGCCCTTCGCCGCCCGGATCGCGCAGCAGCAGCCGCGCCCCGGTGTCCCGCAGGATCGTCTCGACCCGTGCCCGGGGGAAGGACTCGTGCAACGGAACATAGGCCGCACCGGCCTTGAGCACCGCGAGGAGCGCGACGACCAGCCGTGGGCCGCGGCGCAGCCGTACCGCGACGGGTTCTTCGGCGCGGACATCTTCGGCCCGCAGCCGCGCGGCGAGGGCCTCGGCGACGCGATCGAGCCGCGCGTAGGTGTATTCGCTGCCGTCGGCGCCCGCCACGAGGGCGATCGCGTCCGGGTGTGCGTGTACCCGTTCGGTGAACGCGCTCGCCACATCCTCGGCGGGCACGCGGCGCGGGCGCGGTGCGGCGAGCACGACCGCTCGTTCGGCGGGGGAGAGCACCGCGGCCTCGTCGATTCCCCGGTCCGGGGCGTGCACCAGTCCGGCAAGCAGTCGCTGATATCGCTCGGCGATCGAGCGCGCGGTCTCCTCGTCGAACAGCTCGGTCGCGTACTGCAGGTAGCCGCCGATCTCACCGGTTTCGGCGTCCGGGGCGAGCAGGAAAAGCAGGTCGAACTTGGCGGCCCCGGTGCCGAGGAACTCCGTGCGCACGGTCAGTTCGCCGAGCCGCACCTGTTCGGTCGCGTTGTCCTCCATGGTCAGCACGATCTGGGAATAGGGCTGGTGGCCCAGCCCGCGCCGCGGATTGAGCCAGTGAATCAGGCGTTCGAACGGGACATCCTGGTTGGCGTAGGCCGCCAGATCGGTCTCGCGCACCCTGGCGAGCAACTCGGTGAAGCAGGGGGCTCCCGAGGTATCGGTTCGCAGCACGAGGGTGTTCACGAAGTACCCGACCAGCTGATCGAGCCCCTCCTCGGTGCGCCCGGCGACGCTGGTGCCGATCGGCAGGTCGGTGCCCGCGCCGAGCCGGTCGAGCAGAACGGCGAGCGCGGCGTGCAGCACCATGAACTCGGTGCACCTGGTGCGCGCGGCCAGCGCGGCGATCGCGGTGCGCAGGGACGCGTCCACGTGCAGCGGGGTGCGCGCACCGCGCCTGCTCGGCCGGGAAGGGCGGGGGTGATCGGTCGGCAGTGCCAGCAGTTCGGGGGCTCCGTCGAGCACCCGGTGCCAGTGCTCGAGCTGTTCCCGGAGCAGGCTGTGCTCGTCATCCTGGTCGCCGAGCAGTTCCTGCTGCCAGAGCACATAATCGCCGTACTGCACGGGAAGCTCGGCCCAGCCGGGTTCGCTCCCCGCGGTGCGTGCGGTGTAGGCGGTGAGCAGATCGTGCACCAGGGGAGTGGTCGACCAGCCGTCGGTGGCGACGTGGTGGGCGAGCAGCAGCAGGGCGTGCTCCCGTGGTCCGGTGCGCACGAGCTCGGCGCGGAACGCGGGCTCGTGCTCCAGGTCGAAGCAGTGGCGGGCAAGACGTTCCAGCAGCGCCGGACCCTGCTCCGGATCCGAGTCGTGCACCGTCATCGCGGGCGCCTCGGCCGGATCGAGCACGAGCTGCACTGGTTCGCCGTCCACCTCGGGCATCCTGGTGCGCAGGATCTCGTGCCGTGCCACGAGATCGACGACCGCGGTGGCGAGCGCGGCGGTGTCGAGCTCACCGGTACAGCGCAGGACGAGCGGCACGTTGTAGGTCGCGTTCGGCCCCTCGAGCCGGTGCAGGAACCACAGTCCCCGAGCCCCGTTGGACAGCGGAATCACGGTGTGCCCTCCTCGGTACGGCGCATCCGGCGCAGTGCGGGGCGAGCCCGGCTCGGCCCGTCGAGTGCCGTGGCGAGAGCGGCGACGGTGGGATGTTCGAAAACCGAGCGAAGCGGCAGCTGTACACCCAACCGCGCGCGGATCCTGCTCACCAGCTTGGTGGCGAGCAGCGAATGCCCGCCGAGTGCGAAGAAGTCGTCGCCGGTCCCGACCGAGCCGACCCCGAGCGCCTCCGCGAACAGCTGGCACAGCAGGTGTTCGCGCTCATCGGCCGGTGGCGTCAGCTGCGCCGCTCGCCGATCCTCGGGGGCGGGCAAGGCGGCATGGTCGAGCTTGCCGTTGGCGCTGCGCGGCAGTTTTTCCAGCGGCTGGATCGCCGAGGGCAGCATGTACCCGGGAAGGATCGTCCCGAGGTGTGCGCGCACCTCGTCGACATCCAGCGGGCCGGACGGCACCAGGTAGGCGGTGATCCTCCGGTCTCCCGGCTGGTCCTCGCGCACCACGACGGCGGCGCCGCTCACCGAGGGATGACTGGTGCACGCGGCCTCGATCTCGGCGAGTTCGATGCGGAACCCGCGCACCTTGACCTGCCGGTCGACCCGCCCGGCGAACTCCAGCGTCGCGTCGGATCGCCAGCGAGCCAGATCGCCGGAGCGGTACATGCGGGTGCCCGCGGGGCCGAACGGATCGGCGAGGAAACGCTGTGCGGTCAGCCCCGGCCTGCCGAGATAGCCCCGGGTCACCAGCGCGCCCGCGATGTAGAGTTCCCCGGTCACTCCGGGGGGAACCGGGCGCAGCGCGTCGTCGAGCACGTACATCCGGGTTCCCCAGACCGGACGGCCGATGGTGACCACGCCCGAGGGAACCGCGGCATCCGGTTCGATCCGGTACTCCATACAGCCGACCGTGGTCTCGCTCGGCCCGTACTCGTTGATCACCGTGACCCCTGGATGCCTGCGCCGCCAGGTGTCGAGGATCTCGCCGAGCAGTGATTCGCCGCCGAGTACCAGCTGCTCGCTGGGGGAGAACCGGTCCGGGAGCGCGAGCAGCAGCGGAAGGTGGCTCGGGGTGGCTTTGACGAATGTCGGCCGGTGCAGGTCCAACCGTGCCGATTCGTCGAGCTCCACCAGGTGGACCTCACCGCCCGCGGTCAGCGGGGCCAGCAGCCCGGTCATGGTCAGGTCGAAGGACACCGGCGAGTGCACGAGGGCACGTCCGCCGACGCTCGGATAGGTCCGCCGAGTCCACGCCAGGTAGGTGTGCAAGGAATCGTGTTGCACCACAACGGTCTTCGGTCGCCCGGTCGAACCGGAGGTGAACACGGCGAAAGCGGTGTTTCCGGGCCGGGCTCGCGGCCAGTCGGGTGTCGCCGCCGACCTCGTGGCCGCGTCCTCGACGCTCAGGACGGCGATCTCGGCCGGGAGCTGTTCCCGGTGTGCCTCTTCGGTGAGCGCGAGAACCGGTTCGGTATCGGCGAGCATCGCCTCGACCCGCGCGCTCGGGTAGGCGGGATCGATCGGGACGAAGGCGGCACCGGACTTGCTGATCGCCAGCAGCGCGACGACGAGCTCGATGCTGCGGTCGAGCAGCACGGCGACGAATCGTTCCTCGCGCGCACCGTGCTCGCGAAGCAACCGCGCGAGGCGGTTCGCTCCGGCGTCGAGCTCGGCGTAGGTCAGCGTGCGCCCGGAGCAGCGCACCGCTATCGCGTCCGGGGTGCGCGCGGCCTGTGCCTCGGCCTGCGCGGGCAGGATGACCGGGGATGGCGCGGAACCGGTGTCGTTCCACTCGTACAGGATCCGTCGGCGCTGCGCCTCGGAGAGCAGCTCGATACGGCTCAACGGCAGGTCCGGCTCCGCGACCGCCGCGGCGAGCAGCCGGACGAGGTATTCGGCCAGGGCGTGCGCGGTTTCCGGTTCGAACAGATCCGCGGCGTATTCGAGATGACCGTCCATCCCGGCGGGTGTCCCATCGCTTTCCTGGTTCTCCTGCGCGAAAAACGAGAGGTCGAACCGGGCGGTCCCGGTCGGCGGAATGCTCAGCTCGGAGTTCAGCTCGCCGAGGTCGAGTTCGGTTTCGGCGTTGTTCTGGAAGGTGAGCATCACCTGGTAGAGCGGATGATGGGCGAGGGATCGGCTCGGGTTGAGCTCCTCGACCAGTCGCTCGAAGGGCACGTCCTGATTGGCGTAGGCGGCGAGGTCCGTCTTGCGCACCCTGCGCAGCAGCTCGCCGAGACTCGGGTCGCCCGAGGTGTCGGTCCGCAGCACCAGGGTGTTCACGAAGAAGCCGACGAGTCCGTCGAGGGCCTCCTCGCCCCGCCCCGCGATCGCGGCCCCGACCGGGATGTCGGTTCCGGCCCCGAGCCGGGTCAGCAGCGCGGCGATCGCGGACTGCACGATCATGAACACCGTGGCGCCGGTCGCCTTGGCCAGCTCGACGAGATCACGGTGCACGGCGGCATCGAGGTGGTAGGTGACCACGCCGCCCCGCGCACTGGACACTGCGGGGCGGGGGTGGTCCGCGGGCAGCTCGAGCAGCTCCGGGGCACCGGAGAGGGCCGAACGCCAGAATCGCAGCTGCCTGGCGAATTCGCTTTCCGGATCACCTTCGTCGCCGAGCAGCGTGCGCTGCCACAGTGCGTAGTCCGGGTACTGCACGGGAAGCGGGGACCAGCTGGGGGCCCGACCGGTGGCCCGTGCCCGATACGCGGTGGACAGGTCCCTGGTCAACGGGGCAAGCGACCAGCCGTCCGCCGCGATGTGGTGCACCAGTAGCAGCAGCGTGTGCCGCTCGGGTGAGCAGCGGAACAGCCAGGCACGCAAGGGCAGTTCGGCGCCGAGGTCGAAGGGGCGGCGCGCAGTCTCGCGGAGCAGGCCGGGCAGCGCGGCTTCGTCGGTGTCCAGAACCTCCAGCTCTACCGAGGCCTCGTCCGGTTCCACGACCAGCTGGTACGGCTCCCCGTCGGATTCGGGGAACCGGGTGCGCAGGCTCTCGTGCCTGGTGAGCACATCCTCGAGCGCGGAATGCAGCGCCTCCTGGTCGAGCCTGCCGTCCAGGTGCAGTGCGAGCGGCACGTTGTAGGTCGGCCGTTCGCCCTCGAGCGAGCTGAGGAACCACAACCTGCGCTGCGCGAACGACAGCGGCAGCCGGGCGGGCCGGTCGCGCGGGGTCAGCGCGGGACGCACGGCACCCGCCGTGGTGAGCCATTCGGCCAGCCGCGCGACGGTCGGGGCGTCGAACAGATCGCGCATGCTCAGCTCCGCGCCCAGCTGGGTGCGGACGCGGCTGCGCAACCGGGTCGCGGAGATCGAGTGCCCGCCGAGTTCGAAGAAGTCGTCGTCGATCGTGCTCGACGGAATGCCGAGTACCTCGGCGAACAGTTCGCACAGCAGCCGTTCGGCCGCATTGCGCGGTGGACGGCCAGCGGAGCCGGCGAGCAGGTCGGGAGCCGGAAGCAGCGCGCGGTCGAGTTTTCCGTTCGGGGTCAGCGGAAGGCGGCCGAGCAGCAGTACGGCCGAAGGCACCATGTAGTCCGGCAGTCGGTAGGCGAGCCGTTCGCGCAGCGTGCTCTGCAGCGCGCCGAGCAGCCGCGCGTCGCCCGGCTCTCCGACTACGTGCCCGGCCGTCACCGGGAACGGCCCGTCGTCGAGGTGACCGGTGTCGGTGCGCGGGCCGAGCAGCACGTCGAATCGCTCCGGATCGGAGCCGGGTACCACCGCGGCCCGGTACCCGCACCGGTCACCGGTCGCGGCGAGCTCGTCGGGTTCCATGGTGCCCGCGAGGGCATCGGTGCCCGCGCGCAGCGCGTCGGGGATCGTGCCGCCGCGTTCGAGGACTCCTGCCGCGGCGGCCGGGCCTGCCACCCGCGCGTTGGGCACTCCACGCACCCGCAGCGCCCTCGGCCGTGTCTCGCACAGGTAGCGTTCCAGCCCCGCGGTACCGGATACTTCGCTGCCCCAGTCCACCGCCGGTGCCGCGGTGAACTCGGTTTTCCCGGCACGCTCGGTGTGCAGCACGATGTCGTAGCGGTAGCGGCTCATTTCGTTGTGGTGCGCGCCGGAACGCAGCCGGGACTCGGTCCCCGCGTAGCCGAGCCCGGCGAAGAATCCTGGAGCCAGCCGCAGTTCCTTGTCCAGCAGCACGGCCTGTTCGACCGCCCCACGCAGCACCGGGGCGGCCGCGCCACTTCGCCGGTGCAGCTGGACGTCGGTGTGCAGGATCCGGTCCAGCCGCGCATCGCGGACATCCCCGAGGAACACGGCACCGCCCGGGCTGAGCAGCCCGCGCAGTTTCTCCAGCACCGAGCGGAGGTAGTCCCCGCTCGGGAAGTACTGTACGACCGAGTTCAGCACGATCGTGTCGAACCGGTCCCCGGCGAACCCCGCGAGCTCGTGCGCGGGAACACAGTGCACGCTCACCCGCTCGCGAAGGGAGGGTGCTTCCGCCACTTGCGCGCGCAGGGTTTCCACGGCATGCGGGGACAGATCCGTGGCCGCATACGACTCGCAGTGCGGGGCGAGGTGATGCAGCAGCAGCCCGGATCCCGCACCGATCTCCAGCACCCTGCGTGGCTGTAGGTCGCGGATGCGTGCGATGGTGCTGTCGCGCCATTCGTGCAGCTGCTCGAGCGGGATCGGCATCCGGTCGTAGCTGGAGTTCCAGCCGTGAAAATTCTCCCCGGGTTCGGCCGGTGGCGCCTGCGCGTATTCCGCGTCGTGCACCGAACACCACTCGAGCACCTGCTCGTGGGCGTCGGCGGGCGGAGCTTGGCGTGGCACCACATAGGCGAGTAGCCGGGCATCCCCGGTCGCGTCCTCGTGCACCGCCACGGCCGACTCGGCGACACCGTCCTGCGCGGCGAGCACCGCATCGATCTCGCCGAGCTCGATGCGGAATCCGCGCACCTTCACCTGCTGGTCCGCACGACCGGCGAATTCCAGCTGACCATGCGCGGACCACCTGGCCAGATCGCCGGTCCGATACATCCGGGTACCCGGTTCGAAGGGGTTCGCGAGGAAACGTTGCGCGGTCAGGCCGGGTTGATTGAGGTAGCCGCGGGCGAGGCCCACCGTACTGACGTAGAGTTCGCCGGTCTCCCCGGACGGGATCTCGCGAAGCTGCGCATCGAGCACGTATACCCGCACCCCATCCATCGGCGTACCGAGCGCGAGTACTCCATCGGGGATGTCCGCGCCCGGCTCCACCCGGTATTCGACACAGTTTACCGTGGTTTCGGTAGGGCCGTAGACGTTGAGCACCGGTACCCCGGGATTGCGTTCCCGCCAGCGCCGCAGGTTCGCCCCGAGCAGCGCTTCACCACCGAGCATCAGTTCCCCGCTCGGTGAGAAGCCTTCACCGAGCGCGTCGAGCAGCGGGAGATGGCTTGGCGTGGCCTTGAGAAAGGTGCACCGCGGCGGGCGGTGCCCCTCGGCGTCGGCCAGCGAGAGCACGTGCACTGTCGCGCCGGCGGCCAATGCGGAGAACAGCGAGGTGACGGTCATGTCGAAGGAAAGCGAGGAATGCCAGAGTGAGGAGCCCGTGAGGCTCGGATACGTCCGGATCGACCAGTCGAGGTAGTCGGCGAGCGAGCGGTGTTCGATGACGACGGCCTTCGGTCGCCCCGTGGAGCCCGAGGTGTAGATGACATAGGCCGCCGTTCGCTCGTGCATGGCGGCGAGACGGTCCCGGTCGGTGAGGTCGGCCCCGTCGAGCTCGGCGAGCCGCGCGCGCGTGTGCGGAGCATCGAGCACGAGCAGCGGGGTTTCCCGGAGTTCCGGAAGCGAGGCCGCGGTGTCCCGTGTCGTCAGCACTGCGGCGGGCTGGGCATCGGTGAGCATGAACTCGATCCGCCCTGCCGGATAGTCCATGTCGATCGGCAGATAGGCGGCGCCCGTCTTCGTCACGGCGAGCAGCGCCGTGACCGCTTCGGCACCCCGGGGCACCGCGACCGCGACCACCTGTTCCGGACCGGCACCGTTGGCGACCAGTTCTCTGGCCAGCTGGTTGGCCTCGCGGTTGAGCCGCGCGTAGCTGAGCTGGTCGGCACCGGCGACCACGGCGAGCCGGTCGGGAATCGTGCCCGCCTGTCGCTCGAGGAGAACGGGAAGGGACGGTTGTGGCTCCGGGGCACGCCGATCCTGACCGCGCATTCGACCCCTACCTCGCTTCGCACCATCTGGTCCGCCGCTGGACGCGGCGCTACGGCCAGAAGATAGGAGCTCGCTATTTCGGCTCGTTATCCGAACGCGTGCCCGGTGGGTATAACCCGGAATCGCAAGGAAAAGACAATGATGCCGGGACGAAAACGCGTCGGAATAGGCTCGTTTCGACTACCGAGACGGCGGCGAGGAGTACCCGGATGACCAATCCGTTCGAGGATGACGAAGCCAGCTTCCTCGTGCTGTGCAACGGGGAGGGGCAGTATTCGCTCTGGCCCGAATTCGCGGAGGTCCCGGAAGGCTGGGACGTGGTCTTCGGGCCGGGTGGCCGGGCCGAATGCCTGGACCATGTGGAACGGCACTGGACCGATATGCGACCGCGCAGTCTTGTCGAGGCCATGCGGGAAACCGCCGGATAGCGGGAGCAGGCAGGAGCGCGGGAGGTAGGTGGTCTCGTGGCCGGGTTCGCGCAGGCGCCGACGAGTCTTGCGGCCGAGGAGGTTCTCGGAGTCGTCGGCGGTATGGGACCGAAGGCGTCCGCGGAGTTCGTGCAGACCGTGTACCGCTTCAGCGAGGCGGTCCCGGAACAACAGATGCCCCGCTTGCTACTGCATTCGGATCCGCTCATCGCGGACCGGACCGCGGCCATCGTGCGCGGTGCCGGGGAACAACTGGCCGCTGAACTCGAGGACCGGCTGCACGGTTTGCTCCGGCTCGGCGCCACCCGATTGCTGATCGCCTGTTTCACCGCCCACCATTTCCTCCCGTCCATCGATCCGGCGGTGCGCTCTCGGCTCATCTCGCTGGTCGACATCGCCGTCGAGGAGATCACTGCCCGGCCCGGACGATTCCTCATGCTGTGCACCCAGGGAACCGTGGAAGCGGGAATCTTCCAGGGCGCCCCGGACTGGCCCGGCGTCGCTGGCCGGGTCGTCTTCCCCGAAGCCGCCGATCAGGACCTGGTGCACCGGATGATCTATCGCCTCAAGGAGCACGGCGCGGACCGGCGGAATCTCCGGGATCTGCGTGCCCTTCGGCGGCGATACGGATGCACCGGACTCATCGGCGGCTGCACGGAGTTCCACCTCGTCTCCTCGGCGCTCGCCGAACTCGGCACCGAGTCCATAGTGGACCCGTTACGTGCCATCGCGCTGCGGCTGAACCGGAAACCACCGGAGTGCCGGGATCAACGGTGGTCCTCGGCAGCACCGATGAACCTCGCATAGGCGATGATGTTGTCGCGGTAGCTGTGGGCCGTTTCGTCGAACGTGCCTCCGCAGGTGATCAGCCGTAGCTCGGGATCGGCTGTGTTGCCGTATACCTGAGCGGCGGGGAAGTGGTTCTTCGAGACCTGGGCCATGCGGGTCACCGTGAACCGCGCGACGGTGCCGTCCGCGCGTCCGACGCGAATTTCCTTGCCGGGTCGTAGTTCGCGCAGGCGCGCGAAGATACCGTCCTTGCCGTCGCCGTTGACATGCCCGAGGATCACCGCGGGTCCCGGTTCGCCCGGCGATGGTCCGTAGCGATACCAGCCCGCTTGTTCCGGCTGGTGCACCGACGGTAGGGCGACCGTACGATCCTCGTTGAGTCCCAAGGGAACGAGCGAGGAGTGCGCATCGATGTCCGGCACGTCGACCCAGACCGGTGTCGAGTGCTTCAGTCCGGGCCATGGCTGCCCGGTAGGAGCCGGTGCCGAGGAAGGCGGCTGTGCGCCGAGGTCGATCCGTTGCCCCGCTACGGAACAGCCACCCGAGAGGAGCACGACAACCAGGATCGAGCAGACCGCGGTCACCCGCCTGGTGCCGCGGTCTGCTCGTGTGCCCGGTCCGTGAGCAGGCACGTCCATCTGCCGCGCCTCAGTGCTGGCGGACCTGACGGCGGCGCAGCACGAGCACCGTGCCGACCCCTGCCACGGCGACAGCCGCGGCACCACCGACCAGGTACACCGGTGTGGCATTCCACTCGGCAGGGCCGCCTCCGGTGTCCGGGGCTCCGGCGGGGCGCTGGGTGACCTGACGCTTCTCGACGCGCGCTCCCTGCCGGGACTGTGCGGGCTCCTGCCGAGTCTTCGCAGGGGCGGGCGCCGCGCTCGTCTTTGGCACGTCCGGTTGTGCGGCTACCTTCGGCTGCTGCTCAGCGGGCTGCGAACTTGCTCCCGGCCGCGGCGATGGTGTGGTGTCCGCCCAACTGATCGCCGCCGTCAGCGGTAGCGCCGAGATCCCCAGCAGTGCGGCGGCCGCGCAGGTTCGACCAAGCTTCATCGATCGTGTCCTTTCGCTCTCACTATCGAACAAGGCACAGCCTGGCGGTGACTTTTCAAGAACCGGTCTGCCGATTATGAAGAACTCGTTCGATTCTCGGATGGCCCCCGAGTGATCGCGCAACACCGCCGGGGCAGGCGATAATGTCTCCGGTGTGTGCGCACAGGTGCTGGTCGCGGAGGACGACCCCAAGCAGGCTGAGCTGATCCGGCGCTATCTGGAGCATGACAACCACGCGGTGACGGTCGTCCATGATGGACGCTCGGCGATCGACGAGGTGCGGCGGCGCCGGCCCGATCTCGCCGTGCTGGACATCATGATGCCGAAAATCGACGGCCTCGACGTCTGCCGGGTGGTGCGAGCCGAGTCCGAAGTGCCGATCGTACTGTTGACCGCGCGCACCACCGAGGACGACGTGCTGCTGGGTTTCGATCTCGGCGCCGATGACTACATCACCAAGCCCTACAGCCCTCGCCAGCTCGCCGCGCGGGTGCGTGCGATCCTGCGGCGTTCCGGGACAGGAGCCCGCCGGGAGGCGCACGCGATCGTGGTCGGCGAGCTGGTCATCGACGAGCAGCGGCACGAGGTCACACTCGCCGGTAACGCACTGGACTGCACCCCTGTCGAGTTCCGGTTGCTCGCCGCACTCGCCGCGGAGCCGGGCCGCGTCTTCAGCCGGGGCCAGCTGCTCAGTCAGGCGCTGGGCATGGACCGGTTCGTCACCGAGCGCACGGTCGACGTGCACATCATGAACCTGCGGCGGAAGCTGGAACCCGACCCGCGCAAGCCCGTTCGGCTGCTCACCGTGTACGGCGTCGGCTACAAACTCCAGGACGGCGCGGCCGATGCGACTACGGCATAACCGGCACGGTCTGCTCACCCGGCTGCTCGTGATGGCGGTCGTCGTGGCGGTTGCCTCGATCGGTGCCACCGCGTGGCTGGCCGCGCAGAGCACGAGCGGCGCGATCAACCGGGAGCTCGGCGAGACCCTCGCCCATGACGCGAAGATCTACGACTCGCTGCTCGGGTACGCCGCGACACACCCGCGATGGTCGGGGGTGCAACGCCGCGTCGACCAGCTCGCCGGACAAACCGGCCGCCGGATCACCCTGACGACCACGACACGCGCGCCGATCGCCGACTCGGGGGCCAAGAAGGACGTGGCCCTGCCGCGAACCCCGTCCGCCGTGGTGGACCCGCTCGCCGTGGACGCGGTGCTCAAGCCCGAGGCGTCGGCGTCCGGAATCGACGCGCGCGCCGTGGGGCCGTACCGGCTGACGAAGGCCGAGCACGACCGGTTACACGGTGCCGCGCGGCGGCAGCAGCAATGCCTGCGCCGGTACGGGGAGGACGGGACCATCGTGGAGCAGCCGAACGGGCGTTCGGTTGTCGAGCACGTGACCCCGGCACCAGTGTCCACCCCGGCGCCTGCGCAACGGCCGAAGTCCGCAGCCACCGAGACTCCCGTGCCGAAGGTCCCGAGTGCGCGATCCGAGATCTGCGGGGGACAACAGCCGGCGACGCAGACCGAGCGCAAGGCCAGCGAGGCGCTGCTGCAGCTCGCCGACTCGTGCCTGCAGCGACAAGGGAAAGGGCCGCTTCCGGTCGAGCCGAGCGGACTGACCTCCCCCGAGGAACTGACTACCGGGCCCGCGACGAAGTCGTGCGTCGACGCGGCGCGACGTGAGCAGCTCGGCCCGTACGTTTCCCCGGCCGCGCAACTGTTCATCACCAGACCGGACGGCAATGTCGCGACGGCGAGCCTGTCGACGGTGGGCGTTGCCCGGATCGTGTGGACGGCACTCGCGGTGCTCGTGGTGACGATCGGCGTGGCGGCCTTCGCCGCGAGCCGGTTGGTGCGCCCGATCCATGCGATCACGGCCGCCGCGCGGAAGATGGGCGACGGGGACCGGTCCGCGCGGGTCGAAACGGCCACCCGCGGGGAGATCGGGGAACTGGCGGCGGCGTTCAACACGATGTCGGCGCAGATCGCCATGGCGGAGGGGCAGCGCAAGACCATGGTCAGCGATATCGCGCACGAATTGCGGACACCACTGGTGAACCTGCGCGGGTGGCTGGAGGCCGTGGAGGACGGCGTCGCCGAGCTGGACCCGCCCCTGGTGACCTCCCTGCTCGAGGAGACGGTACTGCTGCAACATCTCATCGACGACCTGCAGGACCTCGCCCTCGCCGATGCCGGAAGACTGCGCGTGCACCCGGAACCCGTGGACGTGAAGTCCATTGTGGATCAGGTGGTGGCCGTGCACCGTGGCGCGGCCGAAGCGGAAGGGGTGGAGCTGGCCATGCGTGTGGACGGTGAGCCGGACCTCTCGGCGGACCCGACACGGCTGCGTCAGGCGCTGGGCAATCTGGTCTCGAACGCGGTCCGCCACACGCCATCCGGTGGCCAGGTCACGCTGTGGGCGCGGGAGCACGGCGAGGAGGTGCTCATCGACGTCGCGGACACCGGAACCGGCATCGACGAGGAAGCACTGCCGCACATCTTCGATCGCTTCTGGCGAGCGGAGAAATCACGCAACCGCGGCGGCGGGGGAAGCGGACTCGGCCTGGCCATCACGCACCACCTGGTCCAGGCGCACGGCGGCGGGCTGGCGGTGCGCAGCGAGGTCGGTACCGGCACCACCTTCACGATGCGGCTCGCTGCGGATCCCGCCGCTGATGACCGCTGATCCGAACCTGCGAGGCTCTGATGGCACCTAGTTGCCATTCTGGAAACTAGGTGCCATCATGTTTCCATGGAGCGAACAGAGTGCGGGAGGAGTTGGCGGACGCGCGGCGAGCGGCCGAGATGGCCGTGATCCCGCGGTTGCCGGTTTGGGTGCCCGTGGTGTTCGGGGTGCTCGTTGCGGGTGCCATCACGTTGGCTGGCTGGGGAGTTGCGAGCTTTGGGTGGCGCCTGGCCGCCATCGGCGGTGGGATCGTGTTGGCCGGTGCGGCTGTGGTGATCCTCCGTGGCATGCGAATCAGGCATGGACTGCGGGGGCTTCGGGGTCGGGCGGCTCAGGAGCGGGCCGGGCACTTGATCGGTGCCCTGGGCGTCCTGGTCGTGGCGCTCAGTGCCACCTCGGACGACAGGATGGTCTTTGCCGGTCTGGGGATAGCGGCAGGAGCCGTTGCGGGCGTGCTGCTGTATCGGAGGAGTCGGTGACTGCCACTGCAGACGACACTCCGCGGCCATTCGCTGAAGGGCTGCGCGAAGTGTTCCAGAATACCGCGCGTCTACGTGTCAGCGCGTTCCTGTCGAGTTGTGAGGAAGCTGCCTTCCAGGCGGTACAGGAGAAATGCGGTCTGTCGAAGTCGGCACTGTCGAAGCAGGTGTCGATACTGGAGAAGCAGGGTTGTGTCGATGTGCGGAAAGGATACGTCGGCAAGTATCCGCGCACGTGGCTGGCGTTGACCCCCGAAGGCCGCGAGGCGCTGGCAGCACACCTCGCGGCCCTGCAGGACATTGCTGATACGGCTGCCCAGCACGCCACCGATGTGGACACCGCGTCCTGACCGAAGCGCGGACGCATGGCGGCGCGCGGAGCCTTCGCTGGCTATTCCGGTTCCACGCGCGGGTGCCCACTGTCCTTTCCGGACACGCCGCCGAAATTGCGGAGAAACTTCACCATTATCGCGAGACGAACATCCGAAGTCGAACAGTTCCGCGATCCGCCACTCACCTCCGGGGTGACCGAGCACCTGTGTGGCGGTCGTGCGACGGTGAGCACGACCGCTGGTGGACCGATGCGCCGGTCCTGCGCCCGGATCTGGACCCTCATATGCTGACGGACTGGACACTGCGCTATATCGACTGGGTCAGCAGCGAGGCGGAGCGCGCCTACCTCGCCGAGCGCGATGCACTGCTGGACTCGCGACTCGCGACGACCAGACTCTTGTTGTCCCGCTTGGTCGAAGACGACTTTCCGGACTACGAACAGCGGGATTCGGCGGTGCGTCCGCTCGGTCTTGATCCGGAAACACCACATGTCGCGGTGATCGTAGGAGCTGCCAGCAGGAGCAGCACCACCTTCGATGGTCCGCTCGGTGAGATCCTGCGTGTCCCGCACAGACTGCTGCCCAAGGCGGTCTCCGCGCTGCTGCGCCGTGGCGCGGTGGTGCTCGTGCCGACCGCGGCAGCGGGGCCCGTCGCCGAACTCGTCACCCGGGCGCTGGAGCAAGTCGCCGAAATCCCCGGTGATATCAATGCCGGTGTCGGCAGACCGGCCATGACGGCCGCCGGAATCGCCGCTGCGGTCCGGGAGGCCGAGCGGGCCCGGGCTCTCGGCGAGATCTTGCATCCCAAAGCGTGGATACACGACTACGAGTCGATCGGTTTCTTCGATCTCTTCCGTCAAGGCGAGGCCGTGGAAACTTTCGTCGAAGCCGTGCTCGGTGAGCTGCTGGGCCGGGACCGTAGGGGAAAGATCGACCTCGTGCGGACACTGTATGTGTATTTCACCCTCGGTATGAACCGGCGAGCCGCGGCATCCAGGCTCGGTATTCACCCCAATACGCTGGACTACCGATTGCGTCAGGCAGCGAGGAGCTCCGGTGTCTCGTCGACTTCACCGGAGGTGTCATTCCGGTTCCAGTTGGCGGTTCGGCTGCTCCCGTTGTGTACTCGGCACGCTTGGCTCGATGACCGCTCATCTCTCGCGGATATCCTCATCGACTGGTGATTCGCGGGGCACGTGATGCCGCCGTTCACCTCGACTCGATGGGTTCTGTGCCTAATCGCCAGGCCAACAGGGACAGTGAGAGGGCGAGGAGTCCACGTGGTTCGCGGGGGTTGTAGCCGGTGATGGAGGAGATTCGGCGTAGCCGGTAGATCACGGTGTTGGGGTGTACCGAGACTGCTCGGGCGGTTTCGGTGACGCTTTCGCACGTGTCGATGTAGGCGGTGATGGTCGGTACGAGGTCGGCATCGCGGCGGGCGTCGTAGGCGAGTAGCGGTGCGAGGGCGTCGTTGCACAGCTCGGTGCTGATCGAGCTGTCGAGTACGACGCGTTCGAGCAGGACATCCTCGTGCCACAGTGCGTTCGGGGAGTGCAGCGCGTGGGCGATCCGGGCTGCTTGACGTGCCTGCTGGTAGGCCTCCGGTACACCGGTCAGGCCGTCATCGGTTACCGCGATTCCCGCCGCGGCTCGCAGTTCGGTGGCGAGTCGCTCGGCGCGGCTGCCAACCGTGGAGTCCGCGTCCTCGCTGGCCCAGACGGCGACGAGAGCTGATTCGCGTACTCCGACGAGGATGCGGGATCGGGGATGGAACTGTTCGGTCAGGACGACCGCGGGGGCTACGAGTTCCTCGGGGCGGACCGTGGTCTCCCGTGGGATCAGCACGGTGACGGCATATGCTTCGGTGACTTCGATCCCGGTCCTGCGTAGCTCGTCGGCGTCGACGTGGCCGGTGAACATGGCTTCGAGGACCGCATTCCGGGTGATCTCCCGATCGCTCCACACTGCCATGGCTTCGCGTATGAAACCGGCCGCGGTGGCCGCGCTGGCGCGCTCGAGGTGGGCGAAGATCCGATTGCCGATCGCCAGCGAGGCGGCGACCTCCTCGTGGTTGCCGGAGTCCACATAGCTCAGGAACGCCGCCCATGCTTGCTGTCCCCAGACGGTGAACGAGCGCATGACCGCGCCGATCGTTATCCCCATGCGAACCCGGTCTGCGCCGAATGCCTCGAACGGTTCCGGGTCGAAACGCGAAGCAGTGCCCTGCAGATCCTCCAGCAGGGCATGGAGATTGGCGCGGGCGGAACGGACAAGCTCGTGGCGGTTTTCGGCTCGGACACGGGCATAGTCGCCGATATCGGCGGTGTATGCCTCGGCGAACCGTTCGGCCAGCCCCTCGACATCGACCGCCACGCGAGCCGCGATCGCCGCGACGACACGTTCGTCCGGGCGATCACGCTCGTTGCTCATGGCACCCGATGGTAGCCGGGGCTATCCGGTATCCACCCCACCATGAGGTGACTACTTCGCGTCTACGGCACTCGACGCACGGTATCGAGGCTTGTCGTCGGCGTCGAGTGGCCCGGTTCCGTTGCGCGGATCCGTCGTTTGTGGATCTTACGAAGTTCGGGCGCGGTTTCCTCAGTCCGACGCATAGCAGACAGATCGCTTTGCGCATTAGCGTTGCTGAAATTCCGGCCCGTTCAGCCAGAGCGGTCCGCTCGCCGAGCCGTCGAAGTCGCCTGTGGAGGCCAACGTTGACCTCACTCCAGTCCGGCAGCATGGAGCCTGCCGATCGAGCCGATGCAGCAGAGGCCGATCTGATCTGGCGTCCCGATCCGGTGGATCTGGCTCGCTGTCGTGCCGAGCATTTCCGTCTCGCCGCCGGTGCGCCTGATCTCGCAGCGCTGCGCGCCATCACGCGGGATGATCCAGCCTCGTTCTGGACCTCGGTGGACAGCTGGCTCGCCTTTTCCTGGCAGCGCAGGCCGGATACCGTCGTCGATCAACTGGAGGTCCCACATCGGACGCGGTGGTTTCCCGGCGGTCGATTCAATCTGGCCGACAATGCCGTGCGCCGCTGGATTCGGGCCGGTCGCGGTGCGGAACTGGCGTTGGTGTCCGAGGACGAATCCGGGCAGCGGGCGAGCTTGACGTTCACCGAACTGTCCGGCCTCGTCGACCGGGTGGCGCGTGGCCTGCGTGCGGTTGGCGTCGAGCCCGGCGACAGGGTGGGCATGCAGCTCGGTATGACGGTCGAGGCTGTTGCGGTCCAGCTGGGATGCGCGTTGATCGGTGCGGTTCTGGTGCCGGTGTTCTCCGGCTTCGGTTCCGGTGCGGTCGCCGAACGGCTGCGGCTTTCGGGAGCGATCGTGCATGTCGTGGCGGATACGAGCGTCCGGCGTGGCCGGTCGACGGATCTGCGAGCCCAGATCGCGGAGACGCTTGCGGCAGCGCCTCAGGTGCACACCACCATCGTTGTCGGAGAGCAGGACGCGACACCCGCCTCCCGGCTTCGGGGCGAGCTGAGCTGGCGGGAATTGCTCGGCCCCGAGGAGGCGGAGCCGGTCGAGGCCGCCGAACTGCCCAGCGAGCATCCGCTGATGATCGCCTACACCTCGGGAACAACGGGAGCACCGAAAGGGGTCGTGCTCAGCCAGAGCGGTTTCGCGGTGAAGGCCGGGTTCGATGCCGCGTTCTGTTTCGATGTGGGCCCAGGCGATATCGCTTGTTGGATCACCGATCCGGGCTGGATCATGTGTCCGATCACGACACTCGGTGGTTTGCTTGCCGGGAGCGCGGTTGCCGTGTACTCGGGTTCGGTCGATCATCCCGATCCCGGACGGCTGTGGCGGACGGTGCGGGGACTCGGCATCACCATGCTGGGGATCTCGCCGACTCTCGTGCGCACCCTTGCCGCTGCTGATCCGGATATGGCGGCTCCGGATCTCGGTGTGCTGCGGGTGTTCGCTTCCAGTGGCGAGCCGTGGACGCCGGATGCCTACGCTTGGTTGTTCGACACGATCGGTCGCCGCGAAGTGCCGATCATCAATTATTCGGGTGGCACCGAGGTTTCCGGTGCGATCTTGTCCAACACGGTGGCACAGCCGATCCATCCCTGTGGGTTCGCCGGTCCGGTGCCTGGCATGGCCGCGGAGATCCTCGATGAGGACGGAAATCCGGTCGGTGAGGGAACCGGGGAATTGGTGCTGCGTGTTCCTTCGCCCGGGATGCCGACGACCTTCTGGGGAGAGCCCGAACGTTACCGGCGCACGTACTGGGACCGATGGCCGGGCATGTGGGTGCACGGTGATTCGGTCGAGATCACGGGGACCGAACCGGTCTGGTACATCCGCGGACGCAGCGACGACACCCTGAAGGTAGCGGGGAAGCGCCTCGGTCCGGCAGAGGTGGAAGGCATCGCCAACAGCCTGGAGGAGGTCCTCGAATCGGCTGCGGTCGGGATCCCGGACGAGGTGAAAGGTGAGGCGATCGCGGTGTTTCTCCGGCTCGCACCCGACACCGTGGAGGAGTCCGTTCGCCTGGCGGTGCGAGAACGAATCGTTGCCGGCCTCGGTAAGCCTCTCAAACCCAAAGTGGTCCTCGTTGTCGACGAGCTGCCCCGTACGCGCAGTGGGAAGATCATGCGGCGCGTCGTGCGTGCCGTCTATCTCGGGCACGACGTCGCCAATGTGTCCGCGCTGGAGAACGCCGATGCCATCGAGGCGATTCGGGCGGCACGATGATCAAGACGGATCCTTGCGTTATCACCGGTGTCGCCGAGATCGCTCCACGCCGCACGACTCCTGGCCAGACCACTCTTGGCCTGATCGGACGGCTGGCCGCCGCCACGGTGGCCGATGCCGGGCTCGAACCCGCGGACGTCGACGGTCTGCTGGTGGGACCTCAGGTCGGCGAGACACCGCAACATGTTCCGGCGACCGTTGCCGAGTATCTCGGGCTGACGCCGCGCTACGGCGACGTGGTCGACCTGGGCGGTGCGAGTGGACCGGGCATGATCTGGCGTGCCGCGGCCGCGATCCAGGCCGGTATGTGCGACACCGTGCTCTGCGTACTCGCCAACACACGTGACCCGGACAATGTCCCTCGATCGCCGAATCGCAACCCGATCCGTGAGTTCGAGGTTCCGTACGGGGCAAGCGGCGCGAACCAGGCGTATGCCATGGCAGCGGCCCGGCACATGGCCGATTTCGGTACGACGGCGAGACAACTGGCGTCCATTCCGGTGTTCGAACGGCGAAACGCCAGTCTCAACCCGGATGCCGTGTTCCACGGTAAAAGCATCGATGTCGAGGATGTGCTGGCATCGCCGATGATCGCCTGGCCGCTGCACCAGCTCGAGGTCGTCATGCCGTGCGGTGGTGGCGCCGCCGCCCTGGTCCAACGGGCGAGCTCGGTGGGCGGCGGTGCACACCGGTCGGTCGCGCTGCTCGGGGCGGGGGAGAAGCTGACCCACCGTGCCTTGAGCCAGGCGCCGGATCTGACCACGACACCGCTGGCTGCCGCGGTCGAGTCCGCCTATGCCGGAGCCGGCGTGCGGGCCACCGATATCGATGTGTTCTCCCTCTATGACTGCTATTCGATCATGTTGGCCCTGACGCTCGAGGACGCCGGGCTTTGCCGTAAAGGTGACGTCGGGCCATGGCTGGCCGATCAGGACTTCTCCGCCGGTGGGAATCTTCCGGTCAATCCGCACGGTGGGCAACTCGCCTGTGGTCAGGCCGATCTGGCCGGCGGAATGTGCCACCTCGTCGAGGCCGTCCTACAACTCCGTGGTGCGGCCGATGCCAGGCAGGTGCCCGATGCCGAACTGGCGCTGGTCACCGGAAACGGTGCCACGCTCGGCGAGGAGGTCGCTGTCGTGCTGGGGAGTGTCGAATGACTTCCCTGGGTCAACCGGTATGCGGCATGGGCGTGTTCGGGCGGTTCGTGGCGGATGGGGCCGTAGCGGGTTTGGCTGGTTCAGCATGCGCAGATGATGCGTATTCAGGCGCGGCCGAAGGGGCGGACGGCGTGGGGATGTCGTTGACCGCGTTGGCGTGCGGCGGTGTAGCGCCGGCTGGTGGTGGCGTGCCGGAAGGCCACGGTGTGGGTTCTGCCGGATGCGCGGCTCACGGCTGCTGTGCCGGTCTCGGTGGCGAGTTGCTCGAAGCTGGTGGCGCGTTCGAGGACCGGGCCGACTTCACCGATGATCTCGGCCAGGTTCAGCAGTCCGACGCGAGGCACGACGGTCAGCAGCGGTGTGTAGGGATGCCGTGCGACGGTTTCGGCGATCGCGGCGGCCACCTGGTTGATACCGGCCCGGATCGAGTGCACCAAAGCGATCTGGGGGCGGAGGAGTCCGGTGATGACCGGCCGGCCCGGGCGGCTGGCGGTCACCGGAGCCAAGCTCAGACGGGTCAGCAGCTCGGTGCCACTACGTCGGCCGCCGTAGCGGTGGCGTCGGCAGAATGCCTCGGTTTCGGCTGGGGCGAGGGTGACGGCGCTCTCGGGGTTGGGATAGCGATCCAGGAATGTCAGGGCAATGCCGGAATGGGACTTGGTGAGGATCGTCTTACCGCCGGGCCGGTGGGTGTCCAGCATCGCGGCCAGTTCGCCCGAGTTGCCTGGGCCGGCCTTCGCGCTTGCAACACCCCGGCTGAGCCGGGCAGCGCGAAAAGCGTTGGGGTGCACGGGAACGACTCGATTCCTCGCGGGCAACAGCCGATCCACGACCAAGCCACACGTGGTTTCGGTCTTCACCGGCAGCTCGGCGGGGTGGCCGTGACGAACCAGTCGTGTCAACGCCGGGACAATGCCAACCTCGGTATGTGCCACAGCGAAGCGGTCGATCTTGCCACCGGCAGCATCGATCAGCGTCCCGTCGTGAGTAGTGGTGCCCCAGTACGAGCCGGCGAATGCGAACGCCCTGCTCCTTCGACGTCGGTCAACTACCTCGTCGGAAGCGAGGACGACTGCTGGAAGCTCATTGATCGGCCCGCTACGGGGCATGTCCGTGATGCCGGTCGTAGGACCTGGGCCCGATGGAACTGGCAAAGCTCGTGCCGACCATCACGTGGCACGCGAAGCAGGCCGTGCACCAACCGGACGCGAGCGGCGACAGCCCCGAACCATAGGGCTGCGAAGGGAATGGTGGACCAATGAGCGAGACACCACGTCCTGGCCGCCTGAGCACACCGGCGACCGCGCCATACTGGCAGGCCGCGGCCAGGGGGCGATTGCTGCTTCAGCAGTGCCTCCACTGTGGACATACGCAGCTGTATCCGCGAACGCTTTGTGTTCGCTGTTGGTCGGAAGACCTCGGTTGGCAGGAATCGGCGGGCGAGGGAGCGGTCAAGACCTTCACCGTGATCGAGGTGCCAGGGCACCCGGCTTGGCGCGCGGAGGTTCCTTATGCCATCGCGCTCGTCGAGTTGGACGAAGGACCTTGTCTGCTGGCGGGCATTCTCGGTCCCGACCCTTACGACGTCGCGGTCGGGCTTCGAGTGCGGTTCGTCGCCGATTCCGGGGGCGATCCGGCTGGGCCGATCCCGTTCTTCGTCCGGGATGGGTCGTGAGTTCGCGAGTGCAACGGTGGGCTATCGCGCTGGTTCAGGTGCTCGGGCTCGCCGTTTGGTTCTCGGTATCGGCCGTCGTGCCCAGCCTTCGTGCGGATTGGGGGATCTCCAGTGCGTCTGCGGTGTGGCTGACCGGGGCTGTCCAATTGGGATTCGTCGCGGGCGCGCTGTGCTCCACCGCACTGAACCTGCCGGACCGCCTGCGACCGCATTTGCTGTTGGCCGCCAGCGCGGCACTCGCGGCTCTCTGCACGTTCGTACTTGCCTGGTCCGTCGACGGCATGGTCTGGGCGCTGCCCTTGCGCTTCCTCACCGGTGTCTTCCTCGCCGGTGTCTACCCGGTGGGTATCAAGTTGATGGCTTCCTGGTCGGGTCAGGCGGGTCGGGGACGGGCGCTGGGTGTGTTCATCGGCGCGCTGACTCTGGGGTCCACCTTGCCCCACCTCATCGACGGACTCGCCAGCCTGCCGTGGCGAACTGTACTGGAAGCCGCGGCGGCGGTCGGATTGCTCGGTGCCGTCGTCGCGGTGGCAGTTGTCCGGCCGGGGCCGTATCTGTCGGCCGCGGGAGCGGTCCGCAACGCCGGGTACGCAGTGAGGATGTTCCGCGAACGCGGGCCGCGGCTGGCGAACTTCGGCTATTTCGGCCACATGTGGGAGTTGTACGCACTGTGGACGTGGATCCCCAGCTTTCTGCTCGCCACGCCTGCGGCAGCGAGGTTCTCCGTCTCGACCGAGATCGTCGTGTTCGCCACCATGGGCATCGCCGGTTTCCTCGGCTGTCTGCTCGGCGGCTGGGGCGCGGACCGTTACGGGCGATCACCAGCAGCGGTCGCCGCTCTGATCATCAGCGGGGCATGCTGTGTGCTCTCCCCGGTGGTGTTCACCGCGGGCCCGGTGATACTCGCGGCGTTCTGCGCGATTTGGGGAGCTGCCGTCATCGCCGACTCCGGGGTCTTCTCCACGGCCTTGTCCGAGACCGCCGACCCGCGCTTCGTGGGTACCGCGCTCACCGCCCAGACCGCGCTCGGTTTCGCGCTGACGGTGGTCAGTATCCAGCTGGTGCCGCTGCTCGTCGGTCTGACCGGCTGGCGCTTCGCATTCCTCTTACTGATTCCTGGTCCGGTGCTCGGGGCGTTCGCGATGCGGGCCCTCGGAGCATCGACCGCAACCACACAACCGAAGGAGCCCGCATGACCGTCACCGAAACCTGGCCGCTCGGGATGCCCGAGGTGGGCGCGAGCGGGGAACTGACCCGCACCATCGGTCCCCAGGACATCACGCTGTTCACCGAGATCTCCGGCGACCGTAACCCTCTGCATTACGACGAGCAGGCGGCAAAGGCATCACGGTTCGGGGAGATCGTCGTCCAAGGCGGCATCACCAGCGCCATCCTCAACGCCGTCGTTGCCGAGAAGCTGCCTGGCCCCGGCACCGTTTTCCTGAACGTGTCCTGGAACTTCAAGGCACCGACCCGCCCCGGTGACACCATCACCGGCCGAGTCGAGGTCACCGATGTCCGCGCGGACAAGCCGATCACGAAGCTCAACTGCAGCGTTACCCGCGAGGACGGGACCGTCGCCCTCGAGGGCACCGCCGTGTGCTTCACCATGGCGATGGGTGACTGGCAGGGAGCGACAAATGGCTGATCGCATCCCGGTACTGCTGTCCGCAGCCCGGACACCGATCGGCCGATTCGGCGGTGCGCTGCGTGGCGAGGACGCGGTGGACCTCGGCGCCCATGCCGTGCGTGCCGCGGTGAGCCGTGCCGGGTTTCCGTCACCCGATCACATCCTGATGGGCAACGTGGTGCAGGCCGGTAACGGTCAGAATCCGGCCCGAGTCGCCGCGAGCCGCGGCGGGATCGCCACCACGGTCCCCGGGATCACGCTCAACAACGTGTGCCTTGCCTCCATGACGGCGGCGGGTATGGCGGCCTCGATGATCCGCTCAGGTGAAACGGAAACGGTTGTCGTGGGCGGGTTCGAATCGATGAGCCGTGCGCCGCATGGGATCCGGCTCCGTGGCGCGGCGAGAGTCGGTGATGCGACAACGGTGGATCTCCTCGTGAATGACGGACTGTGGTGCTCACTCAGCGACCAGGGCATGGGCCCGATGTCCGATGCCGCCACCGCCGAGCTCGGGATCTCCCGCCGTGACCAGGACCTGTTCGCGCTGGACAGTCACCGTCGCGCCGCCAACGCCGTGCACCGGCTCGGCGAGGAAATAGCCGTTGTCCCCGGCCTCACCTGCGACGAAGGCGTCCGGGAGGATACGACCGTGGAACGGCTCTCCACGCTGCATCCGGCATTCACCCCGGACGGGACACTGACCGCCGGTAACTCCTCGCAGATGTCCGATGCCGGTACGGCAGGCGTCGTGACGACCGCCCGGCACGCGAGTGGGCTGGGAATTGAGCCACTTGCCGAGATCCGCGGGTATGTCTCCGTCACGGGACCCGATCCGACGCTGCATCTCAAACCTGCAAACGCGGCACGTGAACTTCTTCGACAGCACGGTATGGCGCCGGCGGACGTGGATCTCTGGGAGATCAACGAAGCCTTCGCGGCCGTCGTTCTGGCTACGGCGCGCGAGCTTGGCCTCGATCTCGACCGGGTCAATGTCAATGGCGGCGCCGTCGCGATCGGGCACCCGCTCGGCGCCTCTGGGCTGCGCCTCGTCATGAGCCTTGCCTACGAAATGCGGCGACGTGGAGCTGAAACCGGTGTCGCCGCGATCTGCGGAGGTGGAGGCCAGGGCGGCGCGCTCTTGCTGCGGCGCCGCTGATCCGCCTGCTCGACAGCTCTCGTTGTCCGAAACAAGGAGGTCTCGGATGTCGAATAATGCTCCCGCAAAACACAATGTGTCCGATTCTCGAATGGCCCGCCGAGCCATGCTGGCCTCGGCGGTCGGTAGCGCAATCGAGTGGTACGATTTTTATGTCTACGGCCTGTCGGCCGCATTGATCTTCAATCATCTGTTCTTTCCGAGCAGCAATGCGTACTCGGGAACACTTCTTGCCCTTTCAACGTTTTTCGCTGGGTTTCTGACCCGCCCACTGGGTGCGATGTTCTTCGGTCATTTCGGGGACCGGCTCGGTCGCCGAACCGTTCTTCTGGCCACTACGCTGATGATGGGGCTGGGCACCTTCTTCGTCGGACTCGCACCGACTCACGCGGTGGCAGGGATGTGGGGCGCGGTCATCCTGGTCGCCTTACGGGTGGTGCAGGGAATCGGCGTCGGCGGGGACTGGGGTGGATCCGTTCTCATGGCGACCGAGTGGAATTCAGCGGATGGCAAACGCGGATTTCTCGGAAGTCTGCCACAGTTCGGCAGTCCGCTTGGATTGATCACCGCGACCATCGTGACCGAAGCTAGCAACCGCCTGTTCACCAGCGACAGCTACGAGAGCATCGGCTGGCGCATCCCGTTCCTGTTCAGCCTGCTCCTCACCGCGCTCACCCTGTTCCTGCGGCTGCGGGTCCGGGAGACGACCTCGTTCGCCGAGGCCAAGCAGACCGGTTCGCTGCGCCGAGCTCCCGTGGCTTACCTGATCCGGCACCATTGGCGCACCGTCATCAAGACGACGCTCATGCGTACTGGTCAGAATACGGGCTTCTACCTGTTCACGACCTTCGTTCTCAGCTACGGTGTCACCTCGTTGCACCGAGAACGCTCCACGATGCTCGTAGCGGTATTGGTAGCCGCGATGATCTCGCTCGGGAGCACCCTTTTCTGGGGTGCATTATCCGACCGGATCGGACGTAAACGCCTGATTCTTATCGGCATCGCGGTGATGTTCTGTTTCGCGATTCCATACTACGTGCTCATCGACAGTGAAAGCAGCGTGCTGCTCTTCGTCGGAGTTGTGTTGTCGATGATCATCCAGGACATGCAATACGGGCCGCAGGGGTCCTTCATCGCCGAGAGCTTCCCGGCCGACGTGCGCTACAGCGGGGCCTCACTCGGATACCAGCTCACATCGATCACTTCCGGCGGCCCGGCACCGTTGATAGCCACGGCACTCGTTGCGACCTATCAGTCCTCCATCGCGATCGCGGTGTATCTCATGATCGCGTGCGGGGTCGCGTTCGTCGCTACGCTGATGCTGCCCAGTGTGGATCAACCTCCAGCGTCGAAGCCGGGATCGCGGCCCCAAGCCGTGTACAGAGCCACCGAGCGAGCCTGACCTGCTCCTGTGATGCGGGCCAGTGCTGTGCCCCGGCCGCCATCGTCGCCGCGGCCTGGCCCGACTCTCTCCGCAAGAACACCGGATGGGCGCCGAGATCGTCGGCGACCGGGTCGTGGCGCCGGGCTCAGTTGCGGCGGTTGGGCCAGCCTTCGGGCAGCTGGTCGGGGGCGATCGAGATGATCGACTCGTCGTCCGCGCCGACGTGTTCGAACAGGGTGATCTCGGCGAACTCGGGCACGGTGTAGATCGGATAGGTCGGTCCCTGGTCGCGGTAGGCGCGCATCTGCTCGAGGTGTTCGTTCTGGAACAGGACGGTGCGTTCCCCGTGCTGTCGCACCCACTGCGGGAAGAAGATCACTCCGTGCAGGCGGCGACGTGCGGGCAGCACGTTCACCACGACCGAGGTGCCAGTGGGCTCGTTCCAGAAGACCTTGTAGTCGTCCTCACCGAGCCGGACCAAGCCGACTCCCTGGTCCTTGACCCAGCGGCCGCCGACCATACCGGAGTGGATACGGTAGTCGATGGTCGTCGCGTTCTTGACGTACATCTCGTATTGCCAGCCGTTGTCGTAGGTGTAGACGAAGCGGTGCCCGACGAGACCGGACAGGTCCTGCTCGATGGTGTCGGCGCTCAAAGCTTCCCTCCAGTTCATTTTGTTGCAAAACTAGTTTGTGACAAAAGGCGCTTTCGGTCAAGCTGACAGCATGGACACTGCCGCCGAACTCAGCCGCACACTGGGCCCACTGCGTCGTGCGGTGCTACGCGCGACCCGTACCGCGGCGAACCTGCCTGACCTGCCCGAGGCACAGATCGAACTACTGCGCACGCTGATCGCCGAGGGCCCACTCAACCCGCGCACCGTCGCGGCGCGGCTGCGCATCGCACCGTCGACGGTGAGCAACCTGGTCAAGACCATGAGCGCGACCGGTTTGATCGAGCGCGAGACGGCACCGAACGACCTGCGCACGGTGCACCTCACCGCCTCGGCAAAGGCGCGTGATCTGCTCGACCGCTACGACCGGACGAGCACGGCGACACTTGCCCACTCGATCGGGCTGTTATCAGCGAACGAACGGAACACCCTGGAGGCCGCGCTACCGATCCTCGGACGGCTGACCGAGCAGCTCGAGGTGCGCAACTAGCGGATGCCTGCGCGCCGCACTCCATGGCTTCGCGACGTGAGGGGTAATCAGCCGTTCGGGCCTGGACCTCAAATCGCGAGCTCTCACCGCCGGGCGTGCACAGATCGGGCCGGTGGCGTTCTACGGGCGCTGCTCGACGGAGGGCAACCAGGATCGCGCGGCTGGCGGCGTGGCGCAATGCCACGACCTTCGTGGAACCGCTCGGCGATGAGGTGGTGCGCCGCTTTCTAGCCGATCTCCTGGAGGGGAACGGGCACCGGGCGATTGCTAATGCCTTGAACCGGGACTGCATCCCGTGTCCCTCGGCGGCGCGGCCGGAGCAGAATCGGCACCGGCATGGTGACGGGTGGCAGTCCAGCACCGTGCGCGCGATTCTCGACAACCCGCGCTATACCGGCTATGCGGTGTTCGGGCGCTGGACGGGCCACGAAACGCTGCTCGATCCGAACGACGTTGCGGCCGGGTACGTCACGCGTTCGCGGCGCGCTGCGGCGTCCTCGGTGGTGCGCTCGCGCAAGCCCGCGTATCGCCCGCGCCCTGGCTCCCCACTGCTGGAGACGCACCCGACGAACGTCTACCTGCGCGAGGCACACGTGATCGGGCCGCTGAACGAGTGGCTGGATCGGTGGTTCGGGCGCGAACAACGGCAGACCACGGTGGAAGCGATGCTCGGTGTGGACCTCGCGAACCCGGATACGGTACGCGCCAAACAGGTCAAGGCAAGCATTGCCGACGCAGAGAAGCGCCGACACCGCTTACAAGCCGCGATCGAGGCTGGGGCCGACCCGGACGCGCTGATTGACGGACTCAACCGGGCCAAGGCGGACAAGGACGCGGCTAAGGCCGAGCTACGAAGGATCCCTTCGGGGCGGACGGTCGATCGGGTACAGATTGAAGCGGCACTCGATTATCTCGAAGACGTGGATCGGATACTCGATCAAGGAAAACCGGAACGATTACAGGAGTTCTACAAGAAACTAGGCTTGGAGCTGATCTTCGATCAAAAAGAGAAAACCGTTGCTGTGAAAGCGAAATCCCTTGGTAGGGATTCTAAGTGTGTCGGAGGGGGGACTTGAACCCCCACGTCCATTATTAGGACACTAGCACCTCAAGCTAGCGCGTCTGCCATTCCGCCACTCCGACTTGGCTTATTCAGTTGTCCTGCCCGCTCCCTGCGGACAAGGACTACAGTAGCGCATGTTGAATGGACCCTGTAACCCACCCCCGGCAACTGAGGGAGAACCGTGTCTGAGCAGGTGGCGGCCGTGAGTCCGGAGATCGAGCGGGCTGCGCAGGAGGCTGTGTCGCTGACGAGTGAGCTGATCCGGATCGATTCAACGAACACGGGTGACCCGGAGACGTTGGTCGGTGAGCGGTCGGCCGCGGAGTTCGTGGCGACGAAGCTGACGGAGGCCGGCTACGCGATCGAGTATGTGGAGTCGGGCGGTCGTGATCGGCACAATGTGATCACTCGCCTGGAGGGCAGTGACCGCTCTCGTCCGGGTCTGCTGATCCACGGTCATCTGGATGTGGTCCCGGCGGAGCCTTCGGAGTGGTCGGTGCATCCGTTCTCGGGCGCAATCCAGGACGGCTATGTGTGGGGCCGTGGCGCGGTGGACATGAAGGACATGGACGGGATGATGTTGGCGCTGGCGTTGCATTACAAGCGCCACAACATCGTCCCGCCGCGGGACATCGTGTTCGCTTTCCTGGCGGACGAGGAGGCGGGCGGTCAGTATGGCGCCTCGTGGCTGGTGGAGCACCGTCCTGAACTGTTCGAGGGGGTCAGTGAGGCGATCAGTGAGGTCGGCGGTTTCTCGGTGACGTTCGGGGACGGTGTCCGGGCCTATCTGATCGAGACGGCGGAGAAGGGGATCCGTTGGCTGAAGCTGCGTGCGCACGGTGCCCCCGGACATGGCTCGATGGTGCACAAGGACAACGCGGTGGCGAAGCTGGCGGCGGCGGTGACCCGGCTGGGCAATCACGAGTTCCCGATCGTGCTGACGGACTCGCTCCGGGAGTTCCTGGACGGTGTCTCGGAGCTGACGGGCATGGAGTTCCCGGAGGACGATCTGGAGGGCTCGATCGGGAAGCTGGGCAATCTGGCGCGCATGGTCGGGGCGACGATCCGGGACACGGCGAACGTGACGATGTTCAACGGTGGTTACAAGTCGAACGTGATCCCGTCGACGGCGACGGCAAGTGTGGACTGCCGGATCCTCCCGGGCCGGGAAGCGGCGTTCGAGGCGGAGCTGGACGCGTTGCTCGGCCCGGATGTGGAACGGGAGTGGCTGGCGCTGCCGCCGGTGGAGACGAGTTTCGACGGGGCGATCGTGGACGCGATGAAGGCCTCGATCGTGGCGGAGGATCCGGGTGCGCGCACGCTGCCGTATCTGCTTTCGGCGGGCACGGACGCGAAGTCGTTCCAGCGGCTGGGGATCCGCAATTTCGGGTTCTCTCCGCTGCAACTGCCCCCGGACCTGGATTTCAGCGCGCTGTTCCACGGTATCGATGAGCGGGTGCCGGTGGAGGCGCTGAAGTTCGGTACCCGGGTGCTGGACCGGTTCATCCGGGCGAGCTGACCGGAGGCTGTTCCCGGTGTTCCGCGCACCGGGAACAGCTCACCTCGCCGCGGTACTCAGACGATGATTCCGGGCACGAGGTGGCGCGGCCTCTTGCGGCGCAGCCACATGTGCCTGCTGCCGTCGGCGAACAGCAGGGTGCGGCACAGCTCCCAGCCGCCGAGCTCGGCGTTGATGGACAACTGGATGGCCGCCGCGCGCCGGGAGATCCCCGCGGGAATGCGTAGCGGCCGGTATTCCCAGTCGCCGACGGTATGTCCCTCCCCGTCGCCGTCCTCTGTGGTCATGGCCGCACCACCGCCAATCCGTCCGTGGCAGCGGAACCGACGAGCACGGCACCGCTGCGCGGGTCGACGGCCACCGAGTCGGGCGATCCGACGGTGGGGAACCGGTACTTCAGGTCCGGCTCGCCGTGCCCGACCGCGTACCCGGCGACCTCATTCGTTCCCGTAACCGTAACCCAGATGAGCTTGCGAGTGGGGTCGAAAGCGATCCCGAATGGGGTCTTGCCGACCGGAAAACGCTGGCGCATGAGCACCGGGCCGGTGGCGAAGGCGAGGAGCTGGTTGCTGCGCGCATCGGTGACGAGCACCCGGCCGTAGCTGTCGGTGACCCCGCGTGCTGCGCCCTGACCTGCGCGGACGCCGGTCCCGAAGGAGCGCTTGTCGAGCTGCACGTCGTAGAGGGCGGTCCGCACCGGATCGAGGGCGAGGACTTCCTCGCCGACGGCGAAGAGCTGCTCGGGGCGGACCTTGCCGGTGATGTTCGCCAGGCGCTTGCCGTCCCGGAAGACGCCGACGCTGTCCTTGTCGGGGAAGGCCACGACCAGCCGTCCGTCCCGTAGGAGCACGGCCGAACTGGGCTTTCCGCCGACCTCGGTGGGGGCACTCCGGCCGGAGGTGGACACGGTGAGTACCGAACCGGGCACGGGCACGAGGGCGCCGCTCGGTGCCGCGCTGAGTTTGCCCGGTTTGCCCGGTAGTTTCACGGTGCGCGGCTGGGCGGTGAGGTCGTCGAGGTTGTAGAGCAGCAGGGTGTCGGCGCGGGTGAGGAACAGGGTGCGGTCCACGACGAGGGTGTCGAGCACGGCGCCACCGGTGTCGATGCGGTCGCCCTTGGCCGGTGTGCTCATCGGTACGCTCGCCGGTTTCGCGGCGCTGGCGTTGTTGGCGACCTGCAACGGGTCCTTGTCCTGGCTGCCGCATCCGGCGAGCAGCGCACCGGCCAGCAGCGCCGCGGCGAGGCGGGCGGTTTTCACGAGTGGGGCCACCTTTCCGGGTAGCCGGATCCCGGTTCGCTCACATCGTCGAGCGCGGCCCGGATCGCGGCGGGCAGGGTGAGGTCTTCGGCGGCGAGGGAACCGGTCAGCTGGGCGGTGTCCCGGGCACCGACCACCGGGGCGACCACGCCGGGACGGTCCCGCACCCAGGCCAGGGCGACGGCGAGCGGGGAGGTACCGAGGCCGTCCGCGGCGGTGGTGATCGCCTCCACGATGCGGGCGACCCGTTCGGTGCGATGGCGGTCGACGTATCCGGCGTATTCGGGGTCGGCGCCGCGCGAATCGGCCGGGGTGCCGGTGCGGTACTTGCCGGTGAGCACGCCCCTGCCGAGCGGGGCCCAGGGCAGCAGCCCGATCCCGTGGTACTCGGCGGCCGGGATGACCTCGCGTTCGATTCCGCGTTCGGCGAGCGAGTACTCGTGCTGGGTGGACACGATCGGCACTGTGGCACAGGCGGCGGTGGCCAGCTGCCATCCGGTGTAGTTGGCCACCCCGATGTAGCGGACCTTGCCCGAACGCAGGGCGTAGTCCATCGCGGACAGGGTTTCCTCGAGTGGCACGTTCGGATCCCAGGCGTGCAGCTGCCACAGGTCGATGTGGTCCACTCCGAGCCTGCGCAGTGATCCGTCCAGTGCCCCGAGCAGCGAGCCGCGGGAGGCACCGCCGCCGAACGGACCGGTGCCGCGGTTGGCGACCGCCTTGGTGGCGAGCACGATCTCCTCGCGGGGGACGAGGTCGCCGAGAAGTCCGCCGAGCAGTTCCTCGGTCTCGCCCTCGCCGTACACGTCGGCGGTGTCCACGAGTGTTCCGCCCGCGTCGACGAACGCGACGAGCTGACTCGCCGCCTCGTCGGCGTCGGTATCGCGCGCCCAGCCCATGGTGCCGAGCGCCATGCGGGAGACGCGAAGTCCGGAGTTGCCGAGCCGCCGAATCTGCACCTGTTGAAGCGTAATGCGCCCGGTATCGGCCGGTGCCGTAGGGTGGAAGGCGTGGCGACGGTGATCCTGCTACGGCACACGAAATCCAGCGCGAACGGGGCCGGTGTGCTCGCCGGGCGCACTCCCGGAGTGGAGCTCGCCGAGCGCGGGCACGAACAGGCGCTGGGCCTGGTCGAGCGGCTCGAGGGAGTGCCGATCGCGGAGGTGTGCAGCTCGCCCCTGTTGCGGTGCAAGCAGACGATCGCCCCGCTGCTGAAGGCGCGCGGGCTCCGTGCCCGCACCGACAAGCGGCTCGCCGAGGTGGACTACGGCGACTGGACCGGGGCCGAGCTGAAGAAACTGACCAAGGAACCGCTGTGGCGGGTGGTGCAGGCCCATCCCTCGGCGGCGGTGTTCCCCGGCGGGGAAGGGCTCGCGGCCATGCAGGCGCGGTCGGTCGCGGCGATCCGCGAGCACGACGCGCGGATCAGCGAACAGTACGGTTCCGAGGCGATCTGGCTGGCCTGCAGCCACGGTGATGTCATCAAGTCAGTGCTCGCCGATGCGCTCGGGATGCATCTGGATTCGTTCCAGCGGATCGTGGTCGATCCGGGATCGGTCTCGGTCGTCCGGTTCACCGAGACCCGGCCGTTCGTGGTGCGCAGCAACGACCTCGGCGGGGACCTGTCCGGGATCGTCGCGCCGAAACCCGCGAAGTCGAAGGGCAAGCGGGGCTCCTCGGACGCGGTCGTGGGCGGTTCCACCGGAAACTGAGCAGCGCACTCGGGAAATTCAGCGACGGTTCTAGGGTGGTTCTGCGCGGATTCTCAGGTTCTGGTCTCATCCTTGAACCATGACCGAGAACACGCCGCCGCAGGACGAACCGCAACCGCAACCGCAGCAGCCCCAGCCGGGGCAGGCGTGGTGGCAGCAGCACAGCGCGACCCCGCCGTACGGCGCCGCGCAGCAGCAACAGCAGCCCGGAGCGCCGCAGTACACCATGCCGATCGGCACCGTTCCCGGACCGGAGCGCCCGAAACGCAAGGTCACCGGGCCGATCGTGATCACCGCGCTCATCGCGGGCCTGATCGGTGGCGGTGTGGGAGTCGGCGGCAGTGCGCTGTTCGCGAGTGGTTCGGATGCCCCGCTGCTGACCTCGCAGCCGCAGTCCTCGAGCAGCGTGAGCACCAAGCCGGGCTCGGTGTCCTACGCGGCCGAGGTGGCCCTGAAATCGACGGTGGACATCAAGACGGCCACTCAGCAGGGGCAGGGTGAGGGCACCGGGATCGTGCTGACCCAGGACGGCTACATCCTGACGAACAACCACGTGGTCGCAGGCGCGGACAACGGCGGGCGTATCCAGGTGACCGGTCCGGACGGCAAGAAGTACTCGGCGAGCATCAAGGGCACCGCGCCCTCCTACGACCTCGCGGTCATCAAACTCGACGGGGCGAGCGGACTGACCCCGGCCAAGCTCGGCCAGTCGAGCAACCTGAAGGTCGGCCAGCAGGTCGCGGCGGTCGGCAGCCCGTACGGCTTCACCGACTCGGTGACCTCGGGCATCGTCAGTGCCCTTTCCCGCACGGTCACCGCGCAGTCCGAGGACGGCCAGATGGTGGTCTACAACGCGCTGCAGACCGATGCCTCGATCAACTTCGGCAACTCCGGAGGACCGCTGGTGAACATGGACGGCCAGGTGGTCGGGGTGAACTCGGCGAAGTACTCCGGCAACGGTCAGAGCGGCCAGGGCCAGGGCCAGGAGGACGGCGGTGCGCAGGGGATCGGCTACTCGATCCCGATCGACACCGCGAAACGGGTCGCGAACGAGCTCATGCAGAACGGCAAGGCGACCAAACCCCAGCTCGGGGTGACCGGTTCCGTCGGTTCGCAGGGCACGGCCCGCGAGGGAGGTGCCCCGCTCGGTGAGGTGAGCTCGGGTGGTGCGGCCGAGAAGGCGGGCATCAAGCAGGGTGATGTGGTCACCAAGCTCGGGAACACCCCGATCAGTTCGTACGCGGACCTGATGGCGCAGGTGCTCAAGCACCAGCCGGGCGAGACGATTCCGGTCACCGTGAAGCACTCGGACGGTTCGGAGCAGACGGTCAACGTGACGCTCGGCAGCACGACCGACACCAAGCAGACGACGGTTTCCCCGCAGCAGGAGAACCCGTTCGGCGGTGGTGGCGGCAACCCGTTCGGCGGTGGCAACGGTGGGGGAGGGATCCCCGGATTCGGTGGGAACTGAGTTCTCATCCGCGAGACGTGGGGCCAGGGTTCGCGCATCGCCCTGGCCTCACGTCGCATCACGGGGCCGCACCAGGGAACGCCACGGCCGCCGGACACGGCGGCCGTGGCGCACGGCTGTCGGGGCTCAGCCGTTCACATTCACCGCCGACCATGCCGCGGCGACGGTGGTGGCCTCGGCGCTTCCCGAACCGTAGAGATCGGACGCGGCCTGGATCGTGGCCTGGCGGGCGCTGCGGTAGTTCGTGGTGGAGACGAAGTACTTGGTCAGCGCCGTGTACCAGATCTGTGCGGCCTTGTCGCGCCCGATTCCGGTGACGGTGGAGCCGTTCGCGGTCGGGCTGTCGTACTGCACGCCGTTGATGACCTTGCTTCCGCTGCCCTCGGCGAGCAGATAGAAGAAGTGGTTGGCGATGCCCGAGGAATAGTGCACATCGGTGTTGCCCGCCCCGGAGGACCAGCTGTCCAGCGAACGGCCGTCCTTGGATGGCTTGTCCATGTAGCGCAACGGTTTCCCGTCGCCACGGAGATTCAGTAGTTCACCGATGAGGTAATCGGGCTTGTCCACGGCATTGTTCGCGTGCCACTCGACCATGGTGCCGAAGATGTCGCTGGTGGCTTCGTTCAGTCCGCCGGACTCGCCGCGGTAGACCAGGCCAGCCGTGGCCGAGGTGACGCCGTGCGACATCTCGTGCCCGGCCACGTCGAGTTCGGTCAGCGGCCGGGTGCCGCTGGATCCGTCGCCGTAGGTCATGCAGCCACAGCTGTCGTCCCAGAAGGCGTTCGCGTAGTTGGTGCTGTAATGCACCCGGCTGTAGGCGGCCTTTCCGGTGTCCCAGATGCCGGAGCGGTTGAACACCTCCTTGTAGAAGTCCCAGGTCGCCGCGCCGCCATACGCGGCATCCGCACCCGCGGTCTGCGGGGTGGCCCCGTTTCCGTCGCCCCACACGTTGTCCGCGTCGGTCATCAGGGTTCCCCGGCCGGAGGTTGCGTGGTTGAGGTTGTAGATGCTCTGCCCGCCGCGTGTGGCATCGGTGAGTTGGTAGCCGGATCCGGACTGGGTGGTCTGCAGGCTGACCGTCCCGCTGTACTCCGTGCGCCCGGTTCCGGTCGCCGCGAGCGCGGTGCGCGAACCAGAGCCGCGTTGTGCCGTGGCGGGCCGCCCGCTCGTGTCGTCGGTCAGCTGTTTGATCTCGTCGTCACTGGCGAGAACCTTGCCGGTGTTCGCGTCGGTGACCACGTGCAGTCGGCTCGGTGTCCGGTCGGCCTTGATCCCGGTGAGCACGGTCTCGTAGCCGAGAACCGGGGCGCCGTCGGCGGCGTAGACGACCTTGCGCGGCTGGTTCGCCGTGTAGCGCACCGAGGGGCTGGCGGCGAGCGCGGCACGGGCCGCTTGTGCTGGGCTCAGCTTCGGGGCGGTGGACAGCGTCAGCGGGGAGCGGTTGGCCAACCGCGCTTGTCTGAGTCTGCCGTCCGGTCCGGTCGTGACCACCAGGTCGCCTCCGAGTACCGGTAATCCGTGATACGTGCGTTCGTAGCGCAGGTGCCGGGTTCCGTCCCGGTCCACGATCGCCGCCCTGGCGATGGGTTTCTCGGCGCTGCCGAGGCCGAGCTGTCGGGCGATGTCCCCGGCAGCCGAGGCTGCGGTGGACACCGGTGCCTTCACTCCCGGTCCGGGATCGGTGGCAGCGGCGCCGGCGTCGGCACCCGCCGCGAGGACGGCGGCGACTGATATGGTGATGACGGCTGGAATGAGTTTTTTCTTCATGCCAGCGAGATTCGGCCGGTTGTGGGGAGAATGTCCACAACGTGCCATTCACCGTTGACCAGACGGATTCCCGCTGACATGCCGCTATCCCGCGGTCAACCGCTGTTCGGTTCACGGCGATCGGCCGGGTTACGTCAAAAGTGATGGGTGCTAGCGGGACAGGAATCGCCAGAGGGCCCGCGCACCGAATTCGAGCGCGGACACGGGAACCCGCTCGTCGACCCCGTGCGGCATCTCCCGATACGGGTACTCGGCGGGAAGCCGTAGCGGGGAGAACCCGTAGCAGTCGATGCCGATCGCGCTGAACGCCTTGGCGTCGGTGCCACCGCCCATGCAGAACGGTACCGGCACGGCTCCCGGGTCCTCGGCGCGCAGGGCTTCGCTCATCGCGGCGAACCACTCCGAGTCGACCGGCGCGGATACCGCCGGATTGCGGACCAGGGAGGTGCGTTCCACCGCGGTGCCGAGCAGTTCGTCGATGGTGGCGAACAGTTCCGGTTCGGTTCCGGGAAGTGAGCGGGTATCCAGCCGCGCCCTGGCCTCGGAGGGGATCACATTCACCTTGTAGCCCGCGTCCAGCACGGTCGGGGTCGTGGAGTTGCGGATCGTCGGCAATACCGGGGAGGCGGCCGTGCCCAGCGCCTCGATCGCGGCGAGCACACCCCGCTCATCGGTGAGATCGACGTCGATGCCGAGCGCTCCCGCGGCGCCTTCGAGATAGCCGCGCACGGCGGGAGTGAGCACGACCGGCCAGTCGTGCGCCGCGATCCGGGCGACCGCGTTCACCAGTGCGGTGACGGCGTTGTCCGTGTTCGGGCGGGAACCGTGCCCCGCGCGGCCCCGTGCGGTGAGCTCGAGGTGCATGGTGCCGCGCTCGGCGGTCGCGATCGGGTAGAGCCGGACTTCGCGCCCGTCCGGGGCGGTGACCGGGAAGGTGTAACCACCCGATTCGCTGATGGCACAAGCACATCCGGCGAACTCTTCGGCGTGGTTCGCGGTCAGCCAGTGCGCCCCGTACTCACCGGCGTCCTCTTCGTCGGCGACGAAGGCGAGTACCACATCCCGGCGCGGGCCGGTTCCCTCGCGCGCCCAGCGCTCGGCGGTGCTGAGCAGCATGGCGCACATGTCCTTCATGTCCGTGGCACCGCGCCCCCACAGATAGCCGTCGCGGACCTCGCCGGAGAACGGGTCGACCGACCAGTCACCGGCGGCCGCGGGAACCACATCCAGATGTGCGTGGGCGAGCACGGCGCTCAGTGCGGGATCACTGCCGGGAATGCGCAGCAGCACGTTCGACCGACGTGGCGCGGATTCCAGGATCCGGGGCGCGTATCCGGCCTCGGTGAGAACCCCGGCGACGTATTCGGCGGCCTCGCGCTCGCCCTTGGCGTCCCCGCCACCGTGGTTGGTGGTGTCGAACCGGATCAGATTCGCGGCGTGCTCAAGGGTGCGGTCGGGCATGGACTCAGCCATAGATCCCGTCCACCGCACCGGATGCGACCTGGGTGACGACCTTGAAGGTCTGCATGGCCTCGGTCATCGAGGCGGACTCGAAGCCGATCCGGTTCGTGGCCCGGCGCTGCACGGTCGGGATGAGCGCGGCAGCGGCGGCGAGGTGGCTCGCGTCGAACTCCACCTCGATCTCGTGCGCCGAGCTGGTTCGTGCACCGGCCCCGGCGGCCGCCATTCCCGTGCGCGCCGCTTCGGTGATCACCTCGGCGGAACGGGCGGGTGGCAGGCAGACTGCCGCGTACCGGGAGACGCAGGTCTTCACGATCGCCTTCGCAGCGGACGGGCTGTAGTCCTCGGCGTCCGCGCAGCACTTGTCGTCCCCGGTCACCAGGATCACCGGAACCCCGTATTCCGCGGCGAGCGCGGCGTTGAGCCGTCCCTCGCTCGCCCGGACCCCGTCCAGCCAGACCCCGGTGATCTGGTTCTCCAGGTAGGTGTGCGCGAGCACCCCATCGGCGCCCGCTGCCGCGTGATATCCGAGGAACACCACACCGTCCGGCACCGTGTCGATGCCCTCCATCATGGAGAGCGGTTTGTGCTTGCCGGTCAGCATGCTCACCCGCGGATCGAGCCGCTCGAGCAGGAGATTGCGCTGCGAGGAGTGCGCCTCGTTGATCACCACCTCCTCGGCCCCGCCCGCGTAGAGCCCGGCGACGCAGGCGTTCACATCCTCGGTGAAGATCGGGCGGAATCGCTGCCACTGTTCGCTGCCGACGGTGACATCCGCGGAACAGGTGACTCCGGTGACGCCTTCCATATCGGCGGAGATCATGATGCGCACGGCGGTCAGCCTAACCGTCCTCGGACTTCGGTTCGCGCTTCGGTGGCCTCCCGCGTTTCGGTAGCGCCCCGGCGTCTTTGGGTAGCCGGCCCGCGTCGGAAAGCGCACGCCGCAACAGGAACTCGATCTGTGCGTTGGTGCTGCGCAGTTCGTCCGAGGCCCAGCGGGCGAGCGCATCGTGCACGGCGGGGTCGAGCCGCAGCAGGATGCCCTTGCGTTCAGCAGACACGGTTACTGGTATAGCGATCCGGAGTTGATGACCGGCTGGGTGGACTGCTCGCTGCACAACACGACGAGCAGATTACTCACCATCGCCGCGCGACGTTCCTCGTCCAGTTCGACCACGTTCTCCTCGTCCAGCCGGGAAAGTGCCTCACGCACCATACCTACCGCGCCGTCCACGATCTGCTGACGCGCCGCGACCACCGCGCTCGCCTGCTGACGGCGCAGCATGACCTGGGCGATCTCCGGGGCATAGGCAAGGGCGGTGATCCGGGATTCCACGATGGTCACCCCGGCCGCCTTGATGCGCGCGGTGATCTCCTCGGACAGCTGCTGGGTGATCTCCTCGGTGTTGTCCAGCAGCGAGAGCCGCTCGCTGTCCCGCGCGCCGTAGGGGTAGCTGTTCGCGATGTGCCGGACCGCGGTTTCGGTCTGGATGGCGACGAACTGCACGAAGTTGTCCACCTCGTAGACCGCCTGCGCGGTGTCGTGCACGTGCCAGACGACGACCGCGGCGATCTCGATCGGGTTGCCGTCGGCATCGTTGACCTTGAGCGTCGAGGTCTCGTGGTTGCGGATCCGGGTGGAGACCGGGCGGCGGATGGTGAACGGGTTGACCCATTTCAGCCCGGGGGAGCGGATCGTGCCGAGATAGCGCCCGAACAGCTGCAGTACGCGGGCCTCACCGGGGATGACCGGGGTGAGACCGGCGAACCCGAGCAGGCCGAGGAGGGCGAACAGGATGCCGAGGACGAGCAGCACGATGCCGAGTGCGGCACCGAGCACGGCGGCGAACGCGATGCCCGCCGCGCCGACCAGGATCAGCAGCACGGACACCGCGATCGCGGTCCATCCGGAGGCCGCGTCGATCGGGCGTTCCCGGATAGCTGGGGTGCGCTGGCGGACGTTCGACGGCTCGGTGGTCGTCATGGTGATCACTCCCTCAGGGGTAACTGGCTTCGATTAAATGATATCAGATAAATATCTGATTCGGCGTGGGAGACAATGAGCGGCGTGGCGAACGACTTCGAACGCGGTACCGACGGCCCGAAACTGATCCTCGCCGGGATCGACGAGTCGGATTCGGCGATGCGCGCGGCCGCCTACGCGGGCGGGCTGGCGCGACGGCAGGGCGCGGAACTGGCGCTCGTGTACGTGCGCCCGATCGTGTCGAGCACGGCGACCTTCGCCGCGGAGACCGTGAAGACCGGTGAGGCGATCGCCGAAGACCTGGAGAAATACCTCACCGAGGCGGTCGAGTCGCGGGGCGGCACCGAGGGCTACGGGGTGCGGTGGCGCTTCCTGGTGCGTGCCGGGGACCCGTACCGCGAGCTGGTCGCGGCCGCCGAGGAACTCACCGCGGACGCCGTGGTGGTCGGGGCCTCGGAGAGCGTCGGGCACCGGGTGATCGGCTCGATCGCGGTGCGCCTGGTGCGTGCCGGGCGCTGGCCGGTCACCGTCGTCCCGTAGCCGCTATCGGGTGGCCACCCGCCGGTAGCGTGCGGCGGCCAGCGGCAGGAAGACCGCGATGATCGCCACCGAGCACAGCACCGTGTAGAGCGCGGCGTGCTCGGCGGGCCAGCCGACCGGTTGCGGGAGGTTCGCCGGGGTCGGGTTACCGAACAGCACGCGGGTGGCGCCCGCGACCGCGGTGATCGGGTTCCACTCGGCGATCGCGGAGAGCCCGCTCGGCATCGCGCTCACCGAGACGAACCCCGAGGAGATGAAGGTGACCGGGAACAGCCAGATGAGCCCGGCGCTCATCGCGACCTCCACGGAAGGAGCGATGAGCCCGATCCAGGCGCCCACCCAGGACATCGCGAAGGCGAACAGCAGGATCAGCAGGTAGGCCAGCACCGCGTCCAGTGCGCTGCCCCGGATCCGCCAGCCGATGGCCAGCCCGCACAGTGAGGTGACCACGAGTGAGACCGTGCTCGCGGTGAGATCGGATGTGGTGCGCCCGATGATCACCGCGACGCGGGACATGGGCAGCGCGCGCAGCCGGTCCACGAACCCGCGCTGCAGGTCATTGGCGAATCCGATGGTGGTGAACGCGGCGTTGAAGGCCATGGTCTGCGCGAAGATCCCGCCCATCAGGAACTCGCGATAGGCGTCACCGCCGAGGCTCCCGCCGAACACGTAGGCGAGCAGCAGCACGAACATGATCGGCTGGGCGGTGGAGGTGAGCAGGGTGCCCGGTGTCCGGCGCAGATTCAGCAGGTTGCGCCAGGCGATGATGTGCGCGTCCCGTCCGACGCGGAGCAGGGTCGTCATGAGGTGAGCTCCCCGGTGCGGTCCGGCTCCATCGCGGGTTCCTCGGTGAGCGCGAGGAAGACGTCGTCCAGCGTGGCCCGGCGCAGCGCCATGTCCAGCGGCTCGATGCCCGCCTCGGTGAAGCGCCGCAGCGCCTCGGTCATGGCGGAGCGTCCGTGCGGCACGGCGACCTCGACGCGCCGGTTGACCGGATCCACCGTGGGCGTGCTCTGGGCGAGCGCGCCCAGGATCCTCGCGGTGACCTCGAGCTCCTCGACGGGCACGGTCACGTCCAGCCGTTGTCCTCCGGTGCGTGCCTTGAGCTGATCCGGGGTGCCTCGTTCGACGATCCGGCCCGCGGACAGCACCGCGATCCGGCCGGCGAGCCGATCGGCTTCCTCCAGATACTGGGTGGTCAGCAGCACGGTCGCGCCCTCGGCCACCAGCTCCCCGATGATCTCCCAGGTGTCCATCCTGCTGCGCGGATCGAGCCCGGTCGTGGGTTCATCGAGCACCACCAGCTCGGGTCTGGCCAGCAGTGCACCGGCGAGGTCGAGCCTGCGCCGCATCCCGCCGGAATAGTGCTGTGCGCGCCGGTCGGCCGCCTCGGTCAGCCGGAACCGGCCCAGCATCTCGGTGGCGCGGGAGCGAGCCGTGCGCCGCGACATTCCGTAGAGCCTGCCGACGAGGTAGAGGTTCTCCGCGCCGGTCAGTTTCTCGTCGACCGAGGCGAACTGGCCGGAGAGCCCGATCGAGCGGCGCACCGCCTCGGGCTCGGTGGTGGTGTCGTGCCCGCCGACGGTGATGCGGCCGCTGTCCGGGCGCAGCAGCGTGGCCAGCATGCGCACGATCGTCGTCTTGCCCGCTCCGTTCGGGCCGAGCAGGCCGAAGATCGATCCGCGCGGCACGCTGAGGTCCACACCGTCGACGGCACGGGTGTCGCCAAACGATTTGCACAGCGATCGGATTCGCAAAAGTGGTTCGCCCAACTTTTGCGTATCCTGATTCGTATTCTCGTCGTTGTCAACGAGCCGCCGTGGCGACCGTTCATTGTTCATTGGCCGACCGAAGTGTGTTGTGCGACAGTTCCGTTCCGTGGTTCCGTCAGCGATTTGTCAGCGATTCGTATGCGCCAGGAAGTATCGGCGATTTCCGCCGTTTTTCGGCGGTTTCGCGAATCGTCGCAGGTGCAAAGGCTTCTTATCGGCTTCCACGCTCGCATGTCCGCGCTGCGCCGCACAATGGGGATCCCCTCGCAGGGGGAACTTGAAATCGGCGACATCCGCCGAACGTCGGCGCGGCCGTCACGGGTAGTAGCGCGGTCGTCCTTCCTGCGGAGCGAAATCCGCCTATTCCCGTCGTAGCAAGGAGGTCCGGGGTCCGAAGTCCTCACCCGGGCACCACCCGGAGTGCCGCGGACGGCAAGCCTACTGGCTGGTAAGCGGCTCCGGTGAGTGATAGGTTTCCCTCGGACATTACGCCGTCGAAACGTTGTCCTAACTTCAGTGAGCACAGACAGTGAGCGGGAATGGTCTCGTTGGACGATCAGTATTTGCCGTTGTCTTCCGCGCAGCGCGGTTTGTGGTATGCGCAATTGCTGTCCCCGAAGACACCGATCAACATCGCGCAAGTTATCGATATCCGCGGTGTTGTCGACCCCGCCTTGTTCGAACGTGCCGTCGAGCACACATTCGGCGAATTCGAAAATCTTCACGTCACCGTGTCCGAACGCGAGGGCGAGCCGGTTCAGCGGCGAAATGGAGCAGCCCGTTGCTCCATCCAGGTGATTGATTTCAGCGCCGAATCCGAGCCTGCGCAGCGGGCGCAGGAGTGGATCCGGGCGGACTGCGCCGCCGAGGTCGACCTGGCGCGGGATCCGCTCGCCTCGGTCGCGCTGCTCGCACTCGCCGCGGATCACTGGCAGGTACTGCTGCGGGCGCACCACATCGTATGCGACGGGCAGACCGGCGCGTGGGTCCTGGCCCGGCTCGCCGAGGTGTACAGCGCCATGGCGGGGGATTCGGCACCGCCCGCGATGGACTACGGCACGGTCGAGGACCTGCTCGCCGAGGATGCCCGCTACCGGGAGTCCGGCCGTGCGGAGACCGATGAAGAGTTCTGGCGCCGGATCGCGGGCGAGCTTCCGGAACCGGCGAGCCTCGCCGGGCGAACGGCGGCGCCGAGTATGGACCCGGTGCGCGCCCCCGGGGCGCTGTCCAGCTCGGCGGCGGAGGGGCTCGAGGCGGCGGCTCGGTTGCTGCACGGCACCGTCCCGGTGCTGGCTCTCGCCGCGTTCGCCACCTACCTCGGCAGGCTGACCGACCGCCGCGAGGTGGTGCTGAGCGTTCCGGTGATGGCCCGCAGGGGTACCCGGATCAAGGGCGTCGCCGGGATGGCCTCGAACGTGCTTCCGCTGCGGCTGCGGCTGGACGAACAGGACACGGTCGGCGCGCGCGTGGCACGGGCGCGGGCCGAACTGTTCTCCGTGCTGCGCCATGAGCGGTTCCGGGGCGAGCGGCTGACCGGCGGCAGGCAGGCGCGGTTCGGGCCGATGGTGAACATGATGCCGTTCTTCCCGGAGCTGCGTTTCGGCTCCGCGCCCGCGAGCATGCGGGTACACGCCGCGGGCACCGTGGACGACCTCTCGGTCACGATGTATCACGGCGGCAGCGCCGAGCACGCCTTCCGGGTGGACTTCGAGGCCAATCCGGCGCTGTACTCGGCGGAGCAGCTGCGCGGGCACCACGAACGCTTCCTGCGGTTCCTGCGAGTGTTCGCGAACGCGGGGGAGCACGCCAGGGTCTCGGCGATCGACGTGCTGGACGAGGACGAGCGCCACCGGGTGCTGCACGGGTGGAACAAGACGGCCCGGTTGGGGAACCCGCGCACCATTCCGGACCGGTTCGCGCGTGCGGTGCGGGCGAACCCGGACGCGGTGGCGGTGACCTCCGCCGCGGGCAGCCTGAGCTATGCCGAGTTGAACGCGCGGGCCAATCGGCTCGCCCGGGCGCTGATCGAACAAGGGGTGGGCGCGGAGCAGCGGGTCGCGGTGGCGCTGGGCCGTTCGGCGGACGCGGTCGTCGCACTGCTCGGGGTGAGCAAGACCGGCGCGGCCTATGTCCCGCTGGACCGGCATTCCCCGCCGGAACGGGCGCGGGTGGTGCTCAAGGACGCCGCCCCGGTGTGCGCGATCACCGACGAGGAGTGCGCCGAACTGATCGGGGACACACTGCCCAGGATCGAGCTCGGCGGTCTCGACCGGTACTCGGCCGCGGACCTCGGTGACCCGGCCCCGCGAGCGGACAATGCCGCCTACGTCATCTACACCTCGGGGTCCACCGGCCGTCCCAAGGGAGTGCTCGTCAGCCACGCCAACGTGTCGAACCTGGCCGACTGGGCACTGGACCGGCTCGGCGCCGATGCCTTCCGGAACGTGCTCGCCACGACCCCGCTGACCTTCGACGTCTCCGTGTTCGACACGTTGATCCCGCTGCTGGTCGGCGGCGGTATCGAAGTGCTCGAGGATGTGCTCGAACTGGCCGACCGGCCGCGGTGGGCGAGCCTGCTGTGCGCGGTTCCCTCTGCGCTCGCCGCGGTCGCCGATTCCGGTGCGCTGGAGGGAATCGAACGGATCGCGCTCGCCGGGGAGGCAGTCCCGCCGCGGCTGGTGCGCAGGCTGCGTGAGCTCGCCCCGGACGCCGCGCTGGCGAACATCTACGGGCCGACCGAGGCCTGCGTGTACGCCACCGCATGGTTCGATGACGGTCGCGCGGACGCGGCCGCCCCGATCGGTGCCCCGCTGGCGAACGTGCGCGCCTATGTACTCGATCGCGGGTGCCGCCCGGTCCCGCCCGGAGTGGCCGGTGAGCTGTACCTCGCGGGCGCCGGACTGGCCCGTGGCTACCTCAACCGCGCGGGGCGTTCCGCGGAACGGTTCGTCGCCTGCCCGTTCGGTGCTCCGGGAGAGCGGATGTACCGCACCGGGGATGTGGTGCGGTGGAACGAATCCGGTGATCTCGTCTACCTCGGCAGGGCGGATTTCCAGGTGAAGGTGCGGGGTTTCCGCATCGAGACCGGGGAGATCGAATCGTCGCTCGCCGAGCATCCGAGCGTCACCGAGGCGGCGGTGCTCGCCCGCGAGGACGGGCCGGGGGAGAAGCGGCTGGTCGGCTACGTGACCCCGGCGACCGGTGTGGGTGCCGATCCGGACCTGTTGCGGCGCTATCTGGCCGGTCTGCTCCCGGACTACATGGTTCCCGCGGTGATCCTGGTGGTCGAGGCTTTCCCGCTCGGCGCGAGCGGGAAACTCGATCGGTCGGCGCTTCCCGCTCCGCCGCGAGAGTCGGGCTCGGGCGCGCGCGAACCGAGGGACGGGATCGAAGCGACCCTGTGCGGCATCATCGCGGATGTGCTGGGGCGCTCCGAGGTGGGACCGGCCGAGAGGTTCTTCGACATCGGCGGCGACTCGCTCTCCGCGACCAGGGTGATCGCCAGGGCACGCGCCGAACTGGGCGCGGACCTGGGTGTGCGGCAACTGTTCGAGACTCCCACCGCGGCCGGGCTCGCCGCGGCCTGTGCCGACGCGGGGGCGGCCGACGATTCCGGGGTGCGCCGGATGCCACGCCCGGAACGGATCCCGGTTTCCGACGCCCAGTACCGGCTGTGGTTCCTGAACCGGATGGAACCGGCGAGTACCTACAACATGCCGTTCGCCGTGCAGCTGACCGGGTCCGTGGACCTCGACGCACTGCTCGCCGCGTTCGCGGATGTCGCGCAGCGGCACGAGAGCCTGCGTACGGTGTTCCCGGAGATCGACGGCCGCCCGTATCAGGAGATCCTCACCGAGGGCGCCAGGCCGGACGTGGTCCACATCGAACAGTCCGAAGTGGAGGGTCAGCTCGCCGAATTCGCCCGCGAGGCCATCGATATCGCCACGGAACCACCGGTGCGCGCCAGGCTGTTGCGGATCAGCGAGCGGGAACACGTACTCGCCGTGGTGCTGCACCACATCGCCGCGGACGGCTGGTCGCTGCGCCCACTCGCCGCGGACCTGGAATACGCCTACGCGGCACGGCTTTCCGGGCACACACCGCAGTGGTCCCCGCTTCCGGTGCAGTACGCGGACTATGCGCTGGGTCAGCAGGAACGGCTCACCGGAGCGGTACTGGAGCGCCAGCGCGACTACTGGACGGAGAAGCTGCGCGGGATCCCGGCCGAACTGGAGCTGCCCGCCGATCATCAGCGCGGGCCGAACCCGACAGGGGCGGGCGGGTCGCTCGAATTCACCGTAGACGCGCCGACCCACCGGCAGGTGCGGGACCTGGCTCGGCGCACCGGGACCACGCCGTTCATGGTGCTGCACGGTGCGCTCGCGCTGCTGCTGACCCGGCTCGGCGCGGGCGAGGACATCCCGATCGGAACACCGGTGGCCGGCCGCGCGGATCCGGCACTCGAGCGGTTGATCGGAGTGTTCGTCAACACGGTCGTACTGCGCGCCGACACCAGCGGTGACCCGAGCTTCCTCGAACTGCTGGACCGTCTGCGGCACACGGACCTCGAAGCGTTCGCCCATGCCGACATCCCGTTCGAGCGGCTCGTCGAGGAACTCAACCCGGATCGCGCGGTCGGACGGCATCCGCTGTTCCAAGTGGCGCTCAGCTTCCAGCACGAGGAAGACCCGCGGATCCGGTTCGCCGGGGCGAGCACCACGATCCGGCGGCTGGATTCCGGGACGGCCAAGTTCGACCTCTCGCTCGGATTCCGCGCCGGAACCGAGTCCGATGGGCTGACGGCCACCCTCGAGTACGCGCGCGAACTGTTCGAACCGGACAGTGCCCGTGCGTTCGGTGAGCGGTTCCTGCGGTTGTTGCATGCGGTCCTTGCCGATCCGGGGACACCGCCCGATTCGCGGGTGCTGCTCACCGAGGCCGAACGCGCCGCGATCGAGCGCCCGCTCGCGGAATCGGCCCCGACCGGGACACTGGTTGAGCTCTTCGAGCAGGCGGTGCGCGCCCATCCGGACCGGACCGCCGTGATCGCCGAGGGACGGCGGCTGAGCTACCGCGAACTCAACGCGCGGGCGAACGCCCTGGCGCGCAGGCTGATCGCGGCCGGAGCCGGTCCGGAGCGTTTCGTGGCCCTGCTGTTGCCGCGCTCGGCGGAACTGGTGATCGGCGTACTGGGTGTGCTCAAGGCCGGGGCGGCCTATCTGCCGATCGATCCGGGCTACCCGCGCGAACGCATCGCCTTCCTGCTGGCGGACGCCGGACCGGTGGCCACGGTGACCGATCGGCCGGGCGAACTCGACGGCACGGTTGTGGTGCTCGATGACCGCGCCGAGGAACGGAACATCGAGCCGACCGAACGCCGAAACCGGTTGCTGGCGGCGCATCCGGCGTACCTGATCCACACCTCGGGGTCCACCGGTGCGCCCAAGGGCGTGGTCGTCACGCACGCCAATGTGGCGAGGCTGCTGCGCGCCTGCGCCGCCCGGTGCGCCTTCGACGAGCGGGACACCTGGACGCTGTTCCACTCCTACGCCTTCGATTTCTCCGTCTGGGAGCTGTGGGGGCCGCTCGGCAGCGGTGGCGCGCTCGTGGTGGTGGACTACGAGACCTCCCGTTCCCCGGAGGCGATGCTGCGGCTGCTCGAGCGCGAACGGGTCACGGTGCTCAGCCAGACACCTTCGGCGTTCTATCAGCTGGCGGCGGCCGATCAGGAGCGCGCGCACTCCGAGCTCGCGCTGCGGTACGTGATCTTCGGCGGGGAAGCGCTGGACATCCCGCGGCTCGCGGACTGGTACGCCCGGCACCGGGAGACCGCCCCGGTGCTGGTGAACATGTACGGCATCACCGAGACCACGGTGCACGTGAGCTACCTGGAGCTCGGATCCGCGATGGCGGTACCGGGCACCGGCTCGCTGATCGGTGAGGCGCTCGGCGATCTGCGGATCCGCCTGCTCGACGACCGACTGCGTCCGGTGCCGGACGGGGTGCGCGGGGAGATGTACGTCGTCGGCGCGGGCCTCGCGCGTGGGTATCACGGACAGGCCGGGCTGAGCGCGAGCCGGTTCGTGGCCGATCCGTTCGCCCCCGGGCAGCGGATGTACCGCACCGGTGACCTCGCCCGCCGCCGTTTGGATGGCGGGCTGGAATACCTGGGACGCGGCGATTTCCAGGTGAAGATACGGGGATTCCGTATCGAGCTCGGCGAGGTGGAGAGCGCGCTGGCGGCGGAACGGAACGTCGCGGGCGCGGCAGCGGTGGTGCGGTACGCGGGAACCGAGGCCGCGCGGCTGGTCGGCTATGTGGTCGCCGCGGGGACCCCGCTCGACGCGGACGCGCTGCGCAGGTCGGTCGCCGGGCGGCTCCCGGCGCACCTGGTTCCCGCCAAGATCGTGGTGCTCGACCGTTTTCCGTTGACGGGAAACGGGAAACTCGATCGGGCCGCGCTTCCGGAACCGGAGACGGGAACCGGTCAGGACTGGCAGCCGCCGCGCGGGCCGATCGAGGAGATCGTGTCCTCGGTGTTCGCCACGGTGCTCGGCGTCGCCCGGGTCGGCAGCAATGAGAACTTCTTCGAACTGGGCGGGAATTCGCTGTCCGCGACCCGGGTGCTGGCCCGGTTGCGCAGTGCGCTCGGTGTCGATCTCCCGGTGCGCGCCCTGTTCGAGCGCCCAGACCCCGCCGGTGCCGCCGCCGCGGTGGTCGAGGAGAAGGCCAAGGGTTCGGGTGTGCTTCCTGCGGTGGTGGGTGTTGGTCGTTCTGGGGTGTTGCCGTTGTCTGCGGGTCAGCGGCGGTTGTGGTTTTTGTCGAGGTTGGAGGGGGAGCGGTCGGTTTATCATATTGTGGTTGGTTTGCGGTTGTGTGGTGTGTTGGATGGGGGTGTTCTCGGTGTGGCGTTGGGGGATGTGGTCGGCAGGCATGAGGTGCTGCGCACGGTAATCCGCGAACAGGACGGAGTGCCGGGCCAGATCGTGCTCGATCCGCCGGAGATCACACTCCCTGTCGAGGAACACACAGCCGACTCCGTCGAACCGGCGGCGCGGGAATTCGCCAGGGAGGAATTCGACCTGGCAAACGACATCCCGATCCGGGGGCGGTTGTTCCGGCTCTCCGAAACCGAGCATGTGCTTGTGCTCGTGCTGCACCACATCGCCGCGGACGGCTGGTCGCTCGCCCCACTGGCCGGGGATGTGATGACCGCGTACGCGGCGCGGCTGCGTTCCCGGGAACCGGACTGGGCACCGCTTCCCGTGCAGTACGGGGATTTCGCGGTGTGGCAGCGGGATCTGCTCGAGCGGGCGGATCTCGTGGAGCGTCAGATCGGGTACTGGCGCGAACAGCTCGCCGAGCTTCCGGAGGAACTGCCGCTGCCCGCCGACCGGCCGCGCCCGGCGAACCCGAGCTATCGCGGCGCGATCGTGCCCATCGAGCTTCCCGCCGCACTGCACGCCGGGATCGCGGAGCTGGCCCGCTGGCGAGGGGTCAGCGTGTTCATGGTGGTACAGGCGGGTTTGGCGGTCCTGCTGTCGAAGCTGGGCGGTACCGAGGATGTGCCGATCGGAGCACCCGCGGGTGCACGGCCCGATCCGGTGCTGGACGATCTGGTCGGCGTCTTCCTGAACACGCTGGTGCTGCGTACGGATCTGTCCGGGAGGCCGAGTTTCACCGAACTGCTGGACCGGGTTCGCCGCACCGATGTGGACGCGTTCGCGCACGCGGATGTGCCGTTCGAGCACCTGGTCGACGAGTTCGCCCCCCAGCGGTCCATGGCTCGGCACCCGCTTTTCCAGGTGATGCTGGCCTTCCAGAACTTCGCGCCACCGCGACTGGATCTGGAAGGGCTGCGGGTCACCGCCGAACCGGTGGACACCGGGACCGCGAAGTTCGACCTGCTGTTCTCCCTCGCCGAGGCCGCCGACGGTGGCCTTTCCGGGGCGCTCGAGTACTCCACCGATCTGTTCGAGGAGACCACGGCACGGGAACTTGCCGAGCGCTTCGTGCGCGTACTGGAAGCCGTGGTCGCCGATCCGGACATCGCGGTCGCCGAGATCGAAGTGCTCTCCGCGGCGGAGCGCGAACTCGTGCTGCACGAGTGGAACGCCACCGAAACCGCGGCCGCCTCGGGAACCCTGCCGGATCTGTTCGACGCACAGGTGCTGCGTTCACCGGAGGCCGAGGCGGTGCGCTTCGCGGAAACGGCGCTGTCCTACCGGGAATTCGGTTCGCGGGCGCGCAGGCTCGGGCGCTACCTTGGCGGGCTCGGCGCCGGACCGGAGGCGCGGGTCGGCGTGCTGCTACCGCGCTCACTGGAACTGATGGTGGCGATATACGCGGTGCACCAGGCGGGCAGCGCCTATGTCCCGCTCGATCCGGAGCTTCCCGCGGACCGGCTCGAGTTCCTGATCGCCGATTCCGCACCGGTGTGCGTGGTCACGACGCGCGCGCTGGTCTCGCTGGTGCCGGACGGAGTCACCACCGTGCTCGCGGACGAGGCAGAGTTGGCCGGGATACCGGACGGGCCACTGGACCGGGAACCGCACCCGGATCACGCGGCCTATGTGTTGTACACATCCGGGTCCACCGGCCGCCCGAAAGGTGTGGTGGTCTCGCATGCCGCCGTGGTCAACCGGTTGGCGTGGATGCAGGACACGTACGAGTTGACGGCCGCCGACCGGGTACTGCAGAAGACGCCCATTTCCTTTGACGTGTCGGTGTGGGAACTGTTCTGGCCGCTGCTGGCCGGGAGTTCGCTCACGGTCGCTGAACCGGGCGGGCACCGCGATCCCGAGTACCTGAGCGGATTGTTCGAACGCGAGAAGATCACGGTCGCGCATTTCGTGCCCTCGATGCTCGGTGCCTTCCTGTCCGCCGGGGGACGCACGGGTGGGCTGCGCTCGGTGTTCTGTTCGGGCGAGGAACTACTCGCCGCCGTGGCGCGGGAGTTCCGGGCTGCATTCCCGGATGTGGCGCTGCACAATCTGTACGGTCCGACCGAGGCAGCCGTGGATGTGACCGCGCATCGCGTCGACGGCGGAGAGCCGGTCATCCCGATCGGGCGGCCGCTGTGGAACACCCGGCTCTATGTGCTGGACCGGTTTCTGCGCCCGGTTCCACCCGGGATCGCGGGCGAGCTGTACCTGTCCGGGGTGCAGCTCGCCCGCGGTTACACCGGGCGTCCCGGACTGACCGCGGAGCGGTTCGTGGCTTGCCCGTTCGGGGCGGGGGAGCGGATGTACCGGACCGGTGACCTGGTGCGGTGGGATCGTTCCGGTGCGCTGGTCTATCTGGGCCGCACCGATTTCCAGGTGAAGGTGCGTGGTCAGCGGATCGAGCTCGCGGAGATCGAACTGGCCCTCGCAAGCCTGGACGGTGTCGCGCAGACCGTGGTGACCACCGCGGCGGGCCCGGGTGGCGAGACCGTTCTCGCCGGATACCTGGTCGCGGCACCGGACACCACGGTGGAGCCCGCGCGATTGCGTGAGCGGCTGCGGGCTACGCTTCCCGAGTACATGGTTCCCGCGGTGCTCACCGTCGTGGACGAGTTCCCCCTGACGCCGAGCGGGAAACTCGATCGCAAGGCCCTGCCGGAACCGCGATTCGAGGCACCGCACGAGGCATCGGCCGAGGCGCGCTCACCGATCGAGGAGATCGTCTGCTCGATTTTCGCGGATGTGCTGGGCCTGCACGATATCGGCGTGACCGACAGCTTCTTCGAGCATGGCGGGAATTCGCTCTCCGCGACCCGGATCGTGGCGCGGCTGCGCACCGTACTGGACGCGGAGGTGCCGATCCGGGTCCTGTTCGAAACTCCGACCGCCCGCGGAGTCGCGGCTGCCGCTCTGGAGGCCAAGGGTTCGGGTGTGCTTCCCGCGGTGGTGGGTGTTGGTCGTTCTGGGGTGTTGCCGTTGTCTGCGGGTCAGCGGCGGTTGTGGTTTTTGTCGAGGTTGGAGGGGGAGCGGTCGGTTTATCATATTGTGGTTGGTTTGCGGTTGTGTGGTGTGTTGGATGGGGGTGTTCTCGGTGTGGCGTTGGGGGATGTGGTCGGCAGGCATGAGGTGCTGCGCACGGTAATCCGCGAGCACGACGGCAAACCACGCCAGGTCGTGCTCGGTGCCTCGGCGGTCACCGTGCCACTCGGCACGGTGGCGATGCCGGGCGCGAAGGATGTCGAAATCGGCACCGCGGCCCGGGAGTTCGCCCGCGAGGAATTCGACCTCGCCGTGGATCTGCCGATCCGGGCGCGCCTGTTCCAGGTCTCCGAAACCGAACACGTGCTGGTGCTCGTGCTGCACCACATCGCCGCCGACGGTTCCTCGCTCGCCCCGCTGGCCAGGGATGTGATGACCGCGTACGCCGCGCGGCTGGAATCCCGGGAACCCGAGTGGGCACCGCTTCCCGTGCAGTACGCCGATTTCGCCGTATGGCAGCGGAATCTGCTGGAGAACCGGGAGTTCCTGGATCGTGAGGTCGGGTTCTGGCGCAAGCAGCTGGCCGGTCTGCCGGAGGAACTGCCGCTGCCCGCCGACCGGCCGCGCCCGGCAACTCCGAGCTACCGCGGTGCCACGGTCCCCTTCGAGGTCGACGGCGCGACGCATGCCCGGCTCACCGAACTCGCCGCCGAGCACGGGGTCAGCCTGTTCATGGTGGTCCAGGCCGGGCTCGCGGTGCTCTTGTCGGGCCTGGGCTGTGGGCGCGATGTGCCGATCGGTTCCCCGGTGGCCGGCCGCCCGGATCCGGCGCTCGACGAACTGGTCGGTGTCTTCATGAACACCCTGGTGCTGCGCACCGATGTGTCCGGGCAACCCACCTTCGGTGAGCTGCTGGCCCGGGTGCGGGAGACGGACATCGCGGCCTTCGCGCACGCGGATGTGCCGTTCGAGCACCTCGTCGACGAGCTCACCGCGCAGCGGACCATGGCTAGGAATCCGCTTTTCCAGGTGATGCTGGCGTTCCAGAACTTCGACCGGCCGCAGCTGTCCCTTCCCGGGCTCGAGGCACGGATGGAACCGGTCGACACCCGGACCGCGAAGGTGGATCTGCTGTGGTCGCTCACGGAGACCGAACAGGGTGGCATGAGCGGGGCGCTCGAATACGCCATCGACCTGTTCGAGGACGCGACCGCCGCGGAGCTGACCAAGCGGTTCACCCGGCTGCTCGCCCTGCTCGGTGTCGAACCGGATCGGCCGGTCACCGAGTTCGGGCTGCTCGAGGAGGACGAGCGGAGCAAGGTGCTGCGGGAGTGGAACGCCACGGAGGTCACCGGCGTCCACGGAGCCCTGCCGGAACTGTTCGAGGCACAGGTATCGCGCACACCGGACGCGGTGGCGCTGCGGTCCGCGGGCACGGAACTCAGCTACGGTGCCTTCGCCGCAAGGGTGCGCCGACTGGCCCGGTTGCTGCGGGAACGCGGTGCCGGACCGGACGGCCGGGTCGGGGTGCTGCTGCCGCGGTCGCCGGAGCTGATGGTGGCGATCTACGCGGTGCACCAGGCGGGCGGCGCTTATGTCCCGCTCGATCCGGAGCTTCCCGCGGAGCGATTGGCGTTCATGGCCGAGGATTCCGCGCCGGTGTGCGTGCTGACCGACCGGGAGCTGGCGGGCGTGCTGCCGGAAACGGTGCCGGTGATCGTGCTGGACGAAACCGAGCTGTCCGGCTACCCGGACACCCCGCTGGGGCTCGCGGTACCGGAGGACTGTGCGGCGTACGTGATCTACACCTCGGGTTCCACGGGCCGCCCGAAGGGAGTCGTGGTCTCGCATGCCGCCGTGGTGAACCGGTTGCGGTGGATGCAGGCCGAATTCCCGCTCCGGGAAACGGACCGGGTCGCGGTGAAGACCTCGATCTCGTTCGACGTCTCGGTGTGGGAACTGTTCTGGGCACTGAGTACCGGTGCCTCGGTGGTGCTGGCGGCACCCGGCGGGCACCGGGACGCCGAGTATCTCGGCGAGTGGTTCGCCCGCGAAGGGGTGACGGTGGCGCACTTCGTGCCGTCCATGCTGCGGGTCTTCCTGGACGGCGCGGGAACCGTCGGTTCGCCGCGGCTGGTGTTCTGCTCCGGGGAGGCGATGCCCGCCTCGGTCGCGGACGCGGCGCTGGACCGGTGGCCGGGGATCGGTCTGTTCAATCTGTACGGTCCGACCGAGGCCGCGGTGGATGTGACCTGGTTCGGCGTCGGTGGCGGCGATCCGGTGGTGCCGATCGGCCGTCCGGTGTGGAACACGCGGGTTTTCGTGCTGGACGAGTTCCTGCGTCCGGTCGCACCCGGTGTCGCGGGCGAGCTGTATCTGGCCGGGGTGCAGTTGGCCCGGGGATACTCCGGCCGGGCCGGATTGTCCGCGGAGCGGTTCGTGGCCTGTCCCTTCGGTGCCGGGGAACGGATGTACCGGACCGGGGACATGGTCCGGTGGAACCGTTCGGGGGAACTCGTCTATGTGGGGCGCGCGGACTTCCAGGTGAAGGTGCGCGGCCAGCGGATCGAGCTGGGCGAGATCGACGCGGTGCTGGCCGCGCAGGAGGGCGTAGCCCAGGCGGTGACGGCGGCGACCACTTCGCCCGCGGGGGAGACCGTGCTGGCCGGCTATGTGGTGCCCGGGGCGGGGTTCGAGGCGGGCAGGCTGCGCGAGGGGCTGCGTTCGGTACTGCCGGAGTACATGGTGCCCGCGGTGTTCACCGTGCTGGACGAGTTCCCGCTGACCCCGAGCGGGAAGCTGGATCGCAAAGCCCTGCCGCACCCGGAGTTCACGGCAAGCGGTCCCTATACCGCGCCCTCGACCACAGCCGAGGAGATCATCTGCGCGGTGTACGCCGAGATACTGGGCCGCGAGACCGTGGGGGCCGGGGACGGTTTCTTCGAACTCGGCGGCGATTCCATCGTGGCCATACAGGTGGTGGCGAAACTTCGCGCTCACGGGTACACGGTGACCCCGAAGGATGTGTTCACCAATCCCGCGCCGCGCGAGCTGGCAGGGGTTGCCCGGACCGGCGCGGTCATCCGGCACGAACCCGAGGGCGCGAATCTGGGCGAGGTTCCCGCGACCCCGATCATGTGCTGGCTCGCCGCGCAGGACACCGATACCGAGCGGTTCCACCAGGCGATCGTGCTGCGGGTTCCGGGCGGGCTCGGTGCGGAGCGGATCACGGCAGCGCTCACCGCACTGCTGGACCGGCACGACGCGCTGCGCATGCGGGTCACCAGGACCGGCGCCGGGTTCGCCGCAACCGTGCTCGAACCGGGGGCAGTGGGCCCGAACCTGCGTACCGTGGACGCGTCCGCCATGGACGAAGCCGGATTGCGTGCCGCGGTGCGGGCGAATGCGGACACCGCCGCGGCGGCCCTGTCCCCGAGCCAGGCCGGGCTGCTGCGCGCGATCTGGTTCGACGCGGGGGCGGAAGGGGCGCGGCTGCTGCTGGTCGCCCATCACTTCGCCGTGGACGGGGTGTCCTGGCGGATCCTCGTCCCCGACCTGATCGCCGCACTGGGCGGTGCGGAGCTCGCCGAGGTCGGCACCTCGGTCCGGCGGTGGGCCCGGGAACTGCGCACCGAGGCCGCGGAACGGATCGGCGAGCTGGAGCACTGGGAGCAGGTGCTCGCCGAGGTACCGCAACCGATGCGCGGCACCCGGGACGGGCACGGTCAGCTGCGCCGCCGGGTGGACCGAGAGCTCAGCGTGGCACTGCTGGACGAGATCCCGCTGGCCTTCCACGCCGGAACCGAGGACATCCTGTTCGCCGCCCTGACGATGGCACTGCGGGAATGCGGGCTCGGCACGACCGCGCGCGGCCGGGTGCTGTTCGATGTGGAGGGACACGGCCGGGAGGAGATCGCCGATGGGCTGGACCTGTCCCGCACCGTCGGCTGGTTCACCAGCATGCACCCGGTCGCGCTCGATCTCGACGGATTCGACTGGTCCGAGGTGCGCGCCCGGACGGACGGGATCGACACCGCGGTGAAGACGGTGAAGGAAGCGCTGCGCGCCGCACCGGACAACGGCATCGGTTACGGAATGCTGCGTTATCTGACCGAGGAAGGCGCGCGGCGGCTCGGCGAGCTGAGCGCGGCGCGGGTGCTCGTCAACTACCTCGGGCGCGCCGAGGCACCCGGCGCCGAAGGGGATTGGGGTCTCGCCGAGGAGAACGAGGTACTGGCCACACAGCCACCCCCCGGACACGACCTGGCCGTCGACATCGCGGCCGTGGACGGGGAACTGCGTGCCACCCTCGCCTGGCAGGCCGGAACCATCACCGAGCGGGATGCGGCGGACCTGCTCGATCGGTGGTGCGAGGCGCTGACCGCGATCGCCGAATACACCGGAACCGGTTCCGGTGGCGGGCACACCCCATCGGATCTCTCGCTCGTTTCCCTTGACCAGACGGAAATCGACGCGCTCGAAGCGGTATGGAGGGATTTGTGAAACGCTCCCAGATCGAGGACATCTGGCCGCTCTCCCCGCTTCAGGAAGGACTGTACTTCCACGCGGCGTACGGGTCCGACGTGTACACCACGCAGATCGCGATCGATATCGAAGGACCGCTGGACACCGCGGCCATGGAGGAAGCGGCCGGGGAACTGTTGCGCAGGCACCCGAATCTGCGCGCCGGTTTCCTGCACGAGAGTCTGGACAAGCCGGTGCAGGTGATCGCCCGCGAGGTGCGCACACCGTGGCGGGAGCTCGACACCGCGGACCCGGACGCCCTCGCCGAGGCGGAGCGCGGCACGCCGTTCGACCTCTCCCGGCCACCGCTGCTGCGGTTCGTGCTCGCACACACCGCTCCCGGGCGGGCGCGGCTGATCCTGACCCATCACCACATCCTGCTCGACGGCTGGTCCACTCCCTTGCTGTGCGCGGAACTGCTCGGCCTGTACTCCGGCGGCACGCTCCCGCAACCGCCCTCGTACAAGCAGTTCCTGGCCTGGCTCAAGCAGAGCGACCGCACCATGGCTCTCCAGGTGTGGCGCGAGTATCTGACCGGTCTCGCCGGACCGACCCTGGTGGCCGGTCCGGAGCCCGAGGGCGGCGCCGAACTTCCCGCCGAGGTCAGCGCGAAACTCAGCGCCGAAGCGAATGCGCGGCTGCGCGCGATCGCCCAGGGCGCGGGCGCCACCGTCAACGCGGTCGTGCAGTCGGCCTGGGCGGTGCTGCTGGCCCGGCTCACCGGAGGCTCGGACATCGTGTTCGGCACTGTGGTCTCCGGGCGCCCGGCCGAGCTCGCGGGCGTGGAGAGCATGATCGGGCTGTTCGTGAACACCATCCCGGTCCGGGTGCGGGTGCCCGAACGCGGCTCCTTCGGTGAGCTGGTCGCCTCCTGTCATACGGGGCATTCCTCGGTGCTGGGCAGCGAGCACCTCGGCCTCGCCGAGATCCAGCAGGCCGCGGGAACCCAGCAGCTCTTCGATACGCTCACCGTGTTCGAGAACTACCCCTTCGATCCGTCCACTGTGGACCAGACCGGGGAGCTGCGCGTCGCGGGGGTGCGCCACGTGGACGCGACGCACTATCCGCTCGTGTTCGCGGTGGTTCCCGGGGATCCGATGACAGTGCGGTTCGAATACCGGCGTTCGGTGTTCTCCCCGGGGTGGGCGAACCGACTGCTCGACCGGTTCGTGACGCTGCTGGAGAACGTGCGCGCCGATTCGCCGGTGGGTGCCATGGACCTCCTCGGGGAGGGCGAACGTGCCCGGCTGCTGGAGGAATTCGCCGGACCCTCGAGGGAACCGGCGACCGCCACGGTACCCGCGCTGTTCGCCAGTTCGGCGGCCGAGCACACCGGGCGGATCGCGGTGCGCGGCGGGTCCGGGGAACTGAGCTACGGCGAACTCGACGCACGCTCGAACGGGCTCGCGTGGGCGCTGATCGCGCGGGGTATCGGGCCCGGCGATCGGGTGGCACTCGCCCTGGGCCGGGAACCGGAACTGCTGGTGGCGCTGCTCGGGATCCTGAAGGCAGGAGCCGCCTATCTGCCCATCGATCCGGGGTATCCGGCCGAACGGGTGGCGTATCTGCTCAAGGACGCGCGCCCGGCGGCACTGATCACCGGACGGGAATCGCCGCACCGGCCGGACATCCCGGTACTGCACCCCGACCGGACCGGATCGGTGGAACCGGTCACCGATGCCGATCGGGTGCGGCCGCTGCGCCCGGAGCACCCCGCCTACCTGATCTACACCTCGGGATCGACCGGCCGCCCCAAGGGCGTACTCGTACCGCATGCGGCGGTGGCCAATCTCGTCTCCTGGGCCGCCGAGGCGTTCGAACCGGAGGTGTTCGCCGAGGTGCTGGCCTCGACCTCGCTGAACTTCGACGTCTCGGTGTTCGACACGCTCGTTCCGCTCTGTCTCGGTGGCGGCATCGAACTGGTGGCCGATGCGCTCGCACTCGCCGAACGCACCCACCCCGCGAGCCTGGTGTGCGCGGTTCCCTCGGCGGTGTCCGGAGTACTGACGAAAGCCGAGCGGTTCCCGGTGGAAACCCTTGCCCTCGCCGGTGAAGCCCTGCCCGCCGAACTCGTACTGCGGCTGCGCGCGGCGGCACCGGGAGCGCGCCTGGCCAACATCTACGGGCCGACCGAGGCCTGTGTGTACGCGAGCGCCTGGTTCGACGACGGGAACCCGTCCGGGCACGCGCCGATCGGGCGGCCGGTCTCCGGAGCCCATGCCTATGTACTCGACCGGGGCCTGCGGCCGGTTCCACCCGGTGTCCCGGGAGAGCTGTACCTGGCGGGCAACGGACTCGCGCTCGGCTACCACGAACGGCCCGCGCTCACCGCGGAACGGTTCGTGGCCTGCCCCTGGGGCGACCGGATGTATCGCACCGGGGATGTGGTGCGGTGGACCGAATCCGGACAGCTGGAATACCTCGGCCGCGCCGACGAACAGGTCAAGGTGCGCGGGTTCCGCATCGAACCGGGGGAGATCGCCGCCGCTATGCGCGCCCAGCCCGGTGTGGCGGAGGCCGTGGTGATCGCCGAAGGGAAGACCGAGAAGCGGCTCATCGGATACCTGGTCCCGGAAGCCGGTGCCGAACCCGATCCGCGGACCGTGCAGGCCCGGCTCGCGGATGTGCTTCCCTGGTACCTGGTGCCTTCGGCGATGGTGGTGCTCGCCGAACTTCCGCTCAACCCCAGCGGGAAACTCGATCGCGCGGCGCTGCCCGCTCCGGACTACGGCGGGCAGCGGGGCCGCGTTCCGCACAGCCCGGCCGAGGCGGTGCTCGCCGGAGTCTTCGCCGAAGTCCTCGGGGTTCCCGAGGTCGGCGCGGAGGACAGCTTCTTCGAACTAGGTGGGGATTCGCTGCTCGCCATGCGGGTGATCGCGAAGGTACGGCTCGCGCTGAACGCCGAACTCGGGGTGCGGGCGGTGTTCGAGACACCGACCGTGGCCGGGCTCGCCGCGCGGGTCACCGGTGCGGGCGAACACACCCTGCCCCCGCTCACCGCGGGACCGCGCCCCGAACACCTGCCGCTTTCCACCGCACAGCACCGGTTCTGGTTCCTCAACCGGTTCGAACGGGGCGGTGCCGCCTACAACATGCCGCTCGTGCTCCGTCTGGACGGGGATCTCGACACCGGGGCACTTGCCACGGCGCTGGAGGATGTCGTCGCCCGCCACGAGATTCTGCGCACCGTGTACCCGGAGCGGGCCGAAGGGGAACCGTACCAGCGAATCCTTCCCGCGCAACCGGTCCTGGACGGCGAACCGGTGGACGCGACCGACCTCATGACAGAACTGACCGGCTTCGTGGCGCACGGCTTCGACCTGAGCGCCGAACCACCGATCCGGGCGCGACTGGTCCGGCTCGGCGCGCGGGAGCACGTGCTGGCGGTCGTTCTCGCGCACATCGCCGCGGACGGAGGCTCGCTCGCCCCGCTCGCCGGTGACCTGGTCACCGCCTACCGGGCCCGCTGCGCCGGGGAACGGCCCGGCTGGGCGCCGCTCGCCGTGCAGTACGCGGATTATGCGCTGTGGCAACGGGAACTGCTCGAGGGTGAGGTCGTCCGGACACAGCTGGAGTACTGGCGGGAACGCCTGGCCGGGCTCCCCGTCGAACTGGCCTTGCCCACGGACCGGCCACGCCCGGCCGCTCCGAGCTACGCGGGTGCGAGCCTTCCGTTCGAGCTGCCCCCGGACGTGCACGCGCGGATCGGCGTGCTGGCGCGTGAGCATCGGGTGTCGACGTTCATGGTGGTTCAGGCGGGGCTTGCGGTGTTGTTGGCGAAGTTGGGTGCGGGTTCGGATATTCCGCTGGGTTCGCCGATCGCGGGGCGTGAGGATGCGGCGCTGGACGAGCTCGTCGGGGTATTCGTGAACACTGTGGTGTTGCGTACGGATGTGTCCGGGGATCCGAGTTTCGCGGAGCTGCTGGACCGGGTCCGCGCGGCCGACCTCGCCGACTACGGCAATGCGCGGCTCCCGTTCGAACGGCTCGTCGAGGAGCTGAACCCGGAACGGGCGCTCGCCAGGCATCCGCTTTTCCAGGTGGCCATCTCCTACCAGAACAACCCGGCGCCGCGGTTCGAGCTGCCCGGCCTCGAGGTCACCGGCCTGCCCGCCCCGGCGACGACCGCGAAGTTCGATCTGCACTTCGTGCTCGGCGAACGCGAAGGCGGCGGGGGAATAACGGGAGTCTGCGAATACTCTGCCGACCTGTTCGACGAGTCCACTGTGGACGATCTGCTGACCAGGCTGCGCCGATTGCTCACCGCGGCGGTCACCGAGCCCGGCCGGTCCATCGGCGCGCTCGACGTGCTGGACGAGACCGAACGGGACACGATCCTGCACGCGTGGAACGCGACCGGGACACCGGTGCGTGACAGCACGCTCGCCGAGTTGTTCGCCGCCAGCGTTGCGGCCACCCCGGAGGCCGAGGCGCTGGATGCGCCCGGGCTGGACGGCCGGGAAATCTCGCTGACCTACCGGGAACTCGACGAGGAGGTGGCTGAACTCGCGGGCCGGCTCGGGCGCGACGGGGTGCGGCAGGGCGATGTGGTCGCGGTCGCGTTGCCCCGGTGCCGGGAACTCGTGATAACGCTGCTCGCGGTGCACCGGGGCGGTGCGGCCTATCTCCCGGTCGATCCCGCCTTCCCGGCCGAGCGGATCGAGTACCTGCTCGCCGACCAGCATCCAGCGGCGGTGGTCAGCACTGCGGGAGTGGAGCTACCCGGCGACACACCGCGGATACTCGTGGAGGACCGGGAACCGGGGCTGCCGGTCCCGGAGATCGCCGGGCAGCCCGGGGCGCCCGCCTACGTGCTGTACACCTCGGGATCCACGGGGCGGCCCAAAGGCGTGCCCGTCGCGCACCGATCCGTGGTGAACTTCCTGGACGCGATGACCGAACGGCTGCCGTTGTGCGCCGGGGCGCGGATGCTCGCGGTCACCACGGTGAGCTTCGACATCTCGGTGCTCGAGCTGTTCGGTCCACTGTGTACTTCGGGCACGGTGATCCTCGCCGAGGCGGCGAACGCCGTCGAACGGCTCGCCACGAAGAACGTGACCGTGGCGCAGGCGACCCCGACCCTGTGGCGGGAACTCCTGGACGCGGAACTGGGCGGGGTGCACGCCCTTGTCGGCGGCGAGGCGCTGCCCGAAGATCTCGCCGCCCACCTGTACGCGCGCTGTTCCCGGGTGACGAACCTGTACGGGCCGACCGAGACCACCATCTGGTCCACGATGTCCACTGTGGACGGTTCGCGCCCGCTGATCGGCGAACCGATCGCGAACACCCGGGCCTATGTCCTGGACGCGGCACTGCGGCCGGTACCACCCGGGGTTGCCGGTGAGCTCTACCTCGCCGGCGCGGGCCTCGCGCTCGGCTACCACGAGCGGCCCGGACTGACCGCGCAGCGCTTCGTGGCCTGTCCATGGGGCGAGCGGATGTACCGGACCGGGGATCTGGTGCGCTGGACCCGATCGGGCCAGCTCGACTACCTCGGCCGCACGGATGATCAGGTGAAGCTGCGCGGATTCCGCATCGAGCTCGGCGAGGTCGAGACGGCGATGCGGGCATACCCGGGGGTGACCGAGGCGGTCGCAGCGGTGCGCGCGAACCGGCTCGTCGGGTATTTCGTCGGCACCGCGGATCCCGGGGCGGTACGGGCGGATCTCGCTGTCCGCCTGCCCGGGCAGCTGGTTCCCGCCGTTGTCGTTGCCCTGGACGAACTGCCGCGCACACCGAACGCGAAGATCGACCGGGCAGCCCTTCCCGCGCCCGAGGTGCGCTCCGGGGACGAGGGGCCACGCACCGCGCGGGAGGGCCTGATCGCCGAGACCTTCGCCGGGCTGCTCGGTGTGCCCAAGGTCGGGGTGCACGACGATTTCTTCGCGCTCGGCGGGAATTCGGTGCTCGCGATGCGGGTCGCCGCGCGGATCGGCGGGGGGATCGGGGTGCGCGAGGTGTTCGAGGCACCCACCGTGGCCGAACTCGCCGCGCGCACCGGTACCCGGCACCTCGCCCCGCTGCGGCGGATGGACCGGCCGAGCCGCCCGCCGCTGTCCGCCGCCCAGTACCGGCTCTGGTTGCTCGACCGCTTGCAGGGCGCCTCGGCGACCTACAACATGCCGTTCGCCCTGGCGTTGACCGGAGAACTCGACCCCGAGGCGTTGCGCGCCGCCCTGGACGATGTGCTGGCCAGGCACGAGAGCCTGCGCACGGTGTTCGGTGAGTACGCGGGCGAGCCGTACCAGCTCGTGCTGGATCCCCGGCAGGCGCGCCGGGAACTGCCCTTGGTGTCCACAAAGGACGAACTACTCGCCGCGGCGAACGAACCGTTCGATCTGGCCGTGGACCCGCCGCTGCGCGCCCGGCTGCTGCCCGCCGGCGAGCGGGAACACGTGCTGCTGCTCGTGGTGCACCACATCGCGGCCGACGGCACCTCGCTCGGCCCACTCGCCCGCGACCTGCTCGCCGCATACGGTGCCCGGGCCCGTGGCAGGGAGCCGGAACAAGCCGCGCTGCCGGTGCAGTACGTGGATTACGCGCTGTGGCAACGAGAACAGCTCACCGAGGAAGCACTGGAAGCTCAGCTCGGCTATTGGCGCAACCGGCTCGCGGGTGCCCCGGCGGAGCTCGAACTTCCGGCGGACCGCTCCCGCCCGGCGAACCCGAGCTATGCGGGCGCCAGTGTGCCGTTCGAACTGGATAGCGACACCTACGCGGGAGTCCGTGCGCTGGCGCGTGAGCATCGGGTGTCGACGTTCATGGTGGTTCAGGCGGGGCTTGCGGTGTTGTTGGCGAAGTTGGGTGCGGGTTCGGATATTCCGCTGGGTTCGCCGATCGCGGGGCGTGAGGATGCGGCGCTGGACGAGCTCGTCGGGATGTTCGTGAACACTGTGGTGTTGCGTACGGATGTGTCCGGGGATCCGAGTTTCGCGGAGCTGCTGGACCGGGTCCGCGCGGCCGACCTCGCCGACTTCGACCAGGCGGCGGTCCCGTTCGAACGGCTCGTGGAGGAGCTCGCCCCGCAGCGCTCGCTCGGCCGCCCGCCCCTGGCGCAGGTGATGCTCGCCCTGAGCCAGACCGAACTTCCCGAGCTGCACGCGGACGGGATCACCGCGCGCCTCGAGCCACTCGAGTTCGCCAGCGCCCGCTTCGACCTCGCGGTCAATCTGGCCGAATCCGGGGGACTGCGCGGGGTGTTCGAATACGCGTGCGACCTCTTCGACGAGCCGACCGTGCAGGCCATGGCCACCCGGCTGGGCATCGTGCTCGCCACCGTCACCGCGCGGCCGCACGTCCGGCTGCACGAGATCGATGTGCGCACCGAACGGGAGCGCGAACCCGTGGCCACGGGCACGGTGCTGCCGGAACTCGGGATCGCCGAACTGTTCGAGCGGGCGGTCGCCGCGCATCCGGACCGGGAAGCCCTCGCCACGACCGGCGAATCGGTGTCCTATGCCGAACTGGACGCCCGGGCGAACCGGCTCGCGCACCTGCTCGCCGAGTCCGGTATCGGCCCGGAACACTATGTGGCGCTGTGCCTGCGGCGCGGCCCGGAGCTGATCACCGCGATGCTCGCGGTCGCCAAGGCCGGTGGCGCCTATTTGCCGCTCGATCCGGACTATCCCGCCGATCGGCTGGCCTATATGTGCGCCGATGCCCGGCCGAGCCTGGCGATCGCCGAGCCCGCGACCGAAGGACTGCTTCCCGCCGGAATCCGGGTGCTGTCCCCGGATGCGGCCACCGGGCAGCCGGAGCACGCCCCACGACGCCGCGCCCGGATCGACGCCCCCGCCTACCTGATCTACACCTCCGGATCGACCGGGCGCCCGAAGGGCGTGGTGATCACCGGAACCGGGATCGCCGGGCTGGTCGCGGTGCAGCGCGAGCAGCTCCGCATCGAGGGCGACTCGCGGGTGCTGCAGTTCGCCTCGCCGAGCTTCGACGCGATGTTCTGGGAGTTCGCCGCGCTGCTGCACGGGGCCACCCTGGTGCTCGCTCCGGCCGAGCGGCTGCTTCCCGGGCCGGTGCTCGCCGCGCTGATCACCGAGCAGCGGGTCAGTCACGCCACGCTACCGCCCGCCGCGCTGCCCGCCATCGAGGCCGAACTCCCCGGCCTGCGAACCCTGGTCGTGGCCGGTGAGGCCTGCCCGCCCGCGGTCGTCGCGGACTGGTCACCCGGGCGCCGGATGCTCAACGGTTACGGGCCGACCGAGACCACCGTGGCCGTCTCCGTCTCGGAACCCCTTGGCGGACCGGCGGATGCGGCGCGGCGCCCGCCGGTCGGGCACCCGGTACCCGGAACCCGGGTGTACGTACTCGACCGGTACCTGTGCCCGGTCCCGCCCGGGGTGACCGGAGAGCTTTACGTGGCGGGGCCAAGCCTGGCCCGCGGCTATCTCGGGAACCCCGGCCGCACCGCGGAACGGTTCCTGGCCTGCCCGGACGGCAGACGGATGTATCGCACCGGGGACCTGGTGCGGATCCGGCCGGACGGCCAGCTCGACTATGCCGGGCGGGCGGACCGGCAGGTGAAACTGCGCGGGTTCCGGATCGAACTCGGCGAGATCGAGGCCGTACTCGGTGGCCATCCGGAGGTGCGCGCGGCGACCGTCGTGCTGCGTGCCGCCGGACCGGATGGACCGGCGCGCCTGGTCGGCTATGTGGTCGGCGACGGCGAGGCGGATCTGCGGGCACATCTGGCACGCAGCCTTCCCGAGTACATGGTGCCCGCCGCGATCATGCGGCTGCCCGAGCTGCCGCTGACCGCGAACGGCAAGATCGACGAGAACGCCCTGCCCGCGCCCGAGTTCCGGGGCACCGGCACCGCACCGGCTGGCGCGCGGGAACAGGCCATGACGACCGCCTTCGCCGAGGTGCTCGGCCTGGACCGGGTCGGGGTGGACGACGGCTTCTTCGATCTCGGCGGCGACTCGATCCTGGTGATCCAATTGGTCGCACGGGCACGGGAAGCAGGCCTGGTGATCAGCCCGCGGGACGTGTTCACCGCCCAGGATCCGCGCTCGCTCGCGGCCCTGGCCCGCACCAGCGAGGAAAACCGGGAGCCCGAGGGAGCGGGTATCGGCGCGCTCACGCCGACCCCGATCATGCGGTGGTTCACCGAACTCGGCGAGCCGAGCGGATTCCACCAGTCGATGCTCCTGCGCGGGCCCGCGGGCACCGATCCGGCACGGCTGACCGCGGCACTCGGCGTGGTGCTCGACCGGCACGACGCGCTGCGGATGCGCCGGACCGAGGCGGGCGGCTACGAGATCCCCGAACCGGGAAGCGTGGAACCGGCCGCGCTGATGTCCACCGTGTCGGCCGAGGGACGCGAGCTCCGGGAACTGGTGGCCGAACAGTCCCGTGCCGCGGCGGATTCCCTGCGGTTGGACGGTCCGCTGCTGCGGGCGGTGTGGATCGACGCCGGGCCGCGGGAGGGACGGCTGCTGTTGCTCGCGCACCATCTGCTGGTGGACGCGGTGTCCTGGCGGATCCTGCTTCCCGATCTGCTCGCCGCGCTGGAGGGCCGTCCGCTCGCGCCGGTGCGGACTTCCCTGCGCCGCTGGGGAAAACAGCTCGCCGTGGCCGCGGCCAGCCCGGAACGACTCGCCGAACTGGACGGCTGGCGGGAGGTACTGCGCGGCGGTGATCCGCTCGCCGGTCCGCGGGGCAGCGCCGCCGGACTGCGCAGGATCGAGGTGGCGCTCGAAGCCGAGCACACCGCGCCGCTGCTGGACCGGATTCCCGCGGCATACCACGCGAAACCCAGCGATGTGCTGCTGACCGCGCTCGCCCTGGCGGTGGGACAGTGGCACGACTGCGCGGGTGAGGTGCTCGTGGAACTCGAAGGGCACGGGCGTGGCGAACTCGCCGAAGGGCTGGACCTGTCTCGCACGGTCGGCTGGTTCACCACGACCCATCCGGTGCGGCTGAACGCGGGCGAACCACCGTGGCAGGAGGTGCTGGACGGCGGGGAGCTGGTTTCGCGGGCGCTCAAGAACGTCAAGGAGCAGGTGCGCGCGATGCCCGGGGACGGGATCGGCTACGGGCTGCTGCGCTACCTGAACCCGGTGACCGCGGCCGAGCTTGCCGAAGCACCGAGCCCGCAGCTCGGGTTCAACTACCTCGGCAGGGTCGATCCGGGAACGGGCGGAAGCTGGTCGCTCGCCGGGGAAGCGGACGCACTGGTGTCCGGGCTCGATCCGGAAATGCCTGCCCCGCACGGGATCCAGATCGACGCGGTGGTGCACGAAGGTTCCGATGGCCCACGGCTGCTGGCAAGCGTCTGGTACGCGAGCGAGCACTTCGACCGCACTGCGATCGAGGAGCTGACGCGGCTGTGGAGCGCGGCGCTGCGCGGGATCGCCGAACACGCCGCCGAGGGAGTGCGCGGCGGGCACACCCCTTCGGACATCACGTTGCTGTCCATGGACCAGGACGAGATCGAGGAGTTCGAGGACGTGCTCGAGGGGGAACAATGAGCGAGTTTGCGAGCGAACCATCGACACAGCACCCGCGTGACGCGCCGAGCTCGCCCAGGGAGCGAGCGCGATGACCGGCAAGCTGGCGGACATCTGGCCGCTTTCCCCGCTGCAGGAGGGAATGTTCTTCCACGCCGAGGACAGCGCACCCGGCGCGGACGTGTACACCTCGCAGCTGGTGGTGCATCTGGAGGGGAGGGTGGACCCGCCCGCCATGCGCGCGGCCGCGGACGCGGTGCTGGCCAGACATCCCGGGCTGCGGGCGAGTTTCCGCCGCCGCAAGACCGGCCAGCCGGTGCAGCTGATCGCACGCGAATGCCGTGCCCCGTGGCGGGAAACCGAGACCGCGGACCTCACCGCGCTCGCGGAGACCGAGCGGGAGACCGGATTCGCGCTCGGTAACGGGCCGCTACTGCGGTTCGTGCTCGCCCGCACCGGGCCCGGGTACGCGCTCGTGCTCACCTGCCACCACTTGCTGGTGGACGGCTGGTCCATGCCGGTGCTCGCCGAGGAGTTCTTCGCGCACTACCTCGGCGCGGACCGGCTGCCGCCTGCACCTTCGTACAAGGAATTCCTTGCCTGGTATGCGAATCAGGACACGGCGGCGGCGCGTGCGGCCTGGCGGGAGCATCTCGCGGGGCTCGACGGACCGACCCTGCTGGCCCCCGGTTCCGGGACGCAGCGGCCGCGGCAGCTGACCCGGACCCTGGACGCGGCCCCGTTCACCGAGCTCGCCCGGCGCAGCGGGGTGACCATGGCGACCGTGCTGCAGACGGGCTGGGCGGTGCTGCTCGGCAGGCTCACCGGCCGCACGGATGTGGTGTTCGGCTCGGTGAACTCCGGCCGGCCCGCGGAACTGGCCGGGGTGGAACGCATGGTCGGGCTGTTCGTCAACACTGTCCCGATGCGGGTGCGGATCCGCGAGGCGGAGAGCTTCACCGCGCTGCTCGCCAGGGTGCACCGGGAGCGGAACAGCCTGCTCGGTAAGGATTTCCTCGGACTGGCCGACATCCAGCAGGTGGCGGGCGCCGAGCGGCTGTTCGACACGATCACCGCTTTCGAGAACTACCCGGCGCCGAACGTCACCGGCTCGCTCGGCGAACTGCGGGTGGGCGCGGTGGAACTCACCGATGCCGCACACTATCCGGTCACCCTCGTCGCGGCTGTCGGGGAGCGGCTGTGGCTACGGCTGGATCATCGGCCGGACGTGGTGCCGGAGGCGGCGGCCCATGCGCTGTTCGATCGGCTCGAGCGGCTGCTGCACGCGGTGGCGAACCGGCCGGGAGACCCCTTGGCCCGCCTGGACATTCTCACCCCGGCCGAACACGAACGGGCGCACACACCGCCGCGCGCGGGTGCGGAGCCGCGCACGCTCGGCGAGCTGCTGAGCGCGGCGGCGCGGCGGAATCCGGAAGTGCCCGCGGTACGCGAGAACGGCACCGAACTGCGGTACGCGGAGCTGGACGCGCGGGCGAACGGGCTCGCGCACGAAATCGCCGCGCGGGGAGCCGGTCCGGAGGATCTGGTCGCGGTGCTGCTGCCACGCGGAACCGCGCAGCTGACCGCGGTGTGGGCGATCGCCAAGGCGGGCGCCGCCGTGCTGCCCATCGATCCGGAACTGCCCCGTGAACGGGTGCGCGGCATTCTCGCCGAGGCGCAGCCGGTGCTCGGGATCAGCGAGGGCGCACTCGCCGCCGGGCTGGACGGCACCTGGCTCGGCCCGGTGTTCCCCGCCCGGCCGGAAGCTCCGGTTTCCGTGGCACGCCCGGAAAACACCGCCTACGCCATCTACACCTCGGGCTCGACCGGAATGCCCAAGGGCGTGCTGGTCACGCATTCCGGGCTCGCCGCCCTCGCCGAGCACATCCGGGAGCACGCCGGGATTCGTGCCGGATCCCGCACCCTTGCGTTCGCCTCGCCCAGCTTCGACGCTTCGGTGCTCGAACTGCTGCTCGCCGCGCATACCGGATCGACCATGGTGATCGCGGGGCCGGAGCTCTACGGCGGTCCGGGGCTGGCCGAACTGCTCGAACGGGAACGGGTGGACGCGGCCTTCCTCACCCCGTCCGCGCTGAGCAGCCTGCCCGCCACGGAACTCGGCATCGGCACCCTGCTGCTCGGCGGGGAGCCGCTCGGCGCCGACGCGGTGCGCCGCTGGGCGATCGGGCGCCGCCTGCTCAACGTGTACGGGCCGACCGAGACCACGGTGTTCAGCCTCACCGCCACGCTCGCGGAGCGGGATCCGGTGCATCTGGGCGAGCCCATTCCAGGGACCGGAACACTCGTGCTCGACGGCGCGCTGCGACCGGTGCCCGACGGCGTGACCGGGGAGCTCTACCTGACCGGTGCGCGGGCCGGGATCGCCCGCGGCTACCTGGGCCGCCCGGGCCTGACCGCGAGCCGGTTCGTGGCCTGTCCGTCCGGCGGGCGGATGTACCGCACCGGCGATCTGGTGCGCCGCGACGATGCGGGCCGGCTGGAGTACCTGGGGCGCGCGGACGGCCAGGTGAAGCTGCGCGGGCACCGGATCGAACTCGGCGAGATCGAGGCCGTGCTCGCCGAACAGGACGGGGTGGCCGGGGCGGCCTGCGTGGTACACGAGGGTGCCCACGGCGGGCAGCTGATCGGCTACGTGGTTCCGGTGGACCGGATGCCGGGAAGCGAGCGGCTGCGCGGTGACCTCGAACGGCGCCTGCCGTACTACATGGTGCCCGCGGCGTTCGTGGAGTTGGACCGGCTGCCGCGCACCGTGCAGGGCAAGCTGGATCGCGAACGGCTGCCCGCACCGGGGCGTGCGGCGGCGAAGGGCAGGGCACCGCGCAGCCCGCTCGAACACCGGCTGGCCGCGTTGTTCGCCGAACTGCTGGGCATCGAGGAGGTCGGCGCCGAGGAAGGGTTCTTCGAGCTCGGTGGCACCTCGCTGCTCGCGACCAGGCTCGCCGCCCGCGCCCGCACCGAACTGGGGATCGAGGTACCCATCCGCGCCCTGTTCGAGGCCTCCACCGTGGCCCGGCTCGCCGCGCGGCTCGACGAGCAGGGCGAGACCGAACCGCCGCTGGAGCCGGTGCTGGAACTGCGCACCGAGGGGGCGGGGGAGCCGCTGTTCTGCGTGCATCCCGCGGTGGCCCTCTCCTGGTGTTACAGCGGACTGCTCGGGCACGTCGACGGTCCGGTGTACGGCCTGCAGGCGCGCGGTATCGCCGAACAGGAGCCGTTGCCGGGCACCCTCACCGAGGCGGCGCACGACTACGCGGAGCGGATGCGCGCGCTCGCACCCGGTCCGTACCGCTTGCTCGGCTGGTCGGTCGGTGGACTGCTCGCGCACGCGATCGCCGCCCGGTTGCGGGAGCTCGGCGAGCGGGTGGAACTGCTGGCGCTGATGGACGCCTACCCGATGCGTGCCCACGGTGCGGCCCTCGGTGATCCGGATGTGGGTATCGCGCGGCTCGCCAGGGACCTGGGGTTCACCCCCGCCGGGGATGGGCTGGACGCGGCGGGCGCGGCCCGGATGCTCACCGGGGCGGGCGGGGTGTTCGCCGGGCTGCGGGCCGAGCACATCGAGCGGATGTACGCCGCGTACCTGAATCTCAATCACATCGCGCGCACGCATGAGCCTCCGTACTATGACGGGGACATGCTGCTGTTCGCCGCGGCACGGCGGGCCGGGGAGGTACCGGCGAGTCATACGGACTGGAAGCCGTACGTCGCGGGGGACATCGAGGTGTGCGAGGTCGACTGCACGCATGCGGAGATGACCGAGCAGGGACCGCTCGCCGTGATCGGCGCGCGGCTGGCGCAGAGGAAGGGAAGAGCATGACCAACCCGTTCGAGGACCCCGACGGCAGCTACTACGTTCTGGTCAACGAGGAAGGCCAGCACTCCCTGTGGCCGAACTTCGTGGATGTGCCCGAGGGCTGGACCGTGGTGCACGGCGAGGACACCAGGGACGCCTGCCTCGAGTACGTCGAACGCAACTGGACGGACATGCGGCCGAACAGCCTGATCCAGGCGATGGAGGATTCGTGAGCGAGCTTGCGAGCGAACCATTGGGTACAGCAGCGCCGCTCGCGGGCTTGACGAGCGCCAGCGAGGAGGGCGTGGCGAGCGAGCTTGCGAGCGAACCATTGGGCACAGCAGCGCCGCTCGCGGGCCTGACGAGCGCCAGCGAGGAGGATTCGTGAGCGAGCAGGGGACCGCGCGTCGTTCGACCTGGCTGCGGTGCTATTTCCCGCGCCCCGGCGCCGAGCTCCGGCTGGTGTGCTTCCCGCACGCGGGCGGTTCCGCGCCGTTCTTCCGGGCGTGGCAGCAGGAGATCAGCGAGTCCGTCGAGGTGCACGCGGTCGCGTATCCGGGAAGGGCCGAGCGGTTCACCGAGCCGCTGGTCGAGGACGCCCCGTTGATGGTCGCCGAGCTCGCGGGTGAACTGGAAGCCCTGCGGGACAAGCCGATCGCCCTGTTCGGGCACAGCATGGGGGCCTTCATCGCGTACGAGACGGCGCAGACCGTCGGCGGGATCGCCCACCTGTTCCTCTCCGGTGCGAACGCCCCGCATCTGCGCTCGGGATTCCCCACGCTGCTGGATCCCGACGACGAGGTGCTGGTCCGCAACATCACCTCGCTCGGTGGTTCGGCGAGCGAGATCCTCGCCGATCCGGAGATCCGGGAGCTCGTGGTGCCCGCGCTGCGCAGCGATCTGCAGCTCGCCGAGGGGTATGTGGACGGGCACTCCGGAAAGCTCTCCTGCCCGATCACCGCGCTGCTCGGTACCGAGGACGACCGCACGCGCCTGGACTCGGTGCGCGGCTGGGCGGAGTACACCACGGGCCCGTTCGCGCTGCGGGAGTACCAGGGGGACCACTTCTACCTGGAGGAGCACCGGGCGGACCTGCTCACCGAGCTCGCCGCGACGCTGACCGGCTGAGCAACGGCGGCATCCGGCCCGCGCGGATCGAACTGGCGTGACACTCGGGTTGCGGTTACATTGGTAACCATGTCAGATGTCGATGTGGTGCCCGCCGAGCTCGTGCGAGCGGCGATCCGCGCGGCCGAAGCGAGCGGTCAGGACGTCGCCGAGGTTTCGCTGCCCGCGGTGGCCGCCGAGGCGGGGATCTCCCGGAGCACGCTGGTGCGCCGCCTTGGTGGATCCCGCCGGGCACTGGACGCGGCGGTGCGCGCCGCGGGAGTGGATCCTGGGGGACGCGAGCCCGTGCGGGAGCGGGCGATCCGGGCCGCCGCCGTGCTGATCGGTGAACAGGGCCTGGCCGCGACCACTCTGGAGGCGGTGGCGCGGGCCGCCGAGTGTTCGGTGCACAGCCTGCACGTCACCTTCCGCGGGCGGGACGGCCTGCTCGCGGAAGTCTACGAGAGCTACACCCCGCTGTTCGACATCGAGGCCATTCTGGCGCGCTCCGGCGAAGACCTGCGGCAGACGGTGTGCGCGGTCTACCGGGCGTTCGTGACCGGTCTGACCCGGCAGCCACGGGTGGCGCCCGCGCTGCTCGCCGACGCGCTGAGCCGCCCGGACGGGGCGGCGGGCCGGCTCATCGAGCAGTACTTCCCCCGGGCCATGGCGGGCATCGGCGACTGGCTGCGGGAGGAGATGCGCGCGGGACGGATCGGCAGGCGGCCACTGCTGCCGCTGCTGAGCCAGCTTCTGGGACCGATCCTGTTGTATCTGGTGTCCGGACGGCTGCTCGGCAGCGGTCCGGCAGCCGAAGGTCCCGAGCTCGACCAGGCCTGCGTGGAGCTCGCCGAGCTGTTCGTGCGCGCGGTGGCGCCGTCCGGGAACACCCGAGGAGGAAGCTGATGCAGAAGTCGAAGGCGGCGCTGTTGAGCGGAGCGTTCTACATCGCGGCCCCGGGGACCGTCGTCGGCCTGATCCCCTGGCTGATCACCCGGTGGCGGTTCCGTCGCCCGCTGCCGGGCTGGGGCGCCGCCCGGGTCACCGGCGCGGTGCTGATCGCGGCCGGACTGGTCCCGGCGACCTCGGCGTTCGCCGAGTTCGTCAAGGCCGAGGGCACCCCGATCCCGGCCGCCCCGACCGAGCGCCTGGTGGTGACGGGGTTCAACCGGTACGTGCGCAATCCGATGTACGTGGGGCTGCTGCTGGCCATCCTCGGCCAGGCGCTGCTGTTCGGGAATTTCCGGCTGCTGATCTATGCGGCCGCGGCGGCCACGGCCCCCGCGGCGTTCGTGCACTGGTACGAGGAACCGACCCTGGCCCGCCGATTCGGTGCCGAATACGAGGAGTACCGGCGCGCGGTGCCCGCCTTCCGGCCCCGGCTGCGTCCCTGGACCCCCGAACCGGCCGAGCGCACGCACGCCTGACCGGACCATCGATCCTCCGAAGGGAGCCCGCGATGCCCCTGTCCACCCGGCTCGCCCGGTTCAACCGGACCGTCACCAACCCCATCCTAGGCCGCCTCGCGCCGTGGTGTCCCGCCTTCGGGGTGATCTACCACCGCGGACGGCGTTCCGGGCGGGAGTACCACAACCCGATCTGCGTGTTCCGCCGTCGCGACGGGCACCCGGGATTCGTGGTGGCGCTGACCTACGGATCCCGCACCGACTGGGTGCGCAATGTGCTCGCCGCCGGGGAGTGCGAACTGGTCACCCGTCGCCGGAGGCACCGGCTGACCGAGCCCGCGCTCACCGTGGAGCCCGACCGTGCCGCGGTGCCGGCACCCGTTCGCGTCGTGCTCACCCTCGCCAAGGTCACCGAATTCCTGTACCTGTCGCCCGCGCGCGAGTAGCCACTACGGCCGCCGTGGCGCATAGCGGTCGAGCTCGAACAACTCGAACAGCGAGCGCGCGGTCTCGTCCAGTTCGGTGAGCAGCCGCTCGGTGCGCGGACGGCCGCCCGTGGAGCGGTATTTCAGCACGGTTTCCCCGATACCGCCCAGGGTTTCCAGCAGTTCGCGGGCGGAGAGGTCGATGCCGTGCTCGGCCGCTTCGTGCCGCATGAGGTGCACGACACCGGCGGCGAGCACCCCGATGAGTTCGTGCACGGCGCTGCGATGCGGGGTCCAGCGCCAGGGCGGGTTCGCCGGGCCCTGGAGCATCCGGAAGGTGCCGTCCAGGTGATAGCGCGCGCGGTAGGCGGTGACCAGTTCGGCCACCGACCAGTCCTCGTGCGAGGTGACCAGCAGCTGCTTGCCGAAGTAGTCCTCGTCCACCCGGGCACGGGTGAACTCGTCGATGCGCCATTCGACGGAATCCCCGGAGACGGCGGTGCTGAGTACCCGGTCCACCCAGCGATCCCGGGTGATCCGGGCGAGCTCGGCGCGGATGTGCTCACGCGGGCGTCCGCGCAGACCGTCCAGCCTGCGGGTCGCGGTGCGCAGGGACTTCTCGAAGGCACGGGACTGGGCGGCGTGCAGCCGTTCGGAATGGGTGAGCACGACGCGCCGGTTGCCCCCGTCGACCAGTTCCCTGGTGTCCAGCGCGGTGAGACCGGCGAACCGGGAAGGATCCACCGGAGTCCGCGCGGAAGCGGGCCTGGTGCGCAGCCCGGGATACTCGCCGATCGGCAGCGCGCCGAGGAAACGCCCGTGCAGACCGGCGCGCTGCTCGGCGTCGAACACCACCGTCGGATGGTTGCGCACCCCGAGTCGCCCGGCGAGCAGGGCCGCGGTCTGCTCGAACGGTTCGCCGCGCCGCGCCTGCGTCCCCTCGGTGTACGAGACAAGCGGAATCGCGCCGTCCCTGGTGACGAGCAGGGCGAGGTCGAAGTTCGGCACATCCACCGCGAGGGTCACCGGTTCCCCGGCGCCGAGGTGTTCCAGCAACCGCGCGGCGTGCGCCTGTTCGATGGCGGCCAGCCGGTTCGCGGACAGGCGCCGCGCCAGCCGCCAGAATTCGGCGTCGCTGACCGAATCCGCCCGAACCCGGGGCCGGACGAACCGGGCAGCCGCGGAATCCCGCCACCACTGTTCCAGGGAGAGGCCGGGGGCGGTGGCCCGGTGCAGCACCGCGAGCGCCAGCGCCATCCCGCGTCCGGGGGCCAGTTTCTCCACGGTGTCCACGAAACCGAGCCTCCCCAGGGTGGACCAGGTCGCGGCGACATCCCCGAACCGCAGATGCCGGGTGGAACGCGGGGCACCCGCGGACCCGGCCACCGCCTCCGCGATGTCCTCGCCCGTGCCGAGGTAGCGCTGCTCGGTGATCCGGGGTTTGCCGTCCACCCGTTCGGAGCGCACCAGATAGTAGTAGGTGCGCCCGCCGATGTGCTTGCCGATGATCGAGGACACACTTTAGGTAATACGCGCGGAACACCCGATTGGCAAGCCGCGAGCAGCACAAACACTCGCGCCGCGGACGATCTCCCGGCCGGGTGGTGGAAGCGGGCGGTCACCGCGGCCTAGCGTCGTGGGCATGGTGGAACCGAACGCGTCCGCGGTGCGCAGGGCGCTGGCCAGGGCCAGGGACGGCAAGACGATCGACGTGGACGAGGCCGCGGTGCTGCTGCACGCGCGCGGGCCCGAACTCGAGACGCTCACCGAGCACGCGAGCCGGGTGCGGGATGCGGGCCTCGCCGAGCTGGACCGCCCGAAGGTGATCACCTACAGCCGCTCGGTGTTCATCCCGCTGACGAGGTTGTGCCGGGATCGGTGTGGTTACTGCACGTTCGTCACCGTTCCGGGACGGCTGGAATCCCCGTACCTTTCCCCGGACGAGGTGCTCGACATCGCCCGCAAGGGCGCGGCCACCGGGTGCACCGAGGCCCTGTTCACCCTCGGCGACCGTCCGGAGGACCGGTGGAGCGCGGCCCGGGAATGGCTGGATGCGCACGGCTATGACGACACGCTCTCCTATGTGCGGGCCATGTCGATCCGGGTGCTGGAGGAAACCGGCCTGTTGCCGCATCTGAACCCGGGAGTGCTCGGCTGGCAGGATTTCCAGCGCCTCAAACCGGTCGCCGCCTCGATGGGGATGATGCTCGAGACCACCGCGCGCCGACTGTTCACCGAGAAGGGCGGGCCGCACTTCGGCTCCCCGGACAAGGATCCGGATGTCCGGCTGCGCGTGCTCGAGGACGCGGGCCGCACCTCGGTGCCGTTCACCACCGGACTGCTGATCGGGATCGGGGAGACGCATACCGAGCGCGCCGAGTCGATCTTCGCGATCCGCCGGATATCCCGTGAATACGGCGGGATCCAGGAAGTCATCATGCAGAACTTCCGCGCGAAGCCGGACACCAAGATGCGCGCGGTACCGGATGCCGAACTCGAGGAACTGGCCGCGGCCATCGCGGTCGCCCGGCTCGTGCTCGGCCCGAAGATGCGCATTCAGGCCCCGCCGAACCTGATCGGCAGGCAGTACGAGTTGATGCTGCGCGCGGGAATCGACGACTGGGGCGGGGTTTCCCCGGTCACCCCGGATCACGTCAACCCGGAACTGGCCTGGCCGCAGATCGAGGAGCTGACCAAGCACACCGAGGCCGCCGGGTACACGATGAGCGAACGGCTGCCGATCTATCCGGAGTACGTGCGCCTCGGCGAGCCCTGGCTGGATCCCCGGCTGCGCGGGCACGTGGATGCCCTCGCCGATCCGGAAACCGGCCTGGTGCGCGAGAACGCCGCGCCGGTCGGGATTCCGTGGCAGGAACCGGACGGTGGGCTCGCCGAGTACGGGCGCACCGAACTGCACGTCGAGGTCGACTCGCAGGGCCGCAGCAGCGACCGGCGCAGTGATTTCGATTCGGTTTACGGGGACTGGGAACAGTTGCGTGGCAAGGTCAAGCCGGCCACGGCGCCGAGCCGGATGGACGGCGAGATCGCGGAAGCCCTGCGGCGCGCCGAGAAGGACCCTGCCGGGCTCTCCGATGCCGACGCGCTGGCCCTGCTGCACGCGGACGGGGACGAACTCGAGGCCCTTGCCGGGCTCGCGGACGGATTGCGCGCCGAGACCTGCGGGGACGACGTCACCTTCGTGGTGACCCGCAACATCAACTTCACCAACGTCTGCTACACCGGTTGCCGGTTCTGTGCGTTCGCTCAGCGGCGTACCGATGCCGACGCGTTCACCCTTTCTCTTGCGCAGGTGGGGGACCGGGTGGACGAGGCGTGGGAAGCGGGCGCGACCGAGATCTGCATGCAGGGCGGTATTCACCCGGACATGCCCGGCACCGCGTACTTCGACCTCGCCGAGGAGGTCAAGCGCCGCCGCCCGGACATCCACCTGCACGCGTACAGCCCGATGGAGGTGGTGAACGGTGCCTCGCGCACCAACTTGTCCGTCCGGGACTGGCTCGGCCGAGTCAAGGAGGCGGGCGTGGACTCGCTACCCGGGACCGCCGCGGAGATCCTGGACGATGACATCCGCTGGGTGCTCACCAAGGGCAAACTGCCCGCCTCCAGCTGGATCGAGGTCATCTCCACCGCGCACGAGCTGGGTATCCCGACGACATCCACGATGATGTACGGGCACGTGGACACCCCCGAACACTGGGTCGGGCACATCAAGCTGATCGCCGATCTGCAGCGCCGCGCCCTGGAGAAGACCGGAAAACGCGGGTTCACCGAATTCGTGCTGCTCCCGTTCATCCACCAGAGTTCGCCCATCTACCTCGCCGGGCTGGCGCGGCCGGGCCCGACCGCGCGGGAGAACCGGGCGGTGCACGCCCTGGCGCGACTGCTGCTGCACGGCCTGATCGACAACATCCAGTGCTCCTGGGTCAAGCTCGGCGAGCAGACCTGCCGCGCGGTGCTGCAGGGCGGGGTCAACGACATCGGCGGCACGCTGATGGAGGAGACGATCAGCCGGATGGCCGGTGCGGACAACGGTTCCTACAAGACGATCAGCGATCTCGAATCGATCGTGGATCCGATCGGGCGACCGCTCGTGCAGCGCACTACCGGATACGGCCGCCCGTCGAGTGAACGGACGGCCGCCGCCCGTGCCAGCGACGGAGTCACCAGCGCGGTGCGGCGGCCGCTGCC
>NZ_JALM01000035.1 GCF_000737195.2 Sciscionella sediminilitoris
CGTGCGGTGTACCGCGCGATCCGCGCAGGACTGGAAACGACGTAGGGACGAGGGGACTTGGCACAGGATCCGCACACCACGCCGCTGCGTTTGCCGAAGTACGCGCGCGATCCCGCGGGTGAGCCGGAAACCGGTCCGCTGCCGCGCCGGGATCCGCGCACCGACCGGACGAAAGCGGTCTCCTCGGGGAAACCCCCGCATTCGGCGGCGGCTTCGGTCGCACTGTTCCGCAGTCACCTGTTCCCGATCGGGCACATGCCCCGCCCGTGCGCGCGGCCCGGCCGCCAGCTTCCGGTTCCCGAGACCCCGACGACATGGGAAGGAGCCCCAGTGAAGGCCGAATCGCTTTCCGGCTGCCTCACCACCCTCGGTATCCCCGCCGAACTGGTGAGCATCGGGGCCGAGCGGGACGAGGCGTGGTGCCTGGTCACCGACGAATCCGGGCACTGGGATGTGTTCTGGCGGGAACGGGGCAGCCGCTACGACTGGAGCAGTTTCGAAGAGGAAGCCGTGGCCTGTCACTACCTGTTCGGGCGGCTGGCCTGGGCGCAGGTGACACGTGGCGCGGTCGGCCTCGTCGACGCCGAGGACACCGGTCGGCACCGGATCGATGTCTCCGGTATCGAGGCTGCGGGTGTCGATGCGGCTGAGGCAGATGCGGCTAGGAAAGCGGACGAAGGCTAGCGGCGATCTTGTCCATGGTGGCCTTGTCCACCGTCTTGCCCGCCTGATCGGCCTCGATGATCAACACCCTGGTCTTGCCCGCCACGCTGACCGCGACCGAGATCGCGTGCACCTTCTTCGCCGCGCAGGGGCCGCCCTGCTGATCGGCGGGCAGATCCACGCTCGCCGCGGAACTCGAGGCGGCCGAGCCGTCCGCGATCCGGCGCTCGGTCACCGGCTCCGGCTTGACCTTGGGGATGCTGCCCTTCTTGTCCATCCCCGCACCCTGTAGCCAGAGCGCGACGCCGCCCCGCGCTCCGACATCCGGTTTGGCATCGCCCGCGGAGAGGATGGCCGCCTGCGCGCGGTGCCCGTCCTTGGCCGTGCAGTCCCCGGCGAACTGCGCCGCCCCGGAACCGGCCACGTAGGGCTTCGCCCCGTACGGCGTCTTCGGGTCCGGCTGCTCGTAGCCGATGATCGTGCTGGGGCTCTCCACCTTCCAGCCCGGCGGGACGTCGTAGGCGAGCCCCTTCTTGGTCGAGGCGACCACCTGCCAGCCGGGCACCACCGGTGCCACGTTCGCGGGCGCGGCGGAGGACGAGGACGGTGGGGGAGTAGCGGAGGAGCTCGGCGCCGGGAGTGCCCGCTGCCGTTCGTCCTGCCCCGTCGATCCGCGCATCAGGAACACCACACCGACCACAATCGCGGCGACCACGACCACCGCGACGACCGAGACGAGCACGCCGGGACGGATCCCGCGCCGCGGGGGCGCGAAACCCGGCTGCGGCTGGGGGAACTCGGGCTGGGGATACCCGGGCTGCGGGAAACCGGACTGGGGGTAGGGCTGCTGCTGATACGGCTGCTGCGGGTAGGGCTGTTGCAGATAGGGCTGCGGTGTGCCGGGTTGCTCCGGGTACCCCCTCGGTTCCCCGGTGATCGGATCCGAGTACGCGCCCCCGTAGCCGCCCTGCTGCTGATTTCCCTGTTGGTCACCCCACGTCATGATCGCAGCATAGGGTGCCGAGTCCGGGCGCATGCGGCGAACCCGGCGATTCGGTCGATTCCGGCCCTCAATCCTGCCGGTCGAGCTCACCGAGCGCGGCTTCGTGCAGCAGGCCGTTGCTGGACAGTACCGAGCCGTTGTCGTAGCGCGGCTGCCCGGAAAGATCGGTGAACCGGCCACCGGCCTCGGTGACGATCACGAACAGCGCGGCGATGTCCCAGGGGCTCACGATGGGTTCCGCGGCGAGGTCGATGGCACCTTCCGCGACGAGGCAGTGCGACCAGAAGTCCCCGAGCGCCCTGCTCTGCCAGCACGCCCCGGAGAGCCGTTCGTAGGCGGCGAGGCTGTGATGTTCACGCCAGGTGGTGAACTCGGTGGTGGACAGGTAGGCATCGGCGAGCGCGCCGACCCCGGACACGGTGATCCGCCGGGTGCCCCGGTGATCGCGCACGAAGGCGCCGTGTCCCTTCGCGGCCCACCAGCGGCGGCCGAGCGCGGGTGCGCTGGCCACGCCGACGGTCGGTTCGCCGTCCTCGAGCAGCGCGATCAGGGTCGCCCACACGCCGACGCCGCGGGAGAAGTTCTTGGTTCCGTCGATCGGGTCGAGCAGCCAGCAGCGGCCGCTGCCGACGGTGCCACCGCGTTCCTCGCCCGCCACCTCGTCGCCGGGCCTGCGCTCGGCGATCCGCGCCCGGATCAGGTCCTCGACCGCGATATCCGCATCGGTGACCGGGGTCCGGTCCGGCTTGGTCTCGACACGCAGGTCGACGGCGGAGAACCGGGCGAGGGTGTGCTCGTCCGCGGCCTCGGCGAGCTCCAGGGCGAGAGTCAGGTCAGCGGTTGACATGAGGGCAATCCTCGCAGGGCTACGATCGCAGGCGTGAGTGCACATCCGGGAACGACGTCATGAGTGTCGTACTGCTCGCCGAGGACGATCCGGCGATCGCCGAGCCCCTGGCCCGCGCGCTGCGCAGGGAGGGGTACCAGCCGGAGGTGGTCACCGAGGGAGACGTGGCGCTCGACCGCGCCTCCGGCGGCGGGATCGACCTGCTCATCCTCGACCTCGGGCTGCCGGGCGTGGACGGCCTCGAGGTGTGCCGCAGCCTGCGCTCGGCGGGGGTGGGGATCCCGGTGCTGATGCTGACCGCGCGCGCCGACGAGGTGGACTTCGTGGTCGGCCTGGACGCCGGGGCGGACGACTACGTGGCCAAACCCTTCCGGCTGGCCGAACTGATGGCGCGCATCCGGGCGCTGCTGCGCCGCAGGGCCCCGGAGACGGTCGAGGCCAACGGGGTGCGCATGGACCTCTCCGCGCGCCGGGTCACTGTGGACGGGGAGGAGATCAACCTCGCGAACAAGGAGTTCGAGCTGTTGCGGGTGCTGCTCACGCACGCCGGCCAGGTCGTCCCGCGCGAGGACATCCTCACCGAGGTGTGGCACGCACCCGAACTCAAAGGCTCCAAGACGCTGGACATGCACATGTCCTGGCTGCGCCGCAAGCTCGGGGACGGGCACCCGCGTTCGGCCGAGCGGCGGATCGCGACCGTCCGCGGCGTCGGATTCCGGTTCAACGCGGACTGATGCGCCGAAGGATCCTGCTCGCCACCCTGTTCACGGTCGCGGTGACCGGGCTGGCACTCGGTATTCCGCTCACCCTGAGCATGGTCACCGTCGTGGAGACGATCTCCCGGCAGCAGCTGGCCGGCAAGGCGCAGCAGATCGCCACCACCTTGGACGACGACCTCGCCGACGGGCGTCCGCTCAATTTGGCCAAGTTCCAGTACGGCGCGCCGGACCGGGGGCGGATCGTGGTCCGTACGCAGGCGCGCACGCTCGAGTTCGGTGCCGATCCCGGGGCCGATCCGATCGAGGAGCAGGTGCCCTTGGTGCGCGGCGGCTCGGTGCGGTTGATCGCGCCGTCCGAGCCGACGCGGGACGAGCAGGTGCGGATGGGTCTGTTCGTGGTCCTCGTGCTGCTCGGTTCGCTGGCCATCGGCACCCTGGTGGCCACCGTGACCGCGCGGCGCCTCTCCCGCCCGCTGCGGGATGTCGCCGAACGCGCGGACCGGCTCGGCGCGGGGGATTTCCGGCCGGAGAACCAGCGCTACGGGGTCGCCGAGCTGGACATGGTCGCCGGTGCCCTGGACACCGCCGCGACCGCGCTGAACCGCCTCGTGCAGCGCGAGCGCAACCTCGTCGGGGATGTCTCGCACCAGCTGCGCAGCAGGCTGACCGCGCTGCAGCTGCGGATCGAGGGACTCGTCGACTCCCCGGACGAGGACACCGCGGCGGAGGCGGGCGCGGCCATGGAACAGGCCGACAAGCTCGGCAAGGTGCTCGACGATCTGCTCGCCGAATCCCGCGCGGCACGGGCGAACGAGGCGCGCCCGGTCGAGCTCTCCGAACAGCTGCGCGCGATCGCCGAGGAATGGCGGCCCGTGGTGCGCGCCTCCGGCGGCTCGCTCGAACTGCGGATCCCCGACGGGCTGCGTGCGGTGGCCACCCCCTCGCGGCTGCGTGAGGCGATCGGGGTGCTGCTGGACAACGCGGTCAAGCACGGCGGGGGAAAGGTGCGGCTCTCCGTTCGTCAGGAGGAGTCCACCGTGGTGATCCAGGTCAGCGATGGCGGCTCCGGGGTGCCGGACGAGTTCGCCAGGCACATGTTCGAGCGCGGGGTCTCCGGAGGCGGATCGAGCGGGGTCGGGCTGGCGCTGGCCAGGGCACTGGTGGACGCCGATGGCGGGCGCCTGGAGCTGTCCGTGCGCAGGCCGGCCACCTTTTCGCTGTTCCTGCTCGCCCCGCCGCCACCGCAGGAACCACAGGCCTGGCGGACCGCACCGCGGTGACCCGCTAGTTCCGCGCTTCCGGCTCGGGGAACACGAACCGGCGCATCGCCCAGTACCGGAACACCATGGCGATCAGGGTGCCGATCACCTGTGCGGAGATGAAGTCGCCGAGTTCCTGGGCGACCCGGCTCGTATCGGGCACCTGCAGGTCGAGCAGGTAACGGGAGATCCAGAGCGGCGCCGTGTTCAGGGCCAGTGCGAGCCCGCTGACCAGGAAGAACAGGAAGGCTTCGTGGTGGCGTTCCCGGCCGCCCCTGGTGCGGAAGGACCATTCCCGGTTGAGCACATAGGAGGTGATGGTGGCGATCAGCGTGGCCACGATCTTCGCGGTCACCGGTTTCGGCGCCAGTACCGTGGTCTTGAGGAAATAGAAGATCGCGGTGTCGATGAGGAACGTGGTCGCGCCGACCACACCGAACTTCAGCAGTTCACGGTGTTTGAGCAGTACCCCGCGCAACGGCTGGGGTACTCGCCGCAGCAGCGCGGAAACCAGCGACACGGCGATACGGTGTCAGGCGACCTCGTCGTCGGCGCGCACGTGCGGGGAGTCCTCCGGACGCAGCGCGGAGACATTGCCCTTGCGGGCGCGGGCGCCCTCCTGCGGGAACACCCACTTGCGGAAGGCCCAGAAGCGGAAGATCGTCTGGATGATCGTGCCGAGGATGCCGCCGAAGATGAAGTCGGCCACTTCCTGGGTCGGCATGGACACGTACGGCGTCTCGAGCTGCAGCACGTACCGGGAGAACAGCGTCGGAACCACGGTGAGGGCGACGGCGAAGCCCGCGATGATGAAGAACAGGGCCGCCTCGTGGTGCCGGTCCCGGCCGCCCCTGGTGCGGAAGGACCATTCGCGGGAGAGCACATAGGACACGATCGTGGCCACGATCACGGCGATCACCTGCGCGGTGACCGGCTTGGTCGCCAGGATCGTCCACTTCAGGCCGTACCACACGACCATGGTGATGACCCAGCAGATCCCGCCGACAACGGCGAATTTCAGCAGCTCACGGTGCTTGATGAGCAGTGAGCGCAGCGGTTGCGGCGTCTTGGCGAGAACGGTTTCCACGAAAGCCACGCCGGACAGCGTATCCGCCATCGAATCCGGGCGCGCACGCACCTCCGGTTATCCGGTGTGTCCGGGGACCGTCACGTAGTTCCCGCCGGCGTTCGGCGCGCTGCTCGTGCCCGGGGTCGGCGTCGGGCGCGCCGGGGTGCTCGACGGGGGAGCCGCCGGGTGTGTCGGCTGCGACGGATGCGACGGGTGCGATGGATGCTGTGGCCGCTGCGCGGAGCTCTCCGAGGGCCGGGTTGGGCTCGGCTTGCCGGGCCGGGTGGTGCTCGGCGGGGTCGGCTCGGTGCTCGAGGACGGTCCCGGGGTGGGATCCGGGGTCTGCCCCGGGGGCTGGGCAGGCTCATCCGGGATCGGCCACACCGGCGGATCCAGCGGCCGGTGCACGTAGACCCGTGCGGTGTCGGTCGCCTCGCCGATCCGTGCCTTGCCGTTGATCACCACGGTCTGCAGCACCGCGAACGGCACCAGCACGGTCATCCGGGCGGACTCGCCGGGACGCAGCTCGTCCCTGGTCACGCAGACGGTCTTGGTGAGCCCGGAATCGCAGTGCATCGAGCCGAGCTGCAGCGGGCGCAGGGTGCCCTTGTCGTAGCGGAGGTACCCGTGCTTGGTGGTCTGCCCGGTGTTGGTCACCCGCATCGCGACGATCGGCAGCCGCAGCGGGTCCAGATCGAGCTGGCGCATGCGCAGCTCGACGCCGTCCTCGGGCAGCGGTTTGACCTTGACCGGGACCCGCACCTTGACCGGGACCGTGGTGCCCGAGTTCACCGTTCCGGTCACCACGCCGCCCTTGGCGTCGCGGTCCGCGGCGAGCCGGAACAGCATGGTCACCTTTTCGCCGGGCTCGAGCCCGCGCTGGGTGGTGCACTCGACCGTGCCCGTGCCGCCGGGGCAGTGCACGGTCGAATCGTCCTTGGCGGGCGCGTCGAGCGCGAAGGCCTTGGGGCCGCCCGCTCCCTGGCCGCCGCCGATCGCGCGGACCCCGGGCGGCAGGTTCAGCTTCGTGTCCACCGGTTCGGACTTGCCCGCCCCGGTGTTGGTCACGGTGATCGGCACGTCCACGGCGGGACCGCCCGGTTCGAGTGAGATGTCCGCGCCCGGGCCCGCCGCGGTGACCTTCGGCTCGCCCGGTTTCGGCGGCTGCGCCGGTGGCGCGGGCTGCTGTGGCGGCGGCTGCGCGGGTGGTTGCGCCGCGGGCGGCGGTGGCGCCTGCGGTGGTTGCGCGGGCGGCGGGGCAGCGGGGGGAGCGGCCGGTGGCTGCGCCGGAGGGGCCGCGGGCGGTGCCGGTGGCGCGGGTGGTTTCGGTGCCGCCGGCGCGGGCTGCTGCTGGGCCGGTGCCGCTGTGGGGATCTGCTGCGGACCCGAGCCCGCGGTCATGGCCACCGCGACGGCGGCGGCCACCGCGGCGGTGCCCACGCCGACCCCGATGAACTGGCGCGGCATGGCGGCCGCGGCACCGGCGGCTCCGCCCGCGCTGGAGGCCGCGCCGACCGCGGTCGCGGCATGGGCGGTCGTGCTGCCCGCGACGGCCAGGTAACCCGCGGCCGCTCCGCCGAGCACGAGCGGGGCCAGCACCGCGCGCAGCGCCCCGTTGACATCGGCGAGTTCGGCGGCGAGCGCCCGGCACTGCTCGCATTCGTCGAGATGCGCCTCGACCTGGGCGGTCTCCCGCTTCGCGAGCCCGCCCCTGGTCCAGGCGCCGAGCCGGTCCACGGTGGCGCGGCAGCGGTCCTCACCGGTCTCGGCGAGGTGCACCTGCAGGTAGGCCTGCCGCAGGCCCTCCCGGGCGCGGTAGGCGAGCGCGGAGACGCCGTTCGGGGAAATACCGAGGATGGTGGCCACCTCGGAGGCCGAGGAACCCTCGACCTCCATGTGCCAGAGCACCGTCTGCCACCGTTCGGGCAGCCGCGCGAAGGCCCGCGCCGCGAGCGAGCGGTCCAGCCCGGCGACCGCAGTGTCCGAGAAGGGCACGCTGATCGAGTCCGCGGGCGCCCCGCTGGTGGTGACGTCGTCGGTGTACTCGACCTTGCGGTCCCGCCTGGTCTTGTCGTACGCGGTGTGCCGCAGTGAGGTCAGCAGGTAGGCGCGGAACGCCGTGTCCGGGCCGTTGCCCGCGCGCAGCGTGTCGAGCACCTTCGCGAAGGCCTCGGACACCAGGTCGTCGGCCTCCGCCGGGGAGCGGGAAACCTGCCTGGCCAGGTTGTAGGCGGCAGCGACGTGCCGCTGGTACAACTCGCCATAGGCCGTGGTGGACCCATGGCGAACCGAGTTGATCAGCTCGGCATCGCTCGGGCCGCTGGCCTGGGCCGGAACGGTCGACACGGTTCTCCTCTACTGCGTTCCACTGTGGGGAACAGTGTGACGGACGAGTTCGTGCTCCGTCACGCCACCTCGCAAAGTTCTCCCGAACGGGCGGGCATTCTTTTTACCGGACCCGCGTCATGATCAACACCGTCGTGCGTCACCCTTTCGCGAACGACAACGGCCACGGAGCTCCGTGGACACGATGGGGAGGGGCAGAACACAAGTGGGATTGCGCGAAGCAGGCCCGCGGCCTTCACGCGACGGCCTGGCCGCAATCGTGCGCACATTGCGTTCGCACTGGCGCACGACCAGCCTCGCGGCGGGCTGGCCGTTTCCCAGTGAATGGGCGCTCCCCGAGGTCGACAAGCTTTGTGTCGCGGCGAGCAAGGACGAGGATCTGCTCGGCCCGGCTGCCGAGTTCGCTCGGGCGCGGGCGAACACGGGGGCCGGACTCGCCGAGACGCTCTCCGACCTCGCGGCACTGCACACGGTGCTGCGTGCCCCTGGCGGGCTCGAAGTGGATCGCGAGGTCGATCCGGACGAGCTGCCCACTCCGCTGCTCCGGGCGACCGCGGTGGCCTGGGCGGATGTGGCGGTGCGCGAGGCGACCAGCATCGAGGTGTGCGACGGGCTCACCGGCCTGGCCACCCCGGCCTATCTGCGCACCAGGCTGCGCGAGGTGTACGCCGAGTGCGAGCTGCACGGGAGCACGGTGACCGGGGACTACGTGCTGGTGCTCGTCGGGGTGGAACTGGACGGCACCGAGGGCTGGTCCCGGTTCGCCGCGCTGATCCTGCTCGCCGATGTGCTGCGCGGGGTGTTCGACGGCGGGGAGACCCTCGCGGTGCTCGGCCCGTGCACGGTGGCCGCCCTGGCCAGACGGGACGAGCGGCTTTCGCTGAACGCGGCGAGCGTGCGCTGGCTGGCCGCGGACCGGTTCGGGGTGGATCCGCAGCTGCGGGACCAGCAGCCGCGGGTGTGGCAGGAACGCCTGCCGCGGACCCACGAGGCGGCCTGTGCGCTGCTCCGCCAGCTCGGCAGGGGGTGATTCCGCTGCTCAGGCTGCCTTGGCGAGCTCCTTGCGTGCCTTCTTCAGCGCGAGCACCGGGCACTTCTTGCAGCGTGACTTGGACCGGCAGCACTTCTTCTTGACCTTGCCGGCCTTGGTCCAGAGCTTCACCGTCTCCTGTGGCGTGGCGCCGAGCTTCTTCTTGCCCATCGGCTCGACTCCTCAATTCCTCGGGCGACAGGTCGTGTTCCACCGCGAGAGTGACATAGGTAAGGCTAACCTGGCCAGTGTGGCCGGAGATGAGTGGTGATCGGCACGTATACTGAGCTGGGCCACCCCCGTGGGGGCAGGCCGTCGTCCGAATTTCTGAGTAAGCCAGCGAATTCACCGGGGAGTACTCGCGTGTCCACAGCAACCGTGTCCACCGCGCACCAGGCAGCGGATGCCGACATCCGCACCGACCTGCGCAATGTCGCCATCGTCGCGCACGTCGACCATGGCAAGACCACGCTCGTCGACGCGATGCTGCGCCAGTCCGGTGCCTTCTCCGCGCGCACCGAGCCGATCGACCGGGTCATGGACTCCGGCGAGCTCGAGCGGGAGAAGGGGATCACGATCCTCGCCAAGAACACCGCGGTCCGGCGCGTCACCGAGCAGGGTGATGTGGTGATAAATGTCATCGACACCCCGGGTCACGCCGACTTCGGCGGTGAGGTGGAGCGCGGACTGTCCATGGTGGACGGGGTGCTGCTGCTCGTGGACGCCTCCGAGGGGCCGCTCCCGCAGACCAGGTTCGTGCTGCGCAAGGCGCTGGCCGCGAACCTTCCCGTGGTGCTCGTGGTGAACAAGGTGGACCGCGCGGACGCGCGCATCGCCGAGGTCGTCGAGGAGACCCACGACCTGCTGCTCGAACTGGCCGCCGAGGTCGAGGGGGCAGACGACTCGGTGCTCGACCTCCCGGTGATCTACGCCTCGGCCCGGGCGGGCAGGGCGAGCCTCGAGGCGCCCGAGGACGGCAAGGTGCCGGACAACGAGAACCTCGATCCGCTGTTCGACGTGCTGCTCGAGCACGTTCCCGCGCCGCGCGGGAACGCGAACGCGCCGCTGCAGGCGCTGGTCACCAACCTGGACGCGTCGAACTTCCTCGGCCGGATCGCGCTGTGCCGGATCTACGCGGGCACCCTGCGCAAGGGCGAGTCGGTGGCCTGGTCCCGCGAGGACGGCTCCAACCAGCGGGTGCGCATCGCCGAGCTGCTGGTCACCGAGGCGCTGGACCGGGTGCCCGCCGAGGAGGCCAGCGCGGGTGACCTGGTGGCCATCGCGGGGATCCCGGACATCACCATCGGCGACTCCCTCGTGGACCCGGAGGACCCGAAGCCGCTGCCGCGCATCACCGTGGACGAGCCGGCGATCTCGATGACCATCGGCGTGAACACCTCGCCGCTCGCCGGTAAGGGCGGCGGCAAGAAGCTGACCGCGCGCATGGTCAAGGCCCGGCTGGACCAGGAACTGATCGGTAACGTCAGCGTGCAGGTGCTGCCCACCGAGCGCCCGGACTGCTGGGAGGTGCGCGGGCGTGGTGAGCTGGCGCTCGCGGTGCTCGTGGAGCAGATGCGCCGGGAGGGTTTCGAGCTCACCGTCGGGAAACCGCAGGTGGTCGAGCGGATCGTGGACGGCAAACGGCACGAGCCCTACGAGTACCTGACCATCGACGCCCCGGAGGAGCACCTGGGCGCGATCACCCAGCTCGTCGCCGCGCGCAAGGGACAGCTGGAGACCATGGGCGGGCACGAGTCCGGGCGGGTGCGGGTCGAGTACGTGATCCCGGCACGCGGGCTGATCGGGTTCCGCACCGAGTTCCTCACCGAGACCCGTGGCGCGGGGATCGCCAACCACGTGTTCGACTCCTACCGGGAGTGGGCGGGCGAGTTCCGCACCCGGCAGTCGGGCTCGCTGGTCGCCGACCGGGCGGGCCAGATCACCGCCTACGCGATGATGCAGCTCGCCGACCGCGGTTCCTTCTTCGTGGAACCCGGCTGGCAGGCCTACGAGGGCATGGTGGTCGGGGAGAACCCGCGGGCCGAGGACCTGGACATCAACATCGCGCGGGAGAAGAAGCTCACGAACATGCGCTCCTCGAACGCCGATGAGCTCGAGCGTCTCGCCCGGCCGCGCAAGCTCGGGCTCGAGGAGGCCCTGGAGTTCTGCTCCGGCGACGAATGTGTCGAGGTCGGCCCGGACGTGATCCGGGTGCGCAAAGTGATCCTGCCCGCGACCGAGCGCGCGAAGGCCCGCTCCCGCTCGAAGCAGGGCTAGCAGCAGGGTCAACGGTCAACGCGCGAAACTCCCCCACGCAGGGTGTCGATCCTCTGCCGCTCCGTTCGACGCACCGGTATCAGTGACCGGAACCGGATGAACGGAGCATGAGGATGGATATCTCGACTCTGCGGGAGAAAGCGACCGGACCGGCTGCGCGGAGCTGGGTGCTCGCCGCGTTCCGCGTGGTCATCGCACTGCTGTACCTGTTGCACGCGCTGCTCGGCCTGTTCGGTCTGTTCGGCGGGGTGGACGGCCGTGGCGGCGCCATCGAGGCATTCACCTTCGACTGGTGGGTGACCCTCGTGCAGCTGGTCACCGCGGTCCTCGTGGGACTCGGCCTGGCGACCCGCCCGGCGGCGGTGCTGTGCTCGGGCATGATGGCCTACGCCTATTTCACCGTGCACCAGCCGGTGGGACTCGCCCCGTTGCAGAACATGGGGGAACCCGCGGCGCTGTACTCCTGGTGTTTCCTGCTGCTCGCGGTGTTCGGCCCGGGCGCCGCCGCACTCGGCGGGTGGCTGCGTGCGCGCGGCGGCGACCGGGCGGAGGCTCAGCGGTCGAACAGCCCGGAGTACCCGTTGAGCGCCGGCTGACCACCGAGGTGGGCGTACAGCACCGTGCTGTCCGGCCCGATCTCGCCACGGCGGACCAGATCGATCAGCCCGGCCATGGATTTCCCCTCGTACACCGGGTCGGTGAGCATCCCCTCGGTGCGGGCCGCGAGCCGGATCGCCTCCAGGGTGGTCTCGTCCGGGATGCCGTAGGTGCCCGCGTGGTAGCGCTCGTCCAGGACGGGCTCCTGCTCGAGACGGGTGTCCAGCAGCGCGGCGGTGTCCTCGGCGATCCGGGTGATCTGCGCGCGGGTCTGCTCCGGTTTGGCCGAGCCGTCGATGCCGATCACCCGGCGCGGTGGCCCGTCGAGCGCGGCGAACCCGGCGAGCATTCCGGCCTGGGTGCTGCCGGTCACCGAGCACACCACGATCGTGTCGAAGAAGACGCCGAGTTCACGTTCCTGTTCGGCGAGTTCGGCCGCCCAGCTGGCGAATCCGAGACCGCCGAGCGGGTGGTCCGAGGCACCGGCCGGGATGGCGTAGGGGACCCCGCCGGAGTCCTCCACCTCACGCAGCGCCTGCTGCCAGCTCTCCCGGATGCCGATGTCGAAACCGGCCCGCACCAGCCGCACATCCGCCCCGGCGATCCGGCTGATCAGGATGTTGCCGACCTTGTCGTAGACCGCGTCCGGCCAGTCCACCCACTGCTCCTGCACCAGAACGCAGTTCAGCCCGGCGTGCGCGGCCACCGCGGCGACCTGGCGGGTGTGGTTGGACTGGACCCCGCCGATCGAGACGAGTGTGTCGCAACCCTTGGCGAGCGCGTCCGCGAGCAGGTACTCGAGTTTGCGGGTCTTGTTGCCGCCGTAGGCGATCCCGGAATTGCAGTCCTCCCGCTTGGCCCAGATCCGGGCCCCGCCGAGATGTTCGCCGAGCCGGTCGAGCCGGTGCACCGGGGACGGTCCGAACAACAGCGGGTGGCGGGGAAACTCGTCGATTCGCATGCCGTGCAGGCTACGCACGGGCCGAGGCGCCGGCCGCACACGCGCTCTGGCAGGCTTCGAACACGATGAGAACCGGGCACCGCAGATCGAGGCTACGCGTGGCGTGCGTGTTGTTCGCCGTGCTCGGCCTGGTCGCCGCGTGCACGAACTACCCGCCGCCACCCTTGGTCTCCGCTCCGCCCAAACAGCACAGCGCGGCCAAACCGACCGATCTGGACCAGGTGGTCTTCGGGGTGGACCGGTTCGGCAAGGGATTCAACCCGCACCGGATCGCCGATCAGTCCACGCTGACCACTGCGCTGGCCACCGGAATGCTGCCCTCGGTGTTCCGCCCGGCCGCGGACGGCAGCCCGCAGCTGGACCGCACGGTCATGGAGTCGGCGGAGGTGACCTCGGCCGATCCGTTCACCGTCTCCTACACGATCCGCACCGACGCCGCCTGGTCCGACGGGGTTCCGGTGCGTGCCGAGGACTTCCTCTATCTGCGGGACCAGATGGTCAGCCAGCCCGGTGTGGTCAACCCCGAGGGGTACCGGCTGATCACCGATATCGGCACCGAGGACGGCGGCCGGGTGGTACGGGTGCGGTTCGCCAAGCCCTATCCCGGCTGGCGTTCGCTGTTCGACAACCTGTTGCCCGGGCACATCCTCAAGGACGCGCCGGGCGGCTGGGATTCCGCGCTCAGCGACGGGTATCCGGCATCGGCGGGCCCGTACATGCTGGGCAGCCTGGATCGGGGCCGCGGCGAGATCATGCTGGACCGCAATGATCGCTACTGGGCCCGTCCGTCCGGGATCGGGCACATCATGATCCGCCGCTCGGGCATCGAGGACGCGGTGAGCGCGCTGCGCACCGACGACTCGCAGCTGGCCGCGGTGAGCTCAGACAGCGGAACCGCGAAGGCACTGGCCGGACTCGGATCCACGGCCCGCACCGTGGCGCTGCCCAGGGACGCGGTCGCCCAGGTCGATCTGCGCCCGGTCGGCCCGCTCTCCGATGAGCGGGTGCGCACCGCCGTGGCCGCGGCACTCGACCGGACGGAGCTGATCAAGGCGGGCGGCGGGGACCGTTCGGCGCGTGCCGATGCGCTCACCCTCGCCCCTTCGCAGCCCGGATACACCCCGACCATGCCCGAGGACGCCCCCGGAGCACGGCCCGAGCATTCGACGGTACGCAGCAAGCTGAGCTCGGCCGGGTACCGGGAACGTTCCGGCACCTGGTCGCTGCCCACGATCACCGTGGTCGCCGCCGCCGGTACCGAGCCGTATCTGAGCATCGCCAAGGAAGCCGTCAGCGAGCTCGAGAAAGCGGGTATCCCGGCGAAGCTCAGCACCCCGAGCGCCGAGCAGCTCTACGGTTCGCTGCAGGCCGCCGACGAGAAGGATCAGGCACAGCTGCTCGTCGCCCCGCGCACCACCGGTGATGACCCGGCGAGCGCACTGGCCAGCTGGTACGGCTGCCCGGGGAACCAGCCGGGAACGAACACGCCGTATCCGGACAACCCCGGGCAGGTCTGCCTGCGTGATCTGCAGCCGCGGATCGACAAGGTGGTGCGCGGGGACGAACTGCTCGCCGGTGCCCTGCCCGGGATCGAGAAGGGGATCTGGCAGCGGGCCCTGGCGATCCCGCTGTTCCAGGTGACCGATCTGCTCGCGATCCGGTCCGGGATCGAGAACGTGGGAACCGATCCGGCCGCGGTCGCGCCGTTCCCGAGCGCCCCGGAGTGGAAGCGCACCCGGCGCTGAGATCGCGGGCGTGGCGACACCGGAATGGTCACGGGCAGTAGGCTTGCGGCGTGACCTTGACCGATCCAAGACGACTGCTGCTGGTGCACGCGCACCCGGATGACGAGAGCATCTGGACGGGAGGCACGATCGCCAAGTACGCCGCCGAGGGTGCGCACGTCACCGTGGTGACCTGCACGCTCGGTGAGGAGGGCGAGATCATCCCGGACGCGCTCGCCGGTCTGGCCGCGGACCGGGCCGATCAGCTCGGCGGTTACCGCATGGGCGAACTGCGCTCGGCCTGTGCCGCGCTGCGTGTCACCGAGCATCGCTACCTCGGCGGCATCGGGCGCTGGCGGGATTCGGGCATGGTGGGGGATCCGGCGAACGAGCATCCGCGGTGTTTCGTGCGCGGTTCCTTCGACGAACAGGTCGCCGCGCTCGCCGAGGTGATCGCCGAACTGCGCCCGCAGGTGGTGATCGGCTACGACGCGTTCGGCGGTTACGGGCACCCGGACCACATCCGCGCCAGCGAGATCGCGATGGCCGCGACCGGGGAGGATTCCGGGGTGGCCCGGGTGTTCCACACGGTGAACTCCCGCGCGGAGACCGAGGCGGGCCTGCGCGGGCTCCGCGAACTGGACGGACTGCCGTACCGGATGCCGGCCGAGGACGAACTGCACCTGACCGAGGACGAGCGGATCGACGTGGCGGTGGACGTCACCAACCACATTCCGGCCAAGCTGTCCGCGCTGCGGGCGCACGCCACCCAGGTCTCGGTGTGGCAGGGCAGCGGGGCAGGGGAGTGCAGCTACGCCCTGTCCAACGGGATCGCCGCCCCGGTGCTCGGTTCGGAGTTCTACGTGCTCGCCAAGGGAGACCGCGCGGGACTGGACGGCGACCTGTTCGGTGGCCTGTCATGAGCGGGAAGCTCGCCGGCCGGTTCGAATTCGGCCTGCTGCTGCTCGACTCCGTGCTGCTCGCCCTGCTCGAACTGTTCTTCCTGCCGCTGCGCGCCGGGGTGGTCCCGGTTCCGGTGACCGCGGTGCTCGCCGCGGTCACCCTGCCGTTGCTGGTGCGCAGGGCCGCCGCCCTGGTGCCGACCACGGTCGGCGCCTCCGCCCCGCTGCTGGTGTGGCTGGTCGTGGTGCTCGGTGTCGGGCTCGCGGGTCCGGGCGGGGACCAGGTGCTCATCCCGGACTGGCGCGCTCTCGCGCTGCTGGCCCTGGGGCTGCTGCCCGCCGCCGTCGCGCTCGGCGGGGCGCTCGGGAACGCGGTGCGTGCTCGTGGCTGAGGCGATCCCGGACGCCGCGATCGTGGGGGTACTGCGCCCGTTCGTGCGCGCCTGCGCCCCGCTGATCGACCGGCTGCGCGAGGCCGACCCGTTCGGGACCCGGCTGGCCGACCGGCTGGCGCGGGTGCGCATGCCGGGCACTGAGGCCTGGCGGGTGATGACCCCGCAGCGGCGCACCGACTGGTGGGTCAACCGGGTCGGCCGGTTCACCACGATCGTGGCGGCGATCCCGGGCCTCGGCGGCGCGCTCGCGCAGCGCTTCCCGGTCGCCGACGCGGTCGGTGCTGCCTCGCAGGGACTGCTGTTGTGCGCGATCGCCGGGGAACACGGCATCACCGACACCCCGACCAGGGTGCGGCTGCTCGCCTCGGTGCTGTTCGGCCGCGAGATCAGTGCGGAACTGGCCAGCGGGCAGCGGCACGACGAGGAGGAGCGCACCGCGGAGCTGCGGGAGGGGACCGAGCACCGTGCCCCGGTGCGCACCGCGGCCCGCGCGGTCTACCGGCTGGGCCGCGCCCTGCTCGCCGCGGGTGCCGAACTCGAACGCCGCCCGCGTGGCCGCTGGTATCACCGCGCGGTCGGGCTCATTCCCGTCGTGGGGGTGCTCGGCGGTTACCTCGGGGAGCGTTCCGGGCTCAAGCGGGCCTCCCGGAAGGCGCTGCGCTGGATCGAGCGCGACCACGCCTGATCGGGTTAGTGTTGGCCTATGTCCATCAAACGGCAGGACGAGCGGCACAACGGAGACACCGTCAAGGAGCTCAAGGAACTCTTCGACAACGAGGAGACCGAAGAGGGGAAGACCGGCGCGCCGCGGATGCGCATCGTCGGGGACCTGCGCACGCCGCCCAGGAAACCGCGCGACTAGGCGACAGCCGGTATCCAGTACCGGTAGCGGTGGTGCTCGCGGTAGCCGAGACCGCCGTAGAGCCGCAGCGCCGCGGTGTTCGCCGTGTCCACCTGGAGCACGCAGTGCCGCGCGCCCTGCTCGGCTCCCCACCGGAACAGCGCGCCGAGCAGGCCCTTGGCCAGTCCGCGGCGGCGCTGCTCCGGAGCCACCGCGAGCCGGGCGATGTGCAGCAGTTCGCCGTGTACCGCGGCACGCCCCACGGCCAGCGCCGCGTCCCCGTCCTCGATGAGCCCGTACCCGGTGCGCGGATAGCCGGTGAGCACCTGCCGTTGCGCGGGATCCGGTCCGGTGGCGCCGATCGTGAGCGGCCACCAGGATCGTGGCGGTTCCGGGTACACCCCGCCGAGGACCGCATCGGAGGCGAGCGGGCCGAGTAGTACCGCGACCCCGGAGTCCCCGCAGTTGTCCGGATCGGTGCGCCAGCCGTGGGCGCGCAGCTCGGGTTCGGCCGCTGCGCCCTCGATCACCTGCAGCTTCGGGGTGAGGCCGTGCCCGGAGTAGAACGCGCGCACTCGGTCCAGCGCCGCCTCGGTGGGCATCCCGGGATCCCCGAGGACGAGCGCGGTGTTCGCCCGGCCGGTGAACCCGCCCGCCGCGCGCAGCCGCCACCGGCCGAGCGGGCATTCCTGAACGGCGGGCCACATGTCGGCACAGGCGGATTCGATGGCTTCGGTGTGCACTCTTCGTCCTGCTCCTGATCGGTTGTCCGGCCCTGGAAGGGGGTCCTTACCGACTGTGAGCCAGGGCACCGTAGTTGAATAGGCGGTAGCCACGAGAGTATGACTTCGCACCGGACGCGTAGTCTCGCATCTGTGCGAACCCGACAAGCAGGAGAGTTCAAGTGACGTACGTGATCGCCGAGCCCTGCGTTGACCTCCTCGACAAGGCCTGCATCGAGGAATGCCCGGTCGACTGCATCTACGAAGGCGCCCGGATGCTCTACATCCACCCGGACGAGTGCGTCGACTGCGGCGCCTGCGAGCCGGTGTGTCCCGTCGAGGCGATCTACTACGAGGACGACGTGCCCGACCAGTGGGCCGCGTACACCAAGGCGAACGTGGACTTCTTCGACGAACTCGGCTCCCCGGGTGGCGCGTCGAAGGTCGGCAAGGTGGACAAGGACGTCGAGCCGGTGACGAGCCTCCCGCCGCAAGAACACGACGAATGAGGCTGCCGGACTTTCCCTGGGACAGCCTCGTCCCGCACAAGCGCACCGCGGCCGCGCACCCGGACGGGATCGTCGACCTCTCGGTCGGCGCTCCCGTCGACGAGGTGCCCGCGGTGCTCCGGCAAGGCCTGCAGGCCGGGGCGAACCTGCCCGGTTACCCGGCCACGCACGGCACCCGTGAGCTGCGTGAGGCCGCGGTGGCCGCGCTGGAGCGCCGGTTCGGCATCACCGGCCTCGAACAGGACGCGGTGCTCCCGACGGTCGGCTCGAAGGAGCTCGTCGCCGGGTTGCCCGCCCAGCTGGGGCTCGGCGCGGACGACGCCGTGGTGATCCCGGGCCTGGCCTACCCGACCTACGAGGTGGGAGCCTGCCTGGCCGGAGCGGACGTGCTGCGCGCCGAGGACGTCACCGCGCTCGGTGCGGTACGGCCCGCGCTGGTGTGGCTGAACTCCCCGGCGAACCCGACCGGAAGGGTCGCGGGCGTCGAGGAACTACGGGCGGCCGTGGACTGGGCGCGGGAACGCGGCGCGGTCGTGGCCTCCGACGAGTGCTACCTCGGCCTGCCCTGGGAGTCCGAACCGGTCTCGGTGCTGCATCCCGAGGTGTGCGGCGGCGACCACACCGGCCTGCTCGCCGTCCACTCGCTGTCCAAGACCTCGAACCTCGCCGGATACCGGGCCGGGTTCGTCACCGGGGACCCGGAACTGGTCGCCCGGCTGCTGGAGATCCGCAAACACGCCGGGCTGATCATGCCGCATCCGGTGCAGCACGCCGTGCTCGCCGCGCTGCGCGACGATGAGCACATCGCGGAACAGCGGGAGCGCTACCGGGCCCGCCGCGAGCAGCTGTGGAAGGCACTCACCTCGGCGGGCTTCGAGATCACGCACTCGGCCGCGGGCCTGTACCTGTGGGCGAGCGCGGGCGAGGACGCCTGGCAGACCGTGGAACGCCTGGCCGGACTGGGTATTCTGGTCGCGCCCGGCACCTTCTACGGGCCGAGCGGGGACCGGCACGTGCGGGTGAGCCTGACCGCGAGCGATGAGCGCATCGAGGCGGCGGCCGGACGGTTGTCCTGAGCGATCCCTTCGGTCCCTGGGAACCGTGTACCCCGGAGGAACTCGCCGGGATCCTGGAGCCGCTGCGGGCGCCGTGGTGGATCGCGGGCGGTCACGGCATCGAGCTCGCCGTGGGCCGTCCGCTGCGCGCGCACGGGGACATCGACGTGCTCCTGCTGCGCCGCGACCAGGGTGAACTCCAGCGGCTGCTCGCTGACTGGGAGCTCTACGCCGCTGACCCGCCGGGGACCCTGCGTCCATGGCGGGAAGGGGAGTGGCTCGGCCCGCGGGTGCACGACATCTGGTGCCGCTCCCCGGGCGGGCCGTGGCGAATCCAGGTCCTGTTCGACGAGTCGGATGGCGCCGACTGGGTTTCCCGCCGGGATCCCCGGCTGCGCAGGAACAGTGCCGGACTCGGCGCGCGGACCGCGCAGGGCATTCCCTACCTGGCCCCGGAGATCGGGTTGTTCTACAAGGCGCAACGGCCACGGGCGCGGGACGAGACCGACTTCGCCGCGGCCGCGGGGCTGCTCGGCCCCGCCGCTCGGGACTGGCTGGCCGGTGCGATCGCGGTGAACTACGGCGCGGGCCATCCCTGGCTCGCGCGACTCTAGCGGCGCCGGTACCGCACGGTGGCCACGACGATCAGCACGACGCCGATCAGGATGAACAGGCCACCGAACACGCCGACGCCGTACTCGGCCTCCGTGCCGCCGGTGACCTGCCCCTTGGCCAGGAAAACGAGTGCGGCGATCCCGATGGCGATCGGCAGCAAACTGCTGAGCACGGCCCGGGCTGGATGACGCGGCCGGACCGGGGTCATCTCCCGGCCGCCGTACTGCGCCTCGTACGGGTTCTGCCCGGCCGGTGTGCCCTGCTGCGGCGGTGCCTGCCGGTACGGGTTCGGCGCGTTGTTGTCGTACGGGTTGCCCTGCTGCGGATTCGGCTGGCCCATGGCGGGAAAGCCTAGCCGGTGTCGCGGGCGTTCAGGGCGCGGTGGACGAACGTGGTGAGCAGGTCGATCGCCTCGGCGCGGGATACCGTGCCGCCGAATCCCGCACTGCGCTGCCAGCTGTCGGTGAACTTCGTGCACAGGTCGTAGATCGCGCTGATCACCGCGACCGGTTCGCCGGGGAGTGTGCCGCCTGCCTTGGTGACCGCGTCCAGGTGGCTGAACAGATCGCTCTGCTGCTCGGTGACGAGTTTCCGCAGCCGGTCCCCGAACTCCTCGTTGACCAGCGCGGCCTGTTCGAGCGCGGCGAGCACGTCCGCGTTGTTCTCGCTGAACTGCCACCACATCGCGATATGCCAGCGGATGGGCTCCGGATCGGTGAAGTCCGAGCTGTGCCCGGATTCCGGATCGAGGACCTGGTCGTCGCCTGCCTCGAACAGATCGGTGAGCAGCGCCGAGAGCACGTCTTCCTTGCCGCGGAAGTGGTTGTAGAAGGAACCGGCCGCGCGGCCGGCCGCCGCGGTGATGTCGGTGATCTTGGTGTTGAGGTAGCCGCGCTCGGCGAACACCCGCCGCGCGGCCTGTTTCAGTGCGGCCTCGGTCTGTTCGGCCCGAATCTTCCGGCTTTCCATTTGACGCTGAGCCTAGCAGTCCGGCATACTGAATCTCAATTCACTGAATAATGATTCACTAGGAGTGTCGATGTCCCAGGTGCTCATCGCCGGTGCGGGCCCGACCGGGCTCACCGCGGCGATTTCCCTTGCCAGGGCCGGATGTTCGGTGCGGATCGTGGACGCGGCCGAGCGCCCGTTCAACGGTTCGCGCGGGGACGGGCTGCAGCCGCGGACTCTGGAGGTCTTTGACGATCTGGGGGTGGCGCCGCGGGTGCTGGCCGAGGGCGGGCCGCCGCTGCCCACCCGCGTCTACGTCGGCGGCGTGCTGACCGGGGAGCAGGAGCTGTTTCCGATGCGTGAGCCCACCGCCGCGCTGCCCTATCCGACCGGGTGGTTCTGCCCGCAGTTCCACACCGAGCTGATCCTGCGCGAGCGGCTCGCCGAGTTCGGGGTGCGAGTCGAGTTCGGTACCGCGCTGACGGAGTTCTCCCAGTCACCGCACGGTGTCTCGGCCGTTCTCGTCCACAATGGACAGCGCGAGGAATTCGAGGCCGACTACCTCATCGGCGCGGACGGCGGGCGCAGTGCGGTCCGCAAACAGCTCGGCATCGGGTTCGCGGGCACGACCCGGGAGGATTTCCGGATGCTGCTCGGCGATGTGCGCGCCGAAGGGCTGGACCGTTCGGCGGCGTACTGGTTCGCCCCGTCCGAGGACCCGATGAGCGGGGTCGCGCTCACCCCGTTGCCGGGCACCGAGCTGTTCCAGTTCGGCGCCCCGCTCGATCGCCAGGTCGACGAACCGGGCCTCGAGCAGCTGCGCGACGCGCTCGCCGCAGCTGGCGGCACGGCCGAACTGTCCGGGCTGACCTGGAGCACCGTATGGCGGCCGAACATCCGGATGGCGGAGCGGTTCCGGGACGGGCGGGTGTTCCTGGCCGGGGACGCCGCGCACGTGCACCCGCCGACCGGCGGCCAGGGCCTGAACACCGGGGTGCAGGACGGGTACAACCTGGGCTGGAAACTGGCCGCCGTGCTCTCCGGTGCGGATCCGGTCCTGCTGGACAGCTACGAGGCCGAGCGGTTGCCGATCGCGCGCCAGGTCCTCGAACTGTCCACCGGGATCATGGCGAAGTACGAGAACGGCGAGGACGACGCCCTCGAACGCGGCGAGGATGTGCAGCAGCTCGGGCTCGGCTACCGGGACAGCGCCCTGTCGGTGCAGCACGGTGTTCCGCTCGGCGAACTGCGCGCGGGGGACCGGGCACCGGATGGCCTGCTGGTGACCAAACACGGGGAGCGGTTGTTCGACGCGTTGCGCGGGCCGCATCCGCTCGGGCTCGGCTTCGGGGTGGATGTGGACGCGCTCGGTCAACACGCCTACCGGGTGGACGGCGAACTCCCGCACTACGCGGCGGGCAGTGGCACCGTGCTGGTGCTCCGCCCGGACGGTTACCTCGGTTATGTGGGTACCTCGGTGGCCGAGGCGGCGGAGTACCGGCGTTCGATCGCGCCGAATTCCTGATCCTTGCGGACGTTCCCTGTCCGCAAGGTGGCCTAGCTTGGCCTTATGACCGAGAAAACAGAACCCAGAATGACCGCTCCGGTGCTGCGTCCCGGAGATCCGGGCTACGACGAGGAGCGCACCGGTTTCCAGCTGCTCGACCCGCACCACCCGGAACTCATCGTCACGGCGCACGGGGAACAGGACGTTCGCGAAGCCGTCGGCTATGCCCGCGCGCACGGGCATAGCGTCGCCGTGCAGGCCACCGGGCACGGCCTGACCTCGGCCGCGCAGGACGCGGTGCTGATCAGCACCCGGGCGATGACCGAAGTCAGCATCGATCCGGTGGCCCGGACCGCGCGCATCGGGGCGGGTGCCACCTGGCGGCAGGTCATCGAGGCGAGCGCCCCGCACGGGCTCGCCCCGCTGTCCGGCAGTTTCCCCGGAGTCGGCGCGGTGTCCTACACGGCGAACGGCGGAATCGGCCTGCTGGCCCGTCGCTACGGGTTCGCCGCCGATCACGTGCGCGCGGTCGAACTGGTCACCGCGGACGGCGCACTGTCGCGCCGCACCGAGGGCGATGAGCTGTTCTGGGCGGTGCGCGGCGGCGGGGGCAACTTCGGCGTGATCACCGCGATGGAGATCGGTCTGATGCCGGTGCGGCGGCTCTATGGCGGGGTACTGTACCTCGATCTGGAACGCAGCCCGGATGTGATCGAGGAGTGGCTTCGCTGGACCGAGACGGTGCCCAGGACCGTCACCTCCGCGCTGGCGATGCTGCCCTTCCCGGACTTGGACGGAGTGCCGGAACCGTTGCGCGGCAAGCGGATCGCCCAGCTACAGCTGGCGCTGCTCGAAGAGCCCGAGGATGCCGAGCGGATCCTGGCGCCATTGCGTGCCCTGCCGGGGCAGGTGCTCGACACGCTGCGCGAGCTGCCCTACACCGAATCCGGCGCGGTGTTCGCCGAGCCCGGTCAGCCGCACGCGTACCGTTCGGCGAACCGCTTGCTGAGCGCGGTCGACCCGGCCGCGGCGCGCTCGCTGGCCGAACTCAGCTCCGCGGAACAGCCGGTGATGTGCGTGACCCAGCTGCGCCATCTCGGCGGGGCACTCGCCGAGCCGGTGGACAACGCGGTTCCGCACCGGGAGGCGAAGTACCTGCTCGGCGTGTTGTCCCCGGTCGAGCCGGGACAGGTCGAGCTCGTGCGCGCGCTGCACCGGGACGCGCTCGCCCCGTTCGAGTCCGCCGCGCTCGGGCCCGCGCTCGGGTTCACCTTCGACGAGCTCGACCAGGACACGGTGCGGGCGGGATACGGGGCGCGGTACCCGAGGCTCGCGGAGCTCAAGGCGGCCCATGATCCGGAGAACCTGTTCCGGCACAACCACAACATCCGGGCGCGCTGAGCGGTCAGCGCAGCAGGGCCCTGGTCGCCTCGTCCAGCCTGAGCCAGGCCGGATGCCAGGCGTCCCGGGCGGCGCGCCTGCCCGCCTCCTCGCGCTCGGCGATCCGGCCGACCGCGAAGGCCGCGGCCGGGTCCGCGTTCGGCAGGAAGGCGCGGATCTCCTCCTCGGCGACGCAGGCATCCTGGTGTTCGCCGAGGATGTCCTGCAGTTCGGCGGCCGCCCGGACCGCCCGCTTCGCGGGTTTGCCCGCCGTCGCGCGGATCATCTCGGTGCCGTAGCGCAGCTTCTTCACCTTGATGCGCAGCGCGTGCAGATCCTCGTCCGCCGGTTCGGGGCCGAGCGCCTCGACCGCGCGGCGCAGTTTGCGGTGCGGCCTGGCGAGCACATCCTTGGGAGTGACCGGCTTGGCGGGTTTGGCCTTCTTCTTTTCCTGGCGCGCGGGAACCCCGGCGTTCACCGTGTCCACCAGCCTCGCGAGCAGGGCGGGGTAGCTCGGCGCGTCGAGCGCGGCCAGCATCCGCCGTCGCGCCGAACCACGGCGCCGGGTCAGCCTGGTCACCAGGGCGCGCGCGGGCCGTTGATCAGGTTCGGGGAGCTCGGCGATGTGCGCCCGGAACCGTTCGATCAGCACGTCGAGGTCACGGACCGGCCCGAGCGCGCGGCCCAGCGAGCCCAGTTCGGCGCGCAGCTCATCGGTCCACTCCGGATCGAGGCTCGCCTTGTTCTCCCCGAGCACCGAACGCATCCGGCGCACCGCGACCCGCATCTGGTGCAGGTCCTCGGGATCCGAACCGTCCCTGGTACCCGGGTCGTGGTCGAGCAGATCGCGCAGCCTGCGATCCAGGGTGGCGTGGACCTGGCCGGGCACCCCGGCCTGCCTGGTCTGCTCGACCGGTTCGCCCAGCCGTTCGCGCACCGTCCGGAGGTCCATGGCCGCCAGTCTAGTTGGCGTGCAGGGCCTCGTTCAGCTCCACGACGGCACCTTCCCGGTGCACGACCTCGACCGCGCCGTTCGCGGAATTGCGGCGCAGCAACAGGTTGCTACCCGAGAGGTCACGGGCCTTGACGATGGTGCCGTCCGGGAGGGTGACCTTGGTCCCCGCGGTGACGTACAGCCCGGCCTCCACCACGCAGTCGTCGCCGAGCGAGATGCCCACCCCGCCGTTGGCGCCGATGAGGCAGCGCTCCCCGATGGAGATGACCTCTTTGCCGCCGCCGGAGAGGGTGCCCATGATCGAGGCGCCACCGCCGATATCCGAGCCGTCACCGACCACGACACCGGCCGAGATGCGTCCCTCGACCATCGAGGCGCCCAGCGTGCCCGCGTTGTAGTTGACGAAGCCCTCGTGCATCACCGTGGTGCCCGGGGACAGGTGCGCGCCGAGCCGGACCCGGTCCGCATCGCAGATGCGCACCCCGGTCGGGGTGACGTAGTCGACCATGCGCGGGAACTTGTCCACCCCGTAGACGGTGACCGTGCCCCTGGCTCGCAGCCGCAGCCGGGTCGCCTCGAAACCGTCCACCGGGCACGGACCGTGGTTCGTCCAGACCACATTGGACAGTTTGCCGAACACGCCGTCCATGTTGATCGTGCGCGGGGCGACCAGCCGGTGCGAGAGCAGGTGCAGGCGCAGGTACACGTCGTGCGCGTCCACCGGCGCGGCGGCCAGATCCGCGATCACCGTGCGCACCGCGACCACGGACACTCCGCGCGAGGTGTCCTCGCCGAGCAGCCCTGCTCCCGCCGCGCCGAGTTCGCTCTCGGTCTCGGCAGGGGAGAGCCGGGTGGTCCCGGCCGTCGCGTCCGCTCCGGCGCCGATCGCAGGGGCGGGGTACCAGGTGTCCAGCACGGAACCGTCGTCGGCGATGGTGGCCAGGCCGACGCCGTGCGCGCTCGAAGTTTCGGCAGTCACGGTAGGAAACGGTAGCCGGTCAGGATGGAGCGCGTCCGGGGGCCCTCATCCGTCGCGAGCGGGAGACAGATCGGATGCGTCGTAAGGCGGAGGAAGGAGCCATAGCGGGGTTCCATGGCGACTGACGACAACGCCGCGAGGCGCTGATCTGGCCCCCGCAGCAGGATACCGGGCCGCCAGGCGTGCTCCTACTTGCCCGGCGCCGGGTAGAGCTGGTCGTAGACCTTCTGCATGCCCGAGCGGGTGGTCTGCAGCGCCTGGGCGCAGACATCCGTTTTGCTCGGGATGACCCGCTTGTCCGCCGGGCCGCACTGGTTCGCGTTGTACTCCCGCATCCCCTTGCCGAGTTCGTCCGAGGCGGCGCGCACCGAGCCGGGTTTGCCGGGCAGCGCGTCCTTGACCGCGTTGGCGGTCCCGACCAGTTCGACGAAGAACTTGTTGCACGCGGGGTAGACCTTGCGCGGATCGGATGTGAAGCACTCGTCGGCCATCATCGCCTCGAGTTTGCCGCGCAGCGCGACCGGATCGGTGTTGTGCTGCTGGTGCGGTGCGGGGCCGCCGCTGCCCGCGCCGCCGCAACCGGCGAGCAGCAGGGCGAGGCCCGCGAGGAAGACGGTCGCTCGACGCATCGGGTGGGACTCCTTTCGGATGCGTCCACGGTACGCACCGGGGCCCGGGCACCGGCGCGCGGTATGCCAGTACGGTTGCCCGATATGGCCTTCCTCGACCCGCACAGCGATCCCGTCGACCTGACCGCCGCACTGGTGGACATCCGCAGCGTCTCCGGTGAGGAGGAGGAGATCGCCGATGCGGTGCACGCCGCCCTGCAACTGCCCGGCTTCGAGGTGCGCCGCAGCGGGAACGCGGTACTGGCCAGGACCTCGTTCGGGCTCGGCAGCCGCACGGTGTTCGCCGGGCACCTGGACACCGTTCCGGTCAACGAGAACCTCCCGGTTCGCCGCACCGGTTCGGGAGAGGACCTGGTGCTGCACGGCTGCGGGACCGTGGACATGAAGGGCGGGGACGCGGTGCTGCTGCACCTGGCCGCCCTCGCCGCCGAACGAACCCCGCTGCGGGACCTGACCTTCGTGTTCTACGACTGCGAGGAGGTCGACGCCGCGCGCAATGGCCTCGGCCGCATCGAACGCGATCTTCCCGAGTGGCTGCAGGGTGATCTCGCGGTGGTCGGCGAACCCTCCAACGGTGTGATCGAGGCAGGTTGCCAGGGCACCATGCGCTTCGAGATCACGCTCACCGGGGAACGGGCGCACACCGCGCGCGGCTGGATGGGGCGCAACGCGATCCACGGCGCCGCGGATGTGCTCGCCACGCTGCGTGACTACCAGGCGCGCACCGTGGAGATCGACGGCTGCGAGTACCGGGAAGGGCTGCAGGCGGTGCGCATCGGCGGCGGGGTCGCGGGCAACGTGGTTCCGGACGAGTGCGTGCTCGCGGTGAACTTCCGGTTCGCGCCCGATCGCGGGGTGGACGACGCGCAGAACCACCTGCGCGAGGTGTTCGCCGGGCACGAACTGTCCTTTGTGGACGTCTCACCGGGCGCGCTGCCCGGGCTCACCGCTCCCGCCGCCGCCGAGCTGGTCGAGGCCGCGGGCGGGGCGCGCGCCAAGCTCGGCTGGACCGATGTCGCCCGGTTCGCCGCGCTCGGCATGCCCGCGGTGAACTTCGGGCCGGGCGATCCCACGCTCGCGCACACCAAGCAGGAGCACGCGTATGCGAGCCAGATCACCGAATGCGCCCGGGTGCTGCGCGAGTACTGCTTCGGCTGAGGCCTGAGTTCACCGGGAATTCGTGCGCGCATTCCCGTGTCGGCGTGTGCGCGCAAGGTAGCGGCGACCGGGGAGAATAGACTCGGCAGGCGTGGCTGAAGTTGTACACGGATACGGATCCGAAGACGAGCGACCGCGCGAACGCCAGCGCGGCCCGGTGACGCTGCGCCGTTCGCGCTACGCCGAGCCGACGACCACCGATCAGCGGCTGCTCGACTCGCGCGGGCCGACCGACTGGGTGCACACCGACCCGTGGCGGGTGCTGCGCATCCAGGCGGAGTTCGTGGAGGGCTTCGGCGCGCTCGCCGAGGTGCCCGCCGCGGTCACCGTGTTCGGTTCGGCGCGCACCAAGCGCGAGCATCCCGAGTACGAGACCGGAAGGGAACTGGGCGCCGCGCTCGCCGAGGCCGGGTTCGCCGCGATCACCGGCGGCGGGCCGGGGGCGATGGAGGCGGTGAACCGGGGCTGCTCGGAAGCGGGCGGTTTCTCCATCGGCCTCGGTATCGAACTGCCCTTCGAACAGGGACTCAATCCCTGGGTCGATCTCGGGGTCAATTTCCGCTATTTCTTCACGCGCAAGACGATGTTCGTGAAATACGCGCAGGCATTCATCTGCCTACCCGGTGGTTTCGGAACCCTCGACGAATTGTTCGAGGCGCTCACGCTCGTGCAGACCAAAAAGGTGACCAAATTCCCGGTCGTGCTGTTCGGCAGCGAATACTGGCGCGGTCTCTACGAGTGGATAACCACGACCATGCTCGACGCGGGAAAAATCGGTGACGCGGATGCGCGGCTGCTGTATCTTACCGATTCGATCGACGACGCCGTGCGCGTCGTGCAGGAGTCATACCAAGCATGGGAGGACGCGCACTGATGCGGATCTGTGTGTTCTGCGGTTCCTCGACCGGGAACGGCGAGCGGTACCTCGAGGTGGCGACGGAACTCGGGAAGACCTTGGCCGCCAAGGGGATCGGCCTCGTCTACGGCGGTGCCTCCATCGGCACCATGGGCGCGGTCGCCGACGGGGCGCTGGCCGGCGGAGGTGAGGTGATCGGGGTGATCCCGGACCACCTGGTGTCCGTGGAGATCTCGCACTCCGGACTCAGTGAACTGCAGCAGGTGCCGGACATGCACGTGCGCAAGGCGCGCATGGCCGAGCTCTCCGACGGATTCATGGTCCTGCCCGGTGGAATCGGTACTCTCGAGGAATTCTTCGAGGTGTGGACCTGGGGGCAATTGCGGCTGCACGAGAAGCCGATCGGCCTGGTGGACGTGGACGGTTTCTACACGCATTTGCTGCGGTTCGCCGATCACATGGTCGAGCAGGGCTTTCTGCGGCAGAAGCACCGCGAGATGCTGCTCGTGGATCCCGATCCGGCGGTGCTGGTGGACAAATTCACCGATTATGCCCCGCCGGAGGGGAAATTCGCCTGACCGGCCTCAGGCCGCGTCGGGCAGCTTGTGGTACGAGTCCACGTATTCTTGGCCGGAGAGCTCGTGGATCGCGTACATGATCTCGTCGGTCACCGCGCGCCGGATCGCCGGTGACTGCTCGAGACCGTCGTAGCGGGCGAAGTCGAGCGGTTCGCCGAACCGCACACCGATCCTGGCCAGCCGCGGCAGCTTCTTACCGATCGGCTGCACCTTCTCGGTTCCGCTGAGCGCGACCGGCACGACCACCGCACCCGTGGCGAGTGCCAGCGAGGCGACCCCGGTGTGCCCGCGATGCAGCTTCCCGTCCAGCGAGCGGGTGCCCTCCGGATAGATCCCGAACACCCCGCCGCTGTCCAGCACCGTGCGTGCCGCGCTCAGCGCCGAGAGTGCGGCGTGCGCGTTGCCCCGGTCGACCGGCACATAGCCGAGCGCGCCGAGGAAGGCGGCGAGCATCTTGGCGCGCAACCCGCTGCCCTCGAAGTACTCCGCCTTGCCGAGGAAGGCGACCGGCCTGCGCACGGCGAGGGAGAGCACGGCGGTGTCGATGGCCGAGCGGTGATTGGCGGCGAGGATCACCGGCCCCTTCGGCGGGATCGTCCCGCTGATGTCCGGCCGGTACACGGCATGGGCGAGCGGGCGAAGCGTATGACGGATGAGCCACTGCAGCACCCGACCAGTGTGGCACTATCGGCAACCGTGCCCTACACCGAGTGGTTCGCGACCCACACGTGGCAGCGGCCGGTGTGGACGCCGGAAGAACTGTTGCGCCACAAGGGAAATCGCACCGTGAGCGTGGTGCTTCCCGCGCTGGACGAGCAGGAGACCGTCGCCGGAGTTGTTGCAGCCGTCACACCGTGGTGTGGCTCGCTGGTGGACGAGCTCGTGGTGCTCGACTCCGGGTCCACGGACGAGACCGCGGCCCGTGCCGCCCAGGCAGGTGCCCGCGTGGTGCGCCGTGAAGAGGTGCTCGGCGAGCTGGAACCGCTCCCCGGTAAGGGGGAGGCGCTGTGGCGCTCGCTCGCGGCGACCAGTGGAGACTTCGTCGTGTTCCTCGACGCCGATCTGGTGGATCCGGATCCGGCGTTCGTGCCCGCGCTGCTCGGCCCGCTGTTCACCGATGACCAGGTGCACCTGGTGAAGGGCTTCTACCGGCGTCCGCTGCGCCTGGAGACCCACGAGGAGGACACCGGCGGCGGGCGGGTCACCGAGCTGCTGGCCAGGCCGGTGCTGCACGCGCTGCGCCCGGAACTCGCCGGGATCGTGCAACCGCTCGGCGGGGAGTACGCACTGCGCAGGGACTTCGCCGAGGCGGTTCCGTTCGCGGTCGGTTACGGGGTGGAGATCGGGCTGCTGCTCGACGCGCACTCCCGCTACGGGCTGAGCGGAATCGCCCAGGTCAACCTCGGAGTGCGCAAGCACAGGCACCGGACTCTGCTGCAGCTCGGGGTCACCGCGCGGCAGATCCTCGGCACCGCGCTGGCCAGGGTCGGCCACGGCGTCGACCCGGTCAGCTTTCCGCAGTTCGTGCAGCTCGGCGGGGAGTGGCAGGCCGAGCACACCGAGATCGAACTCGCCGAGCGCCCGCCGATGGCGAGCCTGCGCGCGGACATGCCACGATCGACGCCATGACCGCCGTACCAGCCATGACCGCCGTGCCATCCGGGAAGGGACCGCTGCGATGACCACCGCGCTGATCTATCTGCTCGTGCTGCTGCTCGTGGCGGCCGTCGTCTATCTGATCGCGGTGTTCGTGTTCGGCAGGGGAGAGGAGCTCGCCCCGCTGCCGCCCGGTTCCTCGCCGACCAGGCTGCCGGTGGACCGGATCTCCGGGACCGATGCCCGCGCGGTGCGCTTTCAGCAGGCGCTGCGCGGCTACCGGATGTCCGAAGTGGACTGGGTGATCAGCAGGCTCGCCGACGAGATCGACCAGCTGCGCGCGGAGCTGGAGAACACCGGGCAGCAGAGCAGGGAGGACGCCCACCATGGCTGACCTGGTGACCGGCCAGGACGGGGTGCGGCGGTGCAGCTGGGCGGGCGAGGGCGGCTACATGGCCGAGTACCACGACACCGAATGGGGCCGCCCGCTGCACGGCGAGCACGCCCTGTACGAGCGGTTGTGCCTGGAGGCCTTTCAGTCCGGGCTTTCCTGGGCCGTGATCCTGCGCAAGCGGGAGGCCTTCCGCGCCGCGTTCGCCGGATTCGATCCCCACCGGGTGGCCGCGTTCACCGATGCCGATCGGGAGCGCCTGCTCGCCGATGCGGGGATCGTCCGCAACCGGGCCAAGATCGACGCGGCGATCGGGAACGCGCGGGCGGTGCTCGAACTGGACGGGGAACTCGACGCCCTGCTGTGGTCCTTCACGCCGGGCAGGCGCCGCCGCCCGCGCCGGGTCGCCGATGTCCCCGCGGTCACCGAGGAGTCCAAGGCCATGGCCCGGGAACTCAAGCGCCGCGGCTTCGCCTTCGTGGGGCCGACGACCAGTTACGCACTGATGCAGGCGACCGGGATGGTCGACGACCACCTGCACGGCTGTCACCGCGCGGCGGCCTGACCGTCCGGATCACTCGATATCGCTCAGTGCCCGGTGAACTTCGGGTTCCGCTTGGTCACGAACGCTTCCACGGCCTCGCGGTGGTCGCTGGTCTCGCCGAGCTCGTTCTGGATCTGGTGCTCGACCTCGAGGCTGGCCTGCAGGTCCGCCCCCGCCGCGGTGAGCATGGACTCCTTGATCCGCCCGTAGCCGGTGGTGGGACCCGCGGCGAGCCGGGCGGCCAGTTCGGTCGCCGTGCGCGCGAGCGAGCCGTCCGCGACGACCTCGGTGACCATGCCGATCTCCAGCGCACGGGCCGCGTCCACCGGCTTGCCGAGCAGCATCATCTCCATCGCGCGCCCGTAGCCGATCAGCCGCGGCAGGGTGAACGAGGCACCGGAGTCCGCGGAGAGGCCGATGTTGCCGAAGGAGAGCACGAACTTCGCCGAGGCCGCCGCGATGCGCAGATCGCTGGCGTAGGCGAGCGAGGCGCCCGCACCGGCCGCGGTCCCGTTCACCGCCGCGATCACCGGCTTGGGCATCGTGGTGATCGCGGTGACGATCGGGTTGTAGTGCTCCTCGACGGTGCGGAACGGTGCCTCGTCCCCGGAGCCGAGCAGCTCGACGTGCTCCTTGAGATCCTGGCCCGCGCAGAACGCCTTGCCACTGCCGGTGAGCACCACCGCACGGACCGAGTCATCGGTGGCCGCGGCGCGCAGCGCGTCCCGCAATTCCTCCTTGAGCGCGCTGGTCAGGGAGTTGAGCGAATCGGGGCGGTTGAGCGTGAGCGTGCGGACGTTCTCGGTGTCGTCGATGAGCAGATCCGGCACTGCTGACCTCCGTAGCGTCGAGTCGGTTTTCACCGGCCATTGGTGATGGGGAAGAATAGTCGCACCATCGATCGTCACCCTCGGCGATCCGGTGTCGATCATAAGACGGAGGGAGCACGTTATGGCGGCCATGAAGCCCCGGACCGGTGACGGTCCCCTCGAAGTGGCGAAAGAGGGGCGGGGCGTCGTGATGCGCGTACCGCTGGAGGGCGGTGGGCGCCTCGTCGTCGAAATGACCGCAGACGAGGCATCGTCGCTCTGGGCAGCACTCGACCCCGTCGTCGACAAGTAGCTCGCCGGGACGGTGTCCGGTGCTCGCCGTTGTTCCGGCGGGTGCCGCACGAGGAGCCGAGATAGTACAGCGGGAAACGAGACACCCCGGTTCGCCCTTCTAGGACCGGGGTGCCTCGTTGCCCGCACCGAGGAGGTTTCGTTGATCGAGGTCGAGCTCGCCGAGTCCAGACTCCCCGTGGTCGCGGCCGTTGCCGTGCTCGGGTCCGGGGATCCGCTCGCGGACCTCTCCGGTGCGGGTGCGGGACTCGCGCCGGACTGGGTGACGGCGCTGCGCCCGACCGGCAAGACCGGTGAGGTGCTGGCCATCGCTGACCCGGACTACGCCTGGACACTGGGCGTCGGCGCGGGTGAGCCCGGTGACTGGCGCGCGGCCGGTGCCGCCCTGGTACGCACGGTCAACACCCGCCTCGCCGAGGACGACGAGGCCGGACGGCGGGTCCCCCGAGGACTGCAGGTGCGGCTGCCCGAGACCGCGGGACCCGAGGCGGCGGCCGCCTTCGTGCTCGGTGTCCTGCTCGGCGGGCACCGGTACACGCTGCGCACCGAGACCCCGCCGCCGAGCCTGGAACGGCTGCGCCTGGTCACCGCGACCGCCGAGGCCTCCGCCGAACTCGCCACGGCGGTCGGCGAGGCCACCCGGCACGCCGAGGCGACCGCGCTCGCCAGGGACTTCGCCAGCGTCCCCGCGAACATCAAGAATCCGCCGTGGCTCGCCGAGCGCGCCGAACAGGAGCTCGCGGGCAACCCGGGCCTGCGCGTCACCGTGCGCGATGAGCAGTGGCTCGAGGCCAAGGGGTTCGGCGGGACGCTCGCCGTCGGCGGCGGATCGGCGACCCCGCCACGGCTCGTGGAGATGGCCTGGCGTCCCCGCGGGGTCACCGGGAAACACCTGGTGCTCGTCGGTAAGGGGATCACCTTCGACACCGGGGGAATCTCCCTCAAACCCGCCGAGGGCATGCACTGGATGCGCACCGATATGGCCGGCGGTGGTGCGGTGATCGCCGCGATGCGGGCGATCGCGGCGCTGCGTATCCCGCTGCGGGTGACCGGCCTGGTGCCGCTCGCGGAGAACCATGTCTCCGGAAGCTCCTACCGGCCGGGCGACATCGTGCGCCACTACGACGGGACCACCACCGCGGTGGCGAACACCGACGCCGAGGGGCGGATGGTGCTCGCCGATGCGCTCGGCTACGCCGTCCGGCACCACCGCGCCGATCTGATCGTGGACGTGGCGACCCTGACCGGCGCGATGAAGGCCACCCTCGGGGTGCGCACCGGCGGACTGTTCGCCAGCGAGGACGAGCTCGCCGAACGGTTGCTCGCCGCGGGCGAGTACGTCGGGGAGCGGTTCTGGCGGCTCCCGTTCGTCGAGGAGGAGGAGATCGACCTGCGTGCCGGGCTCGCCGACCTCAACCAGGCGCCGGGCGGGCCGGGCGGGATCGCGGCGGCGATGTTCCTGCGCGAGTTCACCGGCGGGGTGCCCTGGGCGCACCTGGACATCGCCGGGGCCGCACGCGCCGAGAAGGGCTACGACGAGGTGAACATCGGCGCGACCGGGTTCGCCGCGCGCACCCTGGTGAAGTTCGCGGCGGAGCTGGCCGGTTAGACCGGTTCGAGGATGATGACCGGGATCTCCCGGTCGGTGCGGCGCTGATAGAGCTCGAAGGAGCGGTTGTGCCGCACCGCGTCCGGCCACAGCCGCCGTCGTTCCCCGGGGTTCGCCGTGCGGGCGCGCACCGGGATCGTCCGGCCCTTCACCCGCACCGTGGTCTCCGGGTTGGCGCGCAGATTGTGGTACCAGGCGGGATGCTGCGGGTAGCCGCCCTTGCTCGCGAGCACCACCAGATCGTCTCCATCCCGGAAATAGGCGAGTGGGGACTGGCGGCGCACCCCGCTTTTCGCGCCGGTGTGCTCGAGCAGCAGAGTCGGGACGGGGGATCGGTGCCCGATCAGCCCTCCGGTGAGCCGGTAGGCGAAGGCGTGCAGGTTCGCGAGGTGTCTGGCGAGCGGCCAGGCCTTGTCCACGATGGCCAGCGGATCCATGTGGTTCACGGTACCCGGCGGGTCAGGGCCCAGTCGCGGAATCGGCGCGCGGCAGGGGAAAGCGGGCGCCGGGTGGAGGAAACCAGGCCGACCTCGCGCCAGCACCGCGGGGCGAGCAGGCGCTCCACGGTCCCCGGCAGTGGTCCGTCCTCACGCGCCGGCAGTACCGCGATGCCCAGTCCGGCGGCGACAAGTCCGCGCACGGTGTCCACCTCCTCGCCCTCGAAGGCGGGACGCAGGGTGAATCCGGCGGCCGCGCACAACCGGTCGGTGATGCCGCGCAAGCCGTAGCCGGCCTTGGTGGACACGAAGGTCTCGCCACGGCACCACGCCATCCGCACCCGCTCGTGCCCGACGAACCGGTGCTGTTCACCGACCACGAGCACCAGCTCGTCGCTGAACAGCGGCGCGGTCTCGAACTCCGGATCGGCGCCCGGCAGCGGGGAGGTCAGGGCCAGGTCCACGGTCCCGGTCCGCACCTCCTCGAGCATCACCTCGTGCGGATCCTGGGTGAGCGTGAAGCGGACCCCGGGATGCGCGGCGCGGAAATCCCGCAGCAGCTCGGGCACCTTGCGCTGACCCATGGTGTGCAGGAAGGCGAACACCACGTGCCCTTGCTCCGGATCGGCCGCCTCGATCGCGCGCGCGGCACCGGTGCCCATCGCGGTGATCGCCGTGGACGCGGCCTCGGCGAGCGCGTGCCCCGCGCGGGTCAGTTCGATGCGCCTGCCGCTGCGCGCCACCAGGTCCACCCCGCAGGTCTGCGCGATGGCGGCGAGCCAGCGGCTGGCGGTCGGCTGCGGGATGCCGATGTCCGCGGCGGCGGCGGTGAGGTTGCCGTACCTGCGCACCGCGTCCAGCAGGGCCAATCGCCGTGTGAGCTCGGCCGCGATCCGTTCCGGGGAGGAGTCCACCAGCTCAGTTTATGCAAATCTGCATGAATTCGCCGCAATCTCAGTATTAGACGGATGAATGCGCGTGCGCCTAGCGTGGTCGCACGTGACGAGCACGATGGACGAGGCAGTACACGCGGGACACCGCAGGGGAAGCAGGCAGTTCCGCAGGATCACGATCGCGATGTTCGCCAGCGGACTCGCGACCTTCACCGTGCTCTACTGCGTGCAGGCGCTGTTCCCCGCGATCGCCGCCGATTTCCACCTCTCACCGGCCACGGTCAGCCTCGTGCTCTCGGTGTCCACCCTGACCCTTGCCATCGGCGTCATCCCGCTGACCACGCTCTCCGAATCCCTCGGCCGCACCAGGGTGATGATCGCCTCGCTCACCGCGACCGCCGTACTCGGCGTGCTCGTGCCGTTCGCGCCGAACCTGACCCTGCTGCTGGTGATGCGTGCCCTGCAGGGCTTCGCGCTGGCCGGACTGCAGGCCACGGCGATGTCCTACCTGTCGGAGGAACTGCACCGGGAATCGCTCGGCGCGGGCATGGGGCTCTACATCGCGGGCAACGGCATCGGCGGCATGCTCGGCCGGGTGCTCGCCGGAGTGGTCGTCGACTTCGGCAGCTGGCGGCTCGCCATCGGGGCGGTCGGACTGCTCGCGGTGGCCTGCACCATCGTGTTCGCTCTGCTGATCCTGCCCTCGCAGCGATTCGAGCCGAAACCGCTGCGGGTGCGACCGCTGATCGGCTCGATCGGCACCGCGTTGCGCGATCACGGACTGCTGCGGCTCTACCTGGTCGGCTTCCTGGCCATGGGGGCCTTCGTCACCGTGTACAACTATCTGGGCTTCCGGCTGCTGCGCGCACCGTTCCACCTGCCGCACGCCGTGGTCAGCCTGCTGTTCGTGGTCTACATCGCCGGTTCGGCCGCCTCCACCATCGCCGGTCGGCTGGTGGACCGGTTCGGCCGCCCGCGCATGCTCTGGTCCATGGCGGTCTGCACGATCGCCGGGGTCGTGCTGCTCGCCTTCGGCAACCTCGCCCTGATCATCATCGGGCTCGTCCTGTTCACCGGGGGTTTCTTCGCCACGCACGCCGTGGCCAGCGGCTGGGTGGGCGCCCGTGCCGCGGTGCTCGCCGTGCCCGGTGCGGCCATCTACCTGTTCTGTTACTACCTCGGATCCTCCATCGGCGGCACCCTCGGCGGGGTCTGGTTCGCCGACTCCGGCTGGGGCGGGGTCACCGGCTACATCGGTGTGCTGTTCGGGCTCGTGGTGCTGCTCGGGCTCACCCTGATCGGGCTCAAGCCACTGCGCCGGTCCTGACCGTTCACCCGGTCTTCGCGGATTCGCTCGCCGGGGTCCGCTGCGATGCTCACCCGGTCGCCGTCTTCGCGGCCAGCAGCAGACCGTCGGCCAGCGGCACGAACGCGGGCGCCAGCCGCTCGTCCGCGCGCACCAGGGCGGCCAGTTCACGCAGCGCGGCCGTCTCGGCGTCCCGCCGGGAACGGTCGCCGACCCGGCCGTTGGCGAACACCCCGTCGAAGGCGATCACCCCGCCCTCACGCAGCAGCCGGACAGCCTGCTCGTAGTAGCGCGGGTACTCGATCCGCGCGGCGTCCACGAACACCAGGTCGTACCCGGCGTCGGTGAGCCGCGGCAGCACGTCCAGCCCGCGCCCCATGATCAGCCGCGCCCGCCCCGCGGGGTACCCGGCCTCGGTGAACGCCCGGCGCGCGGTGCGCTGATGTTCCGGTTCCACGTCGATGGTGGTGAGCACGCCACCCTCGGCCATACCCGCGAGCAGGTACAGCCCGGAGACCCCGGATCCGGTACCGACCTCGACCACCGCGCGTGCTCGCGCCGTGGCCGTCAGGAACCGCAGCGCTGCTCCGGTCGCGGGCGAGACCGGGTCCGCACCAGCGTCGACCCCACGCTCGCGCGCACTCGCGAGCGTGTCGTCTTCCGCAAAGTAGTCGTGCACATACGTCTCGATACCGGAGTCGTGCGCCTTCACCGGGTCAGCCGTCACGCAGGGCAGATTAATGCGTCACCCCATCGGGCGTGCACGACACCCGGGGCCGAGTTCTCAGGGTGCTCTCAGCGCTCTCTGATGCGAACCCTAAGGCGGTGGTCGATGCTGGACTCAAGAACCCCCTTGGGCAATAAGGCGGGAGCGGGAACAATGAAGGTGGGTGCCCCGTTGAACAACCGAGCACAGCACACGGAGGTGCGCGAACACTCGATGACAGTTTCTCCATCGGCGCAGGCCGAGACGCAGCCCGTCGAGGTCAAGGCCGTCTCCATCGACGGCGAAGAGGTCACCTGGACGCCACCGTCCTGGGAAGAGATCGTGCGCCAGCACAGTGACCGGGTGTACCGGCTCGCCTACCGCCTGTCCGGGAACCAGCACGACGCGGAGGACCTCACCCAGGAGACGTTCATCCGGGTGTTCCGCTCGCTGTCCTCGTACAAGCCAGGGACCTTCGAGGGCTGGCTGCACCGGATCACCACGAACCTGTTCCTCGACATGGCCCGGCGCCGCTCGCGGCTGCGCATGGAAGGGCTGCCCGAGGACACCGACCGGCTCGCCGGTGACGAACCGACCCCGGAGCAGGCGTTCTCCGCCGCGCACCTGGACCCGGACCTGCAGGCCGCGCTCGACGAGCTGCCGCCCGAGTTCCGCGCGGCCGTCGTGCTCTGCGATGTCGAGGGCCTGTCCTACGAGGAGATCGGGGCAACCCTCGGAGTGAAACTTGGTACCGTGCGCTCTCGGATCCATCGGGGGCGTCAGGCACTGCGGGCATCGGTCGAGGGACGGAGGCTCGCGGGCGCCTCGGCATGAGGCGGCGTGAGAGGAGAGGGCACGTGGAGGTGACGCAATGACGATCGCTCGGGGATTCGGCTTCGGCGAGACCCACCTGATGCCGGACGCGATCGTGGCATTCGTCGACGAGGAACTCTCCACGACGGCCACCGAACGAGCTCGGGCACATCTGGCGAAGTGCCCGTACTGCGCGCAGGAAGCGGACGCCCAGCGCGCCGCGCGGGACCGGATGCGCTCCCTGGACACCCCGGGAGTGCCCGCGAACCTGCTCGCCGCACTGCGCGCGATACCCGAGGACACCGAGGTCACCAGCGTGCCGGACGGGCTCGCGGTCACCGAGGACGGCCAGCTCGTCGCCGTGCAGCGGCCGGACCGCGCCTTCGGCGCCGGTGCGCCGCTCGGTTCGGCGCCACCACTGGGCACCACGGCAGGGATCGGAGCGGCACGCGCCCCGCTCGGCGGGCGACGCGGCCGCAAAAGAGCGGCTCAGGGCGCCGGAGCGCTGGTCTCCGGGCTGATGCTCGGTGCGCTCGCCTTCGGGATCCCCGGGGGGAGCGCGCAGACGCCCGCACCGGCCAAGGAGCCCGCCGCGCAGCTGAACAACAACGCACCACGGGCCGCGTTCGGCGCCCGGCACACCAAGCCGAAGCCGACCCCCACCGAGCGCGCGCCGCGGTCGCACGCGCATCCGGTGCAGCGGTAATCCCCGCCCGAACCCCCTGCACGAACACTTCACCCCGGATGAGGCATCCTCGTCAGGACACCATCGCGACAGTAGAAACGTGACCACGGGGATCCATGAGCGAGCCTGCGAGCGAATCATCGGTACAGCGCCTGAGCGAAGCGCCGAGCTCCGCTAAGGAGTCAGGGCGATGAGCGAGCAAGCCAACGGACAGGGCGCCCCGCGCGTCGGGCCGCGCCCACTGCACCGTCCGCAGGTCGATCCCGAATCCGCGGCGGTGTTCGGCCGCCCCGACGGAGTGTCGAGTGCTTTCGCGCCCAGGGACGCGCTGCCTGCCCGGCCGCAACCGGTCGGACGGCCACCGGAATCGCTCACCGAGGCCTTCGGCGGGCGCGATGGGGAAACGGGACTGCAGCGGCCACCGTCCGGTGGTGAACCGGAAAAGGGGCAACCGGACCCGTTCTGGGATCCGGACGCCGAGACCGATCCCTGGCGGGACCCGGGCACCGGGGCGGTCCTGGGCGCGCCCGCGGTCACCGAGCGGGAATCCGATGCCGCGAACGAACCCAAGGACGCCAAGCTGTCCCTGACCGGGCTGCTGTTCGGCCGCTCAGTAGCCCGCGGCGCCCTGGTCGTACTCGCGGTGGCCGCACTGCTGATCGGCGCCGTCGGCGGGGTCACCGGCTGGCTGATCGGGCGCTCCGGGACCGCGCTCACCGACGGCAGCGCGACACTGGCCCAGGTCGACTCGAACGTGGAGCGGCCGAAGGGTTCGGTCGCCGAGGTGGTCAAGCGCGCCACCCCCGCGGTGGTCTCGCTCGAGGTGGTCGTGGGCAACGGCGGGCAGTTCGGCTCCGGAGTGGTGATCTCCCCGGACGGCTACATCCTCACCAACAACCACGTGGTCGCCCAGGCGGCATCGAACAAATCGGCCACCATCACCGCGGTGTTCAACGACGGCACCCGGACCAAGGCCCAGATCGTCGGCCGGGACGCGAAGACCGACCTCGCGGTGGTGAAGGTGAACGTCACCAACCCGACCGCGATCCAGCTCGGCCGCTCCTCGGATGTGCAGGTCGGGGACCCGGTCATCGCGATCGGCTCGCCGCTGGAGTACAAGTCCTCGGTGACCACCGGCATCGTGTCCGGGCTGGACCGCCCGGTCGTGGCCGCGGGGGAGAACGGGGACCCGCCGGTCACCTACGACGCGATCCAGACCGATGCGGCGATCAACCACGGCAACTCCGGCGGGCCGCTGCTCAACTCCTCCGGTGCGCTGATCGGGATCAACTCCGCCATCAAGTCCTCCGGACCGCAGGGCGGCAGCATCGGTATCGGCTTCGCCATCCCGGTGGACCAGGCCCGCCAGATCGCCCAGGGGCTCATCCGGAACGGCTCGGTCAAGCACGCTGACATCGGCGCGAACTTCCGCTCGGTCTCGGCAACCTCCTCGCAGGGCGCGCAGCTGGCCAACGTCGCCCCGGGCGGGGCCGCCGCGAAGGCCGGGCTCAAGGAGGGCGACGTGGTCACCAGGTTCGCGGGCAACCGGGTGGACAACGCCGAGCAGCTCCAGGTGGATGTGCTCACCTCACCGATCGGCAAGCCGATCCCCATGCAGATCGTGCGCGGCGGGGCGAGCCAGACGATCACCGTCACACTGCAGTCGGACTAGGGTGTGGGTGCCGGTAGCGGTACCCTGAGCATGGCGGCGCGGGCGGCAAGAGGGTAGGACATGTTCGAGAATCTCGGTTGGAGCGAAGTCCTCATCATCATCGTCGCCGGTCTGTTCATTCTCGGCCCGGAACGGCTGCCCGGCGCGATCAGGTGGGTCGGTTCCTCGATCCGGCGGGTCCGCGAGTACGCGACCGGTGCGCGCAATCAGCTGCGTGGCGAGCTCGGCCCGGAGTTCGAGGAGTTGCGCGAACCACTGGAGCAGGTGCGTTCGCTACGGGCCATGGGGCCGCGCAAGGCGATCACCAAACATCTGCTGGACGATTACGACCCGGTCGAGGATGCCAGGCAGTACGATGTGCGCTCCGACCTCGACGTGCGGCAGGACTTCGACGTGCGCAGCGAGAGCCGTGCTCCGCTGCCCCAGGCACCGGTCGCGCAGCCACGCGTGCAGCAGCCGCTCGGCCAGGGTGAGCGTCCGCCGTTCGATCCGGACGCGACCTGAGGATCGCGGGACCGCCACCGCGGAGACGGCGGCCCCGGACCGGGATCAGGCGGGGGAGACGTTGAGCATCTGACCGGCGAGCCCCCTGGCCCGCACCGCCAGCTTGCCCGCGATCTCGGTGAGCACCGCGGCCGCGGGGGCCTCCTGGTCGGCGAGCACGATGGGTTCCCCGGAATCGCCGTACTCGCGCACCTTCGGCTCCAGCGGGACCTGACCGAGCAGCGGCACGTTCGCCCCGATCGAGCGGGAGAGCGAATCCGCGACCGACTGCCCGCCGCCGGTGCCGAACACGTCCACCCGGGAACCGTCGGGCAGCTGCATCCAGGACATGTTCTCCACGACCCCGGCCACCCGCTGATGGGTCTGCAGCGCGATCGCCCCGGCTCGCTCGGCGACCTCGGCAGCGGCCTGCTGCGGCGTGGTCACCACCAGGATCTCCGCGTTCGGAATCAGCTGTGCGACCGAGATGGCCACGTCACCGGTTCCCGGCGGCAGATCGAGCAGCAGCACGTCCAGATCGCCCCACCACACGTCGGCGAGGAACTGCTGCAGCGCGCGGTGCAGCATCGGCCCGCGCCAGACCACGGGGGTGTTGCCCGGGGTGAACATGCCGATGGAGATCAGCTTCACCCCGTGCGCCTGCGGGGGCATGATCATCTGCTCGACCTTGGTCGGCTTGGCATCCGAGCCCAGCATGCGCGGCACCGAGTGCCCGTAGATGTCCGCGTCCACCACGCCGACCGAGAGCCCGCGCTTGGCAAGAGCCGCGGCGAGATTCACGGTCACCGAGGACTTGCCGACCCCGCCCTTGCCGGAGGCCACGCAGTACACCCTGGTCAGCGAGCCGGGCTGAGCGAACGGGATCACCGGTTCCTTGGCGTCCCCGCGCAGCGATTTGCGCAGCTCGGCGCGCTGCTCGTCGTTCATCACGTCGAGCTCGACGGTGACCTCACGCACCCCGTCGAGCGCGGAGACGGCCGCGGTCACATCGCGCTCGATCTTCTCGCGCAGCGGGCAGCCGGAGACGGTGAGGAAGATCCCCACCGCGACCTTGCCGTCCTCGGCGATGTCGATCGACTTGACCATGCCGAGTTCGGTGATCGGTTTGTGGATCTCCGGGTCCTCTACCCCCGCGAGCGCCTCGCGCACCCGTTCCTCGGACGGCGCCGCCCCGATATGGCTGGTCGTCACTGCGAATCCCACCTTGTCTTCCTCGGTCTCCCCACCATGCTACGGCGCTGCCTCCCGGGATGGGCGGGCGTACCATCCCTGTCCGTGGGAGAGGGTGGCAACAACCGGGTCGAGCCGGACGAGCTGGCCGCGTGGCGGGCGTTCCTGCGGGCGCACGCCAAGATCAGCAGGGCGCTCGAGGCGGAGCTGATCGCCGGGCAGCGGATCTCGCTGGCCGCCTATGACGTGCTGTTGCAGCTGGTCGAGGCGCCCGGCTACCGGTTGCGGATGACCGAGCTGGCCGAGGCCGTTCTGCTGTCCCGTTCCGGGGTGACCAGGGTGGTCGACCGGCTGGAGCGGGACGGGCTGGTCACCCGCAGCCGGGTGCACGGGGACGGGCGCGGCGTTGTGGCGGTGCTCACCGAGCAGGGATACGAGCGGCTACGCGGAGCGACCAGTACTCACCTGAGCGGAGTCAAGGAGCATTTCGTGGACGTGCTCGCCGGGGCCGAACTGGGTGCCTTCGGGGACAGCTGCCGCAAGCTCGCCGAGGCGCCCTCCGGGGCGGGCTCGGTGGACGCACTCGGCGAGCCATGCGTGATCGTGGACTAGGGCGCGTCTGACAATCCCGTAGCCTGCTGCGCGGGGCCATATCGGCGCCTCGCGGCGAAGGCGCGCAATCACCATAGCTGCCGCTATGGCTCAATCCTCCGCCTTGCTGATCTCGGGCGCGGGTGTCCCGCAGAGACACCGCTGATCTGCCTCCCGCTCGCGACGGCAGTGGATCATCAGACACACCCGAGGTCACCTTCAGTCCATACCGGCCGCGGCGCGCAGCCGGGCGGTGGTCTGCTCGATGTCCACGTGCCTGCCCCGTGCGGTGAACCACCGCGCGAGGTTGGTGACGTCCCGTTCCAGGATCGCCGGCCCGTTCGGGTTCACCACCAGCTCGACCACTTGCGGCAGATCGATGAGCATCGGGCGCCCCTCGTGCACGAGCACGTTGTACGGGGACAGGTCGCCGTGGGTCAGGCCGGCCTCGGCGAGCAGGGTGAGCGCCTCGATCAGCTGGGCCCAGAGCCGGTCGAGTTCGCCCGGATCCGGGCGCAGTTCGGCGAGCCGGGGCGCGGCGCCCGACTCGTCGCCCAGGTATTCGAGCAGCAGCTCGGTGCCGTGGCGCTGCACCGGGTAGGGAACGGGGGCGCCGAGCTGCCAGAGCCGGGACAGTGCGGCGAACTCGGCGATCGTCCACTGCTCGGCGATCAGGTTGCGGCCGAAGGCGGTGCGGTTCTGCACCGCCCGCAGCTCGCGGGACTTGCGCATCCTGCGACCTTCCAGGTACCCGGCGTCCCGGTGGAACTGCCGGTGCTCGGGCGGGCGGTAGCGCTTGGCCGCGAGCAGGCTGGTGCGCTCGTTCCCGGGCAGGGCGCGCCGGATGAGATGTACATCCGCCTCCTTCCCGGTCTTGAGCACACCGAGCTCGGTATCGGTCGCCGCGGCCTCGGTGAGCACCCAGCCGGGAAGCGGTCCCGGGCCGGGCACCGCGTCCGGGTAGCTGGAGTACCGCTCGTCCTCTTCGGCTGGGCCGTCGTCCTTGCTGTTCTCGAGCAGCGCCTTGGCTTCCTCGGTGAGCCGTCCGGAGCGGATCGGCCGCGGCTCGTCGTCGAATCGGCGCCTGCGCGCCCGACGGGGTTCGCGCTCGGTGAAATCCTCGTAGTCTTCGTAATCCGCTGGATCGGTGGAGTAACGCACTTCCTGTGCTCCTGATGGGTTCGAATGCTTACCGCCCCATCGCGGGGGAGCGCGTTACGCGGCGTCCCCGGCGGGTGCGGTCCGGTCTGTGGGCAGGCTGAACACAACGACCGTCATGGCGCACCTCCTTCGCCGGTTGTCTCGATGAACCCGATCCTGGCGCGGGTTCCCGGTTCGCGCAACGGAATTACTCGGGCGCTTGGCCGGAGCCGGACACAGGGGGATATCTTGAGGGCAGTCGATTCCGGGAGAAGGTGAGCGCCGCATCATGACCGTCGTCCACGGGCTGCGAGAGCAGGCGCTCGGCTGGCAGGACATCCCGGTGGACACCCGGTCGGCGCTGGCTTTCCAACTCGGTGCGGGCGTGGTGCAGGCGCTGCGCCAGGACGCCGAGATCCCCGGCTCGGTCGCGGTGCGGCTGCTGCTCGACGACGGTCGGTGGGCGTTCGTCCGCGCGCTTCCCGCCCTGCATCCGCGCGCCAGCGGGCTGCGCGCCGAGGCCGAGACCACCGCGCTGCTGCCCAGGACCGCCCCGGTGCCCGAGGTGTTCGGTGTCGTGGACGGGGAATGGCTCGCCGTGGTGTTCAGCGACCTGGACGGGGCGCGAGTGAACCTGCGGCCCGGTTCCCCGGACTGCAGCGCGATGTTCACCGCGATCGGCAGGGCCGTGCGGACCCTGACCCCGTGCCCGGTGGCCGGGGCTCCCGAAGCGCTCACCGAACTCGACGGCCTGCTCAGTGTCTGGCGCACGCCCGGATCGCTGCCGTCCGGACTCGATCCCTGGCTCGAGTCCAATGTGGACTCGCTGGCCGCCGTGGAGACCGCGTGGCATCCCTGGTCGGACGGGGATACCTTGCTGCACAACGATTTGCGCCCGGACACCCTGGTGCGCACCGGGACCGGCCAGGTGCTGATCACCGGCTGGCAGCGGCCGTTGCGGGGTGCGGCCTGGCTGGACATCACTCCGTTGGTGCCCTATCTGCTCGTCGCCGGGCACGCCATCGCCACCGCGGAAAAGCTCGTGCTCTCCCGTCCCGAACTGCGCGCCGTGCCCGCCTGGGCGGTCACCGGCTACGCGGCCGCGCTGTGCGGATACTGGCAGTTCGCCTCCCGCTGCCCCGAACCGCCCGGTTCCGCGGGTCTGCGCGAACAGCAGCGCAAGATCGCCGCGGCCGCGCTGCGCTGGGTACGCCACCGCACGCGTTGGTGACTCAGATCACAGTACGGCCTGTCGAAATCCTCTCGTCCGCTCCGACCTCAGCGGACCCATCGGAGAGAGGAGAAGGACATGGGACAGCCCATCGCGCACTTCGAGATCATCGGCACCGATCCGGCGCGGCTGCGCGGCTACTACGGGGAACTGTTCGGCTGGCGGTTCGGCCTCGGTGACGCCGCGAGTGAACACGTGTCCGCCCCGGAGCAATACGGCTTCGTGGACGGGGAGAGCACCGGCGGGATCAACGGCGGGATCGGTGGCGGGCCCGGCTACGGCAGCAGGGTCCTGGTCTACGTCGCGGTTCCGGATGTCGGGGAAGCCCTGCGCAGGGCCGAGGAACTTGGCGGTGCGCGCCGGTTCGGGCCGATCCGCCGGGACGGGTTCGCCGTCGGCCAGTTCACCGATCCGGAGGACAACGTGATCGGCCTGGCGGGTGCGCGATGACCGTGACCGGAGCGCACACCGAGGTGCGCCTGCGGGTGGATCTGCCGGTGGACCAGTTGTGGGCACTGGTGAGCGATGTGCCCTCCTACGGCCGCTGGAGCCCGGAGTGCGTGCGCACCGAATGGCTCGATCCCGGGGCAGGTGCGCCGGAAGCCGGTGACCGGTTCACCGGGCACAACGAGTTCGGGAACGGGTTCAGCACCGATGCGTTGTGCGAGGTGACCGAGGTGGGGAAACCGCACGTGTTCGCCTGGGCGGTGCTGGACGAGAACGGGGACGCGGGATCGCTGTGGCGGTACGTGCTCACCCCGGAAGGCAGGCGAACCCTGCTCTCGCACGAATTCCGGCACGGATCCGGGCACACCGTGGCGCGTGAGATGGCCGCGGACGATTCCGGTTTCCTGGCGCGCAGGCTCGCCGAACTGCGTGCCAACATGCAAGACTCGCTCGCCGCGATGCTGCACGGTGTCGGCTATCAGGAGGTGTCCGCATGAAATACCTGTTGCTCATCTACAGCAACCCGCGCAACTGGGCGCATCCCACCTTCGAGCACACGCCCGGATTCCTGGCGATGCCCGAGGCCGAACGCGCCGAACTGCTCGAGCAGAACGCGGAACTGGAACGGGAAATGAGCGAGTCGGGGGAATTCGTGGCCGGGGTTCCGCTCGCGGATCCGGTGCACACCAGGACCGCGCGGGTCCGGGACGGACTTCCCGCCACCACCGACGGGCCCTATGTGGAGTCGAAAGAGGCGCTCGCCGGATATTTCGTGCTCGACTGCGCGAGCATGGAACGGGCCGTGGAGATCGCGGAACGTTTTCCCGACGCCCGCTTCGGCGGGGTCGAGGTGCACCCGATCATGGAATTCTCCGGTCAGGAAATGTGACCGGCCGCCGGGAAACCGGGGACCTGCTGCGCTCCCTGGCGCCGCGGGTCCTCGGTGCGCTGCTGCGCCGCTACGGCGATTTCGAGGCGGCCGAGGACGCGGTGCAGGAGGCGCTGCTCGCCGCGGCGCGCAGCTGGCCGGACACCGGCTTGCCCGAGCAGCCCGAAGCCTGGCTGATCCGGGTCGCCGCGCGCAGACTGGTCGACGAAGTGCGCAGCGAGGCGGCGAGCCGGGCGCGCGAACAGCGCTACACGGCCCTGGAAACGCCGGTCACCGCGCAGCCAGCGGACGCAGCGCAGCCCGAGGACACGCTGACCCTCCTGTTGCTGTGCTGTCACCAGAGCCTCGATCCGCCCGCGCAGATCGCGCTCACCCTGCGCGCGGTCGGCGGGCTGAGCACCACCGAGATCGCCAGGGCCTTCCTGGTCCCGGAAACCACCATGGGGCAACGCATCAGCCGCGCCAAGAAACGCATCAAGGCCGCGGGTGCGCGGTTCGTTCGACCGTGCGGGGCCGAACGGGCGCAACGGCTGCGCAGTGTGCTGCACGTGCTCTATCTCGTTTTCAACGAGGGCTACACGGCGAGTTCGGGTGACCGGTTGCGCCGCGGCGAGCTGACCGAGGAGGCCATCCGGCTCGCCCGCCTCGTGCGGGAACTGCTCACCGGAGACGGTGAGGCCACCGGCCTGCTCGCGCTGATGCTGCTGCTCGACGCGCGCCGGTCCGCGAGGGTCGATGCGGATGGTGGTCTCGTCCCGCTCGCCGAACAGGACCGTTCCCGATGGGACCGCGTCGCGATCGAGGAGGGCAGCGCGCTGCTCACCGAGGCCCTGTCCAGCGCGCCGGTCGGCCCTTATCAGCTCCAGGCCGCGATCGCCGCCGTGCACGCCGAGGCGCCGGACTGGCAGCGCACCGACTGGAGCCAGATCGTCCGGCTCTACGAACTGCTCGCCGCGCTCGAACCCAATCCGATGGTCACGCTCAACCAGGCAGTGGCGGTCGCCATGGACCAGGGCCCGGATGCCGGGCTCGCCCTGCTCGAGCCGCTCGATTCCGATGCCCGTACCGCGGGGCACCACCGGCTGCACGCCGTCCGCGCGCATCTGCTCGAACTCGCCGGGGATCTCGCGCGGGCCCGGGACTGCTACCGGAAAGCGGCCAGCCTGACCACGAGCGTTCCCGAACAGCGTTACCTCACCGGGCGAGCCGACCGGCTCGGGTGATCACCAGGCGCGGCGGCCGAGCTGGGCGAGCAGCCTGGTCTGCGCGTCCGCGCCCTCCGGCGGGGTCAGCGCCGCGGCGAACAGGCCACCGGTGGCCACCTGCTCGGCGTTCTCGGCGACCCATGCCGCGGTCGCCTCGAGCAGATCCCCGGGCAGCGCCCGGTCGAGTCCGGCCGCGGTGCGCAGGTCCCACAGATGGGTCGTCACATCAAGGGTGTGGATCCGCAGGAACTCGCGCAACGCGAGCCCGCCGAACCCGGCATGCTCCCGATCGAGCTCCGCTTCCGCCAGGTCCGTCTCGGCCGCCGTGCGGGCAGCCACCCAGGTGGCGAGTGGATCGGCGCCGCAGAGCGGGCCCGGCGGCTCGTGCGCGAACCGTTCGTCCGGCGGCTGACCGTTCCCGATCACCGAATGCAGGAACTGCACCCCGCCGAGCACGTGGCCGACCAGATCGCGGACCGTCCACTCGGTGCATGGGGGCGCCAGTTCCCACACCGGCTCGGTCAGTTCGCCGAGGGTCGCCTCGAACTCGGCGAGCGCGTGCCGGTAGGTATCGGTGATCGTGTGCTCCGGCATGCGGATCGCCCCTTCGCGAATTCGGGTGGGACGATCCCAGGGCACAGCCGTCACGAGCAGCCGGTGTTCGCCTTTCGCGCCCTGTCCAGCGCACCGGCCGCCTTCGTGGCCCTCTCCTGCGCCTGCTTCCGCTCCGCACCGGCCTGCGCGGCATCGGCACTGAGCTGGGCGGCCTCGGCCAGTGCGTTCGCCGCGTCCGCCTGGGTGTGCGCGGATTCCGCGGAACCGGCGGCGCTGTCCCCGGGACCGGTGTTCTTCGCGGTCCCGTCGGCGCTGTCGGCGGCGGCGTTCGCCTTGTCCGCGGCCTGCTTGGCCTTGTCCGCCTTCGCCGCGACCGCCGTCAGCTCCGCATCGGTGCGCTTCTTTGCCTGTTCCGCGGTCGTGACCGCCTTCTGCTGGGCGGCGCACTGGGCCTCGGTCTTCCCCGAACCGCACGCCGCGGTGGCCAGGGTCGCCGCGATCGCGCTGACGAGCAGCGCACGGCGGAGTGCTTGCGGTGCTGTGGACATCGTTCTCCCCGGTTCGTCCTGGACGGCGGTCACCGCCCGAGCCGGGTATCGGTACCGGCCGAGGAGCCGTTACCGCGCGCTCACCCCCGATTCCCCGCCGCCCCGCTATTCGGGATGCTCGCCGACGCAGAACTCGTTGCCCTCCGGGTCGGCGAACACCGTCCAGCTGAGTCCGGGTACGGAATGCTCGCCGAGCACGGTCGCGCCGAGGCCGGTGAGGCGTTCGGCGGCCGCGGCCCGGGGTTCGCCGCCGAGGTCGAGATGCACCCGGTTCTTCCCGGCCTTCACTTCGGGAACCCGTTGCAGGCCGAGTCGTACGTGTTCCCCGCCGAGCAGGACGAACTCGCCGTAGTCGGCGAGCACCCGCACGCCGAGCGCCTCGGTCCAGAATCCGGCCAGTCTCGCCGGATCCGCGCAGTCGATGGTCACCATGCCGATGCTGAGTGTCATGCGCGGCAGGTTAGCGCCGGGGTCGGACAGTTTTATCCGGTTGAGCCGCGCCCGGCGGCGCGCGTTACTCTGCACCGGTGATTACCAGGATGTCCGCGCTGTTCCTTCGTACCCTCCGCGAGGATCCGGCCGACGCGGAACTGCCGAGCCACAAGCTGCTCGTGCGCGCCGGCTATGTCCGCCGCGCCGCGCCGGGCGTGTTCACCTGGTTGCCGCTCGGGCTGCGCGTGCTGCGCAATATCGAACGCGTGGTGCGCGAGGAGATGAACGCGATCGGCGGCCAGGAGATCGAGTTTCCCGCCCTGCTGCCGCGCGAGCCGTACGAGGCCTCCGGCCGGTGGACCGAGTATGGCCCGCTGCTGTTCCGCCTCAAGGACCGCAAGGGCGCGGACTATCTGCTCGGCCCGACGCACGAGGAATTGTTCGCGCTCACCGTCAAGGGCGAGTTCTCCTCGTACAAGGACTACCCGCTTTTCCTGTACCAGATCCAGACGAAATACCGGGACGAGGCGCGGCCGCGCGCGGGAATCCTGCGTGGCCGCGAATTCGTCATGAAGGATTCGTACTCCTTCGATCTCGACGACGAGGGACTGAAGCAGTCCTATCAGCGGCATCGCGAAGCCTATGTGCGCATCTTCGACCGTCTTCGGCTGAACTACGTGATCGTGGCCGCGCTTTCCGGGGCGATGGGTGGTTCGGCGTCCGAGGAATTCCTCGCGGAGAGCGAATTCGGTGAGGACACCTTCGTCCGATCGGATTCCTCGGACTATGCCGCCAATGTGGAGGCCGTGATCACCCCGCCGCCGGCCGAGCGGCCGATCGAGGATCAGCCGCCCGCGGTCAAGCATCTGACGCCGAACACGCCCACCATCCAGACCCTCGTGGATCACCTCAACGGGATGGACCTGGGCCGTACCTTCACCGCAGCGGACACCCTGAAGAACGTGCTGCTGAAGCTGCGCCAGCCGGGGAGCACGGAATGGGAACTGCTCGCGATCGGGGTTCCCGGGGATCGCGAGGTCGACGAGAAGCGCCTGGAGGCCGCACTCGAACCGGCCGAGGTCGCCATGCTCACCGAGGAGGACTTCGCGGCGAACCCCTTCCTCGTCAAGGGATACATCGGCCCGAAAGCCTTGCAGGACAACAAGATTCGTTACCTGGTCGATCCGCGGATCGTGTCCGGCACGGCCTGGGTCACCGGCGCGGACGAGGCCGATCACCACGTGGTGGACCTGGTGTGCGGCCGTGATTTCACCCCGGACGGCACGATCGAGGCCGCCGAGGTGCGCGCGGGCGATCCCTCGCCGGACGGGCAGGGCAAACTGGTGGCCGCTCGCGGTATCGAGATCGGGCACTGCTTCCAGCTCGGCCGCAAGTACGCGGACGTCTTCGAACTCGACGCGCTCGGCGCGGACTCGAAACCGATCCGGATCACCATGGGGTCCTACGGGATCGGGGTCTCCCGGCTGGTCGCGGCGATCGCCGAGCAGTCGCACGACGACAAGGGCATCATCTGGCCGCGCGAGGTCAGCCCGTTCGGGGTGCACATCGTGCTCGCCGGTAAGGACGAGCAGATCCGGACCGAGGGCGAGCGCATCGCGGCCGAACTCGACACGGCCGGGATCGAGGTGCTGCTCGACGACCGTCAGGTGAGTCCCGGGGTCAAGTTCTCGGACGCCGAACTCGTCGGGGTGCCGACGATTCTGGTGGTCGGGCGCGGACTGCGGGACGGTGTGGTCGAGGTACGGGACCGCTTCACCGAAGAGCGCTCCGATGTGCCGGTCGGCGAGGCGGTCGAACGACTGCTCACCGCCGCGCGATGACCGCGCAGCCGTACCGCGAGCGGCCGAGCGCCCTGCCCGGCGCGCTGCTCTGGTGCGGCTCGAACCCGGTCGACGGGATGCAGACCGTGCTCCCGGACGGGTGCATGGATCTGATCTATGCCAACGGAAAGCTGATCGTGGCCGGTCCGGACACGCACGCGCACCGGGTCCCGGTTCGCTCCGCTGACCGTTGCCTCGCGCTGCGGTTCGCACCGGGTCAGGCGCCAGGGGTGCTCGGCGCCCGGGCGGACGAACTGCGGGACACGAGGGTCGACCTCGGCGCGCTGTGGCCGGACAAAGCGGTGCGCCAGGCGCGCGAGCTCGTCCAGCTCCACGGTGCTCGTGGGCTGGAAACCATTGCCCGGCAACGGTTTTCCGGATCCGACCCGTTCGCGGGCGCGGTGCTCGAGCTCGCCGCCGGTGGCGCGCCGGTCGCCCGGATCGCCGCGGAGACCGGATACGGGCCCCGCCAACTGAACCGGCGCTGCGCCGCGGTTTTCGGCTACGGCGCGAAGACCCTGGCGCGGATCCTGCGGCTGCGCAGGGGACTCGCCCTCGTCGCCGAGGGCGCACCGCTGGCTGAGGTCGCGGTGCGCTCCGGGTACGCCGATCAGGCACATTTCTCCCGGGACGCGCGGGCACTCACCGGACTGCCGCCGAGCAGGCTGGTGCGCTGATGTGGGAGGAGATCACCACTGGCAGGTCCGGGGCGCGGGTGCGGCGCGGAACCGGGGTGTACCGCAAGTCCGGTCCCGGCTGCGCGGCCGAGGTCGAACGGCTGATCTGGTTGCGCGGCTTGGGTTTCCCCGCTCCCGAGGTGCTCGACAGCGGGCCGGGGTGGTTCGAGATGCGCGCGGTCGCGGGGCGGACCGCCGACCAGTGGTGGCCCGAGCACCTGCGTGCGGCGGTGGTGGATGCCCTCGCCGATCTGGCCCGCGCACTGCACACGATCACCGAATGCCCGTTCGACGCTAGCCTCGAGGTGACCGTGCCACGCGCCCGCGCGGCAGCCACCGAAGGCCGGATCGACCTCGAGGATCTGGACGCGCACCGGTCGGGCTGGAGCACAGCCGAACTGCTCGCCGAACTCGAGGCCACGCTGCCCGACAGCGAGGACCTCGTGCTCACCCACGGCGATCTGTGCCTGCCCAATGTGGTGCTCGACCCGGAGACCGCCGAGGTGACCGGGATCCTGGACGTTGGCCGGCTCGGGCTCGCCGACCGGTACGCGGACCTGGCGCTGACCACCCGCAGCCTCGCCGACGAACTGCTCAATCCTGCCTATGGTTCCGCGGCGAGCGGCCGGTTCCTGAACCGCTACGGCGTGGCGCCGGATCCCGTGCGGCTGGAGTTCTACCGGCTGCTCGACGAGTTCTTCTGACGAGGCTCACCGCATGTACCGAACAGGATTGGCCGTCGCCGGGGCCGCGGCCGCGCTGGCGTGGGGCGAATGGTTGAACCGGCGGTGGTCGCGCTCCCTCGTCGGGACCGGTGGTGGCGTTTCCGAGGCCGTGGTCGTGCTCGGATACCGGAACCCCTCGGGCAAGGTGAACGTCATCAACCGCTGGCGAGTGCGGGCCGGGCTGCGCTCGGTCACCGCGGATCGGCGGGACACCCGGGTGATCTTCAGCGGGGGCGCGACCGGTCACGGTCCCGCCGAAGCCCGGCTGATGGCCGACTACGCGATGTCGGTGCTCGCGTTCGAGGGCCGGGTGCTCCTCGAAGACCGCAGCAGGTCGACGTGGGAGAACATCACGAACGTCGTCCCGCTGCTCGAGGACACCGACCGCATCAAGATCGTTTCGCAACCGGCCCACGCGTTCAAGGCCCGCGTGTACCTGCGGCGGCAGCGACCCGATCTCGCCACCCGGCTGGTGCCCGCGAAGGACTACCGCCCCGGAGAGTGGCTGCCGCTCAAGCCGGTGCTCGCCGTCTACGGACTGTGGACGCTGCGCAAGCTGCGGCGGTAGTCACGCCCAGGCGAACAGGTCGACCGGGTTCCCGTCGGGGTCGTGCACCGTCGCATACCGCTGTCCCCATGGCGCGTCCCACGGTGCCGTCTCGCCGTGATATCCGGCGGCCGTCAGTGCCGTATACGTACTGTCCACTTCGGACGGTGTGGCGCACAGGAAGGCGAGCGCGGTACGCGGATGACCGCTCGGTGCCTGCCAGCCGGGAACGAAGGAGCACACGCTTTCCTCGGTGTCCCAAGCGATCCGCAGCCCACCGGGCAGCGTGGCCTCCACGTGCGGGCCCTCGTGTTCCCGGGGTGTTTCGATACCGAGCGTGCGGTAGAAGGCGAGCGAAGCTTCGAGGTCGGCGGTGACGATGCCGATCATGTCCAGTCGTGGTGTGGTCATGCCGGGGACGGTAGCCGCTGCGCGCGGTGGGCGTCTTGACGAAATCGGTCATGCGGCATCGCGCAGGGAGGCGATGATCCTGTCGATATCGCCCTGCGCGGGTGCGTCCGGCACACCCTCGTCGTAGCAGATCAGGACCACGACATTGCCGATGTTCGCGGTGAACCCGACCGCGATCGCGGTGCGTTTCGGCGCCCCGCACTGCTGGCTGATCGGGACCGCGCTGACCTTCGCCATCCGCGCCGGTTTGCCCCCGTACACGGTGGTCGCGGTGACCTGCGGGGTCGGCATGTGCGGCAGTGTGTTCTTGTCCGAGGCGGCCAGGGTGACCAGGTTCGTGGCGAGGTTGCGCACCGCCATGTCCTTGTCCACCGAACGGCTCACCGTCTTCCACGCCACGAATCCGCGGGACACGTGCGCATCGTCGAGGCAGTACCCGCTCTTGTAGGTGGAGACGGCGTGCCCGGAGAGGATGTGTTTGCCGTCCTTGCTCTGATAGCCGGTGAGCAGGCCGGGTTTCTCGACCTTCCAGCCGGGCGGGACGTCGTAGGCGGTCTTCTCTCGCAGATCCTTGACGCCCTGCCAGCCCTTGTCCCCGGTGACCGCGGGAACGCTGACGTCCTTGGCGGTCAGGCCGTCGGTCTTGACGCTCGGCGGGGCGGGCAGGCTCGCCGATGCGGGCGCCGAGGACGGTGCCGCCTGCTCGCGGGAATCCCCGGAATTCAGCAACAGCAAGGGAATCAGCACGGCGGCAAGCACCACGACGAGCCCGAGCGCGGACAGTACGAGGACTTTTCCACGGCCGCGCTTGGGTGGTTGCGGGGCTGGGGAGAAATACCCGAGACCGCCGTAACCCGACCGCGGATAGTCGCCGTGCTGATTCATGCGGGCCAGCGTAGTTCAGCCGAATCCGCGGGTGAGCCCGTGCACCACCTGTTCGGTCGCGGAGAGGTCGGTGAGTACGTGATCGGCATCGGCCAGCTCGGCTGCGCCGAACTTGCCCGTGGCGACCCCGACCGCGAGCACCCCGTTGGCGTGCGCGGCCGCGATGTCCGCCGGTGAGTCACCGAGCACCACGATCCGATCCGGCTCGCCGTGCGCGTGTGTGGCGTTCCGGATGGCCGCCGCGACCAGATCGGCGCGTTCGGTGGACAGATCGCCGAATCCACCGAGCGAGATGTCGATGTGTTCCCCGAGCCCGAAGGCCCCGAGCTTGTGTTCGGCGACCGGGCGCAGATTCCCGGTCACCAGGCTCTGCACCGCCTGCTCCTCGGCGAGCGCGGCCAGTACCTCGTGCGTGCCGGGCAGGGCGACCCCCAGTTCGGCGAGCCGGTCGGCCTCCGCGGTGACCTCTTCGATGAGTGCGGCGAACATCCGCTCGACGAGCTCATCGCTGGGCGGCACGCCGTTCTCGCGCAGTACCCCGGTGGTGATGGCGCGCTCGGTGCTGCCCGCGAACTCGGGCGTGTGGGTCAGCTCGGCACCGGTGACCGCCCGCAGCGCGTTCGCGTACCACCGGCTTCCCTGACCGGTCAGATCGAGCAAGGTCTGGTCTATATCCCAGAGAATCAACCGCATGCGTTCACCGTAGCGTCCCGCGCGCGGTCTCCGGGGCGCTGATCATCCCGAGCACGGTCAGCAGCAGACACCCGGCGAGAGTGATCGCGATCGGGGCCGGGGACCCGGTCGAGCGCAGCATCGCGGTTCCGGCCAGCGGTGCCGCGGCCCCGGCGAGCACGGTGGCCGACTGGTATCCGAGCGAGACACCCGAATACCGCACCGTCGTGGTGAACAGCTCGGCGTAGAACGCGGACTGCGCCCCGGTGAGCACTCCGTGGCAGGCGAGGCCGATGCAGACCGCGAGCACGAGCAGGCCGAAGTCCCTGGTCGCGACCAGCGGGAAGAACGCGGCCGTCCACGCGCCCGCCGCGATGGCCGCGGTGATCGCGACCGGGCGCCTGCCCAGCCGGTCCGAGGCGAGCCCGCCGAGCAGCATCGCGGCGACCTGGACGAGCGAGCCGATGGTGACCGCGGCGGTCGCGGCGGATTTCGGCAGCCCGAGCGTCCCCGCGTACACCAGCAGGAAGATCGTGAACACGTAGAAGGCCGCGTTCTCCCCGACCCGCGCGGCGAAGATGGCGAACAGGGCGCGCGGCTGCTCCCGCAGCACCCGCAGCAGCGGTGCCCGCTCCGGGCGTGCGGTGCGCAGCGCCTCGGTGAACAACGGGGATTCGGTCACCCGCATCCGCACCCACAGCCCGATGAGCACCAGCACGATGGAGGCGAGGAACGGGATCCGCCAGCCGATCGAGGTGTAGTGCGTCCCGCTCAGTGCGGCCGCCGCGGCCAGTGCCCCGGTCGCGAGCAGATTCCCGAGCGGGCCGCCCGCCTGCGGCCACGCCGTCCAGAACCCGCGCCGCCGGGCCGGACCGTGTTCGGCGACCAGCAGCACCGCGCCGCCGAACTCCCCGCCGAGCGCGAAACCCTGCACCAGGCGCAGCACGGTGAGCAGGATCGGCGCTGCCGCCCCGATCCGTTCGTAGGCGGGGAGGACACCGATCAGTACCGAGGCCAGCCCCATCGTGAGCAGGCTGAGGAACAGCAGCCGTTTGCGCCCGATCCGGTCCCCGAAATGCCCGGCGACCAGTCCGCCGATCGGCCGGGCCGCGAACCCGACGGCGTAGGTGACCAGCGCCTGCAGTACCCCGAGCAGCCCGTCCGAACCGGGGAAGAAGACCGGGCCGAGCACGGTGGCCGCGGCCGCTCCGTAGAGGAAGAAGTCATAGAACTCGACCGTGGTGCCCGCGACCCCGGCCGCGATGACCGTGGCGAACCGGGAGCGGGGCGGTCGTGGCAGCTCTGACACGAACCCATACGTCTACCGGGACCGCGGCAGCGCGTCAACCGGCCAGAAAACTCAATCGCACACTGCGCACCGGGTTGTCGATGTTCGTGTCCACCAGGCACACCGACTGCCAGGTGCCGAGCGCGAGGACCCCGCCGAGTACCGGAACCGTGGCATACGGCGGAAGGAAAGCGGGCAGCACGTGATCGCGCCCGTGTCCCGGCGAACCGTGCCGGTGCCGCCAGCGGTCGTCGCGCGGGAGCAACTCGTCCAGCGCGGCGAGCAAGTCCTCGTCGCTTCCCGCCCCGGTCTCCAGTACCGCGAGCCCCGCGGTGGCATGCGGAACCCACACGTGCAGCAGCCCGTCCACCGCGCCCGCCTCGCGCAGCGCGCGTTCGCAGTCCCGGGTCAGGTCGCGCACCACGGCGTGATCGCCGGTGCGGATGTCGAGCTCGGTGCTGTACACATCGGCGACTGTACCCGTGACAGGATTTCGTGCCATGCGACGCTGTTTCGGCCAGGAATTCGACGTCCCGCTCGGTTACTGCAACACCACGAGTATCGGGATCCCGCCGCGCTCGGCCGCGGCCACCGCACACGAGGTGATCGACACCTGGGCGAGCGGGGGATTCTCGGCGCACGATTTCGACGCCCCGGTGGCCACCGCCCGGTCCGCCTTCGCCGAACTGGCCGGAGTCCCCGCGGACAGCGTGGCGATCGGCTCGAGCGTCGCCGAACTGGTGGCCACCGTCGCGGCGAGCCTCGGCGAGGGGACCAGGGTGCTGGTGACCGAAGGGGAGTTCACCAGCACCACGTTCCCGTTCGCCGCGCAGGCCCATCGCGGGATCACGGTCACCGAAACCGCCCCGGACCGGTTACTGTCCGAAGTGGACGGTCACGATCTGGTCGCGGTGAGTCTCGTGCAGTCCGCGGACGGCCGGATCCTGGAACTCGATTCGCTGCGCGAGGCCGTGGAACGCGCGGGGGCACGGCTGCTGCTCGATGTCACCCAGGCCGCCGGCTGGCTCCCGCTGCGCCTCGACTGGGCCGACTACGTGGTCTGTGCCGGGTACAAATGGCTGATGTGCCCGCGCGGGGCCGCCTGGCTCGCGGTCCGCGAACCCGAACGGCTGAACCCCGTGCACGCGAACTGGTACGCCGGGGAATCCCCCTGGGAGACCGTCTACGGCCTGCCGCTGCGCCTCGCCGGGACCGCGCGGCGCTTCGACCTGTCCCCGGTGTGGTTCTCCCAGGCCGGTGCGGCGGCGGTGCTGCCCTGGCTCTCCGGGCTCGACATGCACGCCGTCGCCGAACACAACATCGGCCTGGCCAACGCCTTGCGCGCCGGGCTCGGCATGGCACCCGGGAGCACCGCGGTGGTCTCGGCGGATCTCGGGGAACGCACCGAAGGACTGCGCGTGGCCGGGATCCGCGCGGCGATCCGCGCCGGGCGCAGCCGGTTCGCCTTCCACCTCTACAACACCGAGGAGGATGTGGCCGCGGTGCTCGAGGCCGTGACTCGCCCGATACGGTGAACGGGTGCAGGTATCCGAGGAGCAGACCGGTCCGATCAGGCGGGTCCAGGGCACACGCCGGTTCGGCAACGGGGCGAAGCTGGCCGCGCTCGTCGCGATCGCCGTGATCTCCGGGGTGGTCTGGTGGCTGGCCAACCGGGACGGCTCGGGCCAGGAACCGGAGCAGGCGGCCGGCCAGTCGAACACGCCGGAAAGTTCGGCCGCGAACAAACCGCGATTCGAACGGGTCGGCGGGCCGGTGGACGGCGACGACTGCCGTAAACGCTCCTACGGGACCGCGAAGAAGTACTTCAAGGAGCACAACTGCACCGCGCTGCACCAGGTGCTCTACGCCAGCGAAACCGAGCACGGCAAGGTGCTCTCCTCGGTGTCCACGGTGACCATGGCCAGCCCCGGCGATGCGAACGGGCTCAAGCGGCTCACCGACTCGGACGGCACCGGCAACGTCACCGACCTGGTCACCGCGGGCGTCCGGCTGCCCGGCGGGCCGAAGACGGTCAAGGGCAGCGGTTACGCCTCGAAGGTGCGCGGTAACACGATGATCGTGGTGGAGAGCGGTTTCTTCGACAGCTCCCAGCACGGCGACGCGTTCCTGACCAAGGTCAGCAAGGCCGCGCTGGCCAAGGGCTGAGGTTTGCCTCCCGGGAGGCGCTGCCGCGCTGCTACGTCCCGGGAAGCGCTGCCGCGCTGGGTACCTGCCCCGTGAGCTTGCGCCACCGGGTCGCCGCGACCGCGCTGTAGGTCAGCGCGTGCAGGGCCGTCTCGCGCAGCGGCACATCCTCGGTCCGCTCCAGTACCGCGCGCCAGGTCGCGGCGCAGTCGCGCTCGGCGACCGCGAGCAGCCGCATCGCCGAGTCGGCGTCGGTGACCGGTTTCGGTGTGGCGTAGCCGGGCTGCTGGGCGACCGGTTGCCCGCCCCCGTCCCGGATGAGCCGTTCCGCGCTGTCCCGCTCGGCGCGGTGCGTCGCCGCTGCCTTGGTCACCGTCTGCTGCTCACCGGCGGCCACGAACGCGGAGGCCAGCCCGTAGCTCCACACCGCGGCGTGCTCGGCGGCGAGCGCCTGCTGCAGCGCGTCGATCTCGTCCTCGGATGGCGTACTCATGTGAACAACTCCCGGAGCGCGGCGCAGCCCGCGGCCACCGAGCCCACGAGTCCGGCGCGGTAGGTCGGCACCGTGGGGACGAGCGCGCCGGCCGCGTCCTGGGCCTTGGACAGGGCCGAGGTGAGCGCGCCGACCGCGGCCGTCCGGTCCTTCGGCGCGGCGGGCCCCGGCGAGTTCGAGGCGGTGGTGCTCGTGGTGGTCCCGGCGGCGCGGCCGATCTCCTTGCGCAGTGCCGCCTCCTGCGCCCGGCGGGCCTTGCCGATCGCGCGGGCCGCGGCCAGATCGGGGTGGGCGGCGAACACGGCCTCGGCCAGTGCCGCGTCCTGATGCGCGGAATCGGCGAGCGCGATCAGCGGATCCGGTGTCGAATCACCACCCGTGCATGCCGAAAGCAGCCCGCCGGCCGCGAGCACCCCGGCACCCGCCCCCGCGAGCCGGATCGCCGTACGGCGATCCGGTCTGTTCGCCGATGTCACTGAATCATCCCATCGCGCACTCCTCACGAGAGGTAATCCTGCCAGGTGACCGGGACAGGTGAGCGCATCCCCTTTTCCGACGAGTGCCTAACGTGGATATGCGAGGTTCGCCGGTAGGGTTCCGGTAAGTTGCCGGTGCCGCGACGGCCGGTGCAGCGTGGGACAACGCAGGAACGACGAGAGGTGACAGGTGTCGAGCAAGAGCGGGGCAGGGGGGCAGAAGGCAGGCGGTGGGCTTGCCGAGCTGAAGGCACGCCTCGAACCGATCGTCGAGTCGGCGGTCACCGGCATCGGTTACGAACTCGACGACCTCGAGCTCGCCCAGATGGGCCGGAAACGCCAGGTGAAGGCGATCGTGGACGCCGAGGGCGGGATCGAACTGGACGAGGTCGCCAGTATCTCCCGAGCGGTGTCCAAGGCACTCGACGAGCATGAGGACGTACTCGAGGGGTCCTATACCCTGGAAGTCACTTCACCCGGACTTGACCGGCCGCTGACCAAGCCACGGCACTGGCGCCGCGCCCGGGCCCGTCTGGTGAAGCTGACCTTCGCCGACGGCGGTTCGGCGAAGGCCCGGGTCGGCGCGGCCGACGAGCGCGAGGTCCGGTTGCTGTTCGACGCCAAGTCGGTCAGGACCGTCGGATACACCGAGATCCAGCGCGCCGTTGTCGAGGTCGAGTTCCGCAAACCGCCGACCGCCGAGCTCGAGCTGCTCGGCCTACAGGACCAGGAGGGGTCGGAATGAACGTGGATATCGCCGCGTTGCGGGCGATCGAGCGGGACAAGGACATCCCCTTCGACACGGTGATCGAGGCCATCGAGTCGGCGCTGCTGACCGCGTACCGGCACACCGAGGGACACCGGCAGGGGGCGCGGATCGACATCGACCGCAAGACCGGGATCGTGCGGGTGCTCGTCGAGGAACGCGACACCGAGGGCGAACTGGTCACCGAGTACGACGACACCCCGGAAGGGTTCGGCCGGATCGCCGCGACGACCGCACGGCAGGTGATCCTGCAGCGGCTGCGCGACGCCGAGCACGAGAAGACCTACGGCGAGTTCTCCGCGAAGGAGGGCGAGATCATCGCCGGGGTCGTGCAGCGCGACGCGCGGGCGAACGCGCGCGGCATGGTCGTGGTCGGGATCGGCGGGGAGACCGAGGGCGTGCTCCCGCCCGCCGAGCAGGTGCCCGGTGAGCGCTACACCCACGGCAGCCGGATCAAGTGCTTCGTGGTCGGTGTCTCGCGCGGGATGCGTGGCACCCAGATCACCCTGTCCCGCACTCACCCCAACCTCGTACGCAGGTTGTTCGCGCTCGAGGTTCCGGAGATCGCGGACGGCACGGTGGCCATCTCCGCGGTCGCCCGCGAGGCCGGGCACCGCTCCAAGATCGCCGTGCACTCGACGGTGGCCGGGGTCAACGCCAAGGGCGCCTGCATCGGCCCGATGGGTGCACGGGTGCGCAACGTGATGAGCGAACTGGCCGGGGAGAAGATCGACATCATCGACTACTCCGAGGACCCGGAGGCGTTCGTCGGCAACGCGCTGTCCCCGGCGAAGGTCGTCTCGGTGCGGGTGCTGGATCCGCGCACCAAGACCGCGCGGGTGATCGTCCCGGACTTCCAGCTCTCCCTCGCGATCGGCAAGGAGGGCCAGAACGCGCGGCTCGCGGCCCGGCTGACCGGCTGGCGGATCGACATCCGCTCGGACGCCGCGGTCGAGTCCGAGCAGGACGCGGTGCTCGCGCACCCGGACGATCCGACCCCGGAAACGCTGAGCCAGCCGCCCGCTTCACCTGCCGAGAGCGCCCAGCCGTTAACCGGTTCGCCACAGGATTCCGGCAGGGGCTAGACTTGGGTAGTGCTCGGCGCCGCGAGCTTGTCTCGGGCTGCCCTGGCGGTCGACTGGGTGACAATCGCACCGGCCAGGGGATGACAGTGCCCGAGTCGTTCGGGCCGATTCGCACCTGTATCGGGTGTCGGCAGCGTGCGGCGAGCTCGGCGCTGTTGCGTGTCGTGGCGGGAGACGACGAATTGGTCGTCGACCTCCGGCGCAGGCTTCCAGGCCGGGGCGCGTGGTTGCACCCGGATCGGGAGTGCCTCCGCCTCGCACAGCGGCGCAACGCCTTCGAACGGGCACTGCGTGTGCGAAGGCGGTTAGCCGTGGCTCCGGTCGCGGCGTACCTCGGTACGGGTGATTGAACCCGGAGCGAGGACAGCGGTGCGGGAAATGCCCGTACCCGTGCAAGGACTGAAAGTAGGTCGACCCGTCATGAGTCAGCCGTGAAGCTGAAGCCATGAACGCACGACAGTAGGACGAGGTCGAGCGGGCTCGTGCCGCCCGGCCTCCCCAGATGAGGAGAGCAGTGGCAGGCAAGGCCCGGGTGCACGAGCTCGCGAAGGAGCTCGGAGTCACCAGCAAACAAGTACTCGCCACCCTGAAGGACATGGGCGAGTTCGTGAAGTCGGCGTCCTCCACGGTGGAGGCGCCCGTCGCGCGGCGGTTGCGCGACTCCATGGGAGCGAGCAACGGTTCCGCCGCGAAATCCGCGCCGAAGCAGGACGCGGCCGCCAACCAGGCGAGCGCACCGTCCGAGGCTCCCGCGAAACCGGCGGCCCCCGAAGCCCCCGCCGCTCCGGCGAGCGAGGCTCCGAAACCGTCGGCCGTTCCGGGTCCGAAACCCGGCCCCAAACCCAGCGATCCGGCGGCCGCCAAGCCCGGCCCGAAGCCGGGTCCCAAACCAGGCCCGAAGCCCGAGACACCGCAGCAGCCCCCGGCGGCCGCCGCGAAGTCCGAGCCGACCGCCCAGGGCGATCAGTCCGCTCCGGCCGACAAGAAGCCCGAGCAGGGACAGGGCGGCCCGGGTTCGCAGGGTGGTCAGGGCGCCGTCGTCCCGCCGCGTCCGCAGGCTCCCAAGCCGCGCGCGCCCCGGGTCGGCAACAACCCCTTCGGTGTCGGCGGTGGAACCCCGACGCCCAAACCACCGCCGGCCCAGCGCCAGGGCGGCGGTGACCGCCAGCGCGGTGGCGGGCAGCGTCCCGCGAACCCGCAGGGCGGCGGTGGCGAACGTCCGGCCGCCGCGCAGGGCGGTGGCTCGCGGCCGAGCCCGGGCAACATGCCCCCGCGGCCCAACCCGGGCATGATGCCGCCGAAGCCGGCGCGTCCGGCCTCCGGTGGCCGTGGTGGACCCGGCGGTGGCCGCGGTGGCGGCGGCCGTGGCGGCCCCGGCGGTGGCCGTGGCGGTGCCGGAGCTCCCGCGGGCCGTGGTGGTCCCGGTGGCGGTGGCGGCGGCTTCCGTCCCGGTGGCGGCGGTCCCGGCGGCCCCGGTGGTGGTCCCGGCGGTGGCGGCGGCGGTTTCCGAGGCGGTCGCAGTGGCGGTCGCGGCAGCGCGGCCGGTGCGTTCGGCAGGCCCGGTGGCCCCTCCAAGCGCGGGCGCAAGTCGAAGCGGCAGAAGCGCCAGGAGTACATGGAGAACATGCAGGCGCCGTCGGTCGGCGGCGTGCGCCTGCCCAAGGGCAGTGGCGAGGTCGTCCGGCTCGCCCGTGGCGCCTCGCTGACCGACTTCGCGGAGAAGATCGACGCGAACCCGGCCTCGCTCGTGCAGGTGCTGTTCCACCTCGGTGAAATGGTCACCGCGACCCAGTCGGTCTCCGACGAGGTGCTCGAGCTGCTCGGCACCGAGATGAACTACAACGTGCAGGTCGTCTCGCCCGAGGAGGAGGACCGCGAACTGCTCGAGTCCTTCGACATCACCTATGGCCAGGACGCGGGCAGCGACGAGGACCTCCAGGTGCGGCCTCCGGTCGTGACCGTCATGGGTCACGTCGACCACGGTAAGACGCGACTGCTGGACACCATCCGCAAGTCCAACGTCATCGAGGGCGAAGCGGGCGGGATCACCCAGCACATCGGCGCCTACCAGGTCAGTGCCGAGGTCGACGGGAACCAGCGGCTGATCACCTTCATCGACACCCCCGGTCACGAGGCGTTCACCGCCATGCGTGCCCGCGGTGCGAACTCCACCGACATCGCGGTGATCGTGGTCGCCGCGGACGACGGGGTCATGCCGCAGACGGTCGAGGCGATCAACCACGCCAAGGCGGCGAAGCTGCCGATCGTGGTCGCGGTCAACAAGATCGACAAGGAAGGCGCGAACCCGCAGAAGATCCGCCAGCAGATGGCCGACTACGAGGTGATTCCCGAGGAGTACGGCGGGGACACCATGTTCGTGGACATCTCGGCGCGCCAGAACGTCAACATCGAGGGGCTGCTCGAGTCGATCCTGCTCACCGCGGACGCGGCGCTGGATCTGCGGGCGAACCCGCGGATGGAGGCCCAGGGCGTCGCGATCGAGGCGCACCTCGACCGGGGCCGTGGTCCGGTGGCGACCGTGCTCGTGCAGCGCGGAACCCTGCGCGTCGGTGATTCGGTCGTGGCCGGTGAGGCCTACGGTCGCGTGCGCCGGATGGTGGACGAGCACGACCAGGACGTCACCGAGGCGACGCCGTCCCGGCCGGTCCAGGTCATCGGGTTCACCTCGGTGCCGGGCGCCGGTGACTCCTTCCTCGTGGCCGACGAGGACCGGGTCGCGCGGCAGATCGCCGACCGGCGGCGGGCCAGGGAGCGCAACGCCGAGCTCGCCCAGCGCCGCAAGCGGGTCAGCCTCGAGGACCTCGACTCCGCGTTGAAGGAGACCTCGCAGCTGAACCTGATCATCAAGGGTGACAACTCGGGTACCGTCGAGGCGCTCGAGGCCGCACTGATGAAGATCGACATGGGTGAGGAAGTCGAGCTGCGCGTGCTGCACCGCGGCGTCGGCGCGATCACCGAGGGCGATGTGAACCTCGCGACCGCGGACAACGTCATCATCCTCGGGTTCAACGTGCGGGCCGAGCGCAAGGCGACCGAGCTCGCCGCGCGCGAGGGCATCGACATCCGGTACTACTCGGTGATCTACCAGGCCATCGAGGAGATCGAGGCGGCCCTGAAGGGCATGCTCAAGCCGGAGTACGAGGAGGTCGAGCTCGGCCGCGCCGAGGTGCGCGAGCTGTTCCGCTCCTCGAAGATCGGCCTGATCGCCGGATGTCTGGTCACCTCCGGGTTCATCCGCCGCAACGCGAAGGCGCGGGTACTGCGCGAGAACGTGGTGGCGAAGGACAACCTGTCGATCAGCTCGCTCAAGCGGTACAAGGACGATGCGACCGAGGTCAAGGACGGGTTCGAGTGCGGTATGACGCTGCATCCGAACCAGGACCTCAAGCTCGGGGACGTCATCGAAACCTACGAGCTGCGCGAGAAGCCGAGGAGCTGACGCGCACGCGTCGAACCCGGCGAATGTGGGTGTAGGCATGTATGTCGGTGCGCTCGAGTGCGACGTGCTGCTCGGCGATGTGCGATCGCTGAAGCAGAAGCGCGCACTCGTGCGCCCCGTACTCGCCGAGCTGCGGCGGCGGTTCGAGGTCAGCGTGGCCGAAGCGGGTCATCAGGATCTGCATCGGCGTGCGCTGCTCGGCGTCGCCTCGGTCTCCGGCGACCACACCCATCTGCGGGAAGTACTCGAAGCCTGTGAGCGGCTGGTTGCGGGGCGACCGGAACTGGAGCTGCTCAGTACCAGGGTGCGCGTCCTCGGACCGGAGGACGAGGCGCCCGCAGGAACACCGTGACGATGTGAAGGAGGGGAGCGCGATGGCCGATCCGGCACGCGCTCGCAAGCTCGCCAAGCGGATCAGCCAGATCGTGGCCTCCGCGCTCGAGCACGAGGTGAAGGATCCCCGGCTGGCCAGGGTGACGATCACCGATGCCAAGGTCACCGCCGATCTGCGGGACGCGACGGTCTACTACACGGTGATGCCCGAGGATCTCGGTTCCCGGCCGGACAACGTGTCCGCCGCGGCCGCGCTCGAATCGGCGAAGGGCGTGCTGCGCACCAAGGTCGGCGCGGGCACCGGGGTGCGGTTCACACCGACCCTGACCTTCGTGCAGGACACCGTCGGCGAAGGGGCCGCGCGCATCGAGGAGCTGCTGGCCAAGGCACACGAGGCGGACGCGGAGGTCGCGCGCCTCGCGGGTACCGCGCAACCGGCGGGCGATCCGGATCCCTATCGCCGCAACGACGAGGAATAGCTCGGACCGAGGACGCCCGCCGCCGGGAAACCGGAGGTGGGCGCCTTTCGTGTCACTTCGTCGCGAGGAACACCCGGGTCTGCACCTCGTAGCTGATCGAGTCGGCGTCCCCGCGCTCGGCGTCGATCCGCGCGGCCAGTTCGGCGGCGTACTCGGCGCGCCGCTTCTCGTCCGGGATCATGTCCCAGAACGTCCGCATGCCGTGACTGAACGTCCAGTCCACAAAGGACTTCCCGGATCCCGCGGTGACGGTGATGGAATCGGTGCGCGCGAGCGGATCGGTGAACCCGGCGGTGCGCAGATCGCCGAGCAGGTGATCCGGATGCAGTGAGGGGAACGCGGTGATGGCCTCGTCGAGCCTGGCCCGCAGTTCCGTACGGCGCTCGGGCATGGCCTCGTCGATCATGGTCTGCATGTCGAACGGGCCGATGCGCCAGTCCAGCGGGGAACTCCCGAAGCCCGGGGCGGTGAACGCGAGCGTGCCGCCGTCGCGCAGCAGCGCGTGGTAGCGGCCGAACGCGTCGGCGAGTTCCGGGATGAAGATGATGCTCATGCTGCCGAGGATCTGATCGAAGCTTCCCGCGGGATAATCGGGATCCGAGCCGTCCATCCGGTTCACCGTGACATTCCCGAACCCGCGTTCGTGCGCTTCCTTCGCAGTGGCCTCGACCATGCCCTCGGCGAGATCGATGCCGATCACCGAACCCGAGGTGCCGACCCGCTCGGCGACCGGGAAGAGCACCGCACCCCGGCCGCAGCCCACGTCGAGTACCCGCTGCCCGGGGCGCACCCCGGCGTGCTCGATCAGCTTGGCCGCCAGCGGTTTGAAGAACTCGACCCCGGTGTCGTACGTCCCGGCGTTCGCGGAGAAGACATCGATGAACGTGCTCTGATCGACACCGGTCACGGTGGCACCTTCTAACGTTGGGTAGTCACATCCACGCGGGCGGTACCAGAAGTTACTCTTGGGTATCGGACCCGGCAAGCGGCTGCCGTGCGAGATCACTCACAGGAGAGCGCACCGGTAAAGTCGGCCGCTGTGTCCGAGACTGCCTCGTCTTCCGCGCCCGTGTCCGCCCGCAGGGTGTTCGGGCTCGCGGTTCCCGCGCTGGGGGTGCTCGCCGCCGAACCCGTGTACGTGCTCATCGACACCGCCGTCGTGGGCCATCTCGGGGCGCTGCCGCTCGCCGGGCTCGCGCTCGGCGGGACGCTGCTCTCGGTGCTCACCACCCAGCTGACCTTCCTGTCCTACGGAACCACCTCGCGCACCGCGCGGCTGTTCGGTGCGGGCCGCCGCTCCGATGCCGTCGGTGAAGGGGTACAGGCGAGCTGGCTCGCCCTGATCGTCGGGCTGCTCGTGCTCGTGCTCGGGGAACTGCTCGCCGAACCGATCGCGCTCGGGCTCTCCGGCAGCGAACGGGTCGCGGGGGAGGCGGCGGACTGGTTGCGGATCGCGGTGCTCGGCGCACCCGCGATCCTGTTCACCATGGCCGGAAACGGCTGGATGCGCGGAGTGCAGGACACCATGCGGCCGCTGCGCTATGTGCTGATCGGCAACGTGCTCTCCGCGGTCGGCTGCGTGCTGCTGGTCTATCCGGCCGGGCTCGGACTGAGCGGTTCCGCGCTGGCGAACGTGCTCGGCCAGTACACCGGGGCGGCGCTGTTCCTGCGGGCCCTGCTCGCCGAACGGGTCGCGCTGCGCCCGGTGCGCGCGGTCATCCGCGAGCAGCTGCGCATGGGTCGCGATCTCGTGCTGCGCAGCGCCGGATTCCAGGCCTGTTTCCTTTCCGCGACCGCGGTGGCCGCGCGCACCTCGACCGAGGCGGTCGGTGCGCACCAGATCGTCTGGCAGCTCTGGACTTTCCTCTCGCTCGTGCTCGATTCCCTTGCCATAGCGGCACAGTCACTGGTCGGTGCGGAACTCGGCGCGGGCCGTGCGGAGGGGGCGCGCGCGGTCGGCTGGCGGGTGACGAAGTACTCCACGCTGTTCGGGATCCTGCTCGGTATCGTGTTCGCCGCCGCGAGTCAGGTCCTCCCGCTCGCGTTCACCTCGGACGCCGGGGTGCTCGGTGCGATCCCCTCGGCCTGGTGGTTTTTCGTTGCGCTGCAACCGATCGCGGGAATCGTGTTCGCGCTCGACGGGGTGCTGCTCGGCGCCGGGGACGCGGCCTTCCTGCGCACCGCGACCCTGGCCTGCGCGGTGCTCGGCTATCTCCCGCTGATCTGGATCTCCCTGGCGCTCGGCTGGGGGCTGGCCGGGATCTGGACCGGGCTCACCCTGTTCATGGTGCTGCGCATGCTCGCGGTGACGTTGCGCGCGCGGTCCGGGAAATGGGCGGTGGTCGGCGCGCCCGCATGATGGCGCCCGGCCGGATGGGAGAATGCGCCCTCGTGGATGTCAAGCAGCAGGCGGGACTCGCCGTCGTGGACAAGCCGTCCGGGATGACCTCGCACGACGTGGTTTCGCGGGCGCGGAAGGTGTTCGGTACCCGCGCGGTCGGGCATGCCGGGACCCTCGATCCGATGGCGACCGGGGTGCTGGTGCTCGGTATCGGCCGGGCCACCAAACTGCTCGGCCACCTCGCCCTGGACGCGAAGTCCTACACCGCGAGCATGGTGCTCGGGGCCGGCACGGTCACCGATGACGCCGAGGGGGAGATCCGCACCGAGACGGACGCCTCCGCGGTCACCGAGGACGCGGTGCGCGCCGCGATCGCGGAACTGACCGGGACCATCCAGCAGGTGCCCAGCGCGGTGAGCGCGGTCAAAGTGGACGGCAAACGGGCCTACGCGCGGGTGCGCGAGGGCGAACAGGTGGAGCTCGCCGCGCGCACCGTGACGGTGTCCCGATTCAGCCTGGAATCCTTCGCGCGCAACGGGACCCGAGTGGAGTGCACCGTATCCGTGGACGTCTCCTCGGGGACCTATGTGCGCGCGCTCGCCCGGGATCTGGGCGCGGCGCTCGGGGTCGGCGGGCATCTGAACGCCCTGCGCCGCACCGTGGTCGGGCCGTTCACCCTCCAACACGCCAGGCCGCTCGAGGAACTCGCGCTTTCCCTGGATCTCGACGCCGCGGTGGCGCACGCCTTCCCGGCGCACCGGGTCGACGAGACCACCGCGCGCGCCATCCGGTACGGCCAGCGCACCCCGGCGGCGGGCATCGCGGGCACCTACGGGGTACTCGACGAGCACGCGCACGCGATCGCCATCGCGAAGGACGCGGGGCCGCACTGCAAGACCGCGGTGGTGCTGGATCCGGCCTGAAAACCTGGTCCCGGCCGGGAAATCAGTGCTTGCCCTCCCCGCAGTAGCCGTCCCCGTCACCATCCCGTTCGCCGGGAAGGCAGGGATGCCCGGTGTTGCCGGTGTGGTGTTTCTTCGGCGTGCGCGGCTCCGGGATGTCGGGGGTGTCCGGCACATAGGTATCGGGTTCCTCGACCGTGGTCTCCGGTTCGGGTTCCTCGGCCGGTGGCGGTTCCACGGTGGCGACCGGTGCCTCGGTGGTGGTCCGGGCGGCGCAGCCGGTCGGCGACCACTGGCCGAGGGCGGCCGCCTTGGCTGCGCGGACCGCGTCGTTCACCGCCGCCGCACGGCTCGCCGCGCCGCCCGCGCCGTCGAAGGTGGCCCAGCCGTTGCGGGCGAGTTCGAGTCCGAGGTCGCGGCCGTCCTCGGTGATCAGGTTCGCCAGTACGGCGCCGGACTGATCGGGGGTTCCCTCGCCGGGATCGGGCCTCACCCGGGTTCCCCGGTACCGGTCGAGAAAGCCCTGCGCCTCCGGCCCGCACGGGGTGGTGAACTCCGGGGCCACGATCCCGAACAGGCGGATCTGCTGAGCACCGTCGAGCACCACGGTGTCGCCGCTCGGGACGGCGGTGATCGTGTGCGTGCTGGGCGCCGGGCTGGACGGTGCGCTGCTCGAGGACGGCGCGGCGGCCTGCTGGATCGGGCCACCACAGGCCGCCAAGGACACGGTGAGTAGTGAACCGGCGGCGAGGAGGGAGCGGGGGAGACGGTGTCTTCGTGCCATGGACAACGTGGCCTCACAGGGTTCCAGGGTCCGGAGGACGGTGAATGATGTCCCGCTTTCGCTCCATAGTCTGATTACGTTACGTGTTTCGACGCCGAATCACCCGGCATGCGCGCGCGCCGTCCGCTGGGCTGATCGCCCCGATCGTGGCTTCGCGTAAGCTCTGCCGTTGTGAGGCGTTGGCGTGGACTCGAGAATCTGCCAGGCGGTTGGGGACGGTGCGTGCTCACGATCGGTGTGTTCGACGGGGTGCACCTCGGGCATCAGTCGCTGTTGCGGCGTGCGCGTGAGCTCGCCGCCGAGCGCGGACTGCCGAGCGTGGTGCTCACCTTCGACCCGCATCCCTCCGAGGTGGTGCGCCCGGGGAGTCATCCGGCGCAGCTGACCACCCTGCGGCGCAAGGCGGAACTGGTCGAGCAGCTGGGCATCGACGTGTTCTGCGTGCTTCCGTTCACCCCGGAGCTGCAGCACCTCTCGCCGGAGGTCTTCGTGCACGAGCTGCTGGTGGACAAGCTGCACGCGGCGGCCGTGGTGGTCGGGGCCAACTTCACCTTCGGGCACAAGGCGACCGGGACCGTGGACACGCTGCGCGAGCTCGGCGGGAAGTTCGGTTTCTCGGTCGAGGCGGCGGAACTGCTCGCCTCCCGGCCGAACGGGGACGCCGGGGTCACCTTCTCCTCGACCTACATCCGCTCGTGCATCGATGCCGGGGACATCGCCGCCGCGGCCGCCGCGCTCGGCAGGCCGCACCGGCTGGACGGGATCGTGGTGCGCGGCGACGGCCGGGGGCGCGAACTCGGCTTCCCCACGGCGAACTTCTCCCTTCCGCGGTTCGCCGCGGTGCCCGCGGACGGGATCTACGCGTGCTGGTTCGGCCGGGCGGGAAGCACCGAACGGGAGCGGGCCGCGGTCTCGGTCGGCACGAACCCGACGTTCTCCGGGAAGGAACGGCGGGTGGAGGCGTTCCTGCTGGACGGAAACGAGGACCTGTACGGGCAGCGGGTGCACCTGGACTTCGTGGCCCGGGTACGCGATATGGAGCGCTTCGACTCCCCGGAGGCCCTGATCGAGACGATGCACGAGGACACGAGGCGCACCGCGGAGATCCTCGCGGACGACGCCGCGAACGGCTGAGCCACGGGGGCGGGGCCGGCCGCGGGAGCACGTCCGGGCGGGGCCGAGGAGCGAGGAGGGGTGGTGCAGGAATGGACGAGAGCCAGACGGTCGCACGCAACATCGCACTGCAGCGCGAGTGGTACGGCGAACCGCTCGGGGACCGGGTACGCAGGCTCGTCGTCGTGTTCGACATCTCGCAGGCACAGCTGGCCGAGGTGCTCGGCATCTCCCCGCCGATGCTCTCCCAGGTGATGAGCGGGCGACGGGCCAAGATCGGCAACCCCGCGGTGCTCGCCAGGCTGATCATGCTCGAGCGCGCCGTGTCCCGTCCCGCGGTCGCCGCGGGGGAGCGGGCCGCGCAGCGCCAGGCCCTCGACGAGGTGCGCGATTCCCGGCCCGCGGTGACCACGGACGCGATCTCGGTGGAAGGTGGCGGCGTCGAAGGCGGCGGGGAGGAACAGGTCGCCTTCGCCGTGCTGCGCGCGGTCGCGAGCAGCACCGAGCTCACCGAGGCGGCCGCCCGGCTGGACGGCACCCACACCGGCCTGTCCCGGTTGCTGCTGCGCGCGGCCGGAGCGGAACTCGACCAGGACTGACCGGATGCGGCTGTTCAGCGCGGTGTTCCCGGACGAGGCGGCGGCCCGGCATCTCGAACACGCGCTGCACGGCCTCCCGGAACCGGTCACGCCGCGGCCGCGCTGGCACATCACGCTGTGCTTCCACGGCGAGGAGGAACCGGGTCCCAGGGCGGAACGGCTCCGCACCGGGCTGGCCGGAAGGCCCGCGCCCCGGCTGCGGCTGGCCGGTTCCGGGCGGTTCGGCGCGGTGTACTTCGCCGCGGTGGACGAGGCCGAACCCGGTGTGCTGCGCGAACTGGCCCTGGCCTGCGGCGCGGGGCGGCGGTTCCATCCGCACCTGACCTTGTCCAGGGCGATGCGGGGCGACCCGCTCGCCGGGTACTCCGGTCCCTGGTTCACCGCCCGCGAGGCCGCGCTGGTGGCCAGCGAGGGCGGGCAGTACACCGTGCTGGACCGCTTCCCCCTGTGCGCGAAGTGACCGTGTGCCCCTGCTACCCTGACAGACGGTGTGTCGACACCTCGGTACGGCTGCGGTCCGCGGCGGCTGGGTACCGGTATCGAACAGAACGCGGCACGAAGCAAGAGGAGTTGTATCAGTGGCCCTGTCCACGCAGGAAAAGAAGGACATCCTGACCGAATACGGTCTGCACGGGACCGACACGGGTTCCCCTGAGGCGCAGGTCGCGCTGCTGACCAAGCGGATCACCGGGTTGACCGAGCACTTGAAACAACACAAGCACGACCACCACTCGCGTCGCGGGTTGCTGCTGATGGTCGGCCGTCGCCGCCGTCTGCTCAACTACGTGTCCAGTGTGGACATCGAGCGCTACCGTTCGCTGATCGGGCGACTGGGATTGCGCCGGTAACAGCATGAGGCGGGGAAGTGGCGCGCGAGCCGCTTCCCCGTTTTCATATATGCGGGCGCGTCGCAGGACGTGTCCCAGGAACAAACCGCGCGAGCAGGCGACGAGCCGCCCGGTCCTCGGTAGTGGTTCCCGGGCCATGGGTTCCCGAGAACTTCGATCGATGGCCGGCCTCATTCGAGCGGCGCTGCGCCGATCGCGCGAGATACGGATGAGGAGACAAGTTCATGACACAGTTCGGTGAGGGCGCGGTGCACGAGACCACCGCGGTCATCGACAACGGCCGTTTCGGCAAGCGCACGGTGCGCTTCGAGACCGGGCGGCTGGCCAAGCTCGCCGCGGGCAGCGTCGTCGCCTACCTGGATGACGAGACCATGCTGCTCTCCGCGACCAGCACCTCCAAGCAGCCGAAGGAACACTTCGACTTCTTCCCGCTCACCGTGGACGTCGAGGAGCGGATGTACGCCGCGGGCCGGATCCCCGGCGCGTTCTTCCGCCGGGAGGGCCGCCCCTCCACCGACGCGATCCTCGCCTGCCGGCTCATCGACCGGCCGCTGCGCCCGACCTTCGCCGACGGCCTGCGCAACGAGGTGCAGGTGGTCATCACGGTGATGAGCATCAACCCGGCGGACGCCTACGACGTGGTCGCGATCAACGCCGCCTCCGCGTCCACCCAGATCTCCGGGCTGCCCTTCTCCGGGCCGGTCGGCGGGGTGCGGGTCGCCCTGGTCGACAACCAGTGGGTGGCCTTCCCGACCTATGAGCAGCTCGAGCAGGCCGTGTTCAACATGGTCGTCGCCGGCCGGGTCACCGAGTCCGGCGAGGTCGCGGTGATGATGGTCGAGGCCGAGGCCACCGAGCAGGCGCTCGACCTGGTCTCCGGCGGCGCGCAGGCGCCGACCGAGCAGGTCGTCGCCGAGGGCCTCGAAGCCTCGAAGCCGTTCATCCGCGCGCTCTGCCAGGCGCAGGCCGAACTGGCCAAGGCCGCGGGCAAGGAGGTCGAGGAGTACCCGCTGTTCCCGGCCTACCAGCAGGATGTCTACGACGCGGTGGCCGAGGTCGCCACCGACGACCTCACCGCGGCGATGACCGTCGGCGACAAGGCCGAGCGGGACGCCAAGACCGACGAGGTCAAGGCGAGGGTTCTCGAACAGCTGGAGGAGCGGTTCGCCGAGCGGGTCGGCGAGATCGGCGGCGCGTTCAAGGCGCTGAACAAGAAGGTGGTCCGGCAGCGGATCCTGCGCGACCAGGTGCGCATCGACGGGCGTGGGGTGACCGACATCCGCCAGCTCGCCGCCGAGGTCGCCGTGATCCCGCGGGCGCACGGCTCCGCGGTCTTCGAGCGCGGCGAGACCCAGATCCTGGGTGTCACCACGCTGAACATGCTGCGCATGGAGCAGTCCATCGACTCGCTCTCCCCGGAGACCACCAAGCGCTACATGCACCACTACAACATGCCGCCGTACTCGACCGGTGAAGCCGGCCGCGTCGGAACCCCGAAGCGCCGCGAGATCGGGCACGGCATGCTCGCCGAGCGCGCGATCGTGCCGGTGCTGCCCAAGCGCGACGAGTTCCCGTACGCGATCCGGCAGGTCTCCGAGGCCCTCGGGTCCAACGGCTCCACCTCCATGGGGTCGGTGTGCGCCTCCACCATGGGCCTGCTCAACGCCGGTGTGCCGCTGAAGGCACCGGTCGCGGGTATCGCCATGGGCCTGGTCTCCGACGAGGTGGACGGCAAGACCGAGTACGTCGCGCTGACCGACATCCTCGGCGCCGAGGACGCCTTCGGTGACATGGACTTCAAGGTCGCGGGCACCTCCGAGTTCGTCACCGCGCTGCAGCTGGACACCAAGCTCGACGGCATCCCCTCCGACGTGCTCGCCAAGGCGCTCAACCAGGCCCGGGACGCGCGCCTGGCGATCCTCGAGGTGATCAGCGAGGCGATCGGCGGACCGGACGAGATGTCCCCGTACGCGCCGCGGGTCACCAGCGTGAAGGTCCCGGTCGACAAGATCGGCGAGGTCATCGGGCCGAAGGGCAAGATGATCAACTCGATCACCGAGGACACCGGCGCGGACATCTCCATCGAGGACGACGGCACCATCTACGTGGGTGCCGGGGACGGCCCGTCCGCGCAGGCGGCGATCGACAAGATCAACGCGATCGCGAACCCGCAGCTGCCCAAGGTCGGCGAGCGGTTCCTCGGGACCGTGGTCAAGACCGCGGCGTTCGGCGCGTTCGTCTCGCTGCTGCCCGGCAAGGACGGCCTGGTGCACATTTCCAAGCTGGGCAACGGAAAGCGCATCGGCAAGGTCGAGGACGTGGTCAAGGTCGGCGACAAGCTGCGTGTGGAGATCGCGGACATCGACCAGCGCGGCAAGATCAGCCTGGTTCCGGTGCGCGAGGAGGACACAGCCGACGCGGCCGCTGCGGCGGACGCTCCCGCGGAGAACACCGAGGCCGCTGCCGAGGAGAGCACCGAGGCCGCGGCACCGGCTGCCGACTGAGCCACACGAATGGGCAAGACACGCACGCCGCTGCCGGGACACCGGCAGCGGCCGGGCAGCACTGTCGTCGTCGAGCGGGACGCCGACCGCAATCCGAGGATCAAGCGCACCGTGCTTCCCGGCGGCCTCCGGGTGATCACCGAGGCCGTCGACTCGGTGCGCTCCGCCTCGGTCGGTATCTGGGTCGGCGTCGGCTCGCGCGATGAGAGTCCCTCGGTCGCGGGAGCCGCGCACTACCTGGAACACCTGCTGTTCAAGGGCACGGCCAAGCGCAGCGCGGTGCAGATCGCCGAGGAGATGGACGCGGTCGGCGGGGAGTTGAACGCGTTCACCGCCAAGGAGCACACCTGCTACTACGCGCACGTGCTGGACGAGGACCTGCCGCTGGCCGTGGACCTGCTCTGCGATGTGGTCTTCGACGCGCTGTTCGCGCAGCGGGACATGGATCTCGAACGCAGTGTGGTGCTCGAGGAGATCGCCATGCGCGACGACGATCCCGAGGACCTGCTGCACGAGGCCTACAGCACCGCGTCGCTCGGGGAACATCCGCTCGCCCGGCCGGTGCTCGGCACCGAGGCCTCGATCAAGGGTATGTCGCGGACCAGCCTGCGCGGATTCTGGCGCAGGCGGTACGCGCAGGAGCGGATGGTCATCTCCGTGGCGGGCAACATCAGCCACGGCGAGGTGCTCCGGCTGGTGCGCAAGGCACTCGGCGAACGGGTCGAGGGGGACCGGGCGCCCCGGCCGCCGCGCGGTGGCCAGGCGCGGATCAGCACCCCGCCGCGCATGGTGCTGCGCTGTGACGACACCGAGCAGGCACACCTGATGCTCGGGGTGCGCGGGATCGACCGGCACGACCCGCGCCGGTTCACGCTCTCCGTGCTCAACGCGGCGCTCGGCGGTGGCATGTCCTCGCGGCTGTTCCAGGAGGTCCGGGAACGGCGCGGGCTGGTCTACCAGGTCTACTCCTCGGCGGCCTGCTACGCCGACACCGGCAATCTCGCGGTGTACGCGGGATGTCAGCCCGAGCGGCTCGGCGAGGTCGCCGGGGTGGTCCGGGATGTGCTCGACACCGTGGCCGCGGACGGGCTCTCCGCGGCCGAACTGGCCAGGGGTAAGGGCCAGCTGCGCGGTGGCCTGGTGCTCGGGCTCGAGGACACCGCCTCCCGGATGTCGCGGATCGGCAAGGGCGAGCTGAACTACGCGGAACACCTCTCGGTGGACGAAACCCTCGACCGGATCGAGGCGGTCACCGAGGAGGAGGTCGCTGAGTTGGCCGCCACACTGCTGCGCCGCCGCGTCGCCGTCTCCGTGGTCGGCCCGTACGCTCACGCCGACGAACTGCCAAGCCAGCTGCACGAGGTGGTCTCATGAGTCAACGCTCGTCACAGAACCCCATCCGGGTCGGCGTGCTCGGCGCGCGCGGGCGGATGGGCGCCCAGGTCTGCCAGGCGGTCGAGGACGCCCCGGACACCGTGCTCGCCGCCGCGGTCGACGCGGGGGACGAGCCGGCCACGCTGACCGAGGCGGGAACCGAGGTCGCGGTCGACTTCACCCATCCCGACGCGGTGCTGGAGAATCTGCGGTTCTGCGTGGCGCAAGGGATTCACGCCGTGGTGGGCACCACCGGGTTCACCGAGGAACGCCTCGAAACCGTGCGCGGCTGGCTCGCCGAGGCTCCCGGGGTCGGGGTGCTGCTCGCGCCCAACTTCGCGATCGGGGCCGTGCTGTCCATGCGCTTCGCCCAGCTCGCCGCCAAGTACTACGAGTCCGCCGAAGTGATCGAGCTGCACCACCCGCGCAAGGCGGACGCACCTTCCGGGACGGCCTCGCGCACCGCCGAACTCATCGCGCGAGCCCGCGGTGAAGCCGGCCTCGGTGCCGCTCCGGACGCCACCACCAGCGAGGTGGACGGGGCCCGCGGTGCGGACCTGAACGGGGTCCGGGTGCACTCGGTGCGGCTGGCCGGTCTCGTCGCCCACCAGGAGGTGCTGTTCGGCACCGAGGGGGAGACGCTGACCATCCGGCACGACTCGCTCGACCGCAGCTCCTTCATGCCGGGTGTGTTGCTCGGTGTTCGCTCCATCCTCGACCGGCCGGGCCTGACCATCGGCCTCGAACCCCTGCTCGAGCTGTGAAAGCCAAAGTCATGGCGGTGGTGCTCACCGCCGTCGTACTGGTGTACCTGGTCCTGCTGGCCGAGCGCGCCTTCCAGTTGATCGGCACCGGGCAGGTCGCGGGCATTCTGCTCGGCATCGGGGTGCTCATCCTGCCGTTCGTCGGACTGTGGATCGCGTGGGTGAACCTGCGCTTCGGGATGCGCATGGAGCGGCTGACCAAACGGCTCGAAGCAGAGGACGGCCTGCCCGACATCTCCGAACTGCCCCGGCGCCCCTCCGGGCGGGTGGACCGGGAAGCCGCCGACGAGTTCTTCGAACAGATCCGGGCCGAGGCCGCGCGGGACCCGGAGAACTGGCGCGGGTGGTACCGGCTGGCCTACGCCTATGACGTCGCCGGGGATCGCCGCCGTGCCAGGGAAACCATGCGCCGCGCCCTGGAACTCGCCGACTGATCAGGCGAACAGGTGGTGGCCGAACACCACCCCGGGGAACAGCGCGAGCAACGCGAATCGAAGGAACCGGCCCGGCAGACTGGCCAGCAGGAACGCGCCGAGTGACATTCCGGAGAACCCGGCGAGCACCGTGGTCAGGAAGAACGGCGGCAGACCGAGCACCGAACTGACCGTGTGCGTGCCGAACATCCACTTCGGATGTTCGTGGCATTTCTCCCGGATCCAGGTGAACCACACCTTCGCGGTGTGCCAGGCGCGCCGGAACACCGAACCCTCCGGGCATTCCCGCCGTGGCGCCGCGACCATCGCCGCCTCGGTCTTGCGGTGGATGAACGCGGGCAGCCGCATATCGCCGCGCGCCGCGTAGAAGTACAGCAGCTTGCCCAGCACCTGGCCGATCGCGACCACCGCGCCGACCGCCCACCACGGCGGACCCTGGTCGTGCTGCGCGGTCGCCGCGGCGAGGACGAAAATCTCCACGTTCACCACGGGAATCAGGGCCGAGCCGATCGCGACGCCGAACGACAACAACAGCATCCCGATCATCGTGTTGTTCCCATTCCGCTATCGGTTCGGACCCCGCTGTCACGGTACCAACGCGGACCGCCCGGCGCGGTGGGGTTGATCCCCGATATTGCCCTGGGGAAACCCCTACTCAAGGTGCAGATCGAGGGTTCCGGTCAGCCGCGCCTCGCGCACCTGACCGCCGCCGGTGTCCAGGGTCCGAACCAGGCCGTCGGCCCGCCATCCGGCCCGTTCGTAGAAGGACAGCGTGGCGTGGTCGGCCTCGGGTACCCAGGCGATCCCGCGTGTACAACCGCGGGCGCGCAGCCGCCCGGCCGCGGTGGCCAGCAGCCGTCCGCCGTGTCCGCGCCGCCCCCAGCGCGGCTCCACGAGCAGGGTGCCGATCAGTCCCACCGTTTCGGCGTCCCGGGGAAGTTCACCGCCCACCCCGAGCAGTTCCTCGTGCGGGGCGGGTCCACAGACGCAGCAGCCGACCGGTTCGGTGCCCTCGAAGGCGAGGAGGGTGTCGGTCTCCGCGGCGATCACCTCGTGCCAGCGCCCCTCGATGTACTCCGGTTCGAGTTCGGCGAGCGCCTCGGCGGGCAGCAGATCGGCGTAGGCATAACGCCAGGTCCGCGCCTGTATCCCGGCGATGGCCCGCGCGTCCGCATCGGTCGCCTCGCGCACCACTGCATCCGCCATGGCGGTGACCCTATCGGTTCTGTCGGTGGCGGCTGGCAGCATGACCGCCGTGACGACGTTGACCGCTGCCGCCGCCCGCCGGGCCGCACTCGCCGCGACGGGACTCACCGAACCCCGGCCCTCGGGGACGCCGAACCGCAGACACCTCGGCAAGGTGCTGGACCGGATCCGGCTGCTGCAACTGGACTCGGTGAACGTGGCCGTGCGCGCGCACTACATGCCGTTGTTCTCCCGGATCGGTCCCTATCCGGCCCGGCTGCTCGACGAGGCCGCCTGGCAGCACCGCGCCCGTTCGCCACGGCTGCTCGTCGAGTACTGGGCGCACGAGGCGAGCCTGCTGCCGGTCGGGGACTGGCCGCTGTTCCGCTGGCGGATGCGGCAGTTCGAAGCCAACCGCGGACGCTGGCCCGCGCACGCCGTCGCGCCGGAACTGGCGGAGAAGGTACGCGCGTGCGTGGCGGAGCTCGGCCCGGTCGGGGCGGGCGAGCTGGAGCGGGTGCTGGAACTGCGCACGGACGAGGCGAGCAGGCGCGGCGGCTGGTGGGAACGTTCGGAGGTCAAGCGCGCCTGCGAATGGCTGTTCGCCATCGGCGAGCTGACCACGGGCACCCGGGTGGGGTTCCAGCGGCACTACGACCTGCCCGAGCGGGTGCTGCCCGAGGACCTGCTCGATCAGGAGATCCCCGAGGACGAGGCGGCGCGCACCCTGGTGCGGCGGGCCGCCGGGGCGCTCGGGGTGGCCACCGAACCCGATCTGCGCGACTACTACCGCCTGCCGCCCGCGCTGAGCCAGGCCGCGGTGGCCGAGCTCGTCGAGGACGGGCTGCTCGAACAGGTCGAGGTGCGGGGCTGGCGGGCGCCCGCGTACAAGCTGCCCGAGGGCAAGATCCCGCGCCGGACCGGAGCGCGCGCCCTGCTGTGCCCGTTCGATCCGCTGATCTGGTTCCGGGAACGCACCGAGCGGCTGTTCGATTTCCACTACCGCATCGAGATCTACACGCCCGCCCACAAACGGGTACACGGCTACTACGTGTTCCCCTTCCTGCTCGACGACGCGCTCGTGGCGCGGGTCGACCTCAAGGCGGACCGGGCCGCGGGTGCGCTGCTGGTGCACGGCGCCTTCGCCGAGGACGGGGCCGACCGCGCGCACGTCTCCCGCGAACTCGCCGCGGAACTGCGCACCATGGCGGACTGGCTCGAACTCGGTGAGGTGGTCGTCGGCACGAAGGGGGATCTGGCCCGCCCACTGCGCGCTTCGCTCTGACGGAGCGGAGTCGTCGGCTTGGTGGCGGTTCCGCCGGTTGGTCAGCTCGCCTTGCTGAGGGTGATCCCGCCGCCGGTGCGGCCGCGCAACCGCACGGTGCCCGCGGGTTCGGCCGCCGCGTCCGGCTCCGGGCGCTGCGCCTGGATGTCCAGCTCGCTGTGCATCCGCCCGGGTGCGCCCTGCAGGTCCAGTTCGGCGAGCACCCCGGAGGGCACGCCGATGCGCAACTCGCCCGAACCGGCGGTGAGCTCCACCGAACCGGAGTGTGCCTCGCGGATGGTGATGTCGCCGTTCCCGGTGCGCGCCATGAGCTCGCCGTGCAGGCTGCCCACGGTCACATCCCCGCCGCCGGTGGTGATGGCCGCGGATTCGCACAGCCCGTCGACCGCGACCGGACCGGCCCCGGTGCGCACCCGCAACCGCGCGGCCACCGAGCCCACGTGCACCTGGCCGGTACCGGCCTGCAGCTCCATCGGCCCGGTCACCGATTCCAGGCTGACCCGGCCCGAACCGGTCTGGATGTCCCCGCCCCCGAGCGGGCCGCTGACCTCGACCGAGGCGCCGCCGCTGCGCAGCCGCAGGGTGGAATCCGCGGGCACCCGGATCGACACGTCCAGCGGGACCAGCCGCAACGGCAGCTGCTTGCTCGACCGCACCCGCAACCGGTCCGCGCCGAACTCGATCGTCGCGTCGTGCACCGCGGTCAGGTTCCCCGCGGCGTATTCGCCGATGCGTTCGCCCACCCAGTTCAACAGCCCGGAAAGGCCCTCGGAACCGGTGAAGGACCACGCCGGATCCCCGGTTCCGGGGGATTCGCCGGAACCGAACTCGCGGATCTCGACGCGCACCTCGGTGCTGCCCGGTTCGGCCACCCGTACCGCGAGCCGCCCGGCGGGCAGTTCGACGTCCACGGCGACCGGGCCCTCGGCGGTGTACTCCCGCGGATACACGCTGAGATCGGGATCACCGAGTGTCGGGTCCAGCTCGGGTTCCCCGGGGCCGTCCGGTTCTCCGGCGCCGCTCACCATTGCGTCCACCCGCGCATGCCCGCCCCGGAGCTCGCGCCCGGGGTGCGGGCCCGGTTACCGGACAGCGCCCCCTGCAGGGCCTGGCTGACGAAGGAGTTGAGCGAGAGTCCCTGGGAGGCGGCGGCCTGCTCCGCCTTGGCCTTGAGCTCCTCCATCATGCGCACGGTGACGCGGCTGATGTCACCGGTGGCGTCAGCAGAGGGGAAGGGCTGTGGCCCCGGTTCGGGCTCGGGTTCGGCCTCGCTTTCGTGGCCGGTGACGACCACCTTCACATCCCGGCCGTCCAATCGCACCTCGACGGTGTTCCCGGCCAGTTTGGAGGTGATCTCGGCGGCCATGTCGGAGAGCGCGTTCATCAGCGCGAGCCGGGCGGCCGGTTCGATGGCGGCGGCGAGCGCCTGGGCCTGCCTGCGGGATTCCTCGTCGCCCGCCGAGGCGGCGGTGGCGAGGTCCTGGCGAAGGCTGGAGAGATACGGTGTCAAGTCCATGACGTCATAATGACATCAGATCTGACGCCATGCAATGTCGTTTCGGTGTCAGTGTTGCGGCGGCGATCAGGGGAACGCGGGATGGCCGGTGCATCCGGCTACCCTCGACGAGGATCGGGGAGTCAGGACAGGAAGGATGTGCCGCCGTGGCCGAGACGGTGTCGCCGAAGGTTCAGCTGGTCGCCAAGACGGAGTTCACACCGCCCGAGGACGTGCCGTGGTCGACCGACGCGGACGGGGGACAGGCGCTCGCGGAGTTCGCCGGGCGTGCCTGCTACCAGTCCTGGCGCAAGCCGAACCCGAAGACGGCGACCAACGAGGGCTACATCGGCCACATCCTCGAGGTCGGTCACCTTTCGGTGCTCGAGCACGGTTCGGTGACCCTCTACATCACCGGGATCTCCCGTTCGCTGACCCATGAACTGATCCGGCACCGGCACTTCTCCTATTCGCAGCTGTCCCAGCGCTATGTCCCCGAGGGCAATGCGGCGTTCGTCGAGCCGGACGTGATCGCCGGGGATCCGGAACTGCACGAGCGGTTCCTCGCCGCGGCCGAGGCGAGCACCGCGGCCTACCAGGATCTGCTCGAGGGCCTGGAGAAGCGGTTCGCCGATGAGCCGAAGGCCACGCTGCGCAAGAAGCAGGCGCGCCAGGCCGCCCGCGCGGTGCTGCCGAACGCGACCGAGACCCGCATCGTGGTCACCGGGAACTACCGAACCTGGCGGCATTTCATCGCGATGCGCGCCTCCGAGCACGCCGATGTGGAGATCCGCGCGCTCGCCGTGGAATGCCTGCGCCAGCTGCAGAAGGCCGCGCCGAACGTGTTCGCCGACTTCACCATCTCCAACCTGGCCGACGGCACTGAGGTCGCGTCCAGTCCACTGGTCGCCGAGGGCTGAGGAGGATTCCCGGATGCGCAAGCTCAGCATCGAGGCCTACCCGGAAAACTACGCGGTCTGCCGCCTGGCCGTGGACACCGAACCGCCCGCGGGCGTGTTCGCCGCGACGGGCCTGGTGTCGGTCACCCGGACCGAGGACGAGCTCTCCATCGTGTGCCCGGAATCGGTGGCCCCGGCCGGTGCCCAGCTCACGGCGGGCGGCTGGCGGCGGCTGACCGTGCACGGACCGCTCGAGTTCAGCCTCACCGGGATCATGGCCGCGCTCTCCGGGGCGCTGGCCGAGGCCGGTGTCTCGCTGTTCGCGGTCTCCACCTACGACACGGACCATATTCTGGTGAAACAGTCCGATCTCGGCCGCGCGCTCGAGGTGCTGCGGGCGGCCGGACACGAGGTGACGGAGCGAAACGATGCGGGTTGATCTCGACGAGCGGGCACTGCTGTGCGACCTCATGCTCGAATACGGGCCGGACGCGCCCACCCTGTGCGAAGGCTGGGCGGTCCGTGATCTCGCCGGGCATCTCGTACTGCGCGAGCGCCGCCCGGACGCGGCCCCGGGAGTGCTCGTTCCCGCGCTGCGCGGCCGGGTGGACCGGGTACAGAACGAGTACGCGGCCCGCTGGCCCGAGGTGGTCAACCTGGTCCGTACCGGACCACCGCGCTGGATGCCGACCAGTCTGCCCGCGGTGGGCAAGGTCGCCAATACCGCGGAATTCTTCGTGCACCACGAGGATGTGCGCCGTGCCCAGCAGGGCTGGCGTCCCCGCCCGGCCGATGCCGCGCGGGACCGCGCGCTGTGGGGCGCGGTCGGCAGGATGGCCTGGCTGCCACTGCGCAAGGCGCCCTGCGGGGTGCGCATGCACGCCGAGGGGTACGGCGAGATCGTCGCGCGCAAGGGAACGCCCTCGGTGCGGATCAACGGGGCGCCCGGCGAGCTGCTGCTGTTCGCGCTCGGCCGGGATCAGTACCAGCTCGAGTTCGAGGGCGATCCGGACCTGGTCCGCGCGCTGACCTCGAGCGACCGCAAGCTATAGCGCGGGTTCGCGGAAGGTGGCGCGGTAGGCGCTCGGGGAGACGCCGAGCGAGGCGTGCAGGTGCTGGCGCAGTGAAGCGGCGGTGCCGAACCCGGATTCCGCGGCGACCTTGTCCACGGCGAGATCGGTCTCCTCGAGCAGGGTGCGGGCCCGGTCGAGGCGCTGGGCCAGCAGCCACCGGGCCGGGGAGAGCCCGACCTCCGCGCGGAACCGCCTGGTGAAGGTGCGCACGCTCATCGCCTCGCACTCGGCGAGTTCGCGCAGGGACAGTGGCCGGTCCAGATGGCGCAGTGCCCAGGAGCGCGCGGCCATCGTGGAACTGTCCCTCGGGTCGGGTGCCGGGCGGCGGATGAACTGGGCCTGCCCGCCGTCGCGGTGCGGTGGCATGACGATGGCCCTGGCGACCTCGTTGGCGATCGCGGCGCCGTGGTCGCACCGGATCATGTGCAGGCACAGATCGATCCCCGAGGCATCACCCGCGGAGGTCAGGACCCGGCCGTTGTCCGTGTAGAGCACGTCCGGATCCAGGTGCACGGCCGGATAGAGCGCGCGGAACCGCTCGGCGGCCATCCAGTGGGTGGTGGCCTCCGCGCCGTCCAGCAGCCCGGCCGCGGCGAGTACGAAGGCACCGGTGCACACCGAGGCGATCCGGGCGTGCGGGCGGATCAAGGCGAAGGCTTCGGCGAGCCAGGGATCCAGCCGCCCGGTGGTCTCGGTCTGGTCCGGGTCGTGGGTCGCCGGGATGATCACGGTGTCCGCCTCGGCGAGCAGTTCCGGCCCGTGCTCGGCGGTGATGTCGAAGTCCGCGTCGGTGCGTACCCGGCCCGGAACCCGCGCGCAGGTGCGCACCTCGTAGAGCGGTGCTCCGGCGGCGTCCCGCGCGCGCCCGAACACCCGGTGCGCGGTGGCCAGTTCGAAGGGGATCAGGCCGGGCCGGGCGAGGACGGCCACTCGGTGCGGGCCGCTCCCGGTGAACTCGGACATGTCCCGATCTTTTCACAAAGTGGCCATCCGGCCACTCGTTCGGTGAACACACCGCGCGCAGGCTCGAGGTGATCGGACAATCGAGAAGGGACGGATCGATGCGGGTTCTGTGGATCTTCGCGCACCCCGAGGCACGCTCACTGAACGGCGCACTGCGGGACGCGGGGGTGGAGGCGCTCACCGAGGCGGGGCACGAGGTGGTGCACTCCGATCTGTACGCCATGGGCTGGGACCCGGTGGTCAGCGCCGCGGACTTCGGGAACGAGGATGGACGGCTCCACGTGGGCGAGGCCTCGCGGCAGGCCCGTGAGGACGGCAAGCTGCGCGCCGACATTCGCGGCGAGCAGGAGAAACTGGATGCCGCGGACGCGGTGATCCTGCAGTACCCGCTGTGGTGGTTCGGGATGCCCGCCATCCTCAAGGGCTGGATGGACCGGGTGCTCGTGCAGGGCTACGCCTACCGGGTGCGCCATCCGGAGACCGGCCGTACCCGCCGCTACGGCGACGGCGGGCTGGCGGGCAAGCGCGGCATGGTCGTGGTGACCGTCGGCGCCCCGGAGAGCGCGCTCGGGCCGCGGGCGATCGACGGGGACATGAACGATGTGCTGTTCCCGGTGCAGCACGGGTTCTTCTGGTACACCGGCATGCGCCCGCTGGACCCGTTCGTGGTGCCCGGGTCCGACCGGATCGACCAGGCGGGGTTCGAGCGTCATGCCGGTCGGCTGCGTGCGCGGATGCGTGCGCTGCCCACCGCGGAGCCGATCGCGTTCCGTCACCAGGACGGCGGTGACTACGACGAACGGTTCGTCCTCCGCCCCGATGTGGCGCCCGGTTTGACCGGTTACCAGGCGCACTACGCGGGCCGCGGACAGGGCGGTACCGTTGCCCTATGACCGGACAGCCGACCCCTTGCCCGACAGCGTCCCCCGGACGCCCGTTCGGCCGGGTGCTCACCGCGATGTGCACGCCGTTCGACGAGCGCGGCGAACTCGACCTCGACCGGGCCCAGCAGCTCGCCGACCAGCTCGTGGAGCTGGGCAACGACGGGCTCGTGGTGAACGGGACCACCGGCGAGTCGCCGACCACCAGCGATGAGGAGAAGACCAAGCTGGTGCGCGCGGTCGTGGAGGCCGTGGGAACCCGCGCCACGGTGATCGCCTCGGTCGGCACCTACGACACCAGGCACACCGTGCACCTGGCCCACGAGGCCGAGAAGTCCGGCGCGCACGGCCTGCTCGTGGTCACCCCGTACTACTCGCGCCCGCCGCAGGCCGGGCTGCTGCAGCACTTCACCACGGTCGCGGACGCCACCGAGCTGCCGGTGATGCTCTACGACATCCCGCCCCGCTCGGTGGTGCCGATCGCGGTGGACACGCTGATGCGGCTCTCCGAACATCCGCGCATCGTCGCGGTCAAGGACGCCAAGGGGGACCTGATCGCGGGCAGCGAGGTCATCGCGAACTCCGATCTCGTCTACTACTCCGGGGACGACGGGCTGAACCTGCCATGGCTCAGCGTCGGCGCGGTCGGCTACGTCTCGGTGATCGGGCACGTGGTCGCGCACCGGCTGCGCACCATGCTGGACAGCTACGAGGCGGGCGAGGTCACCGAGGCGCGTTCGGTGCACCAGGGCCTGCTGCCGGTGCTGCGCGCCTTCTCCCGGGTCGGCGGGGTGGTGTTCACCAAGACGGCGATGCGGTTGCGCGGCCAGTCGGTCGGCGATCCGCGGCTGCCGTTGCCCGCGGCCACCGAGGAGCAGTACACGGCCATCGCGGGCGACCTGCACGAGGCGGGTGTGCCGCTGGACGACGCTCCGGCCAGCCACATGCCGACCGCGGTGCGCGCCAATGTGGACATCAACGCCGCGTACGTCACCCCGACCACACACACCTCGACAGGACCTCGCCGGTGAACGACTGGGCCTACCCGCCAGGGCTGACGAGCAAGACCCCGCCCGCCCTCGCCGACGGCGCGCTGCGCGTCGTCGCGCTCGGTGGCATCGGCGAGGTCGGCAGGAACATGACCGTCTTCGAGTACGGCGGCAAGCTGCTGATCGTGGACTGCGGGGTGCTCTTCCCGGAGGACGCGCAGCCGGGGGTCGACCTGATCCTGCCGGACTTCCGTGCCATCGAGGACCGGCTCGAGGATGTGGCGGCGATCGTGCTCACCCACGGGCACGAGGACCACATCGGCGCGGTGCCGTTCCTGCTGCGGCTGCGCCCGGACATTCCGATCGTGGGCTCCCGGTTCACGCTCGCGCTGGTGTCCGCGAAATGCCGGGAGCACCGCCAGCAGCCGGTGCTGCGCCAGGTCGCCGAGGGGGAGACCCACGAGTTCGGCGTGTTCGGCTGCGAGTTCTTCGCGGTGAACCACTCCATCCCGGACGGGCTCGCGGTCGCGATCAACACCCCGGCGGGCACCGTGCTGCACACCGGGGACATCAAGCTGGACCAGCTGCCGCTGGACGGGCGGCTCACCGACCTTGCCGGGTTCTCCCGGCTCGGGGACGAGGGCGTCGACCTGTTCTGTGTGGACTCCACCAACGCCGAGGTGCCCGGCTTCGTCACCCCGGAACGCGAGATCGGCCCGGTGCTCGGGGATGTCATCGCGCGCGCCGAGCAGCGGGTGATCATCGCCTGTTTCGCCTCGCACGTGCACCGGGTGCAGCAGGTGCTCGACTTCGCCGCCGAGCACGGTCGCCGGATCGCCTTCGTCGGCCGCTCGATGGTGCGCAACATGGGCATCGCCGAGGATCTCGGACTGTTGCGGGTGCCCGAGGGCCTGATCGTGGACATCGACACCGCGCTGACCATGCCCGCCAAGGACACCATCTTCGTGTCCACCGGATCCCAGGGTGAACCGCTTTCCGCGCTGGCCAGGATGGCCAAGGGCGAGCACCGCTCGATCTCCATCCGGCCCGGGGACACCGTGCTGCTCGCCTCCTCGATGATCCCCGGCAACGAGACCGCGGTGTTCACCGTGGTCAACGGGCTGGTGCGGCTCGGCGCGCACGTGGTGCACCAGGGCAACGCGAAGGTGCACGTCTCCGGGCACGCCTCCTCGGGTGAGCTGCTGTTCCTTTACAACGCGGTGCGCCCGACCAACGTCATGCCGGTGCACGGGGAGTGGAAACACCTGCGCGCCAACGCCGAACTGGCCGTGCGCACCGGCGTGGAGGCCGAGCGCGTGGTGATCGCCGAGGACGGGGTGGTCGTCGACCTGGTGGACGGGATCGCCAAGATCGTCGGCGCCGTTCCGGTGGGACACGTCTACGTGGACGGGCTCTCCGTCGGCGATGTCGGCGAGTCCACGCTGTCCGACCGGCTCGTGCTCGGGGAGGGCGGATTCGTCGCGATCAACGTGGCCGTGGACTCCCAGACCGGGCGCGCCGTGGCCCCGCCGACGCTGAACGGGCGCGGGTTCTCCGACGATCCGAAGGCGCTCGACGCGGTGCTGCCCTTGGTGGAGATGGAGCTCTCCCGCACCGAGTCCGAAGGCATCACCGACACCCACCGGATCGCGCAGGCGGTGCGCCGGGTCGTGGGCCGCTGGGTGAACGACACCTACCGCCGCCGCCCGATGATCGTGCCCACCGTCATCGGGGTCTAGCAGACCGGTTCCGCCTCCGGGGGCACGTGTTTCCCGGTGGCGAACTGGACCAGCGCCGCGCCGCCGAGCACCACGAGCCCACCGGCCACCTGAGCGGGCGAGAGCGCCTGGCCGAGCAGCCACCACGCGAGCACCGTGGCCGTCGTCGGTTCCAGCAGGCCGAGTGCGCTCGCCGCGGCCGGGGACAGGTGCCGAAGGGAGAAGATCCCGCCCAGATAGGCGAGCACCGTGGAGAACAGGACGATCGCCAGCAGCACCGGCCAGAGCGGGAACTGGGCGCCGCCCAGCTCGACCGGCCTGTCGAGCAGGCCGAAGGGCAGGTTCCACGGTGGCGCCACCGCGCCGACGATCACCGCGCCGATGACCAGACCGACCGCGAGCACGCCGAACGGGTCCTTGGTGTTCGCGGCGTGCTCGCCGATCAGGAAGTATCCGGTGGTGGACAGTCCGGAGCAGAACCCGGCGAGCACCCCGGTCGGATCGAGCGCGAACCCCTGCCAGGGCTGGGCGACGAGCACCAGACCGGCAAGGGCGAGCCCGATGCCCAGCCATACGGCGCGCGCCAGCCTGGTGCGCCGGACGAACCGGATCCACAGGGCGACGTAGAGCGGGGCGAGGAATTCGAGCAGCATCGCGATGCCGACCGGGATCCGGGCGATCGCGAGGAAGAACAGCAGCTGCGCGCCCGCCACCCCGAACAGCCCGTAGCCGAGCAGCACCGGCAGATCCCCGCGGGTGAACCGCAGGGCGCGCGGGCGGAACGCGGCCACCGCGAGGAACACGAGCACCGCGGCGAGGCCGATACGCACCGTCGCCGTCTGTGCCGCGGTCAGCCCGGCCCCCACCGCGGCGGTCGCCAGCGGCCCGGATGTCGCGAAGCTGATCGAGGAGATGAAGGCGAGGGTGAGCCCGCGCAAGCGGTTCGCCCCCGCGGTCACTCCGGGCGCCAGGGGCTGACCACCGTCGTCGGCCGGCTCGGGTCCCGGAACCGCGGGGCGTCCGGCTCCGCCTGGCGCAGCGGAACGAGATCGCGCACGATGGCGCGCATGATGCGCTCGTGGGCCCGCCGCGCGTCGCCCGCGCGCCCGTCGCGCAGACCGCTGAGGTCGACCGGTTCGCCGAAGTGCACCTTGAACGAGGGGCGGCGCAGCATCGAGCTCGCGAAGGAACGCATGATCGGCGTGACGTCGCGGAACGAGGTGACGATGTCGCAGCCCCAGATCATCGCTTCGTGCGCGCCCCACTGCGCCACCGGGATCACCGGGACGTCCGCGGCGAGCGCCATCCGGGCCACACCGGTCTTCCCGCGCTCGGGCCACAGGCCGGGATCCAGTCCGATGCGTCCCTCCGGGTAGCACACCACCGGGCCGGGGGAGCTGCGTAGCCGTTCGATGGCCACGTCGAAGGCGTCCTTGATGCTCTGCTTGCGGCGATCGACCCGCAGATGCCCGCTCGCGCGCATGGCGTGCCCGACCACCGGGGTGTCTAGGATTCCCGCCGTGAGCAGGAACGCGGGCGCGAGGCCGAGCTCGCGGCAGGCGGCGGTCAGCACCATGGGGTCGAAGTTCCCGATGTGATTCGGCGCCAGCAGCACCGCCCGGTCGCGCAGTCCGGCGGCCACGCCTCCGCTGACTTGCAGTTTCCCGCTCAACCCGACCACCGCGCGGTCAATGGCCATCAATGTCTTCCAGGTGCGCGGGACCCGGCGCGGCGACTTGGCCGGAGAGCTCAGAACACTGACCATGACTGTGCAGCATCCCAGACACAGGTGCCCGGGCCGTGGCAGGGCCGCCTATCCGGCCGCGGTGTGACGGCCGTGGCGCGTGTGGCTGCCGTGTTGAGGGTGACACACGAGATACCGTGGAAGCATGGCGTCGAAAACCGTGACCGGTCGTGGCAGTGCCTCCTCGCGTGGGGGCAGTGGCCGATCCCGCAGTGGCGGGGGCACCAGCACGGCCACATCGACCAAGTCCCGGGCGAAACCGCGCGGTAGCGCGAACGGCGGGGGCACCAAGAGCGGCGGCGGGACGAAGAGCACCGCCAAGCCGAGCACTCGCTCGCGTCCGGCTCCGCGGAAACGGTCCGGCCAGGGTGCGTTCTCCCGCGGGCTGCGGTCGAGCTGGGGGCTGCTCGCCAAGGGGGCGGGCAAGGCCGCGCGCGCGGTCGGCAAGACCAAGGAACTCGAGCACGCGCACCGCAGGGACGGGCTCGCTCTCGCGCTCATCGCGATCGGCGTGGTGCTCGCCGCCGGGGTCTGGTGGCGGGCGGGCGGACCGGTCGGCACCTACCTCGAGATCGGGGTGCGCACCGTGTTCGGCGCACTCGCCGTGGTGGTCCCGGTGGCGCTGCTGGTGGTCGCGGTGACCCTGATGCGCACCGAACCACAGCCCGAGAAACGGCCCCGGTTCGTCATCGGCACCCTGCTGGTGCTGCTCGCCCTGCTCGGCCTGCTGCACCTGTTCGCCGGTGCCCCGGTGAGCAACCAGGACCGGATGTACGCGGGCGGGCAGCTCGGGCACGTGGCGGGCGGTTACCTGGCCCAGGGGCTGACGAGCTGGGTGACGATCGTGCTGCTGGTGCTCGTGCTCGCCTACGGGGTGCTGCTGTTCACCGGGACCCCGGTGCGCGAGGTTCCGGACCGCCTCCGCAATCTGGGGCGCGCTCCCGAGGACGAGGAGGGTCCCGAGCAGACCGCGGTGCTCGACGAGCTCGGCGGCGAGGACGCCGAGGTCAAACTGCGGCGACCGGCCAAACGGCGCCAGGCGCGGATGGCCGAGGAGGAGGACACCGAACGGCTCACGGCACCCGAGCCCGAACCCGAGCCGGCGCCCGCGCCGAAGGCCAAGCCGAAGAAACCGGCCGCCGAGGTCAAGGCGACCGAACCGGCGAAGGAAGAGGCCCTTCCCGAGCAGCTGACCATCCGCGCGGTGGAAGGCGACTACGAGCTGCCCTCACTGGGCCTGCTCGCCACCGGGGACAAACCCAAGAGCCGCTCGGCGGCCAACGACGCGATGATCGAGGCGATCACCGGGGTACTCGAACAGTTCAACATCGACGCGCAGGTCACCGGGTTCGTGCGCGGGCCGACGGTCACCCGCTACGAGGTCGAGCTCGGCCCCGGGGTCAAGGTCGAGAAGATCACCGCGCTCACCAAGAACATCGCCTATGCCGCGGCCACCGAGAACGTCCGGCTGCTCGCCCCGATCCCCGGCAAATCCGCCGTCGGTATCGAGGTACCCAACAGCGACCGGGAAATGGTCCGCCTCGGCGATGTGCTCACCTCGGCCACCGCGGCCAAGGACCAGCACCCGATGGTGATCGGGCTCGGCAAGGACATCGAGGGCCACTTCGTCACCACGAACCTCACGAAGATGCCGCACCTGCTCGTGGCCGGTGCCACCGGTTCCGGTAAGTCCAGCTTCGTCAACTCGATGCTCGTCTCGCTGCTGTCCAGGGCCACCCCGGACGAGGTGCGGATGATCCTCATCGACCCGAAGATGGTCGAACTGACGCCGTACGAGGGCATCCCGCACCTGATCACGCCCATCATCACCCAGCCGAAGAAGGCCGCTGCGGCGCTGGCCTGGCTGGTCGAGGAGATGGAACAGCGCTACCAGGACATGCAGGCCAGCCGGGTGCGCCACATCGACGACTTCAACAAGAAGGTGCGCTCCGGGGAGATCACCGCGCCACCGGGCAGCGAGCGGGAATACCGCCCGTACCCGTACATCATGGCCATCGTCGACGAGCTCGCCGACCTCATGATGACCGCGCCGCGGGACGTCGAGGACGCGATCGTGCGCATCACGCAGAAGGCGCGGGCCGCCGGGATCCACCTGGTGCTCGCCACCCAGCGGCCCTCGGTGGACGTGGTCACCGGTCTGATCAAGACCAACGTGCCCTCCCGGCTCGCCTTCTCCACCTCCTCGCTCACCGACTCCCGGGTCATCCTCGACCAGCCCGGCGCCGAGAAACTCATCGGCATGGGCGACGGGCTCTACCTGCCCATGGGGGAGGGCAAACCCATCCGGGTACAGGGCGCGTTCATCGGCGACGACGAGATCTCCTCGGTCGTCGAGTTCACCAAGAACCAGGCCACCCCCGACTACACCGAGGGCGTCACCGCCGCCAAGGCCGAGAAGAAGCAGATCGACGAGGACATCGGCGACGATCTGGACGTGCTGCTGCAGGCCACCGAACTCGTCGTCACCTCGCAGTTCGGCTCCACTTCCATGCTGCAGCGCAAACTCCGCGTCGGCTTCGCCAAGGCCGGACGGCTCATGGACCTGCTCGAATCGCGCAACGTCGTCGGCCCCTCCGAGGGTTCGAAGGCCCGCGATGTGCTCGTCAAGCCGGAGGACCTGGAGGCGACGCTGAACTTCATCCGCGGCGGCGGTGACCCGGACGCGGGCTCCGGAGGCGACGAGAGCGAATAGGCGAGGCTCAGCTGCCGAGCTTGCGGACCGCTTGGTAGTAGGTCCAGGCGAGCGCGTTGCAGCCGCCGTTGCCGTTGCAGATTCCCTTGAGGTCGCTGTAGAAGTTGTCGTCGATCCGCTTCTTGCCGGTGTCGTCGAACCGGCTCTGCTTCTTGTAGTTCCGGTAGCCGAAATCGTGGCGGTGACAGGCCGGGTTGAAGTCGAAGCCGACCGGCTTGTCCGGGGCCCAGGAGCAGGAATCGCTGGACCAGTCGAGCTTGTCGGCGTGCGGCTTCTCGCCGCGGACTTTCTCGAACTGGCTCAGCGAGGTGCTGAACAGGTAGTTGTCGGTGATGCTTTCGATGCTCTCGGCACCCGCGGTTCCCGCACCGAGCAGGACGGTGGTGGCGACGATGGCGGAGCTCAGCAGGCCCCGCCGGATCCCGGAAGTTTTCATCCGCTCATTTCCCCTCAGATCAGGCTGGTCGCGGACGAGATTATTCGGCCGGGAACGGGTCCGGAACCCACCGAACGGCTGGAGGTGCGCACCCTCGTGCGTACGGCAGGCAACCGACTAATTACGGGTTGATGCTCATCGGGGCCCGTGCCACGGTGCTAGCGGGCCGAGAACTCGAGACGAGGAGTCGTCATGCGCCTGATCACCCGTGTGCTGTGCTGCCTGGCCGCCGTATTGCTGCTTCCCCTGTTCGGGGCGGGAATCGCGGCCGCGGCCGGGACCTCGCCGCACCAGCTCGCCGCGACCACGCTGCACTACGACGCGAGCGGTGCGAAGGATTACCAGGCCGAGATCGAGGCGGCCGTGAAGAACTGGAACGGCGATGTGCGCAATGTGCAGCTCGCCGCGGCACAGCAGGGCCAGGCCGCGGACTTCACGATCACCGAGGACGACGGCTGGCCGCGTACCTATCCCGGCGAGAAGGTCGGCACCGGGAAGGTCGTGATCGGCAAACAGGCCGTGGATCAGGGCTATGACAAGACGCGGATCGCGGCGCACGAGATCGGGCACATCCTGGGGCTCCCGGACAACCGGGACGGTCAGTGCTCCACCTTGATGTCCGGGCACAGCGCGCCGACCTCGTGCACCGTGGCGCATCCGAACCAGGCCGAGCGCGCGCAGGTGGAGCAGAACTTCGCCGGTGGCGCGGCGATCGCCAGGCAGGCGCGTACCGGCGCCTACGCCGACTGCTTCGCCGAGACGGTCAGGAGCTGACCCGGCGCACCATCCCGGACCGCCGAGCTGTCCCGGCCCCCGCGCCGCCGGGACAGCTCGGCCACCTTGTCCGGCTCAGGCGTAGCAGGAGCCGGTGAGCAGGGCCCGCGGTGGCGGGGTGGACATCGTCGTCGGCGCCGAGCAACCGCTACGCGTCAACTTGCCCGCCGGGCTCAACGCGTAGGTCAGGTAGTACTGCGGTGCCCGCGCGTAGTCCGGTTCCCAGGTGCTCTCCCGCAGCGCGACGTCCGGGATCCCGTCCCCGTTGAGGTCGCCGATCTGCTGAGTCGGCGTGCTGTGCAGCACCGAATCGGTCACGGCGATCCTGCCGGTCGAGGTGTCCACCCGCATGGCCATCGCGGCCTCACTGTGCGCCCCGACCGCACCGGTGACCAGGCACAGGCTCGTGCCGTCCTTCGGGAGGGAGCACTGGCCGGATTCGAAGTACTCGATCCCGTTCGGCTGCTGGCTGGTGAGGTTCACCAGGGAGGTCAGCTTGCCGTCCTGGCGGGTGGCCGCGAAGCTGGGGCCGAACCCGCCGGTCGAGCGGTAGCCCTCGAAATGAATACCGTTGCCCAGATAGCGGTCGAACACCTTCGAGCATCCCGAGCCGCAGCCAGGGACGGGTCCGGTTTCACCGGATGCCTGCGCGGCCTGTGCCGTGGTGCCCGCGAGACCGGCGATGAGCATTCCCGCGGCGAGTCCTGCTGCTGCTTTTGTGCCGAATTTACGCATGATATTTCCTTTGTGTCACGGTCGACTTTCGATTATGCAAAGCAAACGCCGTTGAGTGGAGCGGTCGGCATTGGTTGCGAATCTTTACTCGGCGCTGTGCAGCCGGTCAGGTGGAATTTTCCGGCCTGCAGCAAATAGGTCAATTGGTATCTCGGCGCAGTGGCGTGAGTCGGATCGAAGGTGCTTTCGACCATGGTCACGTCCGGGATCCCGTCCCCGACGAGATCGGAGATCGAATAGGACGAGGTGCTGTGCAGCACGGAATCGGTCACCGTGATCGAACCGTCGGTATTGCTCACCCGTAACGCCAGCACGGTCTCGCTGTACGTGCCGTACTGTCCGGCGATCACGCAGGTGGCCCGCGCGCCCTCACGTACGCACTGGGAACCGTCGAGATGCTCGATCCCGTTCGGCCGCAGCCTGTCGAGCTGCATCGAGGAGACGAGACGGTCGTCGTGCCGGGTGGCGATGAACCCCTCCGAGGCCGGGCCCGCTGGCGTGTGCAGGCCCTCCAGGGTGTAGCCGTTGCCGATGTCGTAATCGAATGCCTTGCTGCAGGAGTCACCGCAACCGGGGACGTCGGCCCCGTCCTTCGGTGCTCCCGCGGCCGCCGCCGAGCCCGTGGCCAGTCCGGCCGCGAGAACCCCCGCCCCGACGGCAGCGATCATTCTTTTTCTTGTTCTGCGCATTTTCGTACCCCTCCAGGAGCCGTTCGGTCCGATCATTCCGATAGACGCGAGGCTCTCGGGAAAGTTGCGCTATTTTCGGGGCAACCTTTGCGGTCGCTGGTGCGTGTAACTTATTCTGCCGGTTTTTCGAGCTCCAGCAGCATGCGATAGTTGCCGAGCGTATTCGGCTTGACATAGGGAAGATCGAGGAATTCGGCGACCCCTTCATCGGCCGAATGGCGCATCTGCTCGTACACCTCGTGGGTCACCGGGGAACCCTGGATCTCGGTGAACCCGTGCCCGGTGAAGAACCGCTTCTCGAAGGTGAGTGCGAAAACCCGGGCGAGGCCGAGCTCCCGGGCGTTGTCGATGAGCTGGGTGATCAGCGCGTGCCCGACGCCGGTTCCGCGCACCTTCGGGGTGACCGCGATGGTGCGGATCTCGGCGAGGTCCTCCCAGAGCACGTGCAGCGCACCGCAACCGACGAGTTCCCCGCCCTGGTCGGCAACCCAGAACTCCTGCACATCCTCGTACAGTGTGACCAGTTCCTTGACCAGCAGCACCCGGCCCGCGTACTCGTCGACCAGTGACTTGATCGACCGCACATCGCCGATCCTCGCTCTCCGGATGATCACGGCTTCGCCCACGGAAGCGAACCTATCGCGCGGCCCGGCGCCCGGGTGATGCGCGCCGGTAATGCCCGCGCTCACCTCGATGCCGGGCGGTTACCCTGGTAGTCGTGCCTACTCCCGAACCAACTGCCGAATCGCGCCGGGTCGCGCTGCTCACTCTCGGCTGCGCGCGTAATGAGGTCGACTCCGAGGAACTCGCCGGTCGGCTCACCGATTCCGGCTGGCAGCTGACCGAGGCCGAGGACGGCGCGGATGTCGTGCTCGTGAACACCTGCGGGTTCGTGGAGTCGGCGAAGAAGGATTCGGTGGACACGGTGCTCGCGGCCGCCGAGACCGGTGCCAAGGTGGTCGCGGTCGGCTGCCTCGCCGAGCGTTACGGAGACCAGCTCGCGGAGAGTCTTCCCGAGGCGGACGCCGTGCTCGGCTTCGACCACTACGGCCAGCTCTCCACCCGGCTGGACGAGGTGCTCGCGGGCAAGCGGATCACCCCGCACACCCCGGCGGACCGGCGCACGCTGCTGCCCATCACCCCGGTGGAACGCCAGGAGGCGGCTAGGGAGGTCGCCGTCCCCGGCTGGGGGCCGCGCACCCTGCGCACCCGGCTGGACGACTCACCGGTGGCCGCGCTGAAGATCGCCTCGGGCTGTGACCGCCGCTGCTCCTTCTGCGCGATCCCCTCGTTCCGCGGTTCCTTCGTCTCCCGCGAGCCCGAGGACGTGCTGGGCGAGGCGATGTGGCTGGCCCAGCACGGGGCCCGGGAGCTGTACCTGGTCAGCGAGAACTCCACCTCCTACGGCAAGGATCTGCCGCGCGCCAGCGGGGGGACCCGCGCGCTCGAGCTGCTGTTGCCCAAGCTCGCCGCCATCGAGGGGATCGGCCGGGTGCGGGTGTCCTATCTGCAGCCCGCGGAGACCCGGCCGGACCTGCTGCGGGTGATCGCCGAGACCGAAGGGGTCGCCGACTACTTCGACCTGTCCTTCCAGCACGCGAGCGCGCGGGTGCTGCGCAGCATGCGGCGCTTCGGCGGACGGGAATCGTTCGTGAAGCTGTGCGAGCAGATCCGGGAGTACGCGCCGCGCGCCGGGATCCGCACCAACGTGATCGTCGGGTTCCCCGGCGAGACCGAGGAGGACGTGGCCGAGCTGGAGGCGTTCCTGACCGAGGGGCGCCTGGACGCGGTCGGCGTGTTCGGTTACTCGGACGAGGACGGGACCGAGGCCGCCGGCTTCTCCGGGAAACTGGACGCCGCCGAGATCAGGGCCCGCGTCGAGCACATCGGCTCGCTCGCCGAGGAACTCACCGCGCAGCGCGCCGAGGACCGGATCGGGGAGCGGGTACGGGTGCTCGTGGAGAACACCGGGGAACGCCTCGGCCGCGCGGCGCACCAGGCCCCGGACGTGGACGGGGAATGTCACATCACCGGGTCCGCGGAACTGGCCCGTGGCGAGTTCCTGGACTGCGTGGTGACCGGAACGGACGGTGTCGACCTGATCGTCGAGGCCTGCGATGGCTGAACCCTCGAGCGGTGCTGGCACGAACGCCCCGGTTCCGGTGCTGAACCTGGCGAACGTGCTCACCGTCTCGCGGCTGGTGCTCGTCCCGGTATTCCTCGTGGTGTTCTTCGTGAACGGCGGGCACGACACGGCATGGCGGATCGTGGCCAGTGGAGTGTTCGCGCTCGCCGCGATCACCGACCACGTGGACGGCAACATCGCCCGCAGCAGGGGATTGGTCACCGATTTCGGCAAGATCGCGGACCCGATCGCGGACAAGGCGCTGATCGGGGCCGCGCTGATCGGCCTGTGCCTGCTCGCCGAACTGCCCTGGTGGGTACTGATCGTCATCGGGGTGCGGGAACTGGGCGTGACCCTGCTGCGGTTCTGGGTGATCCGCTACGGCGTGATCCCGGCCAGCCGGGGTGGCAAGGCCAAGACCCTGTGCCAGATCATCGCCATCGGCCTCTACCTGCTGCCGCTGCCTGCCGTGATCGACCCGGTGCGCATGGTCGTGATGGGGATCGCACTCGTGCTCACCGTGGCTACCGGGGTGGACTACGTGGTGCAGGCGCTGCGGCTGCGCGCGGCGGGGAAACGAGCGGTGGAATGAACCGGCATGAGTGACGTGCTGCACGGGCTCGGACTCACCGAGCGGGAGGTAGCGCGGGTGCTGGACGCGTTCGCCACCCGTGACCTGACCGTGGCCACCGCCGAATCGCTCACCTCCGGCCTCGTCTGCGCGGCGCTGACCTGTGTCCCGGGGGCGAGTGCCGTGGTCCGTGGCGGGCTCGTGGTGTACGCGACCGAGCTCAAGTCCACGCTGACCGGGGTGGACGCGGAGCTGCTCGCCGAGCGCGGGGCCGTGGACCCCGAGGTGGCCGAACAGCTCGCGACCGGTGCCGCGCGCCGCTGCGGGGCGGACTACGGGGTCGGGCTGACCGGGGTCGCCGGGCCGAGCTGGCAGGACGGGGTCGCCCCGGGGACCGTGCACATCGCGATCGCCGGTCCGCATGGTTGTCACCAGGGAACGCACACCTTTCCCGGTGGGCGGGAAGAGGTCCGGGCCGCCGCTGTACGCGCCGCGATCCGGCGTTTGGGCGGTATCCTGGACGTGGTGACCGAGGGAACAACCGAGGCCGGTTGAGTCGTTCGCTTCTGGCGGAAGGCGCGGACGGTGTTGGTAAGCCACTGTGTTTTCTCGGTAACGTGGTGCCAGCGATGGGCATCGGCGCCGCGGGGCACCGGATGCACATCATCCAAGGAAGGGAGGCACGCCATGACCATTCTGCTGCGTGAGGCGATCGGTGATCGCCTGCGCCATGCGCGTACCAGCAGAAGCCGCACGTTGCGCGATGTCTCCCGGGAGGCGCGCGTGAGCCTCGGTTACCTCTCCGAGGTCGAGCGGGGCCGCAAGGAGGCCTCGAGCGAGCTGCTCGCCTCCATCTGCGAGGCACTCGAACTGCCGCTGTCCGAGCTGCTGCACAACGTGGCCAGCGACGTGGACGCGCTGGCCGGCGTGGACAGCCCGCGTGAGCCGGTGCCCGCCGAAGCGGACGCGGCTCCCGCGCTCGAGGGCCGGATGGAGAAGGGGGTCGGCTCCGGTATCGAGGGCGGCACCCTCACCCCGGCCATGTCCGGGGACTTCGCGGACCTGCGCTTTTCCGGCCAGCTCGGTACCCAGCTGCCGACCACGGCGATCGAGGGCGGCTACTCGTCCCGGGTGCGCTCGGGTGTTTTCGTCGCCGCCTGAGCGCGGCTGATCAGCCATGCCTGTCGCCCTGACCGTGGTCATCGTGGTTCTCGGGCTGCTCGCGATCGCCGGTCTCTCGGCGTTCATCGTGCGCATGCTGCGTTCCCGCCCCGATCAGGTCGGCGAGGCCGCGGTGCGCCACCGCGCGCCCATCGGCAGTACCGCCCAGGTCTGGGAGGAACGCGCCGAGCGGGCGGTACGTGAGCTGTCCACGCGTGCCGCCGAACTGCCCGCGCTGCTCGCCGATGCGCAGGTGGTGCTGGACACGGTGCACGCCGATGCGGCCACGGTCGCCGAACTCAACGCGAGCATGGCCGAGGAACAACCCAACCGGCTGCGCGCCCAGTACGAGCGGCTCGCCGACCGGGAACGCCGGATGCCGGGTGCGCAGGCCGAGGCGGCGACCGGGGCGGCCCGGCGCAGGCTCGGCGCGGTGCAGGCGCGCATCGCGGAGCGGGACCGGTTGCTCGAGGCGATGGAGCCGGCCGTGCTCGAGCTCGAGGCCACCGTTGCCGAACTGGGCGGACTCCAGGCGAACGGGGTGAATCCGATCGGGGCCGACGGAACGGCCGTGGCCACGCTGCGCGCTCATGTGACCGCGATCCGCGGTGCGTATGCCGAGGTGAACCGGCTGAATCCGGGGCCGGGTGAACCGATCAGGGCGGCGGAGGAGCGCGCCACGGGGGATACTGGACCTGTCGCCGGTCAGGGATGACCCCGGGCACGGTAGGGTTCGCCCTGAATTCGGCGGGGTTCGGTGGCCATGGCGCACCGTAACCTGAGACGATGGAACCAGCACAGCAGACGGGTCGTTGCCTGTTCAGGTACGGGCGACGGGTGCACGCGAGCGGATGGGCACCGTCGCGGACACGAGACAGTAGAGGCGGGTAGAGCAGATGGCCAACCCTTTCGTCAAGGCGTGGAGGTACTTCCTCGCCGCGTTCGGCGCGAAGATTGACGAGGTCGCCGACCCGAACGTGCAGTTGCAGCAGGCCATCGAGGAGGCGCAGAAGCAGCACCAGGCGCTCTCCCAGCAGGCGGCCTCGGTGATCGGCAACCAGCGACAGCTGGAGATGAAGCTCAACCGCCAGCTGGGTGAGGTGGAGAAGCTCCAGGCCTCGGCGCGCCAGGCGGTCGTGCTCGCCGAGGAGCACCGGGCCAAGGGTGACGAGGAGAAGGCGGCCCAGTTCGACCAGGCCGCCGAGGGCTTCGCGAACCAGCTGGTCACCGCCGAGCAGGGGATCGAGGAGCTCAAGTCCCTGCACGACCAGGCCATTCAGGCCGCCGAGCAGGCGAAGAAGGCCGTCGAGCAGAACTCCTACAACCTGCAGCAGAAGCTTGCCGAGCGGAACAAGCTGAAGTCGCAGATCGAGCAGGCGAAGATGCAGGAGCAGGTCGCCGCCTCGATGAGCCAGATGTCCGAGCTGGCCGCGCCGGGCAACACGCCCTCGCTCGAAGAGGTCCGGGACAAGATCGAGAAGCGCTACGCCACCGCGGTCGGCCAGGCGGATCTGGCCAAGAACACCGTGCAGGGCCGCATGATGGAGGTCGAGGCGGCCACCAACAAGATGGCGGGCAGCTCACGGCTCGAGCAGATCCGTGCCTCGGTCAAGGGCGGTCCGGTGGCCGGGCAGGTCACCAGCGGTGAGTCCGGCGCGAACAAGGCGGCGGCCCCCTCGGCGGACATCCAGGCCGAGATCGCCAAGCGGGTGCAGCAGACGAACAACGAAGCCGACAAGGCATAGCGACCCGTCATGGGCTCGGCCAGAAACCCCTTTGGTGAGCTCGTCAGTCAGGTCGTCGGCGATCAGGTTCGGGCCAGTCCCGTCGTGGACGAGGTCCGGCGCCGGTTCAACGCGTGGCGGGACCCCCGGGCCAAGGCCCTGCGGGCCCGTAAGCGTGCGGTGCGGGCCACGACCACCTGGGGCGGCCTCACCGCCGTGTCCGGGGGTGGTGCCGCGCTCGAGTTCGCCTATGTCAACGACGGCGCCTTCGCATACGGTCTCGCCGGATTCGGTGCGCTGACCCTGATCGCAACGCTGTCCTCCGGGATGCGCACCCGGCGGCTGTACAAGGTCCCGCTTCCCGAGCCCGCGCGGGAACGGCAGGCGCTGCCGCCGAACTCCTCGCGCGCCCATGAGCCCATGCGCAGGTTGGACGCCGCCGAGCAGACCCTGCACGAGCTGCTCGGCGAGCTGCGCACCCCGAGCGGCGCTGTCCCGGTCGTCCCGGGCGGCTCACTCGACTCGGCGGCGGGCGCGGCCGCCACCGCCGCGGAGAACCTGCGCGGGCTCGCCGCCCGGCTGCAGGCGATCGAACGGAGCAGGGCGGCCACCGCACCCGCGGACCGGGCGGCCCTGGACGAACCGATCGAGACCCTGGCCGGGCAGCTGCACGAAGGCGTGGACGAGTACGGAAAGCTGGTCGCGGCCGCCGCCCGGACCGTCGCGGCGAGTGCCACTCGGCCGAGCTCCACCGCGGTGACCGAGGCGACCGATGAACTTTCCGGCCTGGCGAGTGCCTTGCAGGAACTTTCACGGCATTTCCCGCGCTGAGGTGAAATTCCAACTATCCGGGGAATAGGCGCCCCTCCCGATTGATTTGTTATCATTCCGTTAGTCCGTCCGGTCGGGGAGTTTGACTAACCTCCCCGGATCGGGCGATGTCGGGGACTGCGGAGGAGGGACGCGTGGCACTGTGGCCGGTGCACAGCGATCGCGAGCTGTCCCCAGCCGCGCCCGTGCTCGGCCCGCGTGAACGCATTTCCCGCCCGCTCGCCTGCGCCCTCGGTCTGCAGCACGTGGCCGCGATCTCGTTCGCCGGGCTGCTCGTGCCGAAACTGACCGGGATGCCGATCTCCACCACGCTGCTGTTCTCCGGGATCGGCACGCTGTTGTTCCTGGTACTCGCGGGCAATCAGGTGCCCGGCTATCTCGGGCCTTCCTACGCCTTCCTCGGCCCGCTCGCCGCCTCCGCCCAGGACGGGGTCGCCGCGCAGCTCGGCGGCGTGCTCGCGGCGGGGCTGCTGCTCACCGCGCTCGGGATCGCGGTCAAGGCACTGGGTATCCGGTTCCTGGAGAGCCTGCTCCCGCCGGTGGTCACCGGTGCGATCGTGCTGCTCGTCGGGATGAGCGTCACCCCGGTCTCGGTGGTGTTCGTGATCGGCCAGCCGGTGCTGACGGCGATCACGGTGCTGGCGATCCTGCTGGTGATGCTGCTCGGCAGGGGAGTGGTGCGGCGGTTCGCGGTACTGATCGGGCTGCTGATCTCCTGGCTGGCCGCGCTGCCCCTCGGGGGTCTCTCCGCGGAGGCGACCGCCGCTGTCTCCGAGGCGCCCTGGTTCGGTCTCCCGGTCTTCAACACCCCGGTCGTGCACCCGAACGTCGTGGTCGCCGCGATCCCCGCCGTGGTGGTGCTCGCCGCGGAATACGTCGCGCACATCAAGGCCGTCTCCGCGGTCACCGGGCGCAACCTGGACGGGCGCGTGGGGGACGCGGTCATCGCGGGCGGGCTGACCAGTGTCGTCGCCGGGCTCTCCGGCGGTGCCCCGGTCACGAACTCGCTCGGGAACCTCGGTGTGCTCGCGGCGAGCAAGGTGTACGCGACCGCCCCGTGCGCGATCGGCGGGGTGGTGGTCGCCGCGCTCGCGTTCTGCCCGAAGTTCACCGCGGCACTGGCCTCGGTGCCCTACGGGGTCGTCGCGGGTGCCTCGATCGTGGTCGCGGGCATGATCGTGCGGATCGCGCTGCGCATCTGGCGGATGTCCGGAGTGGTGCTCGCGGCTCCGGTGACCCTGGTGCTGTTGATCATCGCCGTGGTCGGCGGGTCCAGCGTGCTTCCGCTGGTGTTCGGTGACCTGCGCATCAACGGCCCGGTGTGGGGCGCGGTGGCGATCCTCGCGGGTTACCCCGTGCTGGACGGGGTACGCCGGGCAGTCGCCCGGGTGCGTACCCGGGCCGCGGCGCGCACCAATGCCGGACCCCGGTAGATCAGCCCGGTGTAGAGCTGGACCAGGCTCGCGCCCGCGTCGAGCATCCGCCGCGCCGACTGTGCGTCCATGATCCCGCCGCAGCCGATGATCGGCAGCCGTCCGCCGGTGCGCTCGGCGATGAACCGCACCAGCTCCAGCGAGCGATCCCGCAGCGGTGCCCCGGAAAGCCCGCCCTGCTCGGCGGCGAGCTGTTGTTCGGCGGCCACGATCCCGTCCCTGGCGAGCGTGGTGTTCGTGGCGATCACCCCGTCCACCTCGCGCGCGGCGAGCACCTCGAGCAGTTCGTCCAGCGCCTGCTCGGACAGGTCCGGGGCGATCTTGACCAGCAGCGGTTTACGGGCACCCAGCCGGTCCAGTTCGGCCCGCAGCGCCGCGAGCAGCCCGTCGAGCGCGGCCGCGTCCTGCAGCCCGCGCAGTCCCGGGGTGTTCGGCGAGGAGACGTTGATCGCGAAGTAGTCGCCGTAGCGGTACAGGGCGCGCAGCGAGCAGGTGTAGTCCTCGACCGCCTCCTCGACCGGGGTTCGCTTCGACTTGCCGATGCTGATGCCGAGCGGGTAGCCGAGCGGTCCGAGTCGGCACAGGCGCGCGGCCAGTGCCGTGGCACCGGCGTTGTTGAAGCCCATCCGGTTGATGATCGCCTCGCTCTCCGGGAGCCGGAACAACCGCGGCCGGTCATTGCCCGGCTGCGGATGCCAGGTCACCGTGCCCGCCTCGACGAAGCCGAAACCGAGCGCGGGCCACGCGGGAAGGGCACGCCCGTCCTTGTCCATCCCCGCCGCGAGCCCCACCCGGTTCGGGAACCGCAGGCCGAACACCTCGACCGGTTCCCCGCCACCGAAGATCCGGGCCCCGGCGCGCACCGCACCAGGAGCGGAACCGAGCGCGGCGATCGCGCGCAGGGTGTACTCGTGGGCGTGTTCGGCGTCGCCGCCGCCGATTCGGAACAGGGTCGCGCGCAGCAGGGAGCGGTACAGGTTCACGGCCCCGATTATCGCCGACCGGAAAACTGGCCGCGCACCTGCCGCAGCAGCTGGTCGAACAGCTCAGCGGTCTCCTTCGCGCCCTTGCCGCGCAGCGCGTGGATCGGCCGGCAGGCACCCTGGGCCTGCTGAATGGCGGTGCGTTCGGGAAAGCTCGTGTCCAGCAGCAGATCGCCGAACACCTCGCGCAGTTCGGTGATCCGGAACTGGTGCTCGACCGAGCGCGGCTTGACCCGGTTGGGCAGGATGCTGATCGGGCGCGGCTTGCGGTACCGCTGCGCCTGCTCGTGCACGGCGGCCACGGCCCGGCGCATTCCGGAGACGGCGAACATCGTCGGCTCGGTGATCAGCAGCGCCCCGTCCGCGGCGAACAGCGCGGAGCGGGTGAGCTGGCCGAGCGAGGGCGGGCAGTCCACCAGCACGAGGCCGTACTCCCGTCCCGCCGCGGGCAGCCTGCCCAGCACCCGCTCCAGGCGGCCCACCCGATAGGAGCGCGGATCGGGATGGTTGTGCGATTCGGTCTCCTCGGCACCGACGAGCACATCCAGGTGTTCGCTCCACGGGCTTGCGGCGATGGCGGACAACAGGGTGCTCGAGCGCGGGTCGCCGAGTACGGTCGCGATGCTCGCCTCGGTCTCGCCGGGATCGAGTGCCGTGGTCGCGTTGCACTGCGGGTCGAGATCGGCCACGAGGGTGGGAACACCGGCGTGCGCGGCGGCCGAGGCGAGTCCGAGAGTCACCGTCGTTTTGCCCACGCCACCTTTGAGCGAGGCGATCGCGAGGGTTGGCACGCGGGCACCATACACTCACGGTCATGCGAGCCGATGCCGTGCGACGCGCGTTGCGTACCGAGCTGGAAGCCGCACGGGCACGGGGAGCCGAGCCGGTGCGGGTTGTCGATGTCGGCGGGGGAACCGGAGGCTGGGCGGTACCGCTCGCCGAGTTCGGCGCCGCGGTCACCGTGATCGATCCCAGCCCGGACGCGCTGGCGAATCTGCGCCGCAGGGCGGTGGACGCGGACGTCGCCGAACTGATCACCGCCGTGCAGGGGGACACCGAGGCGCTCGCTGACTGCGTGCCATCCGGCGGGGCGGACCTGGTGCTGGGGCACGGCATCCTCGAGGTGGTCGACGACGTCGGTGCCGCTCTCGCCGCGTTGCGGGCCGTCACCGCCCCCGGCGGGGCGATCTCGCTGCTGGTGGCCAACAAGTACGCGACCCTGCTGCGCATGGTGCTCGCCGGGCGGGTGATCGAGGCACACCGGCTGCTCGACGATCCCGACGGCGCACCGGCCGGGGACATCCTCGCGCGCCGGTTCGACGTGGATTCCCTGCGCACGGCTCTGGAGGAGGCCGGGCTCGAGGTGAGTTCGCTGCACGGCTACGGCGTGCTCGCGGATCTCGTCCCCGGTGCCACCGCGGAGGATCCCGGTGTCGCCGAGGCGCTGGCCCAGCTGGAGCTGGCCGCGGCGGGCACCTCACCGCTGCGCGAGATGGCCGCCCAGCTGCACGCGCTCGTCCGGCCCCGCTGAGATGGGCACCCTGCGCGGCGCGGCAGGAGAGTTCGCGACCGGTCTCACCGAACCGGCCGATGGTGTGTACGCCTGGCTGCAGCCCAACGGATCCTGGGGTGAGACGAACGCGGGCGCGGTGCGCGGGGACGGCGCGGCACTGGTCGTGGACACGCTCTGGGACCTGGCCCAGGCGCGGCGCTTCCTCGGTGCGCTGACCGGGGAACTCGACGGCACCCCGATCACCGCCGCGGTGAACACGCACGAGGACGGCGACCACTGGTGGGGGAACGCCGCGCTTCCCGGGTCGGCCGCGGTGTACGCCACCGAGGCGGCGATCGAGGCGATGGCCGGAGACGACCCGGCGCGCATGGCCCGCATGGACCGGCTCGCCGAACTCGGCGCGCGGCTGCCCGGAGCCGCCGGCCGGCTCGGCGGTTACGTGCACGGGATGCTCGGCCCGTTCGAGCACGGCGCGGTGCGCACCCGGCTTCCGGACCACCCGTTCACCGGAGCGCTCGAGCTCTCGGTCGGCGGGCGGCCGGTGCGGTTCGTCGACCTCGGTCCCGCGCACACCCGCTCCGATGTCGTGGTGCACGTGCCCGATGCGGAGCTGGTGTTCTGCGGTGACCTGCTGTTCATCGGGGTGGCCCCGGTGTGCTGGCACGGGCCGGTCACCGGATGGATCTCCGCGCTGGACCGGTTGCTCGAACTGGGGGCGCGCACGTACGTGCCGGGACACGGGCCACCCTGCGGGCCCGGGCGGGTGCGGGAACTGCGGGACTACTTCTGCTGGCTCGTGGAAGCGGGCGGGCGCGCCTTCGCGGCGGGTGCCGATGTGCGCACCGCGGCCCGGCGGCTGCTCGACGACCGGGGTAACGCGGCCTTCGCGCACTGGCACGATCAGGAGCGGCTGGCGATCACCCTGGAGACGGTGCGCCGCGACTATCTCGGCCTCGGACCGCCGTCCAGGGAACCGGCCGCGCTGGCCCGGCTGCTCGGCACCTGCGCGGCGCTGCGCTGAGACTGTCGGGGTCTGGCCTTAAGCTGGCCACATGGGTCGGAGTGGGCAGCTGCCGCGCGGGTCGAGCGCGTACCGGGTGACACCGGATCGTCCGTGGCCTTCCGACGAGGGCTGCCCGATCCTGCACGTGGACATGGACGCCTTCTTCGCCTCGGTCTCCACCCGGGAACGCCCCGACCTGGCGGGCAAACCGGTCGTGGTGGCCGGCGGCGGGGCCCGCGGGGTGGTGTCCTCGGCGAACTACATCGCCCGCGAATACGGGGTGCGCTCGGCGATGCCCGCCTCCCGGGCACGCACCCTGTGCCCGCGCGCGGTGTTCCTCGAACCCGAGTTCGAGCAGTACGCGGCGGTGTCCCGGGATGTGATGGCACTGTTCCGGGAACTGACTCCGCTGGTCGAACCGGTCAGCCTGGACGAGGCCTTCCTGGACGTGTCCGGAGCGCTGCGGCGGCTGCGCAGCACCCCGGCCCAGCTCGGCGAGCAGCTGCGTGCCCGGGTCTTCGCCGCGCACGGGGTGAGCTGCTCGGTCGGGGTCGGGCCGAGCAAGTTCATCGCGAAGCTCTCCTCCGGGCTGGCCAAACCGGACGGCATGGTCGTGGTCCCGCGCGGGGAGGTGCTGGAGTTCCTGCATCCGCTCCCGGTCTCCGCGCTGTGGGGTGTCGGTGAGGTCACCGAGCGTAAGCTGCATTCCTACGGGATGGAGACCGTGGGTGATATCGCCGACATTCCGCTCGCCCGGCTGCGCAAACTGGTCGGCAACGCGGCGGCCGAACACCTGCACACCCTGGCCAGCGGGGTGGACGAGCGCCGGGTGACCCCGCACAACGAGGAGAAGTCGCTCGGCGCGGAGACCACCTTCGAGTACGACTACGAGGACCCGGATGTGTTGCGCCGGGAACTGCTGCGGCTCTCCGGGCGGGTGGCCGCGAGCCTGCGTCGCAAAGGACTGCGGGCCCGCACGATCTCGATCAAGGTGCGCTATTCCGACTTCCGCACGATCACCAGGGCATACACCATGCACGCGGCGACCGACTCCTCCCGCGAGGTGTACCGGCACGCCGAACGGCTGCTGAGCACCGCGGTCGCCCCGGGGCCGATCCGGCTGCTCGGGGTGCGTACCGAGGGCCTCGGGGAGACCGAGCACGAGCCGACACAGCTGGAGTTCGCCGCGGAGACCGAGGACAGCTGGCGGGAGGCCGAGGTGGCCGCGGACAAGGCCAACGAACGGTTCGGTGGCGCGGTGGTGCGCCCCGCCTCGTTACTCTCCGGAGGGGCCCGGCGGGGGAACAACCGGCACGACTCGCGATGAGTTGCGGGGATCGGGTAGTCCGCCCGGGCCGAGACTCGTAGACTGGTGGTAACAGCCGTGAAGGTCACCCGCCGGGAGCATGGGCCCGGCGACGTGGAGCAGTGCCGGAGGAGGAGTCGTGCCACTCTCCGAGCATGAGCAGCAGCAGCTCGACCAGATCGAGCGAGCGCTCTACACCGAGGACCCGAAGTTCGCGTCGAACGTACGGGGGGCGAAGCTCAGTAAACCGTCGCGAAGTCGGCGACTACAGGGCGGAGTGCTCGCCGTCGTCGGTCTCGGACTGCTGCTCGGTGGGCTCGTCATTCCGCTGCGAGTCGCCGAGATCCCGATCGTGAGTGTGGTCGGATTCGTCGTGATGTTCGTCGGCGTCGTGCTGACGATCACCGCGTTGCGTGCCGGTTCCCAGGACGAGGCGGAATCGGCGAAGGGCGGCGCCACCAAGGGCCGCGCCAAGAGCCCACTCGCCAAGCGGATGGAGGACCGGCTGCGCAAGCGGTTCGACGACCGCTGACCCGACTGCCCGCCGGTCAGCCCGCCGAGGCGGTGCCCTGATCCGGCGTCGCGCGGTTCGATCCGGCCCGGTCCGGGCCCGTGGGAACCGGGCGCCGTAGCACCGAACGCGGCCAGAACCGATCCCGTGGCCGGAGCGGATGAGCGAGCGCGAGGGCTCCCAGAACCTCCCGGACCGCCTGCTCCAGTCCGGGATCGGGCCTGGTGCTCGCGGAGGCGGGGGCATACCAGCTGCGTTCGAGTTCGGTCACGATCAACCGCAGTTTCTGCTTCGCGGCCTCGTCCAGCTCGTGGGTATCGGCGATCCGTGCGGCGATGGCACGGACCGAGCGGTTCTCGGGAAGCTTCACCTCGCGGTCGGCCGAGGCGTCCAGTACCTCCTGCCATCCCGCGGCCGCGGCATCCGGCGCGCCCGAGCCCGCGATCCGCAGCCGTCGCCGCATCCGCTGTCTGCGCAGCATCGCCGGTGCCGCGAACACGAGCCCGAGCAGCGCGAGGAGCACCAGCCACCAGGACACGAAGCTCAGCGCGAGCAGCGCGGCCAGGGCCCAGGCCACCGCCGCGCCCGCGGTGAGCACCCGGATCAGTGATTCAGCGCGCATGCCTGCCCCCGTTCGTCCTGCGCCGCCTGGCGAGCAGCCGCACCGCTCCGGTCAGCCCGCCGGCCAGGACGAGCAGGGCGAGCAGCACCCACAGGGCACCACTGGGCGCGCTGAGGGTGAACGCCTTGGCCAGTGGCGGCCACCAGTCGTCGTCCTCCGCGGGCGGCAGCACCGGGCTCATGGAGAGCTGGTCCCTGGACGGTGCGGGCGGGCCGGGGGAGACCGAGGGCACCTCCGAGGACGGGGCAGGCCCCGCGCTGTTGTCGGGTGCCGCCACGCTCTGCGCGCGCTGCAGATAGGGCGGGGTGACCCCGCGCCCGTCGGCGAGCGGGGTCGGGTCGAAGGTCATCCAGCCGTAGCCGGGGAAGTACACCTCCACCCAGGCGTGCGCGTCCTGGGTGGTGACCGAGCGGTAGTCCTTTTCCTTGGTGCCCGGGGTGAACCCGACCGCGACCCGGGCCGGGATGTGCTGGCTGCGCACCAGCACCGCCATGGCCGAGGCGAACTGCTCGCAGAAGCCCTGCTTGCCGTGGAAGAGGAAGTCCGCGAGCGGATCACCGAGCTTCTGCGGCCTGGTGCGCAGCGAGTAGCTGAAATTGCCCGGTGCGACGAAGTACGACCAGATCGCGCGCACCTTGTCGAAGGTGCTGCCCTTGCCCGCGGTGAGCCGGTCCCCGAGCCGGAGGACCTCGGAATCCACGGCAGGCAGCTGGGTGTACTCCTCGGAATTGGGCAGGCCCTCGGTCCCGGCCGGTGCGGTGCGCAGTTCGGAGGACGAGGGCACGGCGAAGCTGGCCTGCTCGGTGTAGTCGGTGGGTTCGGTCGGACTGCGGGCGAACGCGGCGCTCATCGTCGGATCCCATCGCCAGATCCGCGGATCGAGCCCGCTGACCTGGCCGGGAACCCCGTACAACGGCAGCCAGTTGTCCCGCCAGTTGACCGGCTGAATGTCGATGTTCGCGGTGCGCGGGGCGGGTACCGAACCGGGTGGCCGCTGCAGCTCGCCGCGCAGCTGCTGGCCGCTGCCGATCGTGCCGACCTGCCAGCCCGAGCGCGGATCGAACTTGGACAGCGTCACCGCGCGCAGGTACCCGGCGTCCGCCTGATCCCCGCGCACCCGGAACAACTCGACCGTGTCATCGGGATTGTCCAGCTCGCCGCGCAGTTTGGTGAACGGGTTGAGCCCCCAGGATCCGTTCACGGTGCGACGCCCCTCCTGTTCGCCGGGGAAGGTGCCGGAGGTGCCGATCACGGTCACCGTCGCCCCGGCGAACAGCGCCAAGGCCAGCGCGACACCGGTGACCGCCACCATCGGTGTCGTCACCCGCAGACCGGTTCCGGTCAGCCCGACCTCACCGCGCCACTCGCGCTGTCTGCGGGCCCGGTCCACCGCGAGCAACAGCGCGAAGGCCACCCCGCCGAGCAGGAACCCCCACCAGGGGAGCAGGTCATCGGCGAGCGAGGCGGGCACCGCGTACACGCCGAGCAGCAGCAACCCGGCCACCGCGGGCATCCGGATGTCGACCACGAGCAGGTCGACGAGCACCGCGATGATGCCGATGGACAGCACAATCAGGCACTGCATGGCCGCGGTGGCCGGAACCGGGGGGCGGCCGGTGCGGATCTCCTCCACCGCCGTGCTCAGCAGCGTGCCCAGATCGCCGAGCGCGCTCGGTCCGGGAAGCACGCCGAGCACGGCGTTGGCACTGAACAGCGAGGCACAGCAGCACAGCAGCACGAACAGCTGCACGAGCACCACGACCGGCGGACCGTACGCGGTGCGCAGCCGCGGCACGAAAGTGCGCAGCAGGATGCCCGCCCCGACGATCACGACCACCGCGCCGAACAGCGATTCGAACCACGCCCCGCCGGCGATCAGCTCGGCCATCGCGGTCGACACGGCGAGAACCGCGATCCCGCCCGCCGCGGGCAGCAGCACCCCCGGCCGGTTTCCGGTACGCGCGCTCATCGCACTCGCTCCCCGGGGGAGCTCGGCGCTTCGCGCGGGCGCGGTGTCCTCGGTTCGCTCGCAAGCTCGTTCACGTGCACTCGCTCCCTGGGGGAGCTGGGTGCTTCGCGCG
>NZ_JALM01000036.1:0-184813 GCF_000737195.2 Sciscionella sediminilitoris
TCTCCGCGAGCACGAGCCTTCCATTTGCGTGGAGCTGAGGGGAATCGAACCCCTGACCTTCTCGATGCGAACGAGACGCGCTACCAACTGCGCTACAGCCCCTGGTACCCGAAAAGCTTAGCAGTCGGGTCCGGTGCCCTCGCGGGCGGGTCTCACTGCCCGGCGGCCCTGCGATAGGGCAGGACCTCGGGGTCGTCGAGCTCGGCGAACGCGGGGTCTTCGTCGTCGTGGTCGACCACGGTGGCGCCGGGATGCACGGTCAGCGTGGGGGTGTGGTGCCGTACTTCGGGAGCGGGTTCCTGTTCGGGCTGCTCTTCTTCGACGTGCTGGGCGGGCCGCTGGCGGGCGGCGCGCCGGGCCCGGATGTCGTTCTCGATGCGCACTTGCCTGCGCAGGTAGGTGAGGTATCCGACGAGGGTGACGCCGAGTGCGCCGGTGGCCCAGTAGATGATGGGCGCGATGGCTATGGCGAGGATGACGCTTGCCGCGATGGCGATGAGCAGACCGAAGACGATCTTGCGCCGGAGTGCGTACTTGGCGGCGGCGGCGAGTTCGGCGGCCTCGGCGTTGTAGCCGCCACGTCCTGGCCGGTAGGGCCGGGTGACGTAGTCGTCCTCTTCGCTCGGCGGGAGTTCGTCCTCGAGTTCGGTGTCCTCGTCGGCCTCGTAGTAGTCGGCGCGCTCGTCTTCTTCGGCGAGCTCGTCGGCGGACTGCTCGAACTCGGCGGGCGGTTGTTCCTGCTCGCGCTCTTCGGGCAGGGGGAGTTCGGCGGTGGATTCGTCGTCGGCGACGGAGAGATTCTCGGCTTCGGGCACTTGCGTCTCCTCGGCAGCGGCATCGGATCCCGCGGTGCGCTGCACTACGCGTGCGGCGAGGGCGCTTTCCGCGGTCCGCGCTACGACTTGGCGTTTCCGCGCGATCATCGGTACTAGGACGACCAGCCATGCCAGCACGAGTGCACCGACGAGCAATGAGCTAGGCATGTCATCTCACCTCCCCGACTCCCGCGCACCGTCATGACGCAACGTTAGTCACAGGAGTCACAAACGTTCGGTAGGACGCGCCGAATGTGATCAAGGGCGAAATTCGGCGCGCCCGGAGCGGATGAGCCGGGAAACGAGTCCCTCGCCTGTCTCTTCGGCGGTGATGGCGAAGCACAGGTGGTCGCGCCAGTCCCCGGCCACGTCGAGGTAGCGCCGGAAAAGTCCCTCTTCCCGGAACCCGAGTCCGGTGAGCACGCCGATACTCGCGGTGTTCTCCGGGCGCACGGTGGCCTCGATGCGGTGCAGTCCGCCGCGGTGGAAGCAGTGGTCGACGGCGAGGGCGACGGATGCGGTGGCCAGTCCGCCGCGGACCCGGTCGGCGGCGACCCAGTAGCCGACCCAGGCGGAGCAGAGCGCGCCGCGCACGATGTTGCCGATGGTGACCTGACCGGCGAAAACGCCATCCACGGTGATCACGAAGGGATACGAGGCTCCCCTGCGGCCGAGTGCGCGCAGCCCGGAGCACTGGGAGAACCAGACGGCGCGCGAATTGCGCTCTGCCCAGGTGCCGGGAACGGTGGGTTCCCAGGGCGCGAGGTGGGCCATGTCGCGGCAGCGGATGGTGCTCCACGCCCGTGCGTCCCGGTACCGGGGTTTGCGCAACCGCAGGGTGCCGCCGGGCACGGTGAGCGGGCCGAGGCCGACCGGCCAGCCGGGATGGCGCCCGCCGTCCCCGAGCGTCGGGTCCTTGCCGATCGCCGACGACATCGTCACCCGCGCTGGGCGAGGAAGCTCACCGTGACGTTCTCGCCCGCGGTGATGTCGGTGACCTCCTCGGGCACCACGATCAGCGCGTTCGCCTCGGCGAGTGCGGCGAGCAGGTGCGCACCGGATGTGCCGAGTGGTTGCACGAGGTATTCCCCGGTTGTCGAGTCGCGGAGCAGCTGGCCACGCAGGAAGCCCGCGCGCCCTTCGGTCGAGCTGAGCGGGGAGAGCAATTTCGCGGAGATCTCCCTGCGCTTGGGGCTCTTCTTGCCGAGTGCGGCGCGGATGAGCGGGCGCACGAACACCTCGAACACCACGAGCGCGCTCATCGGGTTGCCCGGCACCAGGAAGGTCGGCACCGCATCGGGGCCGAGCCTGCCGAAGCCCTGCGCGGAACCGGGATGCATGGCGATCCGGGTGGTGTCGATGTTGCCCAGTTCGGCGAGAGCGGATGCGACGTCGTCACCCGCGGCGCCACCGACCCCACCTGCGACGACGACAACCTCGGAGAGCAGCAACCGGCCTTCGACGACCTCCCGCAAACGTTTGGCCTCACCGGTCACGATGCCGACCCTGGTCACCTCGGCTCCCGCATCCCGTGCCGCGGCCGCGAGGGCATAGGAGTTCACGTCGTAGACCTGGCCCGCGCCCGGGGTGCGGTCCACATCCACGAGCTCGTCGCCGACGGAGATGATCGAGACCCGGGGCCGCGGGTGCACCAGCACCTTGTCCCTTCCGACCGCGGCGAGCAGGCCGACCTGGGCGGATCCGATGGCCGAGCCCTTGCGCACGGCGACGTCCCCGGTCTGCACGTCCTCGCCGGTCCGGCGCACGTAGGCGGCGGAGGGGACCGGTTCGTGCACGGTGACCTTGGAGTGGTGCCCGTCGGTCTGTTCGAGGGGGACGACCGCGTCGGCCAGCGTGGGCAGCGGGGCACCGGTCGCGACCCGGACCGCCTGGCCGGGCTGCAGCCGCCGTGGCTGGCGGGATCCGGGCGGGATCTCGCCGACGACGGGCAACTGCACCGGTTCGGTCCCCGCGGTGCGCACATCCACGCTGCGCACGGCGTATCCGTCCACCGCTGCCTGGTCGAACCCGGGAAGGGCGTGCTCCGCGACGACCTCCTCACCGCAGATCAGCCCCTGCGCCTCGGAGATCGCGACGCGCACGGGGGAGGGCCGCACCGCGGCGGCGAGCACCTTCTCGAGCTGTTCGGTAACTGCTCTCATGTCAGCCGAGCCGTTCATGCAGCCAGGCACGCAGCGCGGGCCCGTAGTCGGGGTGGTCCAGGGCGAAGTCGAGGGAGGCTTTCAGGAAGTCGCCGGGGTTGCCGAGGTCGTGCCTGCTGCCCTGGTGCACCACGATGTGCACCGGATGCCCTTCCTCGATCAGCAGCGCCACGGCGTCGGTGAGCTGCAGTTCCCCGCCCGCTCCCGGGGTGATCCGGCGCAGCGCGTCGAAGATCGCGCGGTCGAGCAGGTAGCGCCCGGCCGCGGCGAACGTCGACGGCGCGTCCTCCGGGGCCGGTTTCTCGACCATGCCCTTGACCTGTTTGACGTCCGCTTCGGCGGTCTCCTCGACGTCGAAGACCCCGAACGGGGAAATCTGCTCGCGCGGGATGTCGAAGGCACACAGCACGCTTCCGCCATACTCGGCGCGCACCTGCGCCATTCTGTTCAGCACCCCGACCGGGAGCACCAGATCGTCGGGGAGCAGTACCGCGACCGCCTCGTCCTCGGGTCCCAGCTGGCCTTCAGCGCAACCGACGGCGTGCCCGAGGCCGAGCGGTTCCGGTTGTTCCGCGGTGACCACCTCGATCAGATCGGGAGCCCTGCGGACCTTCGCGAGCAGGTCGTTCTTGCCTCGGTCGGCGAGCGTGGCCTCGAGCGTGGGCTGGGGCCGGAAGTAGTCGGCGAGCGCTGCCTTGTCCGCATTGGCCACGATGACCATGCGGTTCGCGCCCGCCTCGGCGACCTCGGCCGCGATCCGCTCGATGCCCGGCGTATCCACCACGGGGAGTAGTTCTTTCGGAACGGCCTTGGTCGTTGGCAAGAAGCGCGTACCGAGTCCCGCGGCGGGCACGATGGCAGTATGGAAGGTGCTCGCTGAGCTCATGCACGCGAGCCTAACCGGTTGGTGAGGGAATCGTGGACAAGGCGGCTTGGCGTGCGTCGCTGCGTGCGCAGCGACGTGCGCTCGATCCGGGGCAGCGCAACGAAGATGCGCGGTTGCTCGCCGAGGCGGTCGGCGTGGCGCGACTCGGGGGCACGGTGTGCGCCTACGTGCCGCTGGCCACCGAGCCCGGCGACGTCGGCATGCTGGACGCGTTGCGCGGCGGCGGAGCGCGGGTGTTGCTCCCGGTCATCGACGGGGAGGTGCTGCACTGGGCGCCGTACGAAGGCATGCTGCGCACCGGCCGGTTCGGGATCGGCGAACCGGACACCGAGGCGCTCGGCCCGGAGGCGCTCGCGGAGGTCTCGGCGATGCTGGTGCCCGCACTCGCGGTGGACACCCGCGGGGTTCGGCTCGGCAAGGGCGGCGGCTATTACGACCGGAGCATCGGCGGGCTCGGGTGCCCGCTCATCGCCGTGGTCCGGGACGAGGAATTCCTCACCGAGCTGCCCGCCGAGGACCATGACGTGCGGATGAGTCACGTGCTCACCCCGCGCGGCGGGCTGCGGGCACTGTGATATTTCCTGGGTTCGTTTGCGCGCTGTGGAACACATAGCGCAAAATGGTGTCTGGCACTCTACGCTGGGGAGTGCTAAGTGAAAGGACTTCTCTGTGCCCACCTACCAATACGCGTGCACCGAATGCGGACACCGGTTCGAGCAGGTGCAGTCGTTCTCCGAGGACTCGCTGACGACCTGCCCGGAATGCTCCGGCAAGTTGCGTAAGCTGTTCGGCTCGGTCGGCATCGTATTCAAGGGCAGCGGCTTCTACCGCACGGACAGCAGGTCGAACGGGAACACCGCGAGCGAGTCCGCGAAGAGCTCCACGGAGTCCTCGTCCTCGTCCTCGTCGTCCTCCGGTTCGAGTGATTCCGCGAAGTCCTCGGATTCGAGTTCGAGTTCCAGCAGCTCTTCCTCCTCTTCCTCCTCTTCCTCCTCTTCGTCTTCCTCGACGACGAAGGCCGCCTCCTGAACCTCTGCCCGGCGGCTTGTCGATTCCGCCGTGCGCCGTTCGACGGGTAAGCGTCAACGTTCGAACGACGGCACGGAGGACACCATGACGCCGAACAACCCGGCCACCGCGTTGCCCGGTCGCCCACCCGTGGTCGACCAGGCCACCTGGCAGGCCGCCAGGGATGAGCTCCTGGCCCGCGAGAAGGCCCACACCCGGGCCGGGGACGCCCTCGCCGCGGCCCGCAGGCGGTTGCCGATGGTGGAATTCGACGGATCGGTCGAGGTGTCCGGACCGGACGGACCGGTCCCGTTCCTCGAGCTGTTCCAGGGCCGCGAGGAACTCGTGGTCTACAAGCACATGTGGTACGACGGTGCGCCGCACCAGGGGCAGTGCGAGGGCTGCACGACCACCGCCTGGCATCTGAAGGATGCCGTCTACCTCAACGCCCGCGGGGTCTCGCTCGCCATCCTGACCACGGGCGAATGGGACGAGGTGGCCGCTTATGTCGAGTTCATGGGCTACGCCCAGCCCTGGTATTCGGTGCGTGGAGTGGCCGAGCCCGTCGGCGGGGACATGGGGTACCTCTGCTGTTTCCTTCGTGATGGCGAGCGGACCTTCCTCACCTATTCCACGACCGCCCGGGGGAACGAACCGGCCAACGGGTCCCTCGGGCTGCTCGACCTGACGCCCTACGGTCGCCGCGAACCCTGGGAGGACTCTCCGGACGGCTGGCCGGAAGCCCCCGATGCCGGTGCGCCGACCGGCGGACACGGTGTGCCGATCTGCTGGTCCTGGCGCTCGGACGCGGACGGGAATCCCACCTGGGGACCGACCAGCCGCCCGGTTCCGCAGTGGACACGGCCCGGCGCGGGTGCCGTGGAAACCCTCGGCAGGAGCCGTTCCTGCCACTGAGCCGAGCGCCGAGTCTGTATGCCGGGTTGTCCACAGGCGGGGTGCTCATCCACAGATTTCCGGTGCGGGGTTCCGGGCGGGCGATTCCTGGCTAACGTCGGGGCATGACAACGAACTCCCTGCGTACGCCGTTGCGCGAGCGACTGGGACCGGCCTTGGCGAACCGGCTGTGGCCGCGCACGGTGTTGCTCAGACGGCTGCTCGCCGGTGCCCTGTTCGTGCTCGCGATCGTGCTCGCCCTGCTCCCCGGGCCCGCGAGCGCGGGACCGATGCGCCCGGTGCTGACCACGGCACACGACCTCGACTCCGGAGTCCGGTTGCGTGCCGCCGATCTCCGGGTACGCCTGACGCCGGCGAACGCGATCCCGGCGGGGGCGCTCACCTCCGTGGGTCAGGCCGAAGGCAGGGCGCTCGCCGGTGCCGCGCGCGCCGGGGAACAGCTCACCGACACCCGGCTCGCCGGTCCGGCCAGCGCGGGGCCGGGACGGGTGGCGGTCCCGGTGCGGCTCGGGGACACGGCGATCGCCGGGCTGCTGCACCCCGGCACGCTCGTCGACGTGATCGCAGGGGACGCGGATACCGGCCAGGGGCAGGTACTCGCGACCGGGGCCCGCGTGGTCACCGTGCCCCCGGCGGCGGAGTCGGCCGCGTCGGCCAGCTCGGCCAAGGGGGACCGGGACGGCAGGCTCGTGGTGCTCGCGCTGCCCGCCGACACAGCCCACCGGGTCGCGGCGTCCTCACTGCATCGGGAGGTGACCGTTACGCTCCAGTAGGGATATTGGTACTTCGGGAGAGGAATTACCCATGTTGAAGGGGTTCAAGGAGTTCATCTCACGCGGCAACGTCATGGAGCTGGCGATTGCGGTCGTGATCGGTACCGCCACGACGGCGATGGTCACCGCGGTGGTGAACAACCTGATCAAGCCGCTCATCGCGGCGATCGGCGGCACGAACATCCAGGGGCTGGCGCTCCAGCTCGTGGACGGCAATCCGAAATCGACGATCGACCTCGGTGCGATCATCACGGCGGTCATCAACTTCTTCATCATCGCCGCCGCCGTCTACTTCTTCCTCGTGGTGCCGTTGAAGAAGATCCTCGACCGCAGGAAGAAGGAGGAAGTGGCCGAGGCGACCGAGACGGAGCTGCTCACCGAGATCCGCGATCTGCTCCGGGAACGCAACTCCAGCTGAGGGAGCGGTTCCCGGCCGGGTGTCAGCCGTGGTGTGGCGGACGGTCGCTGAGGTACTCCTCATCCGTCCGGCCATGCCGACCGGCTTCATCGCGCTCATCGGCGGTGGTGTCCGGCAGCACCGAACCGAACACCGCTTCGAGCCGGGCGCGCCTGGCCGCGCGCTCGCGTTGTTCGGACTGCTCATCTGGCCGCATGCCGGTATTGTCCCAGAGTACGACGAGGTAGGAGCGAGCTCATGAGCTTCATGGACAAGGCGAAGGATTTCGCCAACCAAGCAAGGGACAGGGCGACCGAACTCGCGGCCGAGGCGGCCGAGAAGGCGGGTCCGCTCGCCGAGAAGGTCGCGGACAAGGCGGGCCCGATCGCCGAGCGCGCGGCGGATTTCGCGGCCAAGGGCGTGGACACCGCGGCATCCAGCCTGGACAAGGCGACCGGCGGGCGCTACAGCGACCAGATCAACTCGGTGAGCAGCAAGATCGGTGACGCCCTCGAACGCCCCGAGGACTCCGCGGGCGGTTCGGGTTCGGCGGCGGGTAACGACTCCGCGGCCAAACCGGGGGAGCAGGACAAGCCGGAGGAACCGAAGCCACCCCAGGGCGGCGGCGCCTGATCGACCGAGCCTGATCACTCGCCCAGGATGTGGGCGGCGAGCTCGGTCGCATGGCTGAGCACGGCCAAGTGACCGCCGGGCAGCTCCTCGGCGGTCAGGCCGAGCCGCTCGCGTCCGAGGCGGCGCATGAACGCGGCGGGGAACAGGCGGTCCTCCCGGAACAGGACGAACCTGGTCGGCACATCCGGCCAGCCCTCCAGTGGCCATGGCTGATCGAACGGGGTGCCCGCCTGCGCGCGCTCGCATTCCCGGGCCTTGGCCCGTAGCTCGGGTGCAAAGCCGTGGTAGAAGAGCTCCTCGGGGTCCTCGTGGTCGAACCCGGTCGCGCGCTGGGCGGCCACCTGGCCGGTGTTCACCCACCACTGCCGCGGCCGCTCGCCCGTGACCGGCACCATGGCAGCGAGCAGGATGAGCGAGCGGACGCGCAACCGCGCGCAGGCCAGCGGGGCGAAGAAGCCGCTGAACGAGTGCGCGACCAGCACCGGGTCCGGATACCCGGCGGCGGCCCGGACAACGGCCTCGGCGTACTCGGCGAGGCCGCAGGATTCGTCCGCGCTCGGCAGCTCGACGGCGACCGCGGTGTGCCCGCGGTCGCGCAATTCGGCGGCGAGCGGATCCCAGCAGCTCGCGGCGTATCCCGCGCCCGGGATGAGGACGAAGGTGCCCACGGCCGTCTCCCCGCAGGTGTCCGGATCAGAGGCCGGAGAGTTCCTCGATCACGTGCGGGACAAGGGAGGCCAGCGTCGCCATACCGTCGCGCACCGCGGAACGGGAAGCGGCGAGGTTGACCACGAGGGTGCTCCCGGAGACGCCCACGAGCCCACGGGAGATGCCCGCGTCGACCGCGCCCGCGGCGAGGCCGGAGGAGCGCAGTGCCTCGGCGATGCCCGGGATCGGCCGGTCCAGCACACCGGCAGTGGCGTCCGGGGTGACATCCCGCGGCGAGACCCCGGTCCCGCCGACGGTGATGACCAGGTCCACACCGCCGATGACGGCGGTGTTCAGCGCATTACGGATGTCGACGGCCTCACCGCGCACCTCGACGACTCCGTCGACGATGAACCCTGCTTCCTCGAGCAGCTCGGTGACAAGCGGTCCCATCGTGTCTTCGTGTTCGGTGTGCGTGACCCGGTCGTCCACGATGACCACGAGTGCGCGCCCGACCCGCAGGGTGCTTCGTTCCATACGGAACACCGTAACGGGTACGCCCGTCCGGTTCTCCGCCGGGAAACCGGTTCAGCGCCGCCCGACCTGCTTGCCGTCGAGGGTGGCGCGCACGGTGCGGGAGCCGGCCGCGAGGCTCAGCGTCGTGCCCGGTGCGGCGGCATGCACCGCGGCCACGAGCGCGTCCGCGGAATCGATCGGGCGCCCGTCCACCCCGGTGATCACCTCGCCGGTCTGGATGCCCGCGCGCTGGCCGGGGCCGCCCGGGGTGACCTCGATGACCACGGCGCCGCGGCGGGGATCGTCGCGCACGCTGACCCCGAGCACGGACTGGGTGGTGGTGCCCTTCTCGGCGAGATCCCTGCCGATCCGCTTGGCCTGGTCGATGGGGATGGCGAAACCGAGCCCGAGATTGCCGCGCGGCTCCTCACCGTTGCCGAGCCCACTGGTCGGCGGGCTGTAGATCGCCGAGTTGATGGCCACCACGGTGCCGTCGAGCGCGACCAGCGGGCCACCGGAATTACCGGGGTTGATCGCGGCATCGGTCTGCACCGCGTCCATCACGGTCGCCTGTTCACCCTGGCCGCCGCCCGCGCGGGTCGGCCGGTGCAGCGCGGAGACGATCCCGGTGGTCACGGTGCCCGCGAGGCGGAACGGGGCACCGAAGGCGACGACCTGCTGGCCGACCCGCAGATCGTCGGAACGCCCGAAGTTCGCCGCGGGAACCTCGCCGACGCCCTCGGCGCGCACCACGGCGAGATCGGAGGTCGGATCGGTGCCGACCACCCGGACCGTCGCGGTGCGCCCGTCCTGCCAGTAGGCGACGAGCGGATCCCCGCCGCCCCCGGTGACGACGTGCTCGTTGGTCAGGATCAGCCCGTCATGGCTGAACACCACGCCGGAACCGGTCACCCCACCGCGCCCGCCGGAGGACTGTAGCTCGACGACGGTCGGCAGCACGTGTTGCGCGGCGGCCTCCACGGTGCCCGCGGGCGCGGCAGCGGTGTGCTGGGCGGGTGGCGGCGCGTCCAGGGAGTTGGGCGTCGGTGCCTGGGTACTCGGCTGCTCGTTGGACCCGGCGAGGTAACCGCCGACGGCACCGGCGAGCCCGCCGATGACCAGCACGAGCAGCAGCGCGCCGAAGAACAGGCCGCCCCTGAGGTGTCGTGGTGCTCGGTCCGGTTCCTCGGTGTCCACGGCGCCTCCCTGTCGTCTACCCGGCCGCCCTCAGCTTCTCGGCGATCTGTTCCGGGGTGACGTCGTTGATCCACACCGCCATCCCGGACTCCGAGCCCGCCAGGTACTTCAATTTATCCGCACTCCGGCGAATGGAGAACACCTCGAGGTAGAGCCAGGCGAGTTCGCGCCCGGTGTGTACCGGGGCCTGGTGCCAGGCGGCGATATAGGGCAGGCGCAGGTCGTAGAGCGCGTCCAGGCGGCGCAGCACGTCGAGGTACACGGGAGCGAAGTCCTCGCGTTCGGCCTCGGTGAGCGCGGGAATGTCCGGGACCTGCCGGTGCGGGACCAGCTGCACCTGGACCGGCCAGCGCGCGGCCGCGGGCACGAACGCGGTCCAGTGCTCGGATTCGGCGATGATCCGCTCCCGGCTCGCGCGTTCCCCGGCGAGCAGATCGCCCATCAGCGCCCTTCCGGTGGCGCGCTTGTGTTCCCCCGCGCGGGCGAGCAGTTTCTCGGTCTTCGGGGTGATGAACGGATAGCCGTAGATCTGCCCGTGCGGATGCGAGAGGGTGACCCCGATGTCCTCGCCGCGGTTCTCGAACGGGAAGACCTGCTCCACCCCGGGGATCTCGCCGAGCGCGCTGGTGCGGTCCGCGAGCGCGTCGACGACGGTGCGCACCCGGGAGGGGGAGAGTTCGGCGAACGAGCTGGAGTGCTCGGAGGTGAAGCAGACGACCTCGCAGCGCCCGCGTCCCGGAGCCCTGCGCACCAGCGGAATGCCGGGCACCACCTCGGTCTTGACTTCCGGGACCTCGGTCGCGAACGAGGGGAAGCGGTTCTCGAAGACGGCGACGTCGTAATCGGATTCCGGGATCTCGCTCGGATGCCCGGGCGCCGAGGGGCACAGCGGGCAGACCTCGGCGGGCGGTTTGTAGGTGCGGGTCTGCCGGTGCGCGGCGAGGCCGACCCATTCCCCGGAGAGCGGATCGAGCCGGATCTCCGAGTACGGCGCGGGTTCCGGGAGGTCCCTGGTGTCCACGGCCGTGCGCGCGGGCGCGTCCGGGGAGTCGTCGAAGTAGACGATCTCGCGGCCATCGGCGAGTTTCGCGGTTGTCTTGCGCACGCGGCGGGTGTTCTCCGTTCTCATCGGGCCTGGGTTCTCAGCGGCTCTGGCTCATCGGTGTCACGCGGTCGCCGAGCCCCTGCGGTGCGGGGCGGCGATGTGCAGCTCACCGACGTGCTCGGAGAGCACGGTACGCGCATCCTCCTCGATGCGGTCATCGGTGACCAGGACATCGGCCTCGGTGAGGTCCGCGATCGTGGAGATGCCGACGGTGCCCCACTTGGTGTGATCGGCGAGCACGACGGTGCGTGCGGCCGCGTCGATGAACGCCCGGTTCGCCTGGCCCTCTTCCAGGTTCGGCGTGGTGAACCCGGACCGGGCCGCCATCCCGTGCACCCCGAGGAAGAGCAGGTCCAGGTGCAGGTTCGCCATGGTGTTCACCGCGATCGGCCCGACGAGCGCGTCCGATGGGGTGCGCACCCCGCCGGTGAGCACCACCGTCCGGTCCGGGCGGTGCGGGCTCTGCAGCACCTCGGCGATCCGGGTGGAGTTCGTGACGATGGTCAGGTCGGGGATGTCGGCGAGGTAGTGGGCCAGGGTCCAGGTCGTGGTTCCCGCGGAGAGGCCGAGCGCGGTGGAGGGGCGGACGATCTTCGCGGCGAGTGCCCCGATCGCTTCCTTCTCCACGAGCTGGCGCACCGATTTCGCCTCGAAGCCCGGTTCTTCGGTGCTGTTCCCGACGACCGAGGTCGCTCCGCCGTACACTTTGTCGACAAGTCCACGTCCGGCGAGCACATCCAGGTCGCGGCGCACCGTCATATCGGAAACCCCGAGTTGCTCGACGAGTTCGCTGACCCGGACCGCGCCCGTTTTGCGCACCTGTTCAAGGATCAGCGACTGCCGCTGCCGCGCCAGCACTGTGCCACCTCTATTCGCCCCGACCGTGGAACAATCAAGATTCTACACAGTCGAACACTTGAGAGTGGGACGGAAAGACGGCATTGTTGCCGACAACAGGCGCACATGAGACCAGTTCGTCACCGAGCTCCGCGGCCGCACACGCACCGAATCCAACAGACTCGAACATCTCGCCCAGGTGGCCGATCAAGCTCACCGAACGGCCCAACGGCGCGCGCGGTCCGTGGTCGCCCCTCAGACCGGTCCGCCGGGTAACCGGATCGTCAGCAGCGCGCCGCCGTCCGCGGAACGCCCGGCGAACACGGTACCGCCGTGCCGCACGATCGACTGCTTCACGATGGCCAGCCCGAGCCCGGAACCGGGCATGGTGCGCGCCTCGGAGGACCGGTAGAAACGCTCGAAGACCTTGGGCAGATCGACATCGGCGATCCCGGGCCCGGAGTCGGCGACCTCGATGGTCACCGTGCCGTCCCCGGTCGGCGCCATGCGCAGCGCGACGGTGCCCTCGGAAGGGCTGAACTTCACCGCGTTGTCCAGCAGGTTCAGTACCGCGCGCTCGAGCGTGGCCGGATCGCCCTCGAGCACCCATGGGTACAGGCTCACCTCGAAGCGGACGTCACCCGCGCGGCGCTGGGCGCGTTCCACGGCCCGCTCCACGACGTCGTTCAGCTCGACCCGCTCGGACACGATCTCGGCCCCGTCCTCGCGGGCGAGTTCCACCAGATCCCCGATCAGCGTGGTCAGCTCGTCCAGCTGGGCGCGCACGTCCGCGTAGATCTCCTCGCGGTCGGTCTCGGTGAGCGTCGGACCGCTGTGCGAGCTCGCGGCCTTCTCCGAGGCGACGAGCAGTTCCACATTGGTGCGCAGCGAGGTGAGCGGGGTGCGTAGTTCGTGCCCCGCGTCCGCGACCAGCTGGCGTTGTCGTTCCTGGGAGAGCGCGACCGCGGCGAGCATCGCGTTGAAACTGGTGGTCATCCTGGCGAGCTCGTCGTCCCCGGTGACCGGGATCGGGCGCAGGTCATTGGTCGCGGCGACCCGTTCGGTGGCGGCGGTGAGCCGCTGCACCGGGAGCAGCCCGCCACGGGCCACGGCGGTCCCGGCGAGCGCGGCGACCACGATCCCCGCCCCGGAGACCACGATCAGCACCAGGGCCAGCCGTTTGAGTACTTCCTTCTGCGGGCCGAGCGATTGCGCGACCACCAGGGCGTAGCCGTCGAGATAGGGCACCGCCACGACCTGTCTGCCCTGCTCCACGCGGGTGGAATAGGCCGCGGTGCCCGCGGCGACCTCCCGCTCGGCGGGACCGATGAGGGAGTCGTTGAAGGCGCGCGGATTCCGCCCGACCACGTGCGAGTCGCCGTTCACGTCGACCACGTCGAAACTGGTGTCCGAGACCGCGAGCTGGTTGCCGAAGGTCAGCGTGAGCCCGCCGCGATCAGGGCTCGGTGCCTGCTTGGATGCCGCGTAGGCGCGCTGCAGCAGATCGGTGCCGACCTGGCCGTACAGATTGGACTGCACGGTGAGGAAGGCACCGAGTGAGACGACCGCGACCGCTCCGGCCACGCATACGGCGGTGAGCAGGGTCAGCCTCGCCCGCAGCGAGAACCGCCTGCCCGGTACTGCTTGCCTCACCTCGATGACCTCACGGCGGGGTCTCGCGCAGCACGTAACCGACGCCGCGCACGGTGTGGATCAGCCGCGGTTCCCCGTCCGCCTCGGTCTTGCGGCGCAGGTAACCGACGTAGACTTCGAGCGCGTTTCCCGAGGTGGGGAAGTCGTAGCCCCACACATCCTCGAGGATGCGGCCCCTGGTCAGTACCTGCTTCGGGTGTGCCATGAACAGTTCGAGCAGGGCGAACTCGGTCCTGGTGAGGCTCATCGAGCGCTCCCCCCTGCGCACCTCGCGGGTGCCGGGGTCCAGCTCCAGATCGGCGAACCGCATCGCCGGGGTGTTGGCCTGCTCGGCCTCGGCAGCCGAACGGCGCAGCAGGGCGCGCATTCTGGCGAGCAGTTCCTCGAGGGCGAACGGCTTGGGCAGGTAGTCATCGGCGCCCGCGTCCAGCCCGGAGACCCGGTCGGAGACCGCGTCACGTGCGGTGAGTACGAGAATGGGCAGGTCATCGCCTTCGCCACGCAGTCGCCTGCACACCTCGAGCCCGTCGAGGCGGGGCATCATCACGTCGAGCACCATCGCGTCCGGGCGCGCATCGGCGATCAGCTCCAGCGCCTGCTGGCCGTCTCCGGCCAGTTCCACCTGGTAGCCGTTGAACTGCAACGAGCGCCGCAGCGATTCGCGCACGGCACGATCGTCGTCGACGACAAGGATCCGCATGAACACAGTGTTACCCACCAAGCTGAGACCGCGCTGAGTCCGCTGGTGTTTTTCGCTGGTTGTGGCCAGGTCACCACTGATGGTTACCGAGTCTGGGCACCCTGGGTGCACCGGTGAGCGTGTCCAGCACCGTGTCGTGTTCCCGGTCACCCGCGGCGAGCCCGTTGCGCCGCAGCGAATCCATGGTCGCGGTGCCCCCGAACCAGGCGGCGATCCCGCGCGCGGTGAACCGGACCGCACCGCTGCCGCCGCGGTGCACGCCGACCTCGCCGTCCACCTCGATCCGGTACCGCCCGGCCTGCCAGGGCGCGACCTCGTCGATCAGTTCGATGTCCACCGCGGCCGGGCGCAGCAGCTCGGCGCTCGGCCAGCCGCGGGCGTGCAGCGCGGCCTCCAGATCCACGACGCGCAGCATCCAGGGATGCGTGTAGACGGTGCTGAACTCTGGCCAGCCGAGCACCAGGTCGTGCACCGCGGGGTCGAGCACCGGCAGCCGGATCTCGTCCAGCTGCCCGGACCAGCTGGCCAGCGAGCCGAACAGGGCAAGCGCGGTGTCCCGGTCGCGGGCGATGAAGTCCTGCACCTGCAGCCAGGGCTCGTTCTCCCGGCGCGCGGTCAGGTAACCGCGGCCGTCCACGAGCTCGCACACATCGGCGGAGAGCACATCCGCTGCCGGGTAGCCGAGCTCAGTGCGGTCGAGCATGCCGTCCACCCCGGAGGCGAATTCCGTGTACCACTTGCGCATGCTGTCCACATCGGACTCGCGCGGCCTGCGGATGCTCGCTTCGCCGACGGGTTTCCCGGCCAGCCGCAGGAATTCCGGGCGCAGTGACACCGACTGCCCGACCCCGCAGTACTCCCAGCCATGGGCACGGTAGAGCGGCGGGACCGAGGCGAAAAGGGCGCTGATCGCCTGGCCGTGTTCGCGCATCGATTCGAGGCAGGCGCGCAGCAGCTGCCCGGCGATCCCGTGTCCGCGCGCGTGCGGGGCGACGCAGACCGCGGCGACCCCGCCCATCGGCACCGATCGGCCGCCGAAGAACTGGCCGTGCGCGTGCACCCGGGCGAATCCGGCCAGCTGCCCGCCATCCTCGGCGACGAACCCGCGCCATCCGTCCCGCGAGGCCTCCCAGCCGGCGCTGATGCGTGGCCCGCCGAAGGCCAGCCTGCGCAGCTGGAAGGCCGGTTCGCGGTCCTCGATGGTGTAGGGCCGGACGGTGAACTTCACCATGTGAAGAATCCGCGACCGCTCTTGCGGCCCAGCTCCCCGCGTTCGACCTTCTCCCGCAGCAGCTTCGGCGGCTCGAACCGCGGGCCGAGTTCCACGGCGAGGTGTTCGGCGATGGCCAGCCGCACATCGAGCCCGACGAGGTCGGTCAGCCGCAGCGGGCCCATCGGCCAGCGGTAGCCGAGCGTCATCCCGGTGTCGATGTCCTCCGCGCTCGCGACCCCGTCCTCCAGCATCCGGATCGCCTCGAGCCCGACCGCGACACCGAGCCGGGAGGTGGCGAATCCGGGGAAGTCCCGCACCTCGATGCCGGTCTTGCCGAGCGCGTCCACGAAGGTCCGGGCACTGGCCAGGATCCGCTCGTCCAGGTCCTCGTGGATCACCAGTTCCACGAGCTGCTGCGCGGGGACCGGGTTGAAGAAGTGCATGCCGACCACTCGCTCGCGCGCGCCTGCCCGCGCGATGGCGCCGATCGAGAGCGAGGAGGTGTTCGTGGCGAGCACCGCGTCCGGGCAGACCGTGCCGAGTTCGGCGATCACCTGCTGCTTGAGCTCGAGCCGTTCCGGGACGGCCTCCACGACGAGGCCCGCGTTCTCCGGCAGCCCGGCGATCGAGTCCACTGTGGACAGGTGGGCGAGCAGCTTCTCCGGGGTGATGCCGAGCTTGCCGCGCTCGGCGGCCTTGTTCAGCGAGGCCGCGACCGCGTCCCGGGCCGCCGCGGCACGTTCCGCGGAAGCCTCGGCGACGGTCACCTGCGAACCGCGCTCCAGCAGCACGTGGGCGATTCCCGCGCCCATCGTCCCGCCACCGACAACCCCAGTCACTTCAGGTACCTGCACATCGGCCGTCATAACCGGACGGTACCGCGTCAGGCGATGAGTCCGCCCCGATAGGCGACGAGTGCAGCCTGCACCCGGTTCACCGCGCCGATCTTGCCGAGCACCGAGGACACGTAGCCCTTCACGGTGGCCTCGGAGAGGTGCAGCCGCCCGCCGATCTCCGCGTTCGAGAGCCCCTGGCCGATCAGCGCGAGAACATCGCGTTCCCGCGCGGAAAGCGAGTCGAGCATCCGCCGCGCCGGTTCGGCCGCACGTTCCCCGTCGGCGACGGTGGCCAGCACCCGCGCGGCGACCCCGGGATCGAGCACCGCCCCGCCCGCGGCCAGATCCCGTACCGCGCGCACGAGCTGGTGCGGATCGGTGTCCTTGAGCAGGAAACCGCTCGCCCCGATGCGCAGTGCCTCGCTCACGTATTCGTCCACGTCGAACGTGGTCAGCATGGCCACCGAGGGCGGATGCGGCAGGGTGCGCAGTTTGCGCAGTGCGGCGAGCCCGTCCGTGGTGCGCATCCGGATGTCGAGCAGTACGACGTCCGGCTGGTGGCGGAGCGCGAGTTCGGGAACCCCGATCCCGTCATCGCATTCGGCGACGATCTCGATGTCCCCCGCGCTGGACAGGATCATGCGCAGCCCTGATCGGACGAGGTCCTCGTCGTCGGCAAGCAGCACCTTGATCACGTTCGTCTGGCCCCTTTCCCGCGCTCTTGAACTGTGAGAGGGAAATGACGTCTCCGTGGTGACGTCTGTACTAATTGTTTCACACTATTGGGTGAGGCGTCGCTCACTCTGGTGATTGTGCTGGACTTGAGCCATGAATTCGCTCGCTTTGCCGGGTCATGCAGGAACCCTTGCCGTGCGGCACTGGCCGAATTCCTCCGCGCGATTCCTGGTCGTGCTCTCCCACGGTTACGGTGAGCACCTCGGCCGATACGGTCCGCTCGCGGAGGCGCTGTGCGCGGCGGGGGCCGCGGTGGTCGGCGCCGACCACGTGGGGCACGGGGAGTCCGAGGGGGAGCGGGTGCTCATCGAGGACTTCGAACCGGTCGTGGACGATGTGCGGCGCGTCGCGCAGTGGGCGGGCACCGAATATCCCGGCCTTCCGCTGGTGCTGCTCGGCCACTCGCTCGGCGGGATGATCGCCGCGCGGTACGCCCAGCGGTTCCCGGAGGATCTGACCGCGCTCGTGCTCTCCAGCCCGGTGCTGGGCACCTGGCAGGCGGTCGATCAGCTCGAGTACGACGAGATCCCGGACGAGCCGATCGATGTGTCCACGCTGTCCCGGGATCCGGCCGTCGGGCAGGCCTACACCCAGGACCCACTGGTCTGGCACGGCCCGTTCAAGCGCGCCACCCTCGAGGCGATCGACCGGTGCCTGACCACGATCGACTTCGACCATCCGCTCGGCGATGCGCTGCCCTGCCTGTGGGTGCACGGGGACGAGGACGAGCTGGTGCCGATCGCCGAGACCAGGACGGGCATGGACCGGATCCGGGGTCTCGCGTTCACCGAACGGATCTACCCAGGGGGCAGGCACGAACTGTTCAACGAGACCAATGCCGAGGAGGTCCGAGCTGACCTGATCGGGTTCCTGACACGGCTTCTCGGATGAGCTACCGGTGAGTACGGTCTTGGTGTATGGATATCACCGTTCCCACCATCTCCGGCGATCAGATCGACGGCTATCTCGCCGAGCCGCTGCGTGCCGGTAGCCATCCCGGTGTCGTGGTCATCCACGATGCGATCGGCCTCTCCGATGACACCAAGGCGATCACCGAGCGGTTCGCCAGCTCCGGTTATCTCGCACTCGCCCCGAACCTGTACAGCCGAGGCGGGATCCGGTGCATCAAGACCGTGTTCCGCGCCATGCTCTCCGGGCGGGGCCAGGCCTTCGACGATATCGACGCCGCACGCGGCCTGCTCGCCGATCGCCCGGACTGCACCGGAAAAGTGGGGGTCGTCGGATTCTGTATGGGTGGCGGGTTCGCGCTCGTCGCCGCCGCGAAAGGCTTCGACGCCTCGGCTCCGTACTACGGGCAGCTGCCCAAGGATCTCTCCGTCCTGGACGAGGCTTGCCCGATCGTGGCGAGCTTCGGCAAGAAGGACCGCACCCTTCCCAGAGCGGCGGAGAAACTGGAGACCGAACTGACCGAGCGGAACATCCCGCACGATGTCATGGAATATCCGAACGCCGGGCACAGTTTCGCCAACCGGATCGCCGGCCCGCTGAACGTGCTCGCGAAATTCACCGGATTCGGCTACTGCCACGAGGAGAGCGAGCACGCCTGGCGGCGGGTGCTTTCCTTTTTCGCTGAACACATGGAGGAACGAGAATGACCGAGAATGCCCGCGAATTTCACCTTGCGTCCCGGCCGAGCGGGTGGCCGAAGCTGGAGAACGTCACTCTGGTCGAGACCCCGCTTCCCGGGCTCGAGGACGGGCAGATCCTGGTGCGCAACGAGTTCATCAGCCTGGACCCGGCGATGCGCGGCTGGATGAACGAGGGGCGCAGTTATGCCCCGCCGTTTCAGGTCGGCAAGGCCATGTGGGGCGGCGCGGTCGGCGAGGTTCTCGAATCCCGCAGCGAGAAGTTCGCCGTAGGTGACCATGTGCTGCACGGCCTCGGCTGGCGGGACAAGGCCATCGTCTCCGCGGGCAGCGCGCGCAAGATCGACACCGCGGCCGCGCCCTCCTCGGCCTACCTCGGGGTGCTCGGTATGCCCGGGATGACCGCCTATGTGGGGCTGATTCGCATGGCGGAATTCAAGGAAGGGGATGTCGTCTTCGTGTCAGGCGCGGCCGGAGCGGTCGGTTCGCTCGCCGGTCAGCTCGCCAAGCAGTTCGGCGCGTCGAAGGTCATCGGCAGCGCGGGCTCGGCGGAGAAAGTCCGTTACCTGAAAGAGGAAGTCGGTTTCGACGAGGCCTTCAACTACAAGGACGCCCCGGTCGCCGAATCGCTGCGTGCCGCGGCTCCGGACGGCATCGACGTGTACTTCGACAACGTCGGCGGGGACCACCTCGAGGCCGCACTGTTCGCGATGAACGATTTCGGCCGGATCGCCGCATGTGGCGCGATCTCCCAGTACAACAACGAAAAGCCCGAGCCCGGACCGCGGAACCTGTTCTTCATCGTTTCGAAGCGGATCGCCATCCGCGGGTTCATCGTCAGCGACAACTACGATATGGCGGGCGAGTTCACCAAGGAGGTCGCCCCGCTCGTGGTCAACGGCAGCGTCAGCTACCGGGAGACCATTGTGGACGGTCTGGAGAACACCCCGCAGGCCTTCATCGACCTGTTGAGCGGGGCCAATACGGGCAAGATGCTTGTCCGTATCTGATGCCCTGAACGCCGCGCGGCGGGCGCGGGAACTGGAGGCGCTCGCCGCGGGGGAACGTGTCGACGTGCTCGTCGCCGGACAGGGCGCGGTAGCCGCGGCGACCGCGCTCGATGCCGCCGCGCGCGGGCTTTCGGTCTGTCTGCTGGCACCCGGTGACCTGGCCGCGGCGAGTTTTCCTGAACCACCGGTTTTCGCGCTGGGCAGGCGCGCGATGGCCGAGCAGGCGGCGCAGCTGCGGATCGCGCCCGCCTTGGTGCGCCCGCTGCCGGTCGTCTTTCCGTTGTACGGCGCGGATTCCGGGCGCTCGCTGGCCGCTCGCCTGCGGATCGCCGACGGGCAGCGGATCGGTGCCCGGATACCCGCGCGGCTGCTGCCACCCTCCAGGCGGATCCCGGTCGCCGAGGCACTTGCGCTGCTTCCCGGCCTGCGGCAAACCGATCTGCGTGGTGCGCTGCTCGCGTTCACCGTCTGGATCCCGGACTCGACCGGTTATGTTCTCGCCCTGTGCCGTACTGCCGCGGGTGCGGGGGCGCGGATCCTTTCCCACCTGCGCGCCGATGCGTTGCTGGCCACCGGCGCGCTCGCCACCGATCTGCGTACCGGGGCGCAGTGCTCGATCCGGGCGCGCGTGGTGATCCGGGTGACCGATCCGCACCGGCCGCGGTCCTGGTCCGTGCTGCCCGGTGACGAGCGGGCCGGTCTGGTCACCCGCTCCTCGAGCGCCTTTCCGCTCGATTCGCAGCACCTGCTGTTCGGGTCCACAGTGGACGGTTTGTGGGCGTGGCCGCGATACCGGGTGGATGCGCGGGACGGGATTCTCCTCGTGCATGGCGGGAACCAGCTGGGTGCCCGGGAGGTCGCCGATGCCGCGATCAGGGCGAGCGGGGTGACCGGTTCCCCTTGTGCGACAAGCGAACTGACCTTGTCCGGAACACAGAACAACGGAGCGGCCGCGCTCGCCGAACTGGATCCCGAACTCGGCAGGACCCTTCCGGGTACCACGCACACCGCGGCCGAGGTCGTACTCGCCGTGCGCAATGCGGGTGCGCTGGACGCCGAGGATGTGCTGGCCCACCGGCTCGGCTACGGCGTTGCGCGCTCACCGGAATTGGTTGCCACGGTGGCTGATCTGGTCAGTCGGACACTGAACGGACTGTGAATTAAATCAATTTGTGGTATCTCATGAATTCATGAGCACTGGGGTCGATGAGGATTCGCTTATCGAGGCGATCTGTGTTTGTGATCGGGAGCGGGCGCGGTTGGATGCGGTGACCGTGGATCGGGTGTATGCCTTGTGGTGTCGGCAAAAGCAGCGTTTCGAGGACCTGTTCACCGTGGGGTCCGTGATCGAAGAGCTGCGGCTACCGAAGCGGTCAGGTAGTGACCACGACCAGTCATCCTTGGTCCAGCCAGGTCAGCCGCGCGCGTACATCGGGAACTCCCGGCGCACCGGGCTTGGCGAACATTCGGAGAGCGTGCCCCCGAGTGGGGAGCCGGATCGGAACTTTCCGCGCGTCGACGATATCGAACACCAACCGAACGTGCTCTGGAAACTGCAGGCCCCAGCAGGCGATCCGGCCGTCCATGCGGTCGCCGAATTCCTGGGTTATGGCGAACAATCGCGGCTTGCACTCGGTCACGATGGTGTCCAGTATGGCGTCGAACGTGGCGCGATCGGCGACCGGTTCATCGGGGCAGTCCTCGGGCGGCCAAGGGTGCATCGTCGGGGGCTCCTCACTGTGCGGCTCACGCAACTCGTCTAAGTGGTATTGACCAATCTAGAAGTAGACTAGACTACTAGTCAAGTTCGAGTCCGCCGCATACGATGGAGCTGATGGCTGGAATCGAGACACCGCAGTATCAGCGGGTTGCCGCCCGGCTGCGTGAACGTATTCGCGCGGCCCAGATCGAACCTGGCCAGGTGTTGCCTTCGGAGCGCACGCTCGCGAGCGAGTACGAGATTTCCCGGCCGACGGTCCGCCAGGCGATTCAGCTGCTGCGCAATGAGGGGCTGGTGCACGTCGAACACGGCCGTGGTGCGATCGCGAGCCCTCGGCCGCGAATCGACCGGCTCGCGCGGACAGCACCGGAAGGGGAGTTCACCGGAACCTGGGCGGTGCGGGTGTGGTTCGAACCGGCCGATGCGCGGATCGCGGCGATCCTCGGCATCGAACCGGATATGGAGGTCACGGTGCGGGATCGGGTGCTGCGCGCCGATCGGCGGGCGGTCGTGCTCGCCACCGCCCGGCTGCCGAGGGAACTCACCCAGGGCACCGCACTGGAACAGACCGGGCCCTGTCCAGGGATCGAAGCGGCGACCGAATACACCGAGGAGGTGGGCGCCCGCATGCCGACCGCGGAGGAGCGCGCCGCGCTCGGCCTCGCCGACGGGATCCCGGTCCTGACCGTCACCCGCATCGCGAGCACCGGATCCAGGGTGCTCGAGGTGGACGAGCTGATCATGGTCGCCGACCGCTATCGGCTCGGCTACGGCTGGGCCGCGAAACGCTGAAACCCCGAAAACCCTTGCCCGGACAGCATTTCGCCCTGGTCACCGCGTGCACAAGGGGATGTCCCCTTGACGCGGCAGACCAGGGCGAGCGTGTGGTGCGCTGTCAGCTCAGCGCTTGTCCAGCTCCACGAAGTCGCGGGCGGCGGCACCCGTGTACAGCTGGCGCGGGCGGCCGATCTTGTTGGCCGGGTCGTTGATCATCTCCCGCCAGTGCGCGATCCAGCCGGGCAGCCGGCCGAGCGCGAACAGCACGGTGAACATCTTGGTCGGGAAGCCCATGGCCCGGTAGATGAGCCCGGTGTAGAAGTCGACGTTCGGGTAGAGCTTGCGCTCCACGAAGTAGTCGTCCTCGAGGGCCCGCTGCTCGAGCTTCTTGGCGATGTCGAGCAGTTCGTCGTCGCCACCGAGCTTGCCGATGATCCGCTCGGCGGTCGCGGCGATGATCTTCGCGCGCGGGTCGTAGTTCTTGTAGACCCGGTGCCCGAAGCCCATCAGCTTCACGCCGTCTTCCTTGTTCTTCACCTTCTTCACGAAGGTGTCCACATCACCGTGGTTGTCCCGGATGCCCTCGAGCATGTTGAGCACCGCGGCGTTCGCACCACCGTGCAGCGGGCCGAACAGGGCGTTGATGCCCGCGGAGATGGAGGCGAACAGGTTGGCCTCGGAGGAGCCGACGAGCCGCACGGTCGAGGTGGAGCAGTTCTGCTCGTGATCGGCGTGCAGGATGAACAGCAGGTCCAGCGCCTTGGCGAAATCGGGGTCGATCTCGTAGGGCTCCACGGGCAGCCCGAAGGTCATCCGCAGGAAGTTGTCCACCAGCCCCAGCGAGTTGTCCGGGTACAGGAAGGGCTGGCCCGCCGACTTCTTGTAGGCGTACGCGGCGATCGTCGGCAGCTTCGCGAGCAGGCGCACGGTGGACAGTTCGACGTTCGGTTCGTCGAAGGGGTTCAGCGAGTCCTGGTAGAAGGTCGACAAAGCGGACACCGCGGAGGAGAGCACCGGCATCGGGTGTGCGTCGCGGGGAAAGCCGTCGAAGAATCGCTTGAGGTCCTCGTGCAGCAAGGTGTGCCGCGCGATCCGCTCGGCGAAATCCTCGTATTGCGCCTTGGTCGGCAGTTCGCCGTAAATCAGCAGATACGAGACCTCGATGAAATTCGACCGCTCCGCGAGCTGTTCGATCGGGTACCCGCGGTAACGAAGAATACCCGCATCGCCATCGATATAGGTGATCTCCGAGGAGCACGAAGCGGTGTTCACGAAACCGGGATCAAGGGTCACGTATCCGGTCGACGCCAACAGTTTGCCCAGGTCGAGGCCCGGCGCGCCCTCGGTGGGCTGGCGTACCGCAAGCTCGTATTCACCATCGTCGTGGCGCAGCGCGACGGTTTGGGTTGGGTTGGCCGCGTCTGGCATGCACGTTCCTCTTCACGCGTTGGACGGGGCGTGCGCGCATGCGGACGTCTGGGAAACCGGTAGGTTCGCGACGGCCCGACCCGTACACCACCCCGTTGGGGTTTCAGTCCTAGTGTGTTCGATGCATACGCTAGTCTTCGCAGCGCGATTAAGCATAACGACGTGAGAAATCACGCAGCGTTCGGTGGCGATATTCACACCATTTCCGCTGCGTACGGGGGTTCCGCCGCGACGCGGGAAACGGTGATCGACGCGGCCTTTCCGGCATAGCGCAGCGCCTCGGACCACTGCTGGGCGGTCAGCGACTCGAGCGCGGCGCGGTCCTGGATCCCGTTCTTGTCCAGCCAGGCAAGCAAAGCCCCGTGCACGGTGTCCCCGGCGCCGATGGTGTCCGCGACCGTCACCGGCACCGCGGGCACCTCGATCCGGTCCCCGTTCGGAGTGCGCAGTTCGATGCCGTCCCCGCCCTTGGTGAACACCACGGCGGCCGGGCCCGAGGCGCACCACTGCTCGAGGGCTTCCTCGACCGGCTGGTCCCCGGCGAGCCATTCCGCGTCGACATCGGAGAGCTTGAGCACCCCGACCGAGGGCAGCCAGGAGCGGAACCGTGCACGGCAGGCCCCGGCATCGGAGATCAGCGCGGTCCGGATGTTCGGGTCGAGCATGGTGACGATCCCGCGGGCCGCTTCGCGATGCAGCATCACCTCGTAGGCGCTGGCCCCCGGTTCGAGCACCATGGCGCCGAAGCTGGCCAGCGACAGCGCGGTGACCTCGGCGGGCAGTGGGCCCGGATCGGTGAACAGCCGGTCCGCGGTGCCCGCGACGTAGAAGCTGTAGCTGGCCGTGCGCTGTTCGTCGAGCGAGACCACCGCCATCGTCGTCGGTTCCGGTCCGCGCTGCAGCAGTTCGGTGCGCACTCCGGACTCCTCGAGGCGGGCGAGCAGTTCGGCGCCGAACCGATCGGTGGAAAGGCGCGAGCAGAACGCGGTCGGCGAACCGAGGCGTCCGGCGGCGAGCGCGGCGTTGTACGGGCCGCCGCCGAGTGTCGGGTCCATCAGCCTCCCGTGCTCGGTTGGCACAAGGTCAACGAGCGATTCTCCGCCGACGACGATCACGTGGACTCCTTGGATACGGCGCGGGTAAAGTTCCCCGAGAAGATTACGTGGGGACTTTCGGAGGGTTTGTGGTGCCAGTCGAACGACTCCTGCCCAACCAGGAAGCGGCCGATCTGCTCAAGCTCGTCACCGAGATCGCGCGCGAGGAGCTTGCGCCGATCAGTGCCGAATACGAGGCGGCGGAACGGTTTCCGCGCGAGCAGTTCCGGCTGCTGGGGCGCAGCGGGCTGCTCGGCCTTCCGTACCAGGAGCGCTGGGGTGGTGCCGGGCTCGGTTACGAGGTGTACCTGGCCTGTCTCGAAGAGCTCGCCGCGGCCTGGATGACCGTCGGTGTCGGCCTTTCGGTGCACACCATGTCCTGCTACGCGCTCGCCGAGTACGGCACCGATGCGCAGCGGGATCGCTGGCTTCCGGACATGCTCGGCGGGGAGTTGCTCGGTGGCTACGCGCTTTCCGAGACGAACGCGGGTTCCGATCCGGCCTCGATGAGCACCCGCGCGGAGGCCGAGGGCGCGCGGTACCGGATCAACGGAACGAAGGCCTGGATCACGCACGGCGGGGTCGCCGACTACTACAAGTTGATGGCGCGCACCGGAGACGGTTCGCGCGGGATCTCCTGCTTCCTGGTGGACGCCGCGAGTCCGGGGCTCGAAGCCACACCACCGGAGAAGAAGATGGGGCTCACCGGTTCGCCGACCACCCAGCTGGTCTTCTCGAACGTCGAGGTGGACGCCGACCGGCTGCTCGGCGACGAGGGACAGGGGCTGCCGATCGCGTTGTCCGCGCTGGATTCCGGGCGCCTCGGCATCGCGGCCTGCGCGGTCGGCCTGGCCCGTGCCGCGCTCGACGAGGCGGTCGCCTATGCCAAGGGGCGCAACCAGTTCGGCCAGCCGATCGCCGATTTCCAGGGCATCGAATTCCTGCTCGCGGACATGGCGGCGGCCGTGGAGACCGCGCGCGCCATGTACGTGGACGCGGCCCGCCGCCGCGATGCCGGTCTGGCGTTCGCCAAGCAGGCATCGATCGCGAAACTCGTCGCGACCGATGCCGCCATGAAGGTGACCACGGACGCGGTCCAGGTGTTCGGCGGCGCCGGGTACACCCGCGACTTCCCGGTCGAGCGGTACATGCGCGAGGCGAAGGTGCCGCAGATCTTCGAGGGCACCAACCAGATCCAGCGCATGGTGATCGCCCGCCATTTGAAGAGCTCCTAGCGCCCTGTGACCACTGCCGCATTGGCGTGGTCACCGCGCGGAGATAGCATAGATACATGCTTGCATCTGTGCTGGGAGCCGATCGTGGTTGAGCCCGCGGCCGATCGCGCCTACGCGGTCACCAAGGAACTGGTCCTGACGGGGGAACTGCCGGGCGGGCACCTGTTCAGCGAGGGAGAGATCGCCGAACGCCTCGGGATCAGCCGAACCCCGGTCCGGGAAGCGTTTCTGCGCCTGCAGGCCGAGGATCTGCTCACCCTGATCCCGAAGCGTGGCGCCGTCGTGGTGCCGGTTCCGCCCGGCGAGGCCGAGGATGTGCTCGATGCGCGCGAGGCGATCGAGACCGCGGCGGTACGCAGGCTTGCCGCGCGCGGCGGGATCGAGGAGGCGGTGGAGCGGTTGCGCGCCGCGCTCGTGGTGCAGGAGGGGCACGCCGAACGCGATGACCTCGCTGCCTTCGCCGAGGCCGACGAATCCTTTCACCGCGCGATCGTCGAGGCCGGTGGGAACAAGCTGACCATGCGGTTCTACGTGACGCTCGCCGATCGGCAGCGGCGGATGAGCATGCACGCGCTCGGCCCCGGTCCCACGCCGTACGAGGTGGTGCTCACCGACCATCTCGGGCTGCTGCGCAAGGTGGAACAGGCCGATGTCCCCGGATTCGGCGCGGCGCTGCGCGAACACCTCGACCGGACGCACCGGCAATGACCGCGACACTCGATCAGCCGTCCGTCACCAGGACCGGCGGCTGGATCCCCGTGGCCGCGGCGATGTTCTGCTGTGGCTGGGGCGGAAACCAGTTCACCCCGCTGCTCGTCATGTACCGGGAGGCCGGGTACTCGGCGGTCACCGTGGACGTATTGCTCGGCGCCTATGTACTCGGCCTGGTTCCCGGGCTGCTGACCTCCGGACGGCTCGCGAACCGGTACGGGCGCAAACCGGTGCTGTTCGCGGGAACCCTGCTCTCCCTTGCCGCCTCGGTGCTGCTCGCCCTCGGTGAGCTCGGCCTCGGCTGGCTCGCCGCGGGGCGGTTGGTCTCCGGATTCGGGGTCGCCGTGGCGATGGCGGTCGGCTCCACCTGGGTCAAGGAGCTCGCGGACGCGGAGCCGGGCAGTGCGGCCGATCTGGGCACCCGGCGCGCGGCGCTGTGGCTCACCCTCGGGCTGTGTCTCGGCCCCGGAGTGGCCGGGGTGCTCGCCCAGTGGGCCCCGTTCCCGATGGAACTGCCCTATCTGGTGCACATCGTGCTCACGATCGCCGTGCTCGCGGTGCTTCCGGGGACCAGGGAAACCGGTGGCATCGAAGGGCCCTCCGGCGGATTCGGCCGGGTGCGCCATCCCCGGTTTCGCCGGGTGATCACGCCGATGGCTCCGTGGATCTTCGGTTCGCTCGGCATCGCGTACGCGACCATGCCGCAGGTCGTCGCGGACCGACTGGGCAACTGGGGGCTCGCGTACTCCACACTGCTCACGATCTGCGCGCTCGGTGCGGGAATCGGGATCCAGCCGATCGCGAAACGGCTCGACCGGCACACCAGTGCCCGCGCGGTCGTCGTGGCGATGATCGTGCTCACCCTCGGGCTCGTGGTCAGCGCGGTCGCCGCGATCTTCGATTCGCCCTGGCTCGCGCTCGGTACCGCGTTCGTGCTCGGTTTCGCCTACGGCATCGCGATCGTGGCGGGCCTGCTCGAACTGCAGCGGCTGGCCGGGAAGACGGATCTGGCCGAGCTGACCGGGGTCTACTACGCGCTCGCCTATGCCGGTTTCCTGCTTCCCGCGGTGCTCGCGGCGCTGAGCGCGGTGGTCAGCTACGTGGTGCTGCTGGTGGCGCTCGCCGTGTTCGCCGGGAGTGGCACGCTGTTCATTCTGCGGCATTCGCGGCGCCACCTTCCCGGAATTGGTTCCTTAGGATGATGTGCCCGGTGCCGGATCTGGCGTAACTTTCCGGGGTATGCGCAATCGGACGCTGCTCCTCGCATTGCTCACCGCCCTGGTCATCGGCATCGGCGCCACCCCGGCGACCGCGAGCGAGCAGGGATTGCCACCCGGCTCGCGCGCGGTCCTGCGCTACACCGAATACGGAATCCCGCACATCCTGGCGCGGGATTTCTCCGGTCTCGGGTACGGATCCGGATTCGCCGCGGCCAAGGACAACATCTGCACGCTCGCCGATGTCTATCTCTCGGTGCGCGGAGAACGGTCCCGGTTCCTCGGTGCCGAGGCGAAGCCGGACAGCGGGCTCACCGGCGCGAGGTCCAATGTGGACAGTGATGCCTTCTTCCGCTCGCTCGACGCGACGGGTGCGGTGCGCCGGATGCTCGCCGCCCCGCCGCCGTACGGCCCGCGTGCCGAGGTGCGCGAGCTGGTGCGCGGTTATGTGCAGGGCTACAACAAATACCTGGCCGCAGGGAAGATCGGCGATCCGCGCTGTGCCGGGAAACCCTGGGTTCGCCCGATCACCGAATTCGACGTGTACCGGCACGTCTACGCGACCACCGCGGGCGGGACGGACAGCTTCGCCGATGCGATGGTGAACGCGCGCCCGGACCCGGAAACCAGCCGCGGAAACGTGCTCGCCTCGGTGCGGAACAGTAACGCGAACCGGGATCGGGGCAGCAATGCGATCGCGATCGGCCGCGCGGGCAGCGCGCCGGGGCGCTCCAGCGTGCTGCTGGGCAACCCGCACTATCCCTGGCACGGTTCGCAGCGATTCTGGCAGAACCAGTTGACCATTCCGGGGAAGTTCGACGTGAGCGGGGCGAGCCTGCTCGGGTTCCCGCTCGTGCAGATCGGGCACAACGCGGATTTCGCGTGGAGTCACACGGTTTCCACCTCCGCGAACTACAGCCTGTTCGAGAATCCCACCGTGCCAGGGGATCCGCACAGCTATCTGGTGAACGGCAAACCGGAGCGGATGCGCGCCACCAGGGTGACCGTTCCGGTGCGGGATGCGAAACCGGTCAGCAAGACCGTGTACCGCACGCGCTACGGGCCGGTGGTGACGGCGATGCCCGATGGGACCGCGCTGCCCTGGGGGAAAACCGCGTATTCGGTGCACGATGTCAACGCGGCGAACATGCGGGCGCTCAACACCTGGTTCGGCCTGGACACCGCGCGGAACACGAAGGGAGCCGCGCAGGTTCTGCGGGCCACCCAGGGATCCCCGTGGGTGAACACGATCGCCAGCGACAGCCAGGGGAACGCGCTGTATTCGGATGTGCAGGCCTCGCCGAATGTCACCGATTCCGATGTGGCGCGCTGCGGGACCGCGCTCGGTAAGCAGCTCTACGCGGCGACCGGGACCGCAGTGCTGGACGGGGCCCGTTCGGACTGCGGCCCGGCAACCGATCCCGAGGCGGTTCAGCCCGGGCTGCTCGGCCCGGCGAAACAGCCGCAGCTGAGCCGCCCGGATTTCGTGACGAACTCCAATGACAGCGCCTGGTTGACCAATCCGGCCCAGCCGCTCACCGATTATCCGCGGACCATGGGCGATATCGGCACCCAGCGCAGCCTCCGCACCCAAGAGGGGACCCTGACCGCGCAGCGCCGGATCGCGGGTACGGATGGCTTGCCCGGCAAGGGATTCACCGAGGCGAATATGCGAGAGCTGCTGTTCCGGGACACCAGCAGGGCCGCGGTGCTCGCGGGACGGGACACCGCGCGGTTGTGCGCGGAACTCGAGCCCGGTTCGCCTGCCTGCTCCGCACTGTCCACATGGGATGGACGATTCTCCCTGCAGAGCAAGGGATCACTGTTGTTCCAGCGATTCTTCCTGAAGGTCGCCAAGCTCGGATCACCGTGGCTGGTGCCCTTCGATCCAGGGCACCCGTTGAGCACACCGAACACGCTGAACATCGGGGACCCGGGAGTGCGCAAGGCATTCCGGGACGCGGTCGGCGAACTGCGCGCGGCCGGGCTCGCGCTGGACACCTCGCTGGCCGCGGGGCAGTACGTCGTCCGCAACGGGGAACGCATCCCGATTCACGGCGGGCCGCAAGCACTCGGGGTGCTCGATGTGATCACGCCGCAGTGGGATCCCAAGCGCGGCAACACCGAGGTGGTGCACGGCTCCAGCTCCATTCAGTCGGTGGAGTTCACCGCGCGGGGGCCGCGGGCGTCCACGCTGCTCACCTATTCGCAGTCGGCCGATCCGAGCTCCCCGCACTACTCCGATCAGACCCGGCTGTTCTCGGCCGGGAAGTGGGTGCGCGACCGGTTCACCGCGGCCGAGATCGCGTCCGCGCCGGGGCTGCGGAACACCGTGCTGCGGTAACGTAGCCGTAACCCCGGTGTAGCGGGAAAGGCATACGCTGGACGGCCATGGGGTTGCTGATCAGGGACGCGGGCAAGGCGGATGCGGCGGCGTGCGCCGAGGTGTACGCGCCGTACGTACGGGACACCGTGATCTCGTTCGAGACGACACCACCGGGTGCCGGGGAAATGGCCGAACGCATCGCGGCGGCGCACCTGTGGCTGGTCGCCGAGGACGCGGGCACCGTGCTCGGTTATGCCTACGCTGGCCGGTTCATGGCGCGCGCCGCCTATCGATGGGCCTGCGAGGTGAGCGTCTACCTCGATCGGGAACACCGTCGTGCCGGGCTCGGCAAAGCACTGTACGGGGTGCTGCTGCCCCGGCTCGCCGCGCTCGGGTTCACCACGGCGGTCGCCGGGATGACGCTGCCCAACGAAGCGAGCGCCGGGCTGCACCGCGCCATGGGCTTCGAGCCGGTCGGCACCTATCGCCGGATCGGCTGGAAATTCGGCGCCTGGCACGATGTCGCTTGGACCCAGCTATCCCTTGTGGACGAAGAGCACGCCTGAGGACTCCGTGTCCCGCTGCGCCGCAGCGTCGGCGAAGTACCTTCGCATGAACGTCGGCGAAGTACCTTCACATGTCAGATCGACGTGGTTCTTTCCTCCGGCTTGCTGATCCCGGGTGCGGGTGTCCCGCAGAGGCACCGCCGACCCGACTCCCGCTCGCGACGGACGAGAGCCCTCAGACGCACTCTGCGGCCAGTTCGGCGATATCGCCCGCGCGAATCCGGCAGCAGCCGCCGATGATGCCCGCGCCCGCTTCGATCCAGGAACGCGCCTGTGCGGCGGAGAACCGGGAATCGCCGGTCCAGGTCCCGGTTTCCGCGTTCCACCCCTCACCGCTGTTCGGATAGGCGACCACCGTCTTCCCGGTGACCTCGGCGGCCAGTGCCACGGCCTCCGGAACCTCGTCGGGGGCGCAGCAGTTCACCCCGACCGCCACGACCTCGGGGACTTCCGCGGCGAGGGTGAACGCTTCGGCGAGCGGCTGTCCCGCCCGGGTGCGCCCCTCGGCGATGGTGAAGCTGAGCCAGGCGGGAACACCGAGACCGGGCAGCAGCCGCACCAAAGCGTCCGCCTCGTCCAGATCGGGAATCGTCTCGAGCGCGAGGAGATCCGGACCCGCCTCGGCGAGCGTTTCCAGCCTCGGCCGGTGCCATGCCGCGAGCTCGGGGACGCCGAGCCCGTAGCGGCCGCGGTATTCCGAGCCATCGGCGAGCACCGCCCCGTACGGCCCGACCGAGGCGGCGGTATAGCGGCGGATCCCGTCGACGGGCTCGGCCGCGCGGGCCAGTTCCACACTGCGCCGCAACAGGTTCCCGGTCTGTGCCGCGTCCAGCCCGCGTGCGGCGAAGCCTTCGAAACTGGCCTGGTAGCTCGCCGTCGTGGCGATGACCGCGCCCGCCGCGAAGAACGCCCGGTGCACCTCGGTGATCGCTTCCGGTTGTTCGAGCAGCACCCGCGCCGACCACAGCGGGTCGGACAGGTCCTGGCCGCGCGCCTCCAGCTCGGTCGCCAGCCCGCCGTCGGTCACGAGTACATTCCGCACAGGCGCGAGCATGCCCGAGGTGGCGCCGAACGTCGATCCCCACTGTGTACAAGTTATCCACAGACTCTGCACAAATCCGCTGACCTGGGGTTTGTCTGTGCACAACTGCATGAGGCCTGTGGATAACTCGGTGCGCGGCTAAGCTCGGCCACATGATCACCCGGATCCCGGTCGCCGATGGGGACAGCGCGCCGTACGGGATCGCGATCGGTCCGGATGGGCTCGCCTGGTTCACCGACATCGAGCACGGGCGGATCGGTACCGCGACGGGTGCGCTGTACCGCCTCGATCCGCCGGGGTCCCAGCCGCTCGTGCTCACCGCGGGCCCGGACGGAGCCCTGTGGTTCACCGAACGGCAGACGCACCGGATCGGCAGGATCACGGCCGAGGGCACGGTGCGTATGTTCGGCCTGCCGAGCGCGGATGCCGGGCCGTACGGCATCACGTGCGGTCCGGACGCGGCACTGTGGTTCACCGAGATGAACACCGACCGCATCGGCCGCTGCACGCCGGGCGGAGAGATCACGGAATTTCCCCTGCCCGGCACCGGAAACTTCCCCGCGATGATCACCTCCGGCCCGGAAAGCGCGCTGTGGTTCACCCTGAACCAGGCCAACGCGATCGCCAGCATGACGGTAGCGGGCGAGGTGCGCACCCATCCGCTGCCGACCGAGTCCGCCGGACCGGTCGGGATCGCGGCGGATTCCGGCGGTTGCTGGTTCACCGAACTGCTCGCCGACCGGATCGGCTGGATCGACGCCGCGGGACGGATCACCGAATTCCCGCTTCCCGAAGGCGCGAGCCGGCCGCACGCGGTCACTCCGGACGGTGCGGGCGGTTGCTGGTTCACCGCATGGGGTTCCGGGGCGCTCGGCCGGATCCACGCCGATGGCACCGTCGCGGTGCACCCGATCGCCCCGGACACCGAACCGCACGGGATCACCGTGGACGCGCACGGTTCGGTGTGGACCGCGCTCGAATCCGGGGAGCTCGCCCGCCTCGACCCGGCGACGCCGAACCGGTTGCCGTGACCGTTTTCCGCCAGCACCGGTCACGGAAGTCGGCGCAGGATCGGGGCATGCACACAGCGATCGATCTCAAGGTGTTCTATTTCGGCACTCCCGTCGTGCTCATCACGACCAGGAATCCGGACGGGAGCACGAACATCGGACCGATGTCCTCGGCCTGGTGGCTCGGCACGACATGCATGCTCGGCATGAACGATTCCTCCCGGACCGCGCGGAACATGCTGCGCGAACGGGAATGCGTGCTGAACCTCCCGTCCGCGCAGCAGGCCGCGCCGGTGAACCGGATCGCCTTGGTCACCGGGGAACCCGAGGTGCCCGAACACAAGATCGCGCGCGGATACACTCATGAGCCGGACAAGTTCGGCGCGGCCGGGCTCACCGAACAGGAATCCGAGATCGTCGGCGCCGCCCGGATCCTGGAGTGCCCGGTGCAGATCGAGTGCGCGGTGGTCGACGCGGGGCCGTTCTTCCGGCGCGGGGTCACTGCCTTCCAGGCCGATACGCGGCGGGTGCACGTCGACGAGGACCTGGTCATCCCGGGCACCGACTACATCGACCCGCTGAAGTGGGATCCGCTGATCATGAAGTTCTGCGAGTACTTCGGCGAGGGGCAGCCCGTGCATTCCTCCGAGCTCGCACGCGGCTGGCGCATGCCGCATCACATGGGTGAGCCTGAGCACCTGCGCGCGCCCGCACCGGCCGGGTGAGCCACACTTGAGGCATGTCGCCAAGGACCGTGCTCAGCGCCGCCGTGCTCGATGTGCTCGTCGTGCTCGTCTTCGTGGTGATCGGGCGAAGTTCGCACGCGGAGGGCATCACCGTGTCCGGTATCGCCGAGACGCTGTGGCCTTTCCTCGCGGGCACGGTCATCGGCTGGGTGGCCTGCCTCGCCTGGCGCGCACCGATCTCGGTGCCCCGGACCGGTGTTCCGGTCTGGCTGGCCACGCTCGTGCTCGGCATGGTGCTGCGCGTGGTCTCCGGGCAGGGCACCGAGGTCTCGTTCATCATCGTGGCCGGGATCTTCCTCGGCGTCTTCCTGCTCGGCTGGCGCGCGATCGCGGTGCTGCTCACCCGCAGGCGCAAACCGCTGAACCCCTGAGCGGCTTCAGCGGAGGCGGAACGCGAGTCGTTCGGTGCGCAGCAACCGTTGCACCTGCTTCCGGCGCGCCCGGTCGTAGGCGGTGAGCGCGGCGGGGACCTCCCCGGCCGCGGCGAGCGCGTCCGCGACCGCGCGGGCGTCGCCGAGTGCCGCGCACAGACCGTCCTCCGGATCGAGCGGGTGCGCCGCATCGCCGAGCAGCGCGATGTGCCGGACCGCGTAGCGGGGCAGCGGGCGGCAGCGGAAATGCGCCAGCCATTCGCCGTCCCGGGCCAGGGATCCCTGCCAGTCCCGGAAAACCTCGCCCGTGCGCGCGGAAGCGAACCATCCGGTGCGGCCATCGGGAAGCGGGAAGGACAGCAGCCGCGCACCGTGGCCCCGGGTCTCGGTCACCGAGGCCACCGGCGTGCCGGTGATCCCGAACCACGTCGCACCGCGAACCGGGCGCGGCTCATAACCCTCCCCGAACAGCGCCCTGCGCACCATGCTGCGGGCCCCATCCGCGGCCAGCACCACATCGTGTCCGCTCAACTGCCCCAGATCCGTCACATCCACCCCGAACCGCACCACATCGCCGGATGCCTCGTACAGGCCACGCAGCAAGGTGCCGTACTCGGTGATCTGGACCATGCGGGTCCCCTCGGCGCGCACCCGGCCGTCCGCGTGCAGCTCGCGCACCCGGTACTCCGGCCCGTCCAGCTCCGGACAGGGAACCGCCAGCGGGATCCCCGATTCCGGCAGGCCCGCCGCGCGGTCCAGCACTTCGACCCGCCAGCCGTGTTCGCGCAGCCGGGCCGCCGCGGCGAGCCCGGCCACTCCGGCCCCGAGTACGACCGCGGAGCCGATCACGACTTCAGGTCTCGGATGCGCAAGGTGCGTAAGCGATTCAGCGCCGCGGCGATATCGAGTGCGCGCGGTACGACGAAATCGTCCGTGCTGCCCGCCGCGAGTGCGGGAACATCGGCGAGCTCGGCCGCGTAGTGCGTGAGCGCGGCCGCGATGGTGTCGGTGAGGGCGCCGGACCGGGCCAGTTTCTCGATGGCGAGCCCGATTCCGGTGACCTGGCTGGGATCCACGATCTGGTCGAGTGCGCGCAGGTCGATCTCGCTCTCGCCGAGCAGGAGGGTGTCGGTGCCGCGGTTGCGGATCCTGGTCCGCCCGTTCTTACCGCGCGCGTCCACGGAACCGGGCTCGGGGCTGCGATGCCGGATCGGGCCGAAGGTGCTGGCCTCGACGGCGCGCCCGGTCGGGGTCGCGGCGATCGCGCGGGCCTGCTCGGTCACCTCGCTCGCGATGTAGGAGTCGAGCATGAGCACGCGGTCGGCGATGTCGAGGTAGTCACCGGAGCCGCCCATGACGATGATCGTGGACACCTGGTGCTCGGCGTGCAGCGGCCGGACGAGGTCCACGAACGGGGTGAGCGGTTCGGAGGATTTGCCGACGAGCGCCTGCATGCGCGCGTCCCGGATCATCAGGTTGGTCGCCGCGGTGTCCTCGTCCACGAGCAGGGTGTGTGCCCCGGCTTCGACGGCCTCGATGATGGAAGCCGCCTGGGAGGTGGAACCCGAGGCGTTCTCGGTGGAGAAGTCGCCGGTGTCCGAACCGGTCGGCAGTTCGCCGACGAAGGGGCGCACGTCGACGCGTTCGACACCGCGCCCGTCCTCGGCACGGATCTTCGCGGTATCGGTGCGCGCCACGACGAGTTCACGGCCGTCACCGGGGACATGGTCGTAGATACCGCGCTCGATGGCGCGCAGCAGGGTCGATTTTCCGTGGAATCCGCCGCCCACGATCAGCGTGACGCCCTCGGGAATTCCCATTCCGCTGACGGTTCCGCGATTCGGCAGCTCGACCTTGGCAGCAAGCGATTCCGGCGACCGGAAGGAAATTCCGCCCGATTCGAGTGGCCGGTCGTCGATTCCGCTGCGCCGGGGAAGCAGCGCCGAATCGGCCACGAACGCGACCAGGCCGAGCTCGGGAAGTTTGTCGCGCAGTGCCGCGGAGTCCTCGATCGTCTCGACGAATTCGCGGGCCGTTTCGTACCGGAAATCGAGCGCTTTCCGTACGGCCTGCGGTAGTTGCTCGCACAGCAGGCGGTGCGCGGTCACCCCGTCGATGGTGCGGCCCTTGCCGGGGAGCTGGATGCCGATGCGAAAGTGCACGACGCCATCGGCGACCTCGCTCGAGGACCGGGCCAGCACCTCCTGGCCGCCCGCGTCCACCCGGAACGCGCCCCCGCGCAGATTCGCGGCCAACCGGCGCACCAGGTACGAAGCGAGCGCGGTGGCCCGGGCCTTCCCGCGCCACAACTCCGGCGAGAGATCGGCGACCTCGGCGGGCACGGTGACCCGGATCCGGGAGGGCGGGGCGAACGGATCCGCCTGTACCCGCTGCACCTCGATGCCGATCCGGTCGAGCTCCCAGGTTCCGCTCAACCGGCGGTACTGACCGTAACCGCCGCGGTCGATCCGGCGGAGCAGGTCCGCGAGGCTGCCATGTGCCATGACCCGTTTCTACCAACCGAACTCACCCCTGTGGCACTTGCACATGAATTACGTAATATTTATAGTTCCTGCATGTCTGGCCGAGAGGGGACCGCCGCCCGGCTCGCGGCGCTCGAGGAGCGGGTCGCGCGGATCGAGGCGGCGACGGGGCAACTCGGCGAGGACACGTTCTGGGCGCTCAACGGCCTGCTCGAGCGCGGTGCCCAGGACTCCGGGCAGGTACTGTTCACCGGGGCAACCGCGCTGCCCAACGGCGAGCACTATCGCTGGCAGCAGGGCGCACCGACGGACTGGCTGCTCGGCATCGACTGGTCCGAGCTCTCCGGCAGCTTCGCCGCGCTCGGCCACCCGGTGCGGATGCTGCTCGTGCAGAAGATCCTCGCGGGCACCAGGACCGCGGCCGAACTCGCCGAACTCGCCGAACTCGGCACCACCGGGCAGCTCTATCACCACCTCAAGCAACTCGTCGCGGCCGGCTGGCTGGAGACCACGGGCCGCGGGCGCTACGCGGTCCCCGGGGCGCGGGTGATCCCGCTGCTCGTCGTGGTCGCCACCGCGGCCCTCCCATTACGGAATCTCGTAAATCAGAGTCCCACGGCTGAGGAGGACGGAGTATGACGTTCGACAGACGGCGGTTCCTCGGGGCGAGCCTGGCCGGAGTGGGTGCGGTGGCGCTCGCGGGTGGCAGCGCCACGGCGGGCAATGCGGCCACCGGCGATGTGCCTGCCCTGCTGCGGCGCTATCTCGACAAAGGGATCTCCTATGGGTTTCCCGGTCTCGTCTGCGGGGTGCTCCGCGGCGGCACGCAGTACGTCGAAGGGGCCGGACGGCTCGCCGGTGCGGGCTCGGCGCGCCCGGACGGGGACACCGTGTTCCAGCTCGGTTCGGTGACGAAGACGTTCACCGGGCTGATGCTCGCCGAGGCGGTGGAGCGCGGTGTGGTCCGGCTCGACGAACCGGTACGCAACCGCGTTCCTTGGCCGGTTCCCACCGCGCAGGGCAAGGAAATCCGGCTGGTGGACCTCGCGACGCATTCCTCCGGACTGCCGAGGTTGCCCGCGAACATCGACAAGGTTCCCGGGTTCGATCCGCTCGATCCCTATCGCGCGATCACCCGTGCGGATCTGGCGCGGTTTCTCGCCGAGACGAAACTGGGAAGCGTTCCGGGTACCAAATTCGACTACTCCAATTTCGGGTTCGCGCTTCTCGGTCAGGCGCTTTCCTCACGGTATGACCAGATGCTGCGCACGATCACAGTCCCGCTCGGGCTGCGGGACACCGCGCTGTGCCTGAATCCGGAACAGCGGCAGCGCAAGGCGCAGGGATACAGCCAGGGCCAGGCGGTTCCCGACTGGACAGGGGAAACCTTCGCTGCGGCCGGCTGCTCGGCGTATTCCACGGTCAACGATCAGCTGCGTTATCTCGGTCATCAGCTCGCCCCGGAATCCGGGCCGTTCGCCGCGGCGATCCGGAACACCCAGAAAGTCCACTTCACGGATCCGGCGAGCAAGGTCGGCCTCGGCCTGGACTGGATCCACGGCACCCTGCCGAGCGGGCGCGCCATTCTCGGGCACGACGGGGGAACCGGTGGCTTCTCCAGTTATGCGCTCTTCTGCCCCGATTCGGGTACGGCGCTGGCGATGATGGGCAACCTGGCGCCCGACGCCCAGCATCCGGAGAGGACCGTGGACGCGCTGGCGGTCGACCTGTTCAGGGAGCTCGATGCCCTTCCTTGATGGTCACGCTCGGCCCGTGGTGCTGCTCCTCCTCGAGCACCCGGTGCTGGGTCTTCACCGGTAACTCCTGCTCCGCATCCTCGTCCTCCTGCTCGTGCAGCCCCAGTTGCACGGCACGGCGGATCTGCTCGCGGTTCTCCTTGACCACATCGGCGAAGAACTCGTCGATGCGCGGGTCGCCGAGAACCTCGAGCACGATCCGGAACGCGGTGTCGATGACCCCCTGCACCACCTCGTCGTGGAACGGAAGCCTGCGTAGCCGTCCGGCCTGCGGATCCTCGCGCAGCTTCTCCGCGACGATCGTGCGCAGTTCCGTGCGGTTCTCCTCCAGGGACCGCGCCAGATTCTGCGGGTAGTTCCCGGTTTCCAGCACCTTGACGACCTCGTCCAGCACGGCGATCGTGATCGGTTTCTTGATGGCCCGCACGATCGGGGCGGAAAGGCGCTCGATGAGCCGCTGGGTGAACTGCTCGCCGAAGGCCCGGTCGGCGGCCCGGCCCAGCCGCATGAGCACCACGACGACCCGGATGAGCCGGAATCCGCGCAGTGCCGGATGGGCCACCGGGATCATGCCCAGTATTTCGTACCAGTTGCGCAGCGGGAACCATTTCTCCCAGCCGTGCTTGTGCCAGCGCCACAGGAATTCGAGCAGGAAAAGGCCGCAGATCGAGGTGTCCGCGACGAATATCCAGTGCTCGGTTTCCGGATTGTTGCTGTAGAAGATCGCGTAGATGAGCAGGCCGACGGAGATGATCGCGAGCGCGAGCATCAACCAGTCGATCGTGTTGATGTTCTTGCGCGCGCTCATCCGGTCGGCTCCAGGTCCAGGTAGGCGAGCGCCTTGTCGTCGGAGACCTTCGGCCGCGGCCAGCGCGCCCCGTCCGGATCCGCGCGCTCGGCAGTGTGCACGGCCTCGATGACCGCACCCGGTCCCTGTTCGGCGGCCAGCCGGAAAACCCCGGCCCAGTCCAGGATTTCGTAGTCGTCCACCGCGCAGGAGACCCCGTCGCTGGCCAGTAACGCGGCACGCACCCGGCCCCGCGGCCAGCTTCCGGTCACCGCTTGCCGCGCAGCGCCCGGATCCGCCTCGGCGACCCAGAAGCCACCGTCCACATTGCGCAGTCGCCCGGTCGCCTCGGCACCGGCGCGCAGTGCGGCGAGGTGCCCCTCCCCGAATCCACCGCCCTCGGCGAGCCGTTTCCGGTAGCCGCCACCGGATCGGGGCAGTTCACGTAGCCGGTCGTCGGCGAGCACCTCGATGCCCTCGCTGGTGCGCAGCACGACGGGCGAGTCGGCGAGCACCAGCGCGTCCACCCGGTCGGCGCCCACCCGCAGCATGGCCACCGTGGCGGACGGCGAATCCCCGGGAACCAGCCCGAACCGCTCGGCCACCTCGGCGATACCGGTCTCCAGCACGGTGACCAGTCCGGCATCCGGTTCGGCGCGCAGCCGCGCACTCAGTTCCGTGCACAACTGCTCGGCATACCAGCCGCCGCTGCGCCTGCCGGGCACGAGATTGGTCGCGCCGTCGAGCAGGATGACGGCGTTCTCGAGCACGGCGATCCGGTCCTCGCTCGGGCGCGTTCGCCCGTCGACCCCGACCCCATCGGCCTCGGCGCATTCGATCCGTGGTGACACGCGCCCGAGGCTACCGCCCCCGGTACGCGACCACGCGCAGGAACAACTGGGTGAGCGGGCCGATGGACAGCGCGTAGAGCACGGTGCCGATCCCGACGGTCCCGCCGAGCAGCCAGCCGATGATCAGCACGGTGACCTCGATGCCGGTGCGCACCAGGCGGATCGAGTACCCGGTACGCAGGTGCAGCCCGGTCATCAGCCCGTCCCTGGCGCCGGGGCCGAGGCGCGCGCCGACGTAGGTCGCGGTGGCCACGCCGTTGAGCACGATGCCGCCGACCAGCAGCGCGATGCGCCAGGCGAGCGAGTGCTGCGGCGGGATGATCAGCAAGCCGAGCTGCACGACCACCCCGATCACCACGATGTTGGCGATGGTGCCGAATCCCGGCCGCTGCCGCAGCGGGATCCACGCGAGCAGCACCACGACACTGACCAGCCCGGTGACCAGGCCGAACGGTAGAGCGAGCCGATCGGAGAGGCCCTGGTTGAGCACGTTCCAGGCATCCAGGCCGAGGTCGGCGCGCACCACCATGGCATTGGTGAAGCCATACAGGGCGAGCCCGGCGAACAGCTGAATGAGCCTGCGCGGGGCGGCGACCCGGATGGCGACCGGGGACAGATCGACAGCCATGAGACCAGCATCGCGGATAATTGGTCTGCGAACCAAAGGCCAATCGGGGATAATTGGCCGGGTGACACATCCGACGACGGCGCGGATCGGCGCGCGCGAACTGGTCGCCCTGCTCGGCTCCTGGCATGCCGAGGGCAGCAGGCGCACCGCCGCCGAGCTCGCGGCCGCGCTGCGGGTACTGATCATCGAGGGGAGCCTGGCCATCGGCACCCTGCTGCCCGCGGAACGCGAATTCGCGCGCGCCCTTCCGGCGAGCCGCACCCTGGTCAGCGCCGCGCTGGACCGGTTGCGCGCCGACGGGTTCGTGCACTCCCGGCAGGGTTCCGGATCCTGGGCGAGCCTTCCGGGGGACACGCCACGGCTCGGTCTCGGCGAGCCGGGCCCTGGCGTGATCGACTTCGCCCGCGCCGCCCCGGAACCGGTGCCCTGGCTGATGCGTGCCTTCGAGGCCGCGCGGCTGCGGTTCCCCCGGTTCCTCGAGACGAGCGGATACACGGCCTTCGGCGTCCCGGAGACCAGAGCCCGGATCGCGGAGTGGTTCACCGCGCGCGGCCTGCCGACCGAACCCGGTCAGGTGCTCGTCGCCACGGGCGCGCTCACCGCGCTGTCCCGGATCTTCGAGGTGTATACCGCGCCCGGGGCCCGCTGCCTGATCGAGCAGCCGAGCTATGCGAACGCGCTGCTCGCCGTGGAACGGGCCCGGCTGCGTCCGCTCGCGGTGCCGATGACCGCGTCCGGCTGGGATCTCCCGGCCGTGGAAACCGCGCTGCGCACCGCGAATCCGGCGATCGGGTACGTGGTGCCCGATTTCCAGAACCCCACCGGGCACCGGATGAGCGAGCCGGACCGGGAACGGTTCGGCCGGATTCTGCGGCGCGCCAAGATCCCCTTCGTGGTGGACGAGACCGTCGTGGAGCTCGACTACACCGGAGCCGAGGCGCCGCGTCCGCTCGCCGCTCTCGCGCCCGGTCAGGTCATCACGATCGGTTCGGCGAGCAAATCGCACTGGGGCGGCCTGCGGATCGGCTGGGTGCGGGCGGAACGGGAGGTGATCGAGCGGCTCGCGCGTACCGATCTGGGTGCGCCGATCTTCGAGCAGCTGCTGCTCGCCGAACTGCTCGACGGAGACCTCGGGGAGCGGCGGGAGCTGTTGCGCGAACGCCGGGACGAACTGGTGCGCCTGCTGCGCGCGAACTGTCCACAGTGGAGCTTCCGGGTTCCGGGCGGCGGGCTCTCGCTGTGGTGCGAGCTGCCCGAGCCGGTGAGCACCCGGTTGGTCGTGGAGGCGGAGCGGGACGGGGTGTGGCTCGTTCCCGGTGGCCGGTTCGGCGCGCACGGCGGACTGGAGCGGTGGATCCGGGTTCCGTTCGCCCAGCGGGCCGAGCAGCTGCGCGAGTGTGTGCGGGTGATCGCGGCGGCTTCGGCGCGGCTGCACGGTGCCGATGGGGTGGTCGAGGCACCGGATCTGCCGGTGGTCTGAAGGAGCTCCGGAAGGGCTCCGGGAAGGGCTCCGAAATGAGCTCTGAAAGGCTCCGGAAATGGCGAGACCGGGTGCCGAGTCGGGGGCACGACTCGGCACCCGGTCCGCTTGCCCCGATGCGGCCTGCGCGTGGGGCAACGCGCGGCCTGGCGTTCGGGGCGATACCCGATCGGTTCGGGCGCGGTGAACCGATCGGGAGCCTGTTGGGGCGCCGGCGGTCAGTTGGGTTCGTGCGGGAATAGCGAGGAACGGCCGCGATAGCCGGCCGGGAGAGGGGTGCGTGGACACACGGGTCCCGCGGAACTCGCCTCGGAGGTCAGTCGGGGGAGACGCTCGGCCTGCTCGGCGCGGTTCTCGGATGCCGGACCGTGTAGGCCGCGTCGGCGAGCCGCGCCGAGGGAACGGTGAGCTGATCGGCAGGGGCGGGAATGGCGAACATTCCGCCGTTTCCGCCCCGATCGCCACCGCCGGACCCGGAGGAATGTCCCTGGGTGGCCGTGGGCCCGCCCTGATCGGCGGGCACCGGCTCGGGAAGCCGCTGTTTGTGCCGCTGTTCGGTGGTCTTCGAGGTGTCCGGCTTGATATCCGGCTTCGCCGAGCTCATCTGCTGGTTGGAGGCGACCGAGGCCGCCACCGGGTGCGTGGGTTCGGTGTGCCGCTGCGTGGTGTGCTCGACGGGCTTGCTCGGCTTGGCCGCCGTCTGCTGTTCCTGCTTGGCCGGTGCCGGCTCGCTCTTGCTCGGCTTCTCCGGCACGGAGACGTACGAACCACTGGCGCTCGGGGACGCGTCGACGTGGCTCGGCGACTGGTGGCCGTGGATCGGGAGCTCGATGAGGCCACCGCTGGAGTGTCCGCCGGAGCTCGAGGAGTGCGAGGGCTTCGGCGCGGGCGTTTCCGGTTCCGGTGTTCGCACGATCTGGTTGACGACCGGGAGGCTGCGGACCGTGGAATCGAGTGTTCCGGTCAGGCCCTTGGTCAGCCCGCCGAGCAGGCCCGGCGAGCTATCGGCGTGCTCTTCCTGCTGCTGGCCACTCTGCCCGTCGGAGGGCTTCTCGGCGGCCGAGGCGATCGCCGAGCAGCACAGCACCAGGCCGACGGTGAACAGGAACGTCCATGCGAGGCGCGCGGCGAGCTTGCGCAGGTCGACACCAGCCGGTGTCTCTGCGCTTGCCGGCGCGACCATGGTGCGTGCCCCTCTCCGCTCGCTGATCTGCACTCCGCTTGCCGGAGCCGAGTCTGTTCAAGCCGCAGACGGTTCTGAACGGCTCGCTTGACTGCGAGCATGCGTCATTTCCGGTCTGTTCGGCAACCATCGATGAGTATCATGCCCTGAGATCAATACCTGGTCACCCCACGAGTGGATGAAGTTACCGTCGCCGTATGTGATCACTCGGTGCATTCAGTCTACGCAACGCTACGACGGCAATTCTTCTCCGCCGATCGCGCGCTCTCCCGTGGCGAAGGCCACGTTTCTGTCGGTGCTCCCGGGCATCATGCCGGGCATCAGCCGAAAACTGAGGGGAGAAGACGATGTCGATACCGATGACGGAAATACCGGGGGATCAGCGTCCGAGGGAGCGGTTGCTCGCGCTGGGCCCGCAGGCGCTCACGGATGCCGAGTTGCTGGCGGTGCTGCTCCGCAACGGCAAGGTGGGGGCGAGCGCGCTCGACGTGTCCGCCCAGCTGCTCGCCGAGCAGGGTGGCCTGCAGCGATTGGCGAACGCCCGCCCCGAGGAGCTGGCCAGGATGACCGGGGTTGGAACGGTGAAGGCGGCCAGCCTGGTCGCGGCCTTCCATCTCGCCTCGCGGGCACGAGAACCCGCGGAGCCGGCCTCCGAACTGCACGAGGCCGGTGAGATCGCCGCGGTCGCCCGGCCGCTGTTCTTCGGCGCGCGCACCGAACGGCTCGTGGTGCTGGTGGCCGATGCGCGGGACCGATTGCGGTACCGGATCGTGCTCGCCGAGGGCTGTATCGATCAGGTCCCGCTCCCGCTGCGGGAGATCCTGAACGTCGTGCTCCGCCAGGACGGCCGCGGATTCGCTCTTGCGCACAACCATCCCTCCGGCGACCCGGAGCCGAGCTGGCAGGACAAGCGCTCCAGCCAGGTCCTCATGGACGCGGCGGCCACGCTCGGTCTGCGGTTCCTCGATCACGTGGTGGTGGCGGGCGAGCAGTGGGCGAGCGCGGTCACCGGGGCCACGAACCGCTGACACCGAACCCGTCCGGGACACCGGGCCGGATTGGGGGCGCCGTTGGATGATGACCTGTCCACAACCGAATAATTGCCCCGTGCATGGCGCGGTTCCGGGGGCGGTGACGCCGTAAAATCAGTGGTTGGGCGCCCGTCTCCGTGGCTAGCCTGCGCAGTCGTGCGGGGTGTTGATTCACGCGGCCCGGTCCGCTTCCTCCGGTCGCTGTTGCGCAGGCGCGCCGGTCTCCTTCTCGGCGCTGTCGTGCTCGGCAGTGTCGAGATCGTGCCGACCGCGGTGCTGCCCTTGGTCATCGGCACCGCGATCGATGACGGGATCGCCAAGGGTGACTTCGACGCCCTCGTCTCGCAGGTGTTGCTGATGGCGGCGCTCGGTGCGGCCATGCTGCTCGGCGGTGCCTTCGGGCCCTATCTGTCCGGCCTGATCTGGACGCACATCGCCTGGGATGTCGAGGAGCTGGTGCACGACCACTCCGCCGAGGTGGGTGGCGCGGTACGCAAACGCTTGCGCGGTGGCGAGGTGGCGACCGCGGGCACGACCGACGGGTACCACATCGCCGAGTTCGCGGAGTTTATCGGCGCGATCGTGGGTGCGCTCGTCTCGTTCGTGGTCGTCGCGGTGCTGCTGTTCCCGCGTTCACCGCTGCTGGCCACCCTGGTGATCGTGGGAGTGCCACTCGCGGTGCTCGGTATCGGCCCGCTGGTCCGCCCGCTGCAGCGCAGGCAGTCACGCCAGCGCGAGCAGGTGGGCGCGGCGGCCACCATGGCGGCCGACATCGTCGCCGGGCTGCGGGTGCTGCGCGGGATCGGCGGTGAGCGTGCCTTCGGCGAACGGTTCGACCGCACGAGTCAACGGGTGCGGGCGGCCGGGGTCGCCGTCGGCCGGGTGGACTCCTGGTTCTCCTTCGGCGAGGTGCTGCTTCCCGGTCTGGTCACCGTGGCGATCACCTGGCTCGGTGCCCGCCTGGTCGTGGCCGGTGAGCTGTCCGTCGGCGAGCTGATCGCCTTTTACGGGGCCGCCGCCTATCTGGTCGTGCCGGTCGCCGTGACCACGGCCGCGATCGACTCGGTGACCTCGGCGCTCGTGGCCGCACGAAAGGTGTGCCGGGTGCTGGAGATCGGTACCGAACCGGCAGAACCGGCAGGCTCGCGCGCACTGCCACCCGGAGACCTGGACCTGCGCGACGAGCAGACCGGGCTCGTGTTCCCGGCAGGCCGGCTCACCGTGGTGGACGCCGGAGCGGACGCGGCCGGGTTCGCTGAGCGGCTGGTCCGGCTCGGCGAGACGGAGCCGGGTGGCCGGGTGCTTGCCGGTGGGGTCGATCTCGCCGAGGTGCCCCGCGGCGAGCTGCGCGCGCGGATGATCCTCGCTTCGGGTGGTGACCTGCTGTTCTCCGGGCCGGCGCGGGAGGAACTGGCCACCGAGGGCGGGCTACCGGTCGGCCGCGCCGTTCATGCCGCGCAGGCCGAGGAGGTACTCGAGCAGATTCCGGACGGGCTGCTCGATGAGCGGGGCCGGTCGCTTTCCGGCGGTCAGCGCCAGCGGCTGGTGCTGGCCAGGGCGCTGGCCACCGATCCGGATGTACTGGTGCTGGACGAACCGACCTCGGCGGTCGATGCGCACACCGAGGCCCGCATCGCTGCCCGGATCGCGCGGCTGCGCGCGGGGAAGACGACCGTGGTGTTCAGTCAGAGTCCACTGTGGACGGACGTGGCGGATGTGCGGCTCCGGGTGAATCCCGTGTCCGCGGACGAACGGGAGCCGGTGTGATGCGCAGGTTCCCGCTCGCGGACGCGGCGCGTGTCCGGCGCTGGATCATCGACACCGCGCTGGCGAACAAGGCGGCCTTCGCCGTGACGCTCGGCTGCTTCGCCGCTTCGACGGTCGTCGGCCTGATCGCGCCCCGGCTGCTCGGGCACCTGCTCGACGCGGTCGTGGCGGGCACCACGGTGGAGACGGTCGACAGTATCGCGCTGGCCTTCCTCGCGGTCCTCATCGTGCAGGCGGTCTTGCTGCGGTACGCGCGGCTGCGCGGGATCATGCTCGGCGAGAAACTGCTCGCGAGCGCGCGGCAGGGATTCGTGGCCGCCACGCTGCGCCTGCCGCTGGCAACGGTCGAGTCCACCTCGAGCGGTGACCTGATGTCCCGGGCCACCTCGGGTGTGGACAAGCTGGACGAAGGGCTGAGCAAGGCGGTGCCCGAGATCCTGGTCGCCACGGTGACGGTGCTGTTCACCGCGGTCGCAATGCTGCTCACCGCTCCGCTTCCGGCGCTGGGCATGCTGATCGCGGTCCCGGTGTTCGTGGTCGCGGTGCGCTGGTACCGGCCGAGGATGCGGACCGCGATCGATATCGAGCTCGCCTCGGCGGCCGATGCGCAGGCCACCATCGCGGAGACGGTGGACGGCGGCCGGGTGCTCGATCAGCTGGGCAGGGCGCCGCGCCGGGTCAAGGTGAACGCGCTCGTGCTCGGCGTGCTCCGGCCGAACGGGCGCAAACAGGCGCGGCTGATCGGTGCCTTCGACGCGGGTGCCGAGCTTGCCTACGTGCTCCCGCTGCTCGCGATCCTGTTCATCGGCTGGTGGAGCTATCAGTCCGGACTGGTGGGTATCGGTGCCCTCGCCGCGGTGGTGCTCTACGCGCAAGCGCTTTCGGACCCGCTCTACGAGCTGCTGAAGTGGGTCGATGAGCTGATGACCGGCTCGGCCGCGCTGCGCCGGATCCTCGGCGTCGAGCAGCTGCGCGCCGACCACGGGGAAACCGCGCGGCCGAGCGCGGCACCCGAGGGGCACGAGGTCCGGCTGCAGGGGGTTCGCTTCGGCTACCGCGCAGGCCACGAGGTGCTGCACGGGGTGGATCTGGAGATCGCCGAAGGGGAACGGATGGTGCTGGTCGGCCCCTCCGGTGCGGGGAAATCCACCCTCGGCGCGCTGATCGCCGGGGTGTACGAGCCCACCGGCGGATCGGTGCGGATCGGCGGGGTTCCGGTGACCGAACTGGGCCTGGAACGGATCCGCGAGCAGGTCGTGCTGCTCACCCAGGAACAGCACGTGTTCTCCGCGAGCCTGCGGGAGAACCTCGCGATCACCGAATCGGACTCGGTGGACGAGCAGCTGCGCGCCGCCCTGCGCACGGCAGGTCTCGGTGACTGGCTCGGCGAACTGCCCGCCGGACTGGACACGATGATCACCGGCGGGGTGACCAACACCGATGTCGACGGCGCGGTCACGGTCGGGGCCGCGCGCGCCCAGCAGCTGGCGATGGCCAGGCTCGTGCTCGCCGATCCGCGGATCGTGGTGCTCGACGAGGCGACCTCACTGCTCGACGCGGACTCCTCACGGGAGCTCGACCGCTCGATGGCCGCGACCCTGGCGGGCCGGACGGTGATCGTGATCGCGCACCGGCTCGGGGCCGCGCGCTCGGCCGACCGGGTCGCCGTCGTCGAGGACGGCCGGATCACCGAACTCGGCCCGCACACCGAACTGCTCGAGCAGGAGGGGGCCTACGCGCGCCTGTTCCAGCGGTGGTCGGCGGGGGCCCGATGAGGAATTACCGCCATTCGGGGTAGCGACACGGGTGCGCACCATTACATCCGTCGCTGTGGTCGCCATCTATCGTGGGGGAGAGTTGTACGTGGCAGCCCGAGGAGAGCGGGGAAGTGGACCTGGTGACCGATCTCGTCGCTGCGTTGTTGACCTCGCTGCACAGGATCATCCCGTTCCCGCTCTGCAAGGGGGACTGGCTCTCCACGACCGCGCTCGCCGGTGCGGTGTTCGCACTGGTACCGGTGCTGATCGCGCTGATCTTCGCGATCGTGCGCAAGGGGACCGGCAATCGCTATCCGGCTCCGCTGCTGACCGTGTTCGGCGTCCTCGGCCTGGTCGGTGCGACCCTGCTGCCCTGGCTGGCCTTCCGTGCGCTCGGGCAGGTGCTCGGCTCCGGGCGGATCAGCACGGGCGGCCGGTCCTGCTTCGTGCGCCAGCAGGGCTCGTACTTCATGGGCGGCCCGAACGTCTGGCACGCGCTGACCTCCTCGGGAAACGGCCGCGCGGTGGAGGTCATCTACGTCGCACTGCTGGTCGGCGTGCCACTGGTCGGGCTGATCTGCATCGCGCTGCTCGCCCGCGCCGCGTTCCGCCGTGGACCGCGCTGGCCGGGCCGGTTGTGCCTGTGGATCCCGCACGTGCTGCTGATCCTGGCCACCTTCGGGCTCCCGGCGAACGTGATGGTCTCCGCCTGGCTCGGTTACGTGCCGATGCTGCTCATCGGCTCACTGCTGGTGCTGCTCCCCGGTGCGCCGCGCTGGTCGGTGATCGATCGCATCCCGGCGCCGCGCTATGAGCTGGAGCCCGAACCCGAACCGGAGCTGCCCGGTGACCGGCTCGCGGACACCCCGGGCCCGCTGCCGTTCATGGAGGAGGACCCGGAGACGATCCCGGCCGATGGCAGCCGGTTCCGCAAGATCCGCCAGCTGGGCAAGGGCGGGTTCGGCACCGTGTGGCTGGCCAAGGACACCAACCTGGGCCGCACCGTCGCGGTGAAGTTCGCGCACGCCCCGGACGCCGAGACCGAGGAGCGGATGATGCGCGAGGCGCGCGCGCTGGCCGCGGTCCGGCACCCGAACTGCGTGAAGATCTTCGACATCGCCAGCGAACCCGAGGGCATGGGCCTGGTGATGGAGTACATCGCGGGTTCCTCGCTGTCCGATTCGGTGCGCGCGGCCGGTGGCGGGCTGGACGACATCGCGGCCGCGCGGCTGTGGGCGACCATGGCCGGTGCGCTGGACGATGCCCACCAGCAGGGTGTGCTGCACCGGGATGTGAAGCCCTCGAACATCATCCTCGACCCGGAGGGCTCGCCGCACCTGATCGATTTCGGGATCGCGCGCAGCGCGGGCGACTCGACGCTCACGCAGACCGGCATGATGATGGGCACACCCGATTTCCTCGCGCCGGAGACCGCTTCGGGGGAGGGCGCCTCGCCCGCCTCGGATGCCTGGCAGCTCGCGGCCACGGTCAGCTTCGCGCTCTGCGGGCAGCCGCCACGGGGCACCCGCGAGACGCCGATGGCCGCGCTGATGGCCGCGGCCCGGGCCGAGAATCCGCGCGAACTGCCAGCTCACAGCGTGCACGCCGGGCTGCTCGGCGAGGTGCTGCACTCCGATCCCGGGCAGCGGCCGACCCTGGCCAGCGTGCGTTCGGTGCTCATCCGCTGGCTCGCGGAGAACGGTTACGACGAGGACGGCCCGGTCTCCACGGTGTTCACCGAGCCGGTTCGCCGTACCCACCGATAACCCGGCGAAGCCGTGCGGGGAAGATAGGGCTGGCGGATGAAGGAGGAGGCAGAAGTGCGGAAGTTCCAGAAGCCGGCCGGTGCGGTCGCCCTTGCGATCATCGCGGCGGTCACGGTCGCCGGCTGCACGAACCGGGAGGAGCCCGCCAAGGGCGGCAACGAGGTCAGCGACGGCAACGCCATGGCACCGCTGAACGGCGCGAACTCGGCCAGCCCGGCAAGCTCCTCGAACGAGGCGGGCGCGCCGTTCGGCAAGGCCTGCTCGAAGCTGCCGCAGACGCAGACCGGCGATCTCCCCGCCGCCGAGGCCATCGCGAAGATCCCGATGCTCGCCAACTTCTCCGAAGCCGTGCAGCGCGCGGGGCTCGGGCCGGAGCTGAACAAGCAGGGTGAGCACTACACCGTGTTCGCCACGACCGACAGCGCCACCGCGCCGAACAGCGCCGACAAGCTGCGCCAGCAGGTGCTCACCGAGCAGCAGAACCGGTCCTCGCTGACCGAGGGCAAGCAGTTCAGCACGCTCGCGGGCAACGGCAAGCTGAGCGTCTCCGGGTCCGGCGACGAGCTGACCGTGACCGGGTCCGATGGCGCGAAGGCGAACGTGATCTGCGGCAACATCAAGGCGGCCAACGCCACGATCTTCATCATCGACAAGCCACTGTAACCGGCTGACCAGCCGTTTTGTGTAATCGTTCCCGAGTTGGATACCTTGGTTCAGGGCGCATTCGCGCGGCATTCCCGCCTGCGCGCCGGTCAAGCATGAACCCCTCGGGAGCGAGTACGTGGCCAAGAGTGCACACGGGCAGCACGGTCCGATTCCGGAGGCCGCGGTCTCCCGTCTCGCCGTGTACCTCCGTGCGCTCTCCTCGCTGACCGAAACCGAGGTCACGAGCGTGTCCAGCGAGGAACTGGCCACCGCTGCCGGGGTCAACTCGGCGAAGCTGCGCAAGGACCTCTCCTATCTCGGTTCCTACGGCACCCGCGGGGTCGGCTACGACGTCCGGGTGCTCACCGAGGAGATCGAACGTGTCCTCGGCCTCACCGCGAACCAGGCCGTGGCGGTCGTCGGGATCGGTAATCTTGGTCACGCTCTGGCCAACTACGGCGGCTTCCCGGGAAGGGGTTTCCCGGTTCGCGCGCTGTTCGATGTGGACGCGGATCTGCTGGGTGTGCCGGTAGGAGGCATCCAGGTCTCGCATATCGAGGACATCACCGAGGTGTGCGCCGAGCGCGGGATCACGATCGGGGTGATCGCGACGCCCGCCTCCTCGGCGCAGTCGGTGTGCGCGCGTTTGGTTTCTTCGGGCGTGCGGTGCATCCTGAACTTCGCACCCGTTGAGCTCGTGGTGCCGGACGATGTAGAGGTACGCAAGGTCGACCTCGCCGTGGAGATGCAGATCCTGTCATTCCACGTGGCGCGGCGGGCCGGCACGCGTGCGGCCGAAGAAGGAACGAACGGGATGGTGACGAACCCGTCATGAGCGTGCTTGCTGTTGGGCTCTCCCACAGGACCGCGGATGTGCGCACCCTCGAGCGGGCCGCGGTCAGCGGTGCGGACCTGCCGAAGCTGCTCGACGAACTGCTCGGCTGCGCCAACGTCTCCGAGGTCGCCGTGGTGTCCACGTGCAACCGGGTCGAGGTGTACGCGGCGGTCGAGACCTTCCACGGCGGACTCTCCGATGTGAGCTCGGTGCTCTCCCGCGCGGCGGGGTGCGAGACCCAGGAGCTCGTCGACAACCTCTACGTCTACTACTCGGGTGCCGCGATCGAGCACCTGTTCAGTGTCACCTCCGGGCTCGACTCCATGGTGGTCGGCGAGCCGCAGATCCTCGGCCAGGTGCGCGCGGCCTACCAGGCGGCGACCGAGCGCGGCGCGGTCGGCCAGGTGCTGCACGAGCTGATCCAGACCGCGCTGCGGGTCGGCAAGCGGGTGCATTCCGAGACCGGGATCGACCACGCGGGGGCCTCGGTGGTCTCGGAGGCGCTCGAGGACGCCAAGGGCGCGCTCGGCGGGCTCGAGGGCCGCACCGCGCTGCTGGTCGGCGCGGGCGCGATGAGCGGGCTCGCGGCGGCGCACCTGCGGCGTGCCGGGGTCGGCGAGATCATCGTGGCGAACCGCACCATGGACAACGCGCGGCGGCTCGCGGCCAATATCGAGGCCGAGGGCACCGACGCGCGCGCCGCGGGCCTCGACACCCTCACCGAGCAGCTGCGCTCGGCCGATGTCGTGGTGACCGCGACCGGGGCGAGTGAGGTCGTGCTCGACGCGGAGACCGTGCGCAGTGCCGTGCGGGATCGGCTGGTGCTGTGCGACCTGGGGCTGCCGAGGGACATCGCCCCGGAGGTTGCCGAGCTGCCGGGCACCACGATCGTGGACATCGAATCGCTGCAGCGGCGGCTCACGAACAGCCGCAGCGGCGAGGAGACCCGCATCGCGCGGGAGATCGTCACCAGGGAAGTGAAGGGTTACCTCGACGGGCAGCGCTCCGCCGCGGTCACCCCGACCGTGACCGCCCTGCGCAAGCGGGCAGCCGAGGTCGTCGACGCCGAGATGCTCCGGCTCGACGCCAAGCTGCCGGAACTCGACGACCAGGTGCGCGCCGAACTCGGTTACACCGTGCGCCGCGTGGTCGACAAACTGCTGCACACCCCGACCGTCCGGGTCAAGGAGCTCGCCTCGGATCCCGGTGGGATCGAGTACGCCGACGCGCTGCGTGAGCTGTTCAACCTCGACCCGAACGCGCCGGTCGCGGTGTCCGAAACCGAAGGAGGGCCGCGTTGAGCGCGGTGCGATCGAATTCCACCAACCGGCTGCACATCGGGACCCGGGGCAGCGCGCTCGCGCTCGCCCAGGCCGAGTTCGTCGCCGACCGGCTCAGCGCCGCGGGAACCGAGACCGAGATCGTCACCATCCGCACCCCCGGCGATGCCGACCGGGAACGGCCGATCAGCGAGATCGGGGTCGGTGTGTTCACCAACGCACTGCGCGACGCGCTGGCCACCGGTACCGTCGACGTGGCGGTGCACTCCTTCAAGGACCTGCCGACCGGGCCGGACCCGCGGACCTCGCTGGCCGCGGTGCCCGAACGGGAGGACCCGAGGGACGCGCTGATCGCGCGGGACGGGCTCACCCTCGGTGAGCTGCCGCCGGGGGCCAGGATCGGCACCGGTTCCCCGCGACGGGCCGCGCAGCTGCGTGCGCTCGGGCTGGGCCTCGAGGTGGTCGGGATCCGGGGGAACGTGGACACCCGCATCCGCAAGGTGCACGACGGTGAGGTGGATGCGGTCGTGCTCGCGGCGGCCGGGCTGCGCAGGACCGGCAACTTCGGTCAGGTGACCGAACTGCTGGACCCGCTGCAGATGCTTTCGGCACCGGCCCAGGGCGCGCTCGCCGTGGAATGCCGGTGCGAGGACGTGGACGTGGAGTACCTGCTCCGGTCCACATTGGACGATTCGCGCGTTCGCGCCGCGGTCACCGCGGAACGGGCGCTGCTGGCCACGCTCGAAGCGGGGTGTCAGGCCCCGGTCGGCGCGCTCGCCGAGGTCGTCGAGGACCTCGATGAGCAGGGCAAGGTCGTGGAGCGGGTGTCCCTGCGCGGGGTCGCGGCCACTCCGGACGACGAATTGCTCCGGGCTTCCGGACTCGGCGAGCTCGCCGGAGTCGAGGCACTGGGGCGCGAGGTCGCGGCTGAACTGCTGGACCGTGGCGCGGTTTCGCTGCCCAGTGTCAACTGAAAAGCGCAGTGCCGACTGGGCTGGGCAGTAACCAAGAAGAACCTGGATCGACCTGTTGATGATGGAGTAAGAGGAAAGATGACGCGCGGAAAGACACAAGGCCGGATAGCCTTCGTCGGCTCCGGCCCCGGCGATTCCGGACTGCTGACCGTCCGGGCGAGCACCCTGCTCGCGAACGCCGAACTCGTCGTGCACGACGCCGACGTGCCGCAGGCCATTCTCGATTCGATCGGCGAGCAGGCCGAACTGCGCACCGCGGCGGGAGAACAGGCCGATATCGCCAAGGATCTGGTGAACGAGGCGAAAGCGGGAAACAACGTCGTCCGGCTGATTCACGGTGACCCGTTCACCCTCGAATCCGCTGTCACCGAAGCGAAAGCGGTCTCCCGGACCAGCATCGCCTTCGACGTGATCCCCGGGGTCTCCTCCTCGACCGCGGTGCCCACCTACGCCGGAATCGCGCTCGGTTCCACGCACACCGAGGCCGATATCCGCGGTGAGGTCGACTGGCCGGTGCTCGCCGCATCGCCGGGGCCGTTCGTCCTGCACGCCGCCGGTGCGAACCTCGCCGAAGCGGCCAGCTCGCTCATCGAGGCCGGGCACGCGGGTTCCACCCCGGTCGCGGTGACCTCCGGGGGAACCGGGCACCAGCAGCGCACCGTCGAGTCCACTTTGGACTCCCTGGCCAGGGACGCCGGTGAACTCGTCGGTCCGCTCGTGGTCACCGTCGGGGCCGAGGTCGCCAACCGGGGCAAGCTGTCCTGGTGGGAATCCCGCGCGCTCTACGGCTGGAAGGTCCTGGTGCCCCGCACCAAGGAACAGGCCGGGGAGATGTCCGAACGGCTCGGTATCCACGGTGCGATTCCTTCCGAGGTGCCGACCATCTCCGTCGAACCGCCGCGTTCTCCCGCGCAGATGGAGCGCGCCGTCAAGGGTCTCGTCGACGGCCGCTACCAGTGGGTCGTGTTCACCTCGGCCAACGCGGTGCGCGCGGTCTGGGAGAAATTCGCCGAATTCGGCCTCGACGCGCGGGCGTTCTCCGGCGTGAAGATCGCCTGCATCGGCGAATCCACCGCGGAAAAGGTCCGTGGCTTCGGCATCATTCCGGAACTCATTCCCTCCGGTGACCAGTCGAGCGAAGGACTGCTGCAGGACTTCCCGCCGCACGACGACATTCTCGACCCCGTCGACCGGGTGCTGCTGCCGCGCGCGGACATCGCCACCGAAACCCTCGCGGCCGGATTGCGGGACCGTGGCTGGGAAATCGACGATGTCACCGCCTACCGGACCGTGCGGGCCGCGCCGCCGCCGGCCGAGACCCGGGAGATGATCAAGACCGGCGGATTCGACGCCGTCTGCTTCACCTCCTCCTCGACCGTGCGCAACCTCGTTGGTATCGCAGGGAAACCGCACGCGCGCTCGCTCATCGCGTGCATCGGCCCCAAGACCGCCGAGACCGCCGTCGAGTTCGGCCTGCGGGTGGATGTCCGCCCGGACAACGCCAACGTCCAGGACCTGGTCGACGCACTCGCCTCGCACGCGGCCAAACTGCGTGCCGAGGGAGCGCTTCCCCCGCCGCGCAAGGCAAAGCGCACCCGCAAGGCCTGAGCGAGAACTCCGAGGAAATGCCCCGGCACCGATACGGTGCCGGGGCATTTTCGTGTGTATTTCGCCGAAATCCCTGCGAGTTGCGAAGTCGGAATGCTACTCTCCGCGCAGTAGCAGAACAGGGGAGAGTGCCGCATGAGTACGCCGCATTCGGGGCCGGGCGGGGCGAATCTGCCCAATGCCGGTGACGCGATCGATGGCGCGCAGGCACCGCCGGACTCCCATGGCGGGTACACCTACACCGGTCCGGGAGCGGACAAGCAGCACAAGTCCCCGGAGGAGCTGCAGCAGCAGATCCGGGCGAACATGGCCGATCAGGGCGGGGCTCCTGGCGGTGGTCAGCAGGTCCGGGTGGACATCGATGAGCTCCGCGCCCTGCACAAGCAGGTCGCCGATATGGCGAGTGCCGCGGATGATGATCTGGTCACCGCCAAGCGGGTGGAACGGGCCGAGCCGCCTGCCCCGGATCCCGAGGGAAGCGTGCTGCACGCCGATGCGCTGAAACAGCGGGGCGGGGAACTCGTGCAACGGCTGGAACAGGTGCGGGCGGACCTGGTCGGCTACCGTGACCACATCAAGGCGGCCCTCGACGGGTATCGCGAGAACGATCACCAGAGCAGCGTGCTGTTCCGGGACTATAGGGGAAAACTGTGACGAATCGGCGAGTGCTCGCGGTCCTGACCGGCCTGGTGCTGCTGGGTTCGGTGACCGCCTGCTCGAGTGAGGTCTCCGGCAGTGCCGGGGATTCGACCCCTGCCTCGAGTGCCGGTTCGGCGCAGGTCGATCCGGCAGCGGGGCCTTCGGTGCCGCGGCCGCTGAATATCCAGCCGTATCTCGATGAGCGGAACGTGTGTCTCCTGCTGGGGAAGAGTGAAGTCAACGCACTGGGAATCGCTCATCCGAAGGCGAAACCGAAAAAGGACTCCCTGGGCACGGTTTGTGCGGTGACGGACTCGGGGGCCGATGGCGTCGCCGAGGGGAACACCTTGAACTACGGGCCTCAGCCGAGTTTTTCACCGAGTGACCTCTACAAGAAGAAGGGCGTGTGGCCCTACTTCGTTCCGGGCAGTGTGCAGGGATACTCCGCGGTCGTGGGAGATTCCACGGACAATCGCAAGAATGGCGGGTGCGGTCTCGGCCTCGCCGTGACAGACAAGATGGTCGTCAACATTTGGTATAACGACGACAAGACCAAAAACGGGGATTATGCGTGCGGTATGGCCAAAAAAGCAGCCGATGAGATTGTGACGACGCTGAAAAAGACGAAGTAGGGGGATTGTCGTGGCGTACACCGGCGAGCAGATCTACGATATGTGGTCCGCGGCGGATGTGAGCAAGCTGCACCCGTCGTGGCAGGCCGCATCGGAGCTGAACACGAAGCTGCCGCAGCGTTCGGAGCAGATTCAGCGGTTCGCGAATGCGCTGGACAGCATCTGGCAGGGCAGCGCGGCGAGCTCGGCCAATTCGGCGGGTGCGCGTATCGCGAGCGCCTATTTGCAGGTGGGGGATCAGGTCGACGTGGTGCAGGACCTGACGAAGAAGCAGATGGATTCGGCGCAGCAGCTGCAGCGCGGTGTGCAACCGGTGCCGCCCGCGCCGGATCCGGCGAAGATGGCGTGTTATCCGGGGCAACCTCCCGGGGAGGCGCAGAAAGCGGTCGATCAGTTCGAGGCGCACCGTTCGGCGAGCGAGAACAATGTGAACCGGTACCGCGATTTCGTGGGCTATTCGCAGTACAACGCGAACGGGATGCCGCATTTCGTGGACTCGCAACCTTCCGGATCGGGGGACGGCGGCTCCGGTGGCGGTGGGCAGGCCGGTGGCTCCGGTGGTTCCCGGGCGGGCGGCGGTGCGCATTCGCTGGGCGCGGGTGGTTCGGGCGGTGGCTCGACCGCTGGTGGATCCGGTGGCCTTTCCACCGGCTCGCCCGCGGCCCACGGCGCGGGTGCGCCCGATTCCGCCGGTGCTCCAGGACATTCGGCTCCGCAGCATTCGTCCCCGGGACAGCCGGCTCCGGGCTCGCCGCCGCCCGGTTCGCTGCACACCAGCAACGCGGTGCCCACGGAACTGCCCACGAACGGTCCCGGCTACGGCAGTCCGGGATCGGGCTACGGTGGCTCGCATCCGGGCGGCAGCACCGGCCTCGGCGGAATGCCGATGGGTGGCATGGGCGCGCTCGGTGGCATGGGCGGTGGCGACTCCTCGGGTTCCGCGCGCGGATACGGCTCCGGGGCGGGCGGTTCCGAAGCACAGGGTCCCCGCTCGGGTGCGGCGGCACCGCGCGGTGTCCTGGGCGAGACGGAGCAGTCCGCGCCGCGCGGTGGCGCGGGCTCCGGTCGCGGCGGGATGCCGATGGGTGGCGCGGGCCGCGGCGGAAAAGGCGGCGAGGACCAGGAACACGAGACCGCCTCGTATCTGGTCTCCGAGGAACACGGGGACCAGATCGTCGGTGAACTCCCGCCGACCGTTCCCCCGGTGCTCGGTGAGTGACGGTGTTACCAGGCGAGGTGGTGTGCAGCGCGGAAGCGCTGGTCGTGCTGGCGAACCGGGCGGAGATCGGCAGGCTGCACATGTCGTTGCGGCCGATCCCGGTCTGGCGCGACGACGCGGAGATGGCGCAGGTGTACCAGCAGGTCTCGGCGGAGCTTTCCGGGCTGCCGGTGTATGAACGCCCCGGTGTGCTCGACCGGGACTTCGAGGTGAGCCTGCGCTGCATCTGCCGCCCCGAGGTGGCCTTTCTCGCGCTGACCCACATCCGCGGCGAACTGCGCACGGTGCTGGCCTGTTCGCTCGGCAGGGAAGGGATCCTGGCGATCAGTGAACGGGGCCGGGTGGTGCTGCGCCAGGCGGATCCGATGCGGTTGCCCGAGACACTGGTCGGTGCGCTGCCGAACCACCATCCCGCGGTCTTCAAACCGTTCAGCGTGCCGATCCGGGAAGAGGAACCGGCGAACGGTCCGATGCACGGCGTGCCGGCCCCGCCGCGCAGCAGGGAACGCGAACTGTGGGACGAGCTCGTGGCCAGGGAACAGTTCGGCGGTGGGCAGATCACCCTCGAACTGCGTGATGCGATGGGGCGCAGCCGCAAAAGCGATGAGCCGTTCACCTTCGTGGACGCGGATCTGGGCCGCTGGTACCGGGCGACCGAGCACCGTGGGGAGCACGGTTACGTGTTCTGCGCGCCGCTGCCCGCCCCGGAATTCCCGGTGCGGCTGCGGGGGATGCACGAGCAGCTGACCGCCTGAGCCGGGAGGGTGCACACGTCGTAGGCTGGATGTGTGTTTCCGACGCACCGCCCGCGAAGGCTCCGTACCACTCCCGCGATGCGCAGGCTCGTCGCCGAGACGACGCTCGAGCCGCGCCAGCTGATCCTGCCGATGTTCGTCGCCGAAGGGCTCGACGAACCGCGCGCGCTGGACTCGATGCCCGGGGTGTACCAGCACACCCGGGAATCGCTGCGCAAGGCCGCGGAGGAGGCGGTGCGCGCCGGGGTCGGCGGGCTGATGCTGTTCGGAGTGCCGCAGGTGCACGATGCCCGGGGCAGCGGGGCGACCGACCCGGACGGGATCCTCAACGTGGCCCTGCGTGACCTGCGCGCGGACCTCGGCGACGACACGGTGCTGATGAGCGACTGCTGCCTGGACGAGTTCACCGATCACGGGCACTGCGGGGTGCTCGCCGAGGACGGTTCGGTGGACAACGACGCGACGCTGGCCAGGTACGCGGACATGGCGGTGATCCAGGCGGAGTCCGGGGCGCACATGATCGGGCCGAGCGGGATGATGGACGGCCAGGTCGGCGTGATCCGCGAGGCGCTGGACAAGGCGGGACACACCTACACCTCGATCCTGGCGTACGCGGTGAAGTACTCCAGCGCGTTCTACGGCCCGTTCCGCGAGGCGGTGGATTCCCAGCTCACCGGCGACCGCAAGACCTACCAGCAGGACGCGGCGAACCTCTCCGAGGCACTGCGCGAGGTCGAATTGGACCTCGAAGAGGGCGCGGACGCGGTGATGGTCAAACCCGCGCTGCCCTATCTGGATGTGGTGCGCGCCGTCGCCGAACAGGTGGATGTCCCGGTCGCGGCGTACCAGATCTCCGGGGAGTACGCGATGATCGAGGGCGCGGCCGCCAATGGCTGGATCGATCGCAAACCGGCGGTGCTCGAGACGCTGACCGGGATCCGCAGGGCGGGCGCGAACATGGTGCTGACCTACTGGGCGGCGGAAGCGGCCGGCTGGCTCGCGGAGTAACGTTTTGTCATGACTTTTCCGAATGGTTTCGACCGGGAACCGGGACAGCACTTCAGCGGCATGCCCCCGATGCCCGGCGGAATCGAGCGGGCGCCCGCGCGGCCGAGGGACCTGGAGATCTCGGTCCGGCTCTGGATCGCCGCGATGGCCTGCTATCTGATCAGCGGGCTGCTCAACGCGTTCGTGTACAGCGGCCAGATCCAGCGTGAGACCTACGCGGAACTGGCCCGGCAGGGTTTTCCGATCCAGCAGGGCATGACGACGATGCCGAGCACATCACCCGCGCTGAGCGTGCTCACCGTGGTGATCGGCCTCGCGCTGTGGGGGCTGTTCGTACTGCGTTTCCGGGAAGGCCGCAACTGGGCCCGGGTCACGCTCACCGTGATCACCGCGATCCTGGTGTTCTTCCAGCTGTTGAGCCTGGTGCTGACGCTGACCGTGATGCCGGGTGTGGCCCTGCCGCTCGCCCCGCAGATCCTCAGCGGCGTGGAGTATCTGCTCGCGATCGCCGCTCTGGTCTTCGCCTACCGGCCGAACACCAACGCCTACATCGCCTACCAGCAACGCACCGCGATGGGCAGGTAACGTCGGTGTCGTGACGAATCCCGACACCAGACAGGCGGTGCCCAAGGAGATCCGGAACTCGGCCGGGCTGTGGTTCGTCACCCTCGCGCTGCACCTGATCGGTATCGCCGTGCGCGCGTACACGATTCCGGCGACGGCGATCGCGGAGCTGCGCTCGCAGGCCATCCGAGCGGGCGGGCCGGTGAGCGAGGCCGTGCTGCAGGACACCGTCCGGCTGACCCAGCTGCTCATGGTGCTCGTGTTCGCGGCCCTGTGCGTGCCCTGGGGCGTGTTCATCATGCGGATGCGCGCGGGCCGGTTGTGGGCACGGTCACTGCTCTCCGGACTCGGCTGGCTCTCGGTCATCCTCATGGTCCCGGAAGTGATCAGCGAGGACCCTTCGCGGATCCTGTTCTACGGCGCGACCATCGTGGTCGAGGTCGCCGCGATCATCAGCATGTTCTCCGGTCCCGCGATGGAGTATTTCGCCAGGAACGCCGGTGCGCGCACCCGCGACCGGCTACGCTGAGCAGGCGATGAACCAGTACCCCATTCCTCCGATGAATCCCGTGCAACAGGTCGTGCAGCGGCGCGCCCGCCCGCTCGCGATCACCGTGGCGACGACGCTGTGGCTCGTGGCCGGGATCTGCTGGCCGCTGGGCGTGCTCGTGCGCAGGCTTGCCGGGGCGACCGGTGCCGGAGTGTCCCCTGGATTCGGCAGCCTGGATTTCCTGCTCAGCATGTTCGGTGTGGTGGTGCTCGGGATCGCGGAGTGCTGGCTCGCTCTCCTGGTGCGCGGTGGCAATTGGTACGCCCGGCTCGGGCTCGCCTTCGGCGCGGTGATCTGCGAGACGATCGTGCTCGTGCAGCTGATCGGGGCGCTCACCGCGGGCCTTTCCGCCTACTACGGGGCGGGCGCGGCGCTGTGGTGGGTGACCATGGTGGTGTGGGCGGTCATTCCGCCGTGCGCACTCGTGTTCTCCTTCCTGCCCTCGGTGAACGGATACCTTGCCGCGCGGCGGTAATGCGATGGCGGAACCACACTACGAGCATCCGGGCGCACGGTGGTGGCTCGTGTTGTTCGGGCCGGGGTTCGCCGCGGCAGGCTTGCTGCTCGAACTGCTCACCGGCCCGGTCAACCTGTGGCTGTGGCTGATCGTGGCCGCGGTTCTCGCCGGTTGCATCGCGCTGTGGGTGCGGGCGCGCCGCGCGGTCTGTTCGGTGCGGTTGACCGCCGATGAACTCCGGATCGGCAGCGAAACCCTTGCCGTGGAACGGATCCGCGCGGTGGACGAGGTGGATGTGCCGGACGGGGCCCGGGTGCTCGGTGGACTGTGGGCGGTGCCGAAACGGTTCGCCGAGGTGCCCCTGCTGCTCGAGGACGGCACGGTGGTGCTCGCCTGGGCGCGCGATGGGGACCGGTTGCGCGATGCGCTGCGTGCGCTCGTGCCACACTGATGGTCATGAGTGCGTTGAACCGGCCGGGCCGGGCGGTGATCATCGTGGTCGAGCTCGTTGTCATCGCGGCCGCGGTCATCGCCGCCGTGCTCATCTGGCGCGCGGTGAACTACCAGGTCGACTATGTCGGAACCAATGGGCGCCACCTGGTCTCGTCCAAGATGCACGGTGATCTCGCGGGGGCCAGCATCGGGCTCTGCCTGATCGCCGGGTTCCTGTTCATCGACGCGATCCGGCAGTCGATCCTGGCGTTCCGGCCCCGCAGTCGCCGCGCGGAGGCCCGTGAACTGGCTCGCTATCAGCAGATGCTCGAACAGGAGCGCACTCAGCAGGCCTGAGAACTGGTTCGACTCTCGGGCTTGTGTGGCGGCGCGGCCAGCGGACAGCCTGGTGAAAGCGGCTTCGCCGCAAGAGATGCTTAACAACGCCGCGCGGGTGGGCGGCGCAGGCCCGGCCAGCGTGCCTGCATACGGTCCCGCAGCGCCGTGCAGTGCCTGCCGAACGCGGTGAACCGGTCGTGTTCGGCGCACATTCCGGAGACCACGCCGAGCCGGTGCGCCAGCCGTTCCCGCGCGGTGACCGTGCCCCATTCCCAGTCCGCCTCCAGCACGGCGGCCAGGTGATCCCGTGCTCCGCGCAACGCCCGCTCGACCAGTGCGTCCCCGCGCAGCAGCCACCCGGCACAGGCGGTCAGCAGGTCACCGGGATCCGGACCGCCCGCGCGCACATAGGCCCGTTCGGCCTCGCGCAGCAGTTTCCCGGGGACCGCGGTCACACACCAGCAGGTGGGAAACCCGATGCGCAGGTACGCCAGCTCGACCGCGCCGGGCCCGAGCGCGGCCTGTTCCAGATCCACGAACCGGATCCCCGATGCGGTGTGCAGGTCGTTCCCCGGGCAGGGGTCGCCGTGCAGCAGGGCGGTTCCCCTCGGCTGGTCCGCGAGGATCCCGGCCACGTCCGCGCGCACCGCGGCACCGGCCGGGGCGCCGAGCGCTTCGGCGAGGCGGAACCACGCGAGCGCATCGGACTCGGCGGGCGGCTCCCAGTCCGGCAGGGCACCGGCATCGGCGGGCCCGGCCGTGACGTGCAGCCTGGCCAGCGCCTCGGCGTAGCCGATTACCCAGTCCGGAGCGGGTTCGGCGTGCTCGATCCGGTCGAGCACGAGCACGCCCTGGTCCGGATCGCTGCCGAGCACCGCGGGCACGACCGGCGGGTCCGCGCGGGCGGCGAGCAGCAGCGCGGTGTGTTCCCGCGCGAAGTGTTCGGGTGCGACCTGTTTGAGCACCACCGGCCGCCCGGAGAGCTCCGCAGTCCACACATCCCAGCGTGGACTGCTCGGGACGGGACGCAGATCACGTGCCGTGCCGAACGGCGCGAGTAGCCGCTGTGCTTGGTCGAGGCGCATCGGGGGCGAGCCTACGGTGGTGGGAGACTGGTGGGGTGGCACAGCAAGTAGCTCGTTCAGGCGCACTGTTCGCAAGGGCCGAGGCCGCGACGCCGGGCGGGGTGAACTCGCCGGTGCGCGCGTTCCATTCCGTCGGCGGCACCCCGAGGTTCATGGTCTCCGGTTCGGGGCCGTACGTCACCGATGTCGACGGCAATCGCTATGTCGACCTGGTGTCCTCCTGGGGCCCGATGATCCTCGGACACGCGCATCCGAGCGTGATCGAGGCGGTGCGTGAGACCGCGTCCCACGGCCTTTCCTTCGGCACCCCGAGTGAAGGCGAGGTGGATCTCGCCGAGGAACTCATCCGCCGCGTCGACCCGGTGGAGCAGGTTCGGCTGGTCAACTCGGGTACCGAGGCCACGATGTCCGCGATCCGGCTCGCCCGCGGATACACCGGCCGCGGCAAGATCATCAAGTTCGCCGGGTGCTATCACGGGCACGTGGACGCCCTGCTCGCCGAGGCGGGCTCCGGGGTGGCAACCCTCGGCCTGCCCACCTCGCCGGGGGTGACCGGGGCGCAGGCCGAGGACACGATCGTGCTGCCGTACAACGACATCGAGGCGGTGCGCGCGGCCTTCGCATCCGGTGACATCGCCGCGGTGATCACCGAGGCCGCCGCGGGGAACATGGGGGTCGTCGCCCCGCACGACGGGTTCAACGCGAAGCTGCGCGCGCTCTGCGATGAACACGGTGCGCTGCTCATCCTGGACGAGGTGATGACCGGGTTCCGGGTGTCCGCGGCCGGTTGGTACGGCCTGGAAGGTGTGCGCGCGGACCTGTTCACCTTCGGCAAGGTGATGTCCGGCGGCCTGCCCGCCGCCGCGTTCGGCGGGCGCGCCGACGTGATGGCGCAGCTGGCCCCGACCGGCCCGGTGTACCAGGCGGGCACGCTGGCCGGGAACCCGGTCGCGGTGGCCGCGGGACTGGCCGCGCTGCGGGCCGCCGATGCGGATGTGTACCGGCGCCTGGACGCGAACTCCGAACGGCTGCGCGAGCTCTACACGGGCGCGCTCACCGAGGCCGGGGTCGCGCACACCATCGGGCGGGCGGGCAACATGTTCTCGGTGTTCTTCAGCGAGGAACCGGTGCGCGACTATGCGGGCGCCAAGGCCGCGCAGAGCTGGCGTTATCCGGCGTTCTTCCACGAACTGCTCGCGCGCGGGGTGTACGCGGCCCCGAGCGCCTTCGAGGCGGTGTTCGTCAACGCGGCCATGGACGAGCAGGCGTTCGAGATCATCGCCGATGCGCTGCCCCACGCGGCGCGCGCCGCGGCCGAGGCGAAGCAATGAGTGCCACCAAGGTTCATTTCGTCCGGCACGGCGAGGTGTACAACCCGGAAGGCATCCTTTACGGCAGGCTTTCCGGGTACGAGCTCTCCGAGACCGGCCAGCGCCAGGCGATCACCGTCGCGGAATCCTTGCGGGGCAACGACATCGCGCATGTGGTCGCCTCGCCTCTCGTGCGTGCGCAGCAGACCGCGGCGCCGATCGCCGATTCGCACCGGCTCGAACTGTGCACCGACGACCGGCTCATCGAGGCGGAAAACGCCTTCGAGGGCAAGAAAGTCGCGGTCGGGGACGGAGTGCTGCGCCAGCCCATCTACTGGCCGAAACTGCGCAATCCGTTCCTGCCGTCCTGGGGCGAGCCGTATCTGCAGATCGCGCACCGCATGCTTGCCGCCGCCTACACCGCACGCGCGGCAGCGGACGGGCACGAGGCGGTGTGTGTTTCGCATCAGCTGCCGATCTGGACGCTGCGCCGGTTCCTCGAAGGCAAGCGGCTCTGGCATGATCCACGCCGTCGCGAATGCGGGCTCGCCTCGGTGACCAGCCTGGTGTTCGACGGCGAACTGCTCGTCGACATCGAGTACAGCCAACCGGCTGGCGCGACGAATCCACGGACGACCGGCGCATGAAACGACTGATCCTTCTGGTCTGTGCCACGGTTCTGCTCGCCGGTTGCTCCACCGGGCAGGACGCGGTCACCGACGGCTCGAACACCTATTCGTTCACCTCGCCCGGCGGGAAGACGAAGATCTTCTACCCCGCGGCCGAACGTAAACCGGCTCCGGAGATCAGCGGTGAATCGGTGCGTGATCCGGGCAAACAGATCCGGCTCTCCGATTTCCGCGGCAAGGCCGTCGTGATCAATGTGTGGGGTTCCTGGTGCGGGCCCTGCCGTTCCGAGGCGCCCGATCTGCAGAAGGCCACCGCGAAATTCGGGAACCGCGTGCAATTGCTCGGCGTGAATTTCCGGGACGGACGGCAGCAGGCGAAGGATTTCCTCACCACCCGCGGGCTGAACTACCCCTCGATCTTCGACCCCGCGGGGCGGTCACTGCTCTCGATCGGCAGCTACCCGCTTTCCACCGTGCCGACCACCATGGTGCTCGATACGCGGCACCGGGTCGCGGCGATGTACCTGGTGCCGCTGACCCAGTCGGATCTGGAGACGGAGCTGCACAAGCTGGTCGGTTGAGTTCGGCCACACCTCGGTGGGGCGCGCGACAAGCTCTCGGAATATGTGACCCAGGTGGAGCGCAGGCCTGACCGCATCGCGATCACCAGGGGCGGCGCTCCGGCAGCCGTGTTGCTCGCTCGTTCGGCGAACTACACGGTTTGTATAGTGCGCGTCGCTGTAGTTATCCTCCGGATCGCTCATCGTGGCAAGGTCCGCCATCGCTGAGTCACACTCGTGAAACCCTTGTGAGCTGGCGACCCTGCTGATCGGGGCGCGAATAGCACTGCCTAGCATCGAGGAGTGAACCCGACCGAGCTCGCCGCTTCGGGGCCGCTTCTGCTGGCCGCGCTGGTCGCGGTGCTCGCCGGTCTGGTGTCGTTCGCATCACCGTGTGTCGTACCACTCGTTCCCGGTTACCTGGCCTATCTTGCCGGACTGGTCGGCGCGGACGCTCCCGCGGTCACCGCGGGGGAGGAGAAACCCAAGACCGGGAAAGGAAAGGTCGCCGGGGCCGCCGCGCTGTTCGTGCTCGGTTTCACGGTGGTGTTCTGCGCGCTCACGGTGACGGTGTTCGGGGTGACGACGGCGCTGCGGGTGAACGAGGACCTGTTGCAGCGCATCGGCGGGGTGGTCACGATCGCCCTCGCCCTGGTGTTCATCGGCCTTGTCCCCGGCGCGCAGCGCACGCTGCGGCTGCGGTTCACCCCGCGCGCGAGCCTGATCGGCGCACCGCTGCTTGGCGGGGTGTTCGCGCTGGGCTGGACCCCGTGCATCGGCCCGACGCTCGCCGGGGTGCTCTCGCTGACCGCGGGAACCGAAGCGGGCAGTTCGACCACCCGCGGGGTGCTGCTCATCGTGCTCTACTGCCTCGGCCTCGGCCTGCCCTTCGTGGTGATCGCGGTCGGCGCGCGCTGGGCGATCAGCGCGACCGCGTGGATCAAGCGGCATGTGCGCGGGGTACAGATCTTCGGCGGGGTGTTGCTGCTGCTCGTGGGTATCGCACTCGTCACCGGGTTGTGGGGATCGCTGATCGCGTGGATCCAGGGCAACCTCGTCTCGAATACGGAGCTGCCGATATGACGACGGACACTGTGTCCGAAACCGGTTCACCGCAACGGAATCGGCGGCCGAATCGAGTGCTTTCCTTCCTGCGCAACACCTGGCGCGGGCTCACCTCGATGCGCACCGCGCTGATCCTGCTCTTCCTGCTCGCGCTGGCCACCATGCCCGGTGCGCTGTTGCCGCAGCATTCGCTGAACGAGAGCAAGACCCAGACCTACATCAGCGAGCACGGCTGGTGGGGGCGGCTGCTGGACGCGACCGGTTTCCTGAACGTGTACTCCAGCGTCTGGTTCGCCGCGATCTACCTGCTGCTGATGATCTCGCTGGTCGGCTGCCTGCTGCCGCGCTCGGTCGAGCACGCGCGCCAGCTGCGGGACAAGCCGGTCCTGGTGCCGCGGAACTTCAACCGCTTGCCGCACAAGGCATCCGCCACGGTCACCGTGAGCCCGGAGGAGGTCGTGGCCAGTGCGCGCCCGCTGCTGCGCGGCTGGCGCATCGCGGAGCGCTCCGAGGACGGCGGGGTGCGCACCATCAGCGCGGAGAAGGGTTTCCTGCGCGAGGTGGGCAACCTGATGTTTCACTTCGCCCTGCTCGGCCTGATCGTCTCGGTCGCGCTGGGCAGCATGTTCTCCTACAAGGGACAGGTCGCGGTCATCGCGGACGGTTCGCAGTTCTGCAACTCCGGTCCGCTGGCCTACGACGCGTTCACCCCGGGACCACGGGTGGACGGCACGAACCTGGCGCCGTTCTGCGTCAAGGTCAACGACTTCACCGCGCGGTACCTGGCGAACCGGCAGCCGACCCAGTACGAGTCCAATGTCGAGTACCAGTCGGGCAAGGACCTGCGGACCGGTCAGTGGCGCCCGTATCACCTGGAGGTCAACGATCCGCTCCGGGTCGCGGGGGACCGGGTCTACCTTCTCGACCACGGCTACGCGCCCACGGTCACCGTGACCTACCCGAACGGGGAGAAGCGCACCCAGACCCAGGTGTTCCGGCCGACCGAGGTGAGCACCTACTTCTCCGAGGGTGCGGTGAAGTTCACCGAGACCCCGGGGATCACCGACCCGGTCGAGCAGCGCAAGAAGCAACTCGCGGTCACCGGGCTGTTCGCGCCGACCGCGGCCATGCAGGGCAAGCTGCTCGCCGGTTCGACGAACCCGGAACTGCGTGACCCGGTGTTCGCCGCCGATGTCTACCAGGGTGACCTCGGCGTCGATTCGGGTAAGGGACAGTCGATCTACGAGATCGATCACCAGATGATCGCCCAGAACCGGCTGCACCGGGTCGACCGGGTCAACCTGAAGCCCGGGCAGCAGACCAAGCTCGGCGACGGCACCACGGTCCGCTTCGACGGGGTGAAGAAGTTCGCCTCGCTCGAGATCGCGCACGATCCGACCCAGGTCTGGGTGCTCGTGTTCGCGATCGCGCTGCTGCTCGGCCTGTTCGGTTCGCTGGTCATCAAGCGCAGGCGGGTGTGGCTGCGGGCGAAGCCGACCGCGGACGGGTCTACCCTGATCACCGTCGGCGCGCTCGCCCGCACCGACCAGGCCGGATACGGCGAGGAATTCACCAAACTCTCGCGTGCGCTGCTCACTGCCACCCGTGGGAAGGACGACTGATGGCGATCAACGCGACTCTCTCGCAGTTCAGCGACTACGCCTTCGCGACGGCGATCGCGATCTACGTGTTCGCGTTCGTGCTCTACCTTGCCGATGTCGCGTTCAACCGGCAGCGGGCCCGCGCGCGGGAACGGGAACTGGTCCCCGCGGGCGCCGGGGAGGAGCGTGGCGGCACCGAGCTGCCCGCTTCCGGGATCGTCGACTCCACCGCGGACGTCGACGTCCCCGAGCCGAAGGGCGCCGACCGCCCGCTCTCCGCACGCTTCGGCCGGATGGGTGTGGCGCTGACCGTGCTCGGGCTGCTGGTGCAGGCCGCCTCGATCGTGCTGCGCGGGCTCGCGGTGGAGCGCTGGCCGCTCGGCAACATGTACGAGTACATCGCGTTCATCACCGCGGTCGGGATCGGCGCCTTCCTGGTGCTCGCGAAGCGGTTCCCCATTCACCGCATCGGGGCATGGGTGCTGCTGCCGGTGATCGTGCTGATGTGGCTCGGCGCGACCGTGCTCTACGCGAACGCGGCCCCGGTGATGCCCGCGCTGCAGTCCTACTGGCTGGTCATCCATGTGACGATCATCTCGGCGTCCACCGGACTGCTGCTCGTTCCCGGCGTGGCCAGCCTGATGTACCTGCTGCGCTCGATCAACGAGAACAACCCGCGCAAGCTCGCCCGGTTCGTGCAGCGGCTGCCCGCGAAGGACGCACTGGACCGGGTCGCGTACCGCACCACGATCTTCGCCTTCCCGCTCTACACCGTCGGTGTCATCTGCGGGGCGATCTGGGCCGAGCGCGCCTGGGGTTCGTTCTGGAGCTGGGACCCCAAGGAGACCGTGGCGCTCGTCGCGTGGGTGGTGTACGCGATCTACCTGCACGCACGGTCCACCGCGGGCTGGCGGGGCAACCCGGCGGCGGCGATCAACTCGATCGGGTTCGTCGTCACCGTGTTCAACCTGTTCTTCATCAACCTCGTCACTACCGGTATGCACTCCTACGCCGGCGTTTCCTGAACACGCTTGTTACGTGGACCAATGCGGCGGTGAAGGCTACCGTCGACAGGAGAGCGTGTTCGACCGACAAGGAGAGAGAGGACGCCGGTGACCGGAGGGTTCGGACCAGACGACGCGCAGGGCGGGCGGCACACCGCGTCGTGGCAACCACCGGAGGAGCCGACGCGCGCCGTGTGGCCAGGGGAGGCTGCGGGCAACAACGGTGCTGTGGACAACAGCGAGGGCCAGCAGGACAGCCAGCCGACCAGCCCCGCGCAGCCGCCCATCGCCTACCAGCAGGGACAACCGCCGCAACCCGACTACGGGCAGTACCAGGAGCCACAGCCGAACTACGGGCCCGCCTCCGGAGGGTTCGCCCAGCAACAGCCCGCCCAGCAGCCCGCGCAGCAACAGCAGCCGCCCGGGTACTACCCGCAGCAGCAGCCGGGGTACTACCTACAGCAGCAGTACCCGCAACAGGCGCCGCAGCAGAGCCCGTACACCCCGCAGGGCCCCGCAGGACCGGCGCCCGACGACCTCGCGCGGCATGCCTCCAAGGCCACCCAGGACCTGTCCAGCGCGCAGCTGCTGAAGAACAACAAGCGCACCCCGCGCGGTGGCTGGCGCAAGGCCGTCTACGTGGCCACCGGGCACGCGGTCAACCTCGGCGAGAGCCCGGCCGACATCCGCCGCCGTGAGCTGATCACCGGCATCAACCAGCCGCTGCGTGGCTGCTACAAGATCGCGATGCTCTCGCTCAAGGGCGGGGTCGGCAAGACGACGACCACCGCGACCCTCGGCTCGACCTTCGCCTCACTGCGCGGGGACCGGGTGATCGCGGTGGACGCGAACCCGGACCGGGGCACGCTCTCCCAGAAGATCCCGCTGGAGACCACCGCGACCGTGCGGCACCTGCTGCGGGACGCGAACCGGATCACCCGCTACTCGGATGTGCGCGCGTACACCTCGCAGGGGCCCTCACGGCTGGAAGTGCTCGCCTCCGAACAGGACCCCGCGGTCTCCGAGGCGTTCTCCGAGACCGACTACCGGCGCACCATCGACCTGCTCGAGCACTTCTACAACATCGTGCTCACCGACTGCGGGACCGGTCTCATGCACAGCGCCATGAAGGGCGTGCTGGACATCGCGGACTCGCTGATCATCGTGTCCTCGAGTTCGATCGACGGGGCCCGCTCGGCCTCGGCGACGATCGACTGGCTGGACGCGCACGGCTACCGCGACCTGGTCGGCCGCTCGGTGACCGTGGTCAGCTCGGTGCGCCCCAAATCGGGCAAGGTGAATCTGGACCGGTTGACCGAGCACTTCGCGGCCCGCTGCCGCGCGGTGTGCCCGATTCCGTTCGACCCGCACCTGGAAGAGGGGGCCGAGGTCGATCTGGACCGGCTCGCCGCGCCAACCCGGCTCGCGCTGCTCGAGCTCGCGGCCACCGTGGCCCAGGATTTCCCCCATGATCAGCAGTGGGGCGCCGGTAACCCCCGCTGATCAGTCGTTGCGGTACTTGTCCAGGCTACGCAGGAACTCCGGGTCGTCGTCCGGTCCGATGACCCGGCCCTGTTGCTGCGGTTGAGCCTGCTCTTCCTCGCGTTCCTGCGGCAGGACGAACTGATCCGTCCGGGTGGGGTCGTTCATCCGCAGCAGCTTCCACAACACGACCCCTATCGTCACGGCGCCGACCGCAGCGAGCAGGTACAGCATCAAGCCACCTCCGAGCACGTCTGCCACCCAGCGTACCCGTGCTCGCCCGCGGTCGGTTACCGCTCGTGTCGACCGATCAGTGGTGTTCTGGCTCGGTGGTCAACTCCGTGAGGAGCGACTGGACCTCGGCCTCGCGGAACCGGCGGTGCCCGCCCGGGGTGCGAATGGAGCCGATACGGCCGGCGGTTGCCCAGCGCGTCACGGTCTTGGGGTCGACGCGGAACAACGTTGCGACCTCACCAGGGGTCAGCAACCGTTCACCGACCTGCTGGGTGTCCTGTCCGATTGTCGCGGTCACGGCAAAGAACCTCCTTGCGCCAAGTACGACTTATGCGACACATCGTTGCACTCCGACCCCCAGGTACTCGAACACTTAGGTTTCAGTAAAGGGGAATTAAAGTACAAAGCGGACGCTGTGGACATTTCTCCACGTCAGAGCGGTACGGAGCGCAGGACGGTTCACACCGCTCGTACACGAATCCCTTCTCCGCTTTACTCTCGTTCCGTGGACGCGATCGACCGGAAACTCATCGCCATCCTCCGCGAGGACGGCAGGGCCACCTATGCCGAACTGGGCCGCGCGGTCGGGCTCTCCGCCTCCTCGGCGCACGAGCGGGTCGCCAAGCTGGAGAACTCCGGCGTGATCGTCGGCTATCACGCGGTCGTCGATCCGCGGGCCATCGGGCTCGGGGTGACCGCGCTCGTCGGGATCCAGCCCACCGACAACGCCGATGACGAGGAGGTCGCCGACGAGCTGGAGCGGCTGGCCGAGGTGGAGTCCTGCTACCGGGTCGCCGGTGAGGAGGCGTTCATCGTGAAGGTGCGGGTCGGCACGGTGGACGAGCTCGAACTCTCCCTCGGACGGCTGCGCCGCATCGGCGGGGTGGGCAGGACGCGCACCACCGTCGTGCTCTCCACCCGGTTCGAGAGCAGGCCGAATTCGAGCGAGGAGAGTGCGGGTACCCTTGGCGAACGTGAGTGAAGGGCAACAGGAAGCAGCGCGGCCGTCCGGCGGACTCTGGGGCAATCTCGCGCTCTACACGCTCGCGCGGATCGCCATCATCGCCGTGGTGACGGTGGCGCTCATGCTCATCGGCGTCCCGCTGCTCGTCTCCCTCCCGGTCGCGATCATCGTGGCCTTCCCGATCTCCGTGTTCGCCTTCCGTGGCCTGCGCAACCGGACCACGGCCGCGCTCGCCGCCCGCACGGCGAACCGGGACGCCGAGCGTGAGCGGCTGCGTGCCGAGCTCCGGGGTGGTCAGTGACCGATCGCGAATGGGTCGCGAACGCCATCCGGGTGCTCGAGGCCGATGCGAACCGCAGCGCGGACACCCATCTGCACGTGTTCCCGCTGCCCGCGAGCTGGGGAATCGACCTTTACCTCAAGGACGAATCGGTGCACCCGACCGGTTCGCTCAAGCACCGGCTCGCCCGCTCCCTGCTGCTCTACGGGCTGGTGAACGGGAACATCTCCGCGGATACCGTGCTCATCGAGGCCTCCAGCGGCTCGACAGCGGTCTCCGAGGCGTACTTCGCGCGGATGCTCGGGCTCGAGTTCGTCACCGTCGTCCCGCGCAAGACCAGCAGGGAGAAGGTCGAGCTGATCGAGTTCTACGGTGGCCGCTGTCACTTCGTGGATACTCCATCGGCCATCTACACCGAGGCCGAGCGGCTCGCCGCCGAGTGTCACGGCTACTACCTCGACCAGTTCACCTACGCCGAGCGTGCGACCGACTGGCGCGGGAACAACAACATCGCCGAGTCCGTGTTCGAGCAGATGCGCCTGGAGCGGTACCCGGTCCCGGAGTGGATCGTGGTCGGCGCGGGAACCGGAGGGACGAGCGCGACCTTCGGGCGCTACATCCGCTACCGCAGGTACGAGACCAGGCTCGCCGTCGTCGATCCGGAGAACTCCTCCTTCTTCGGAGCCTGGGAGACCGGGGCGCTCGACTACGCGACCGGGATGCCCTCGCGGATCGAGGGGATCGGGCGGCCGCGCTGCGAACCGTCCTTCCTGCCGCACGTCATCGACGACATGTTCGTGGTGCCCGATGCCGCGTCCATGGCCGCCATCCGGGTACTGCGTGAGCGCACCGGGCACTGGGCGGGCGGATCCACCGGAACCAACCTGTGGGGCGCGTTCACCGTGATCGAGCGGATGCTGCGCGCCGGGCAGCGGGGCAGCGTGGTGACCCTGCTCTGTGACGGTGGTGAGCGCTATCAGCACACCTACTACGACGATGCCTGGCTCACCGAGAACGGCCTGCACACCGCGGAGTACATCGCCGCGATGGAGAACTTCCTGAGCACCGGGCGGCTCAGCGGGTAGTCGGCCGCCGCAGGCTCGCCGTTCCCTGATCCAGATCCACCCCATTGCCCGGCGGTGCGCCTTCGGCCTGTTCCTCGCGCATCAGCGAGACCGAGTCCCGGTGCTCGAGCTCATGGCGTTTGCTGCCGTAGAAGATCGCGGTGACCTCGTTGAAGTAGGTCGCGGTCACCGGGGTGCCTGCGGCTTTGCGCCTGCGCTGGCGGAGCAGCTCGTAGGCGCCGATGAGGACGACCGCGAGGACCCCGGCGGGGATCACGAAGGCCAATGCCGTCTGCATGTGCCAGGGAACGCGCGAGGCGGTACGCGAGTTCCGTTTCACACCAGCAAGCGGTGCAGCCGGATCTCCTCCAGTGGCGGGCTGCCCCGGATCGACTCCTGCTTGCGCGCCCCGTCCGCGCGCCAGCCGTGCGCTTCGTAGAACCGGCGCGCCCGCTCGTTCCCGTCGAGCATCCACACGACCGCCTCCCGATGGCCCGCCTCCAGCAGCTCGCGCAGTGCCGCGGTGTGCAGCAGGGTGCCGATCCCGCGCCGCCAATGGTCCGGATCCAGGTACAGCGCGTACAGCTCGCCGATCCCCGCCTCGCCCCGGTCCGGGCCGTGGCTGGCGAAGCCGAGCACGGTGCCCTTCTCGACCGCGACCAGGGTGCGGACCCCGCCCGTGCGGGTGAGTTTCGCGCGCAAATCGCTTGCCCGGTCTAGCACCGAGAGGGTGCGCAGGAATTCCTCGGGCATCAGTCCCGTGTAAGCGTGCTGCCAGGCACGAATCTGCGCCTTCGCGATGCCTTCGGCGTCTGCGGGGGTGGCCGCGCGAACCTCGGTCATGCGGTGACCTTGCTCGCGAGCGTGCGCACCGAGCAAGCGAATTCATGACGTACTGGCAGTATGTGAAGGGTGGGTCGACAATTCACTCGCGGTCGCCGGGTGCTGGAGTATCTGGACCAGCATCCGAGGCTGCTCGCGTTCGTGGAACGGGTGCGCACCCTGCTCCCCGGGGATCCCGGCTACGGCGACCCGCTCTCGGTGAGCGGATCGCGCACCTCGAACGTGCTCGGCCAGCAGTTGGCCAACCTCGCGAACCGGAAACCGAGTGCCCTGCGGGAGTTCGGGCTCGGCGCGCTGCAGGTGTGGCAGGCCTACGCCTCCTCGCAGCCGAACGCGGTCGGCACCGCGGATGTGTCCCTGGTGTTCACCGATCTCGGCAAGTTCTCCGACTGGACGCTCAAGGTGGGCGACGATGCCGCGCTGGCCTTGCTGCGCGAGGTGAGCGCCGAGGTCGAGCCGATGATCGGGATGCACGGCGGCAGGCTGGTGAAACGCCTCGGGGACGGCCTGATGGCGGTGTTCGCCGAGCCCGACGGCGCGCTCGAGTTCATGATCGGGGCCAGGGACGCGGTGGACGCGCTGGCCAGCAACGGGGACCGGCCCCGGATGCGCTGCGGTGCACACCTCGGCAAGCCGAGCAAACTGGGCGGGGATTACTTCGGCGCGGATGTGAACATCGCCGCCCGGGTCGCCGCCGCTGCCGCGCCCGGTGAGGTGCTCGTCTCGTCCAGCATGTACGAGCAGCTCGACCTCGATCGCCATGAACTGCGTAAACGCCTGTGGTTCCGGGCGAAGGGGGTGCCCGCGGAGGTGCGGGTGTACACCGTGATGGCCGACGACTGAACCGTTCGCCGGTCTCAGACCTCCCGGGTGCTCGCCCGGTGCCGCGCGGCGAGCTCCGCGTAGATGCGGCTGTTGTGCTCCACCCACTCGCGCGCCGTCTCGCTCATCGGCTCGATCCGCTTGGCCGGTGCGCCCATGGCGGTCATGCCCGCGGGGATCTCGGCGCCCGGCGGGACCAGCGCACCGGCCGCGATGAGGGCCGCTTCCCCGACGGTGGCCCCGTCGAGCACGGTGGAACCGTTGCCGATCAGGGCCCCGGCTCCCACCTGCGCCTCGTGCACCACACAGGAATGCCCGACGGTGGCGCCGCGGCCGATGACGGTGCCCGCGCTTGCGCAGTGGATCACGGTGTTGTCCTGGACGTTCGCCCGTTCCTCGACGCGGATCGGGCCGAAGTCGGCGCGCAGCACGGCGCCGTACCAGACCGAGGCGCCTGCCTCCACGGTCACATCGCCGATCAGGGTGGCGGTCGGCGCGATCCACGCGTCCTCGTGCACGTTCGGGGTCTTGCCCTCGAAGGAGAACAGCATGGCTTTAGCATTTCACCGGTGAGCGGTACGAAACAACGCAGCAGGAGAAGGGCCCGGCCCACGCAGACGCGGCTGTTCCGCGCGCCGGTCTTGCGCACCGAGCGAATCACTCCGGGGATGCAGCGGGTCACCCTGTGTGGCGGCGACCTCGGCGAGTTCGTGAACGCGGGCACCGATTCGCACGTGGTGCTGTACTTCTACGCCGAGGGTGCCGAACTGCCCGAGCCGCTGACCGCGACCACCGCGCGGGCCGCGTTCGCCGCGGTGCGCCCCGAGATGCGCAGCTACACGATCCGCCGCTTCGACGCGCGGACCACCGAGCTGGACATCGACTTCGTGCTGCACGCCGAGTCCGGCCCGGCCGCTAGCTGGGCAAGGGACGCGCGCCCCGGTGACGAGCTGATCTTCGTCGGTCCGTCCCCGGCCTATGAACCGGACCCGGAGGCGAGCGGTTACCTGCTGATCGGGGACGAGAGCGCGCTGCCCGCGATCCAGGCGACCCTGCCCGAGCTGAACCCGGCGATCCCGGTCACGGTCCTGGTCGAGATCGCCGACGAGGCCGAACGCCAGCCCATGCCGGTTCCGGTGACCTGGGTGCACCGCGAGGGCGGTGAGCTTGCCGATCCCGGCCGGCTGCGTGCCGCGCTGGCGGGGATCGAGCTGGACCCGGGCCTGGACGTCTGGCTGGCCGGGGAGCGCACGGTCATGCACGAGCTGCGCCGGTTCCTGCTCGAGGCGGGGCTGCCGCGTGACCGGGTGCGACCGACCACATACTGGCGGGCGGGAACCTGACGGCCGGGCACAGCCGTTGAACACAGTAGCTTTGACAAAGGGGAGGATTCCGAAAGGGAACGCCGTGCACAAGCATTTCAATGGGCTGAAGACCGCCGTACTGCTTGGCGGGATGAGTGCGCTCATCGTGGTGATCGGTTCCTTGTTCGGGCGGACCGGCCTGATCATCGCGGTGGTCGTGGCGCTGGCGATGAACGCCTACACCTACTTCAACTCCGCGACGCTCGCCCTGCGGGCCATGCGCGCCCAGCCGGTCTCCGAGGCCCAGCAGCCGACCATGTACCGGATCGTGCGCGAGCTCGCCTCCAAGGCGCGCCAGCCGATGCCCGCGCTGTTCGTCTCGCCGACCGCCGCGCCCAACGCCTTCGCGACCGGGCGCAGTCCACGGCACGCCGCGGTGTGCGCGACCAACGGCATCCTCGAACTGCTCGATGAGCGCGAGCTGCGCGCCGTGCTCGGGCATGAGCTGTCGCACGTCTACAACCGCGACATCCTGATCTCCTGCGTCGCGGGTGCGATGGCCTCGCTGGTCTCCATGCTGGCGAACCTCGCCATGTTCGCGGGCATGTTCGGCTTCGGCGGGGACGACGACCGGCCGAACCCGCTCGTCATGCTGCTGATGGCGCTGCTCGGCCCGATCGCGGCCGCCGTGGTGCAGATGGCGATCAGCCGTTCCCGCGAGTACCAGGCCGACCAGTCCGGCGCGGAGCTCACCGGAGACCCGCTCGCGCTCGCCTCCGCGCTGCGCAAACTCGAGTACGGCACCCGGGCCGCCCCGCTCGTCCAGGAACCCAAGGTCGTTTCCCAGGCGCACCTGATGATCGCGAACCCGTTCCGCCCCGAGGGCCTGTCCAAGATGTTCTCCACTCACCCGCCGATCGCCGACCGGATCGCGCGGCTGGAGCGGATGGCCCGCGATTAGAGCAGGGGCCTGGCCAGGTTCACGATGTACTCGCCGTATCCGGTCTTCGCGAGCTTCTCGCCGAGTGCCAGGCATTCCTGGGCGCTGATGTAGCCCATCTTCAGCGCGATCTCCTCCGGGCACGCGATCCGCACCCCGGTGCGGTGTTCGAGCACCTGCACGAACTGGCCCGCTTCGAGCAGCGAATCGTGGGTTCCGGTGTCCAGCCAGGCGAACCCGCGGCCGAGGTCGATCAGCCGGGCCCGCCCGGCGTTCATGTACGCCAGGTTGACATCGGTGATCTCCAGCTCGCCACGCGGCGAGGGCTTCAGGTTCTTCGCGATCTCGACGACTTCGTTGTCGTAGAAATAAAGGCCGGTGATCGCCCGGTTCGAGCGCGGATTCTCCGGCTTTTCCTGCAGCGAGACGAGCTTGCCTTCCGCATCGCATTCACCGACACCGTACCGGCTCGGATCCTTGACCGGATAGCCGAAAAGCACGCAGCCGTCCAGCTCGGCCGCCTGCTTGTGCAGTACGTTTCCGAACCCTTTTCCGTAGAAAATATTGTCCCCGAGCACGAGCGCGACGCTGTCGTTTCCGACGAATTCCTCGCCGATCACGAACGCCTCGGCGAGCCCGTTCGGTTCCGGTTGTTCCGCGTACGAAATGCTCAACCCGAACTGGCTCCCGTCGCCGAGCAGGCGCTGGAAATTCGGCAGATCGGACGGCGTGGAGATGAGCAGGATGTCCCGGATCCCGGCCAGCATCAGCACCGAGATCGGGTAGTAGATCATCGGCTTGTCGTACACCGGAAGCAGCTGCTTCGAGGTGGCCAGCGTGATCGGGTGCAACCGCGTTCCCGAACCTCCGGCGAGCACAATACCTTTCATCGGATTCCTCAGCGGTAGTTCGTGAATTGCAGTGCTATGCCGAAGTCCTTGTTCTTCAGCAGCGCGATCGCGTCCTGCAGCGCATCCTTTTTCTTGCCGGTCACCCGCAGCTGGTCGCCCTGGATCTGCGCCTGGATGCCCTTGGGTGCCTCATCGCGCAGATACTTCGAGATCTGCTTCGCCTTGTCCTGCTCGATTCCCTGGACGATCGTGCCCTTGATCCGGTACGCCTTGCCGGAGAGCTCCGGTTCGCCCGCGTCGAAGGACTTCAGCGAGATGCCGCGCTTGACCAGCTTCTCCTTGAACACCTCGAGCGCGGCGCGCACCCGCTCCTCGGTGTCCGCGACGATCGTCACCGCTTCCTCGCCGGCCCAGGAGATGTCCGCGTTCACCCCGCGGAAGTCGAACCTCGTCGAGAGCTCCTTGGCTGCCTGGTTCAGTGCGTTGTCGGCTTCCTGGCGGTCGACCTTGCTCACCACGTCGAACGACGGATCGGCCATCGTCATCGCCCCTTCCCGCCGCGACCTGCACGGCATCCTGGTCTGCTCGCCAGCCGATCGTAGTCTGCCCACCCCCCGTGCAGAGCGCCCGGAGTCGTTGGTATCGTACTTCGCGCGGTCACCAAGTGGCCGCAGCAAGGCGGCTTGCCCGAGTGGTCAAAGGGAGCAGACTGTAAATCTGTCGGCATTGCCTACGAAGGTTCGAACCCTTCAGCCGCCACACCAGCCGAAACGGCCCTCGCATCCAGAAAAACTCCGGTGTGAGGGCCGTTTTGTGTGTGCGGTCATTGGCACCTCGGCTGGCAGTCGCCGGTCGATCCGCGGATGCGGTCGGAAGTGAGCCGGGGAGCGTGCCCGCGTCGTCGTGGGACCCCCGGTTTCGCGTTATCTCGGGGGTAGTTCAAGCAGTTCGATCGGGTGGGCTTCAGACACGAGATCCCATGGCCTGCTTTCACCGTGATGCTGTGCGCTGACGTAGGCGCTTGCCACGAAGTCCGCCAGCTGAAGTAGCGGCTCTCGTTTAGGGCGGTGGTCGATCCGCAGCGCGGATGTGACGGTCCGGGATCGGCGTAAGCGGTCGAGGGTACGACGATCATGTTTGTCTCCGCCGCCACGTGTCTCCATCACCACATGCTCGACCTGTTCGTGGAACTGCAGCGTCGGCCGGAGCTGCGTCAGTATCCGTGCCCGCGCACGCTCCTGCCCGGTCGGTGTGCTCGTAGCGGCGAGCAGGAATCCACCGTGCAGCGGCATGGCTGCGATTACGGCTGCCAGTTCGATGCGCCTGCTCGGTGTTTCGTCGTAGAAATGCCACGGCCGGTTCTGGAATTGAGCCGCCCGGATCATCTCGGTGATCACCTCATGATCGGCAATCGAAGTCAGTACGGCGGCGATCACGGACAGCCGGTGACCGGGAGCCGTGAGATAACCGGATTCGTCCAGGTACGCGATGACATGGTCGGATACCTAGACAACCTACCCGGGTGGTCCTGCCATTTCAGAGCGGTGCTCCTTGGGGGATCATTCGTTGCCATGGCGCCGGTTTGGCTACTGCTCCACTTCGCGGCGCCCGCTGCACAGGTACACATAAGCGGGCGGGACATTGCGCACCACGGTGCGGGAGATGTGCACCTGGTCGAAGTTCTCCTCGAGCAGCGCGCGGAACCGCCGTGCCCCGGAGAGGATGGCGGTGTGCCGGTAGGTGAAGGTGGCGAAGAATCCGTGTTTGGGCAGCATGGCGCGGATCTCGCCGAGGATGGCGCGCTGTTTGGCGTCGCCGAAGATGGACCAGGGCAGCCCGCACACGATGGCGTCGAGTTCGTCGACTCCGTGCTCGGCGAGCAGTTTGCCGAGGTCGGCGGCATCACCGCGGAGCACGGTCACGGAGGGATATTCGCGTTCGAGGTGCTCGGCCATGCTCGGGTCGATCTCGACGGCGAAGTGCCGCCCGCCTTCGGGGAGGCGTTCGTCGATGGCCTCGCAGGCTGATCCGGTGCCCGCGCCGAGTTCGGCGACGATGGGGTTTCCCCTGGTCGGCACGATCTTGGCGAGGGTTTCGGCGAGCTGCCTCGAGGATGGCCACACGGCTCCGACCGCGCCCGGGTTGCGCAGGGCTTGCTTGACGAACAGACCACGGGCCGATTTGGTTGCCATGACCACCAGGGTAGAGGTCGGCCTGGTATTGAGGTGGATGTGTGGCAGATCTGGCCTGAGCAGGCCCAACTCGATGAGCAGGCGCTCGAGCGGCGGTATTCCTATCCGGACCGCTGGCTGGTGGTGAACTTCGTGTCGAGCGCGGACGGGGCGGTGGAATCGGGCGGGCATTCGGCTCCGCTGTCCACGCCACCCGATCGCGTGGTGTACCGCCTCGGGGGTGACCTGGCGGACGTGGTGCTGCTCGGCGCGGGCACGGCGGTCGGCGAGGGGTTCCACGGGATGCGTCCCGACGAACTGACCGCGCGCCGCCGTGCGGAGTACGGGCTGGCCCCGGTGGCCCCGATCGCGGTGGTGAGCACGGGGCCCTCGCTCCCGCCGGACGCGCCGGTGCTGACCGATGTCCTGACTCCGAGCATCGTGCTGACCTGCGGTGATGTTCCCGTCGAGCGGCGCAGGGCGTGGGCGGGAACCGGTTCCGAGGTGATCGTGGCCGGGCGGGATCGGGTGGACCTGGCCGCGGCGCGGTCGGCGCTGGAGGAACGCGGGCTGCACCGGATCGACTGCGAGGGCGGGCCGACCCTGTTCGGTTCGCTGCTCGAGCAGGGGCTGGTGGACGAGCTGCGGCTGACGCTGGCGCCGATGCTGCTTTCCGGGCCCGCCGGACGTATCGCGGCGGGTGCACCGGTCGACGCGCGGCTGCGGCTGGACTCGGTTCTCACGCAAGCGGATACGCTGCTCATGCGTTATCTCGTCGAACGATAAGGAGGACGATCGGGTGCCAGAGCTCACCTTCCGTGGTCGTACTGTGGCCAGGGACCGCGCACTGATCATGGCGATCGTCAACCGGACGCCGGATTCCTTCTATGACAACGGAATCACCTACGCCGACGAGGCGGCGCGCACCGCGATCGGCTCGTCCATCGCGGAGGGCGCCGATGTGATCGACCTCGGTGGCGTGCCCGCGAGCCCCGGCCCCGAGGTCACCGTGGCCCAGGAACTCGACCGGGTGCTGCCGACCCTCGAATGGGCCCGCGAGGCCTATCCGGACCTGGTGATCAGCGTGGACACCTGGCGGCACGAGGCGGCCGACCGGATGTGCGCCGCGGGGGCCGATCTGATCAACGACAGCTGGGGCGGGGCCGATCCGGAGATCGTGGATGTGGCCGCGCAGTACGGGGCCGGTTATGTGTGCGCCCATACCGGCGGACTGGCGCCGCGGACCGATCCGGTGCGCCCGCAGTACGCGGATGTGGTGGGCGCCGTGGTCGACGATCTGGTGGAGCAGGCCGAACGCGCCGTGACCAAGGGTGTACCGCGCGAAGGCATCCTCATCGATCCGGCACTGGATTTCGGCAAGAACAGCCACCACAGCCTCGAAGTACTGCGGAACGTGCCCAAGCTGGTCGGGACCGGCTGGCCGGTGCTGATGGCCATGTCGAACAAGGGTTTCGTCGGGGAGACCCTGGATGTCGAACTCGATGAGCGAGTGACCGGCACCCTCGCCTCGACGGGTTGGGCGGCACGGGACGGGGCGGCGATGTTCCGCGCACATCAGGTCCGGGAAACCAGGCATGTGGTCGAGATGGTGGCTACGCTGCTCGGGCAGCGGCCACCGGCGAACGTGGTGCGCTGGGTCTAGAGATGCACATCACTATTGTTCAGGACATACACGCCAAGCATGCTTGCCCGTGATCGACAGGGTCTACGAGATCGACAGAGTCTAGGGAGAGGTCAGCGGTGACCGAGGCAATCGCAATGGAGGATCTCGGCTGGGCGTTACGCGATGCGGGAATCGAGGAATTCGACATGTCGAGCCTCGCGCGCGCGGAGTATTCGGCGGATGCCTCGCTGTATCGGGTGCCGCCCGCGGCCATCGTGCGGCCGCGGGATCTGGACGAGGTCGCGGCGGTGGTCAAGGTCGCCGAGGAGACCAAGACTCCGATCACTCCGCGCGGCGCGGGCACCTCGATCGCGGGCAATGCGGTCGGTAAGGGCATCATCCTCGATTTCACCAAGCACTTCGCCCGGGTGCTGGACATCGATCCGCGTGCAGGCACGGCGACCGTGCAGCCCGGGGTCGTGCTCGACTCCCTGCAGGCGGCCGCGGCACCGCACGGTCTGCGGTTCGGCCCGGATCCCTCCACGCACAACCGTTGCACGATCGGCGGGATGCTCGGCAACAACGCCTGCGGTTCGCGCGCGCTCGGCTACGGGCGCACCGCGGACAATGTGGTCAGCATCGAACTGCTCAGCGGCACGGGGCGGTCGATCACCGCGATGCGGGGGATGGACCCGGCCGGTTCACCGACGCTCGCCGCACTCTCGGATCTGGTGCGGGAAAACCTCGCCACACTGCGCACCCAGTTCGGCCGGTTCCGCCGCCAGGTCTCCGGGTACTCGCTCGAGCACCTGCTTCCGGAGAACGGCTTCAATCTCGCCAAGGCCCTGGTGGGCACCGAGGGCACGCTCGGCATCGTCACCGAGGCCACGCTGAACCTGGTCGAGCGGCCGACCGATTCGGTGCTCGTCGTGCTCGGTTACCCGGACATGCCCGCCGCCGCCGACGCGGTTCCCGCGCTGCTGCCGCACAATCCGGTCGCCATGGAGGGGCTGGACGCGCGCATCGTGGATGTGGTGCAGGAGCGCAAGGGTGCGGGCCGGGTGCCCAAACTGCCCAAGGGCAAGGGCTGGCTGATGGTCGAGCTCGCCGGGCGCCGGATGGAGGAGCTCTCCGCGCTCGCCGCACGTATGGTCCGTGAGGCGGGTGCGCTCGATTCGATGATCGTCACCGATCCGCGCGAGGCGGCGGCGCTCTGGCGTATCCGCGAGGACGGTTCCGGGCTTTCCGCGCGCTCCATGGAGAACCGGCCCGCGCACGCCGGTTGGGAGGATTCCGCGGTTCCACCGGAGCAGCTGGGCGATTATCTGCGGGAGTTCGAGGAACTGCTGAAGGAATTCGACCTGACCTCGATGCCGTACGGACACTTCGGCGATGGCTGTGTGCACGCGCGGATCGATTTCCCGCTGGATCGCACCGGTGGACCCGCGCGGTTCCGGGAGTATCTGTTCGAGGCGGCCAAACTCGTCGCGCGGCACGGCGGATCGATGTCCGGGGAACACGGGGACGGCCGGGCGCGCGGGGAACTGCTGCCGATGATGTACTCCCCGGATGTGATCGGGCTTTTCGGTGCGGTCAAAGGGATTTTCGATCCGCTCGACCTGATGAACCCGGGTGTGATCGTGCGCCCGCGCCCGGTGCACGCCGATATCCGGGTGGCCGAGGCGAAACCGGTTACCCGCAAGCTCGGGCTGCGGTTCGCGCACGACCACGGGGATTTCTCCGAGGCGGTGCACCGCTGCACCGGGGTCGGAAAGTGCCGGGCGGACACCACGGCATCCGGTGGCGTGATGTGTCCCTCCTACCTGGCGACCGGCGAGGAGAAGGACTCCACTCGCGGCCGGGCGCGGATCCTGCAGGAAATGGTGAACGGCTCGATCGTCGGCAACGGCTGGCGTTCCCCCGAGGTACGGGACGCGCTCGATCTGTGCCTGTCCTGCAAGGGATGTGCCTCGGACTGCCCGACCGGGGTGGACATGGCCGCGTACAAGGCCGAGGCGTTGCACCAGGCGTACAGGCACCGGCCGCGGCCCGCCACGCACTACAGCCTCGGATGGCTGCCCCGCTGGGCACGGCTCGCCTCGAAGACGCCGAAGCTCGCGAACGGCGCGCTCGGCAACCGCGGGCTCGCCGCGATCGCCAAGTTCTTCGGCGGCATCGACAAACGCCGTGATCTGCCGCAGTTCACCGAGCAGACCTTCCGCGCCTGGTATGCGGAGAACCGGACCGGGAACTCCCGTGTGGACGGTCAGTCTCCGGTGCTGCTCTGGGTGGACACCTTCACCAACTACTTCCAGCCCGAAGTCGCGGTCACCGCACTGCGGTTCCTCGAATCACTCGGGTTCGCCGTGCACATCCCGGAGAAACCGGTCTGCTGCGGGCTGACCTGGATCTCCACTGGGCAGCTGAGCACCGCGCGCCGGATGATCCGCCGCTCGATGCGCGAGCTCGACCCGTTCGTGCGCCTCGGTGTCCCGATCGTGGGCCTCGAACCCTCGTGCACCGCCGTGTTCCGCTCCGATGCCGCGGAACTGTTGCGAGGCACCAAGAAGATGCCGCTCGAACGGGTCGAGGAGATCGCCGGTTCCACGTACACGCTGGCCGAACTCCTGCGCAAGTTCCGTCCACAGTGGACACCGCCGGACCTGAGCGGGACCGAGGTCGTCGCCCAGCCGCACTGTCATCAGCACGCCGTGCTCGGCTGGCAGGCCGATGAGGAACTGCTGAAACGGTCCGGTGCGCAGGTGCGCTCGGTCGGCGGATGTTGTGGCCTCGCAGGGAATTTCGGTGTCGAGCGGGGGCACTACGACGTCTCGGTCAAGGTGGCCGAGAACGCGCTGCTTCCCGCGGTGCGCGAGGCCGGCGAGGCGGTCGTGCTTGCGGATGGATTCTCCTGCCGCACGCAACTCGACCAGCTCGCCGACCGTCGCGCGCTCCACATGGTGGAGCTGCTGACCCGCGAGGCGGATTAACGGTTCTGGCCTCTGCGCAGTATGGCGGGCGGGGCATTGTCCTTGCGCCCCTTGGCTTTCAGCGCACCCTTGGCACCCGATTGCCGTGGGCGCCCGCCGTGCTGCGTGGCATTCTCGCCGGTCGGCCGCTGTCCGGGGATATTGCCGTGCATACCGGCGCGGATATCCTCGATGCTCGGCAGTTCGGCGGCGAGTTTGCTGACGGATTCGTTCGAATGGACGGATTTCGCCATGGCGGACCTCCTCGAAAGACGCTCTTGGATACACGTGTCCCACGTGCGCGTAACAGATTTCGGCCGCGTTCAGTGAAAGTGCTGTGCCGTGTCAACTGCGCGGCGATGCCGGTTGCTCGTCAGAAGAGCCCGGGATCAGAGGTTCTCAGAGCGTGCCCATGGCAACCACTGTAACCCATCGTGGCGGGCGCGCAAGCAATTAACGCCATTAGATGTCTAACGATTAGATGTTCTTGCTAGACTGGCCCGATGTTTCGAAAGGGCGAGGAACCCATCGGCCGCACGGTCGGCCGGGTGTCGCGGGCCATCGCGCGCGGGTTCGACGAGGCGCTGAACGCGGCCGGTGGTTCCTTCTCGACCTGGATCGTGCTGCTCGAACTGAAGCTCAATCCCGGGGCGAACCAGCGTGCGCTCGCAGCGGAAATCGGCATCGAACCTGCCACGCTGACCCATCATCTCAACGGGATGGAACGATCCGGGCTGATCACCAGGCGCCGTGATCCGGCGAACCGGAGGGTGCATATCGTGGAGCTGACCGAGGCGGGTGAGGCACGGTTCGCCGAGCTCGCCGAAGCGGCCCGGGAATTCGACGCCAGGGTGCGTTCAGGGTTTTCCGCGGCCGAAATCGGCTCGTTGCGCGCGCTGCTCGGCAGGTTGTGTGCGAATATCGACGCCGAGGACACACCGTAGGGAGTTCGCGTGGACAGGCACGAACGGCTGGCCACCCTGCTCGACATCGTCGGCAGGAGGGAGAAGGTCGACGTTGAGGAGATGGCCGAGGAGCTGCTCGTCTCGGCCGCCACCGTACGCCGCGACCTGGATCATCTGGCCGAACAGCAGTTGCTCACCAGGACGAGGGGCGGCGCGGTCGCCAGCAATGTGGCCTATGGCCTTCCATTGCGGCACAAGGCGGCCAGGCACACCCCGGAGAAGCAGCGGATCAGCGCGCATGCCGCGGCGCTGGTGCACCCGGGCATGGTGATCGGCCTGAACGGCGGTACCACGACGACCGAGATCGCCCGCGCCGTCGCGATGCGCACCGACCTCGCCGAGGTGCAGGACGCGCTCGTCACCGTGGTCACCAATGCGCTGAACATCGCGGGCGAGCTCGCGGTACGGCCCTACATCAAGATCGTGGTCACCGGCGGGGTCGCGCGTCAGCAGTCCTTCGAGCTCACCGGTCCGCTCGCCGGGCGCATCATCGACGAGCTGAACATGGACATCCTCTTCCTCGGGGTCGACGCGCTGCACCCGAGCCGGGGCGCCTACGCCAGCCACGAAGGGGAGGCGGACATCAACCGGCTGATGACCACGCGCGCGGAGCGGGTGGTCGTGGTCGCCGACTCCTCCAAGATCGGCAAGGTCGCCTTCGCACAGATCTGCCCGAGCTCCGGGGTGCACGAGGTGATCACCGATGCCGAGGCACCCGAGTCCGAGCTGGCCGCCCTGCGCGAGCACGGAATCGCGGTCACCACGGTCTGAGTCGGCGCGCACTCATTCGAACCGGCTGGGATCCCCGGCGCCGTAGCGGATGATCTCCGGTTCCCCGGAGGAGAAGTCCACCACGGTGGTGGGTTCGGTGCCGCACTCGCCGGAGTCGATCACCGCGTCGACCACGTGATCGAGTTCTTCCTTGATGTCCCAGCCCTGGGTCATCGGTTCCTCGTGCCCGGGAAGCAGCAGGGTGCTGGAGAGCAGCGGTTCGCCGAGTTCGGCGAGCAGGGCGTGCACCACCGTGTGATCGGGAATGCGCACGCCGACGGTCTTCTTCTTCGGGTGCATCATCCGCCGGGGCACCTCATCGGATGCGGGCACGATAAAGGTGTAGCTGCCCGGGGTCGCGCCCTTGATCGCGCGGAACACCGCGGTGTTGATGTGTACGAATTGTCCGAGCTGCGCGAAACTCTCACACACCAGGGTGAAATGGTGGCGGTCATCGAGTTTGCGGATGGATCGGATCCGTTCGATTCCGTCCTTGTTGCCGAGCTGCGCGCCGAGTGCGAAACAGGAATCGGTCGGATAGGCGATCAGTCCGCCACCGCGCACGATGTCGACCGCTTTGCCGATGCTCCGCCGCTGCGGGTTCTCCGGGTGCACGTCGTAGTACTGCGCCATCCACCGAGTCTAGATCACGACTCGCATCCTTCGGCCACGGCGCGCATGACCCGCGCGGCGGCGCGCACATCCTCGGCGGGCACCTCGTGCAGCACGGTTTCCAGCCAGGCGTGGGTGGCTGCGTCCAGCTTCGTCACCACGTTCCTGCCTTTTCTGGTGATGTGCACCAGATTGGCGCGCCGATCGCTGCTGTGCGCGGCGCGCTCCACGAGACCTTCCTCGGCGAGCCTGGTGACCTGGCGGGTCACGTGCGGCGGGCGGACCAGCAGCTGCTCGGCGAGATCGCTGGTGCGCATCGGGGTGCCCGCGCCGGCCAGGGTGCGCAGCAGGGCGGCCGAGGCACGTTCGAGGCGAACCCCGCAGGATTCGGCCATCCGCTCGTGGATGCGCCCGCGGGTCAGCGCGTAGGCCATGGCCGAAGCCGCCTGTGTGAGTTCGCGCGTATCCGCTTTCCCCGGCATATCTGTGATAGTAACTTAAGGTAAGTAACAAGTGGAGGTGAACCGTGGCGTTGAGCGGGACAAGCGCACCAGGATTCGACCGGCTTCGGGCGGCGTTCGAGGCGAACTTCACCGAGCGGGGTGAGGTCGGCGCCGCGGTCGCGGTGACCGTGGACGGGGAGACCGTGGTCGACCTCTGGGACGGGTACGCGGATGCCGCACGTACCCGGCCGTGGCAGGCGGACACCCTGGTCAACGTGTACTCCACGACCAAGGGGATGACCGCGCTGTGCGCGCATCTGCTCGTGGACCGCGGTGAGCTGGACCTCGACGCCCCGGTGGCGCGGTACTGGCCGGAGTTCGCACAGGCGGGAAAGGCCGAGATCCCGGTGCGCTGGCTGCTTTCCCACCGCGCGGGGCTGATCGCGCCGCGCGAGCAGCTCGACGAGACCGAGGTGCGGGACTGGGACACCATGTGCGCGCGGCTCGCCGCGACCGAACCGTGGTGGGAGCCGGGCAGCGCGCAGGGCTATCACGCGGTGACCTTCGGGTTCCTCGTCGGCGAGGTGGTGCGCCGGATCTCCGGGCGTTCGCTTGGCACCTTTCTGCGTGAGGAGATCACCGAACCGCTCGGCGCGGATCTGTACGTCGGAACCCCGCTCGAGCAGCAGCACCGGTGCGCGGACATGATCGGCATGCTGGACCGGTCCGTGCTCGAGCGGATGTTCCCGGACCGGCCGAGCGAACCGATCCGGTCCATCGACGAGCACCCGCTCGCCGCGTTGTTCGCCGCGCTGACCCATGCCCCGCCGGGAGATGTGAACAGCGCGGAGTACCGCTCGGCCGAGGTGCCCGCGGCCAATGCCCAGGCCACCGCGCGCGGACTGGCCACCGTGTACGGGGCGCTCGCGAACGGCAAACTCGTCGGTGAGCAGACCATGGAAGCCATGCGCACCAACCAGAGCAAGCCGGGGGAGCGGGACTTCGTGATCGGTCCGCTCGCCGGTGCGGGGGTGCCGACCTCATGGGGGCTCGGGTACATGCTCAACGGCGCGGGGCAGGCAGGGCCCAATCCGCGCGCCTTCGGGCACGGCGGGGCGGGCGGGTCCTATGCCTTCGCCGACCCGGAGAACCGGATTTCCTACGCCTACACGATGAACGCGTTCGGCGGCGGCACGAGCGGTCAGGATCCGCGCAGCATCGGCCTGGTCCGCGCGCTCTACGCGGACCTCGGAATCGGCTAGTTCTTCCGGTCGCCGCCGATATTGATCAGCGTCAGGTCGAGGTTGATCGCGCGGTCGATCTCGATCAGGCTGTCGCTGCCCTGTGGGTTGATCACGATCAGCCCGGCGTGTGTGCTGTGGTTTCCGCCTGCCTCGCCACCGAGCGGCTCTGCCCCCTTCGTCGCGGCGGCGCTCGTGCCCGCGACCGCGAGGCCGGTGAACGCGGCCAGGGCAGCGGCCTTGCCGATCAGTGTGGTGAATCGCATCGGTTACCTCCCTGTAGCGGTACGTGAGCAGGGAGCATAACCAGCCGGTGAGCTATACGGCGCGCAGTCCCCAGCTGCCCTCCCATGCGCTGCCCGGCGCGATCGTGATGAGTCCGTCCCCGGTGTTGAACGCGTTCGGGGCGCCGACCATGGGTTCGAGCGCGAGGCCGATGCGTTTCGGGCGCGGTATGGAAGGGCTGTCGTCGCTGTACATCTGGTAGTAGTTGTGCCCGGCGTCCATCCACAGCTCGATGTCCACCGAGCCCGGCCTGCGCACGATCGCATGCGAGCGGCCGTTCTGCGTTGTCACATCGGTGAACGCGGTGTCGAGTTTCTGCGCGCCGATCTTGCGGGGTGCGCGGAAATCGTATTCGGTACCGGCGACCGCTGCTTTCCCGGTCGGGATCAGATTGTCGTCCACGAGGTAATAGCTCGCCGCGGGCAGTTCCACGACCAGATCGTCCACGTGCCCACCGGGTGGGGCGGCGACGTAAATGTGGGTCGCCGTGGTGAACGGAGCGTTGGTGGTGCCGATATTGCGCGCGCTCAGCGTGCACTGCAATCCGTCGCGGTCCATCGTGTAGCCGATGCGGAACCGGAGGTGGAACGGATAGCCGTAGGAGGGTGGTTCGGTGTATTCGAGGACGAGCCGGTGCCCGTCGTGGTGCACGAGTTCCCATTCCACGAAATTCAGCAGCCCGTGCAGTGCGGTGTTCTTGGCCACCTCGTTGATCGGCACCTGGTATTCGGTGCCCTCGAAGGTGTACTTACCTGCCGCGATCCGGTTGCACCACGGGAGAATGGTTTTCCCCTGATAACCGGCCTCGCCCATCACCCGTGGATCATGGGTGGCCAGGATTTCCTCGCCGTCCACCTTCCAGGAGTACAGCGCGGCGGCGACCCCGGTGATCACGGCCTCGTGCGAACCGCGCCGGAGCCGGTAGACCGCGCCGTTCTCGCCGACCTGCTTTGCTTGCGCGGCAACGGGTTGCTGTGCCGAAGCCGAAGCCGCGCTCGCCCCGGCCACCGTCGCCCCGGCCGCCATCGCGGTGGTCAGTGCGGCTCGCCTGCTGATGTTCATTCTGTCCCTGCCTTGATCACCGCGAGATTGTCGGCTCGCACGGTCCGCGGATCCGCTTTCACGATCCGCCTGTCGTAGGTCATGAGCCCGTTGACCTCGTTCTCCACATCGGTGGTCTGGGTGTAGACGGCCGCGGACAATCCGTTGTCCCGCACCGTTTTCGCCAGATCCTTGCTGACCTCGTCGTACCGCCGGGTCAGCTGCTGCTGTGTTTTCTCCATTTCGTAGGCCTGCGGTTTGCCCGGCCAGACGTGGCCGTCGAGCACGAGTCCGAGCCCGCCGTATTCACCGTCCACGACCGCGCGCGCATCCCGCACGGCCGGTTTGCCCGGGCCGACATAGGTGTGATCGTCGTAGATATCGCCCGCCCCGGTGTCCGGTTCCGAGTAGCAGCAGTTGACCCCGCTGTCGGCGTTCACGAGCCGGGTCGGGTCGAGGCGTTTGGTCTCCTCGGCGATGCGTGCGGTGTCGAATTCGCCCCAGCCCTCGTTGAACGGCACCCAGGTGACGATGGAGGTGTCGCTGCGGTGCTGGTCGATCAGCTCGCGGAGGCCGTCCTGCAGATTGGCCCGCTGTGCCGCGGTGGGCGGCGGGCTCTGCTCCGGCGGGATACCGAGATCGATGGGAAGCGCGGGCATGTCCTGCCAGACAAGCAATCCGAGCTTGTCCGCCCAGTAGTACCACCGTGCGGGCTCCACCTTGGTGTGCTTGCGCACCATGTTGAAGCCGAGCGCCTTGGTCTGTTCGAGGTCGTAGCGCAGCGCGGAATCGGTCGGCGCGGTGTAGATCCCGTCCGGCCAGTAACCCTGGTCGAGCGGCCCGTGCTGGAACACGATCTTGCCGTTGAGCGCCATCCGCGGGCGGCCCTGGCTGTCCTTCTTGATGCCGATCTCGCGCATCCCGGCGTAGCTGCGCACCGAATCCCCGCTGCCGAGCACCCGCGCGCGGATGTCGTAGAGGTAGGGATTCTCCGGGCTCCACAGGTGCGGGTGCGCGATCCGCAATTGCTGGGTCTTCCCCGCTGCTCCGATGCCCTTCGCGACCAGGCGCCCGGATTTCTCCCGCACCGTGACCTCGACGGCCGCGTGCCCGGTGGCCCGTGGGGTGACCCGGAAGGCGCCGTTCTCCAGATCGGGGGTGACGTCCAGCTTGGACAGGTGCGTGCTCGGGACCGGTTCGGCCCACACGGTCTGCCAGATTCCCGAGCTCGCGGTGTAGAGGATCCCGCCCGGTTTGATGCGCTGCTTGCCGATCGGATATGCGCCGTTCTCCACATCCGCGCGCGCCGAAACGGTGAGTTGCTGTGGACCGGTGCCGCGGATGGCATCGGTGACATCGGCGGAGAAGGCGCCGTATCCGCCGCGATGGCTGGCCACCTGCTTGCCGTTCACGAACACCGTGGCTTCCTGGCTCACCGCGCCGAAGTGCAGCAGGATCCGTTGCCCGCGCCAGGAATTCGGCACGGTGAAGCTGCGCTGATACCACATCCGGTCGTCATGGCGCTGGATTCCGGACAGCGCCGATTCCGGGGAATAGGGGACCAGGATCTGCTCGTCGAGCGCGTCCCTGCTCGTGCCGTACTGCCAGAGCCCGTTCAGATTGAGCCAGCGTTCCCGCTGCAGCTGTGGGCGCGGGTACTCGGGAAGGGCATTGCCCGGGCCGACCGCATCGGTCCACGGGGTGGAGATCGGCGGGCTCTTCCGGTGCCATTGCCCTGCCGATGCGCTGCCCGCCATGCCGAGCAGTAACGCCGCGACCACACAGCAGACGAGCACACCGCTGCGACCAAGTGAGCGCCCCATCGCGCACCGCCGTTTCTTCGATGTTCTGCACATCTTCGATGCCCGCTGATCATCTTTGGTGTGTCCTGGGCCACTCGTCAAGGGCGGCTCCGGCGGGCTGCAGCGAGGTTGCAAAAATATGTTCGAAACAGGCATTGACAGAGCAATAACGCGCAGCTTAACTGAGTCTTGGGAGAATGGAGCAGGTATGTTCGTGAGGGACGAGATCGCCAGTCAGCCGGAATGCTGGCGCAAGATCGCGACACTGGCGCAGGACGTCGCGGGGTTGCCCGAGAAGGGCGAGCGGGTCGCGGTCGTCGGCTGCGGCACCTCGTGGTTCATCGCGCAGTCCTATGCCGCGCTGCGCGAGGCGCGCGGGCAGGGGATCACCGATGCCTTCGCGGCCTCGGAGATGCCCAAGGGCCGCGCCTACGATCGGGTCGTGGCGATCACCCGATCCGGCACCACGACCGAGGTGCTGCACCTGCTCGATTCGCTCGATCCGGCCCGCAGCACCGTGCTCACCGGGGTGCCCGAGGCGATCGGGGACCGCGCCCGCGAGGTGATCGATCTGCGGTTCGCCGATGAACGCTCGGTGGTGCAGACCCGGTTCGCCACGAGCGCGCTCGCGCTGCTGCGCACCCACCTCGGCGTGGATGTGCTCCCGGCAGCGGATCAGGCGCAGCGGGTGCTGGACACCGAAACCCGCGAACTCGTGGACGCCGAGCAGTTCACCTTCGTGGGCACCGGGCAGAACGTCGGGATCGCCAACGAGGCGGCGCTGAAGATGCGCGAGGCGTCCCGGAGCTGGGCGGAGTCCTACCCGGCGCACGAGTACCGGCACGGCCCGATCAGCATCGCCGCACCGGGCCGCGTGGTGTGGATGTTCGGCGAGGTCCCGGATGGCCTCACCGAGGATGTGCGCGCCACCGGAGCCCGGATCGTGCACGAGGACATCGATCCGCTCGCCAGCCTGGTGCGCGCCCAGCTGCTCGCGGTCGCCATCGCCGAGCACCACGGGCTCGATCCGGACCAGCCGCGCCACCTCTCCCGCTCGGTCGTACTGGAGTGACCATGACTGGCGGGCTGGTGATCGGCGTCGATGTCGGGGGGACCTCGATCAAGGCCGCGCTGTTCGACGAGGCGTACGCGCGCACCGAGCAGTGCGGCCGCCCGACCCCGGTGGACGCGGGGGATCCGGCGGGCGCGGTCGCCGAGGAGGCCGCCGATGTGGTCGCCGCGCTGCGGGAAAAGGCCGATGCCCCGGTGACCGGGATCGGCATCGCCCTGCCCGGTGTGGTGGACGAGGCCGCGGGGATCGCCCGCTTCTCCGGCAACCTCGGCTGGCGGGACGCCCCGCTGCACGCGCTGCTCGAACAGCGGATCGGGGAAACGGTCGCGTTCGGGCACGATGTGCGCGCCGGCGGGCTCGCGGAGGCCGTTCTCGGTGCGGGCAAAGGGTTTTCCACATCCCTGTTCCTGCCCATCGGTACCGGGATCGCGTCCGCGCTCACCATCGACGGCCGGACCTATTCCTCCGGTGGTTATGCCGGTGAGCTCGGGCATCTCGATGTGGGGACCGGGAAAACCTGTGTCTGCGGGGCGACCGGCTGCCTGGAGACCGTGGCCACCGGTCCGGCGATCGCCGCCGAATACGAGCGCAGGACCGGAATCCGGGCCGGCAGCGAGGACATCCTCGGCGGCACGGATGCGGACTGCGCCGCGGTGCGGGACGAGCTGCTCGACGCGCTCACCGTCGCCCTAGCGGCGGCCACCACGATTCTCGGCCCCGAGGTGATCGTGTGCGGTGGCGGGGTTTTCGGGGCGGGCGCCCGACTGCTCGAACCACTCGCCGCCCGGCTGGACGAACGGCTCACCTTCCATCGCAGGCCGGTGCTTCGGCTGGCCACGCTCGGTGCATCGGCGGGCTGTGTCGGTGCCGCACTACTCGCGCGGAGGCTCAGCTCGTGATCGTCACCGTCACCCCGAATCCCGCCGTGGATGTCACCTACGGCCTTCCCGAGGTGCGGATCGGCGAGACGCTTCGCCCGCAGCGGGTGGACAAGCGCGCGGGCGGTAAAGGGGTCAACGTGGCGCGCGTACTGCACTCCCTCGGTGAACCCGTTGTGGCGCTTGGGATCGCGGGCGGTGCGAACGGGGACTTCATCGCCCGCGAGCTCGGGGAGTCCGGGCTGGCCAACCGGTTCGTTCCGGTCGCGGGCGAATGCCGGCAGACGGTGACCCTGCGCGCGGAATCGGATGGCAGCGCGACGATCGTGAACGAGCCGGGACCGGAGTTGAGCGCCGGGGAATGGCGCGCCTGCACGGAAATGGTGGCCGAGGCGCTCGATTCGGCCCGGGTGCTCGTGCTTTCCGGCAGCCTCCCGCCCGGTGTCCCGGTCGACGGCTACGCCGAACTGGTGCGGCTTGCCGAACGCGCCGGAGTGCCCGCGATCCTGGACACCTCGGGCCCTGCGCTCGCCGAAGGGCTCGCCGCGCGCCCGCGGCTGGTGAAGCCGAACGACGCCGAGCTCGCCGAGCTGCCCGGATCCCCGGATCCCGGTGCGGTGCACCGGAAATACGGCTGCGCTGTGGTGACCTCCTACGGCGCCGAGGGGCTGCTCGGCGTGGACGACACCGGGGCCTGGCGGGCGCGCCCACCGGAAACCGTGCACGGCAATCCGACCGGTGCCGGGGACGCCTGTGTCGCCGCGCTCGCCATGGGACTGGCCACGGGGCGCCCGTTCGCCGAGACGCTGACCGAGGCGGTCGCCCTTTCCGCGGCCGCGGTGCGGGCGCCACTGGCCGGTTCGGTGGATCTCGAGTATTACCGTGCGATTCGCGCGCGGGTCACGACGAATCAGGTGGAGGCGTAGATGCCACTGGTACCGACGAGCGAGGTCCTCGCGGACGCGGTCGCCCACTCCCGGGGCGCGGGCTCGTTCAACATCATCGCCTTCGAACACATCGAGGGCATCATTTCCGGGGCCGCGGCCGCGCGCACCCCGGTCATCCTGCAGATCAGCCACAACACCGTGCGCTACCACGGCGGGCTCGCCCCGCTCGGCAGTGCGGCGCTGCGGGCGGCCGAGCAGGCCCCGGTTCCGGTCGCGGTGCACCTGGACCACGCGGAGAGCGAGGAACTCGTCGCGGAGGCGGTGGAGCTCGGGTTCGGCTCGGCGATGTTCGACGCGTCCACAATGGACTACGCGGAGAATGTCGCGCGGACACGGACAGTCGTCGAACGTTGCCACGCCGCCGGGGTGCTCGTGGAGGCCGAACTCGGCGAGGTGGGTGGCAAGGACGGCGCGCACGCCCCATGGGTGCGCACGGATCCGGGAGAGGCGAAGGCCTTCGTCGCCGAGACCGGGGTGGACGCACTCGCCGTGGCAGTGGGCAGTTCGCATGCCATGACCAGCAGGGATGCCGTGCTCGACGAGGAACTGATCGCGCGGCTGCGGGACGCGGTCCCGGTTCCCCTTGTGCTGCACGGATCCTCGGGCGTTTCCGATGAGGGGATCGCCGGGGCCGTCGCGGCGGGGATGCGAAAAATTAATATCGCGACTCAACTGAACAAGGTACTTACCAAGACCGTCCGCGATAGCCTCGACGCCGACGGGGACCTGGTCGATCCGAGGAAATACCTCGGTCCCGCGAGGGCGGCCGTCGCAGCCGAGATCACCCGATTACTCGGCGTGCTTGGGTAAGGAGAAGGGATCCACATTGTCAGCGACGCCAATGAGTCCGGCCGCAAGGCCGAAGTTATCCGGTCTCGGAAAACTCATCGCGGTTGCCGCCGCGACGATCGGCATCATCTACGGCTATGACCAGGGGAACATGGCCGGGGCGTTGCTGTTCATCGAGAAGGACATGAACCTCTCGGACGCCGGGAGCGGCAGCCTCAACTCGGTGCTCGTGGCGGGCAATATCGTCGGCGCGCTGATCGCGGGCAAACTCTCCATGGCCATCGGCCGCAAGCTCACGATGGTGCTCGTGGCGATCGGCTACGCGATATTCGCGCTGTGGTCCGCGCTTTCCGGGGACATCGTCACCCTGGACATCGCCCGGTTCTTCCTGGGCCTCACGATCGGTCTCTCCCTCGTGGTGGCACCGATCTTCATCGCCGAATCGGCGCCCGCGCAGATCCGCGGTTCGCTGGTCGTCGGGTACCAGGTCGCCACCGTGACCGGTATCCTGCTCGGCTACCTGGTGGACTTCGGCCTCTCCGGTTCGGGCAACTGGGAACTCATGCTCGGGCTTTCCGCGATTCCCTCGGTTCTGGTGCTGTTCCTGCTGTTCCGGTTGCCGGACACGGCGCGCTGGTACCTGATGAAGGGGCGCACCGAGGAGGCGCGCAAGACCATGGTGCGCGCCGACCCCGGTGTGGATGTGGACGCCGAGATCGCCGCGATCAACAAGGACATGGAGTCCGAGCGCGGTGGTGGCATCGGCGAGATGTTCCGCAAGCCCTATCTGCGCGCCACGGTTTTCGTGCTGATCCTCGGTTTCCTCGTGCAGATCACCGGAATCAACGCGATCACCTACTACAGCCCGAAACTGTTCGAACAGATGGGCTATCACGGTAACGCGTCCACGCTCGGCTTCCCCTCGATCGTGCAAGGCTGTGCGCTCGTGGCCACGATCATCTCGCTGTTCATCATCGACCGCTTCGGGCGCAGGCCGATCCTGATGACCGGGATCGGTGCCATGCTCGTCGCCTCGGTGCTGATGATCGTCGTGTTCACCACCGGCGACCTGCAGAGCGGTTCCACGCTCGGATTCATCGGCATCATCGTGTTCACCGCGGGCTTCAACTTCGGATTCGGCTCGCTGGTCTGGGTGTACGCCTCGGAGAGCTTCCCGGCGCGGCTGCGCGGTCTCGGTGCGACCTTCATGCTCACCGCCGATCTGGTCGCGAACTTCATCGTCGCGCAGTTCTTCCTGCCCGTGCTCACCGATCTGGGCGGGGCGGCAACGTTCATCATCTTCGGCGTGCTCGCGGCGATCTCGTTCGTGTTCGTGCTCGCGTTCGCTCCGGAGACCAAGGGCAAGCCGCTCGAGCAGGTGCGGTTCTTCTGGCAGAACGGCGGGCGCTGGCCGAGTGAGCAGGAGCTGGCCAGCCACGTGGACAAGTGATTCCCTAGGAGAGGGCGGCGAAGCAGTCCCGGACGAGTTCGTTGACCGCATGGTAGAACGCGTTGAGCTCGTCCGGGCGCCGTGTTTCGTAGCGGGTGCGCAGCAGCACCCCGGAGTCGTGGAACTGCGCGTCGGCGATCCCGTGGCCCGCGAGTAGTTCGCCAAGCCGGGCAAGCCGATCGCCGAGTAGCCGCCGCGCCAGATAGCAGGTGCCGCGCAGGTCGATCCGATCACGCAGCATGTCCGCGGGCGGCCGCACGTACTGTGCCTGGCCGTGCACTCCGAACAGTGCGTCGGCGTGCGTGCCTGCTTCGCGGAGCAGTTGGTCACCGAGATCCTGACGGCGCTGAATCGCGGCCCGGTGTGTCTGGTCCCGGTGGTATCCGGGCCCGACGTGCCCCAGCGGCGGCCAGTACGCCGTGACCGGGCCGTCGTCCTCTGCCCGGATGCGGCAGGTCTCCAGCCGTTTCGTCGTGCAGGTGATCAGCCCGATCCGGGTTCGGTTGGCCAGCAAGGAAAGCGCTTCGTCCACAGTGCACACTCCCGCCCCGGGAACCTCGCAGGTCCTGACCGTGGTGACCTGGTCGAGTGCGGCGAGTACCTGCGCGGTCGGCGAATTTCCGGTGCTGGTCTCCGAATACAGCGATACCGTGAAGGGGCGGATCATTTCTTCGTGGCGGTGTGTTCCCGGCGTCGTTGCACCTGCCCGGTCTGCGGGGTGACTTTCTGGACCTTGCTGCGCATCGCGAACCGTACTCCTCGATTTGGTCGGCCACGGTCACCGGCGATTATGCCATTCGCGACATCCCAGACGTGCTCAGTCGCGGAATTGCGTCCGTGCGGCCAGGAAACACGGAATGGCCGCCATGATGCCGATCGGGGCGAGCACGACCGAGCGCCAGGCAAGGACGGCGAGGAAAACCAGGGTGAGTGCCAGCACCGCGGCGAACACCACGGCGGGCCCCGTTTTCCATGCCCCCTCGGTACGTGCCCGCCGGGTCTGCCCGAACAGTGCGAGGAGCGCGGCGGGCAGTCCGAGCAACCACACCGCGTTCTGGCCGGTGATCGTGGTCGTGGCGAGCAAGGCGATGAAACCGGCGGAGATCACCCCGGCGGCCACCCACAGCCAGCCGAGCAGCCGTGCGGCCGCGGCTGTCGGTGGCCGGGAGATCTCGGACATGACCGGACCATAACAACAAGGTCGTGGCTGCCGGAAGGGCAGCATGGTAGGGCCTGCCCCCGGAAAAGATGGGGGCGCGCTGGCCTCCGTTTCCGGTTTCCGATCCCTAATTTCGTGGTCATGACAACGGAAACCCTCAGTCCGCCCGCGGCAGAGCGGGAAACCGGGAGCGATTTCGCGAAGCTCTCCAGGAGAATCGCCGCCAAGGGGCTCTTCGACCGCAGGCCCGGTTACTACGCCGTGCGTATCGGGGTCATCGCCGCGCTCTACCTCGGCGGGATCGCCGCGTTCTTCCTGCTCGGCGACAGCTGGTGGCAGGTCGGGATCGCGGCCTTCTTCGCGCTGATGTACGCCCAGGTCGCGCTCGTCTCGCACGATATCGCGCACCGGCAGGTGTTCCGTAAGCGCAAGCCGAGTCAGTTCGCCGGATGGATCGCCGGAAACCTCGGTATCGGGATGAGCTACGGCAGCTGGATGGACAAGCACACCCGTCATCACGCCAATCCGAACCACGAGGAACTCGATCCCGATGTGGAGCCGGACATCATCGTGTGGTCGAAGGACCAGGCGCGGGCGAGCAAAGGACTGCCCCGGTTCATCGGCCGCTATCAGGCATTCATCTTCTTCCCGCTGCTCACCCTCGAGGGAATCAACCTGCACCTCTCCGGATTCCGCGCATTGCGCAACAGCCCGATGAAGCACAAATGGCTCGAGGGGCTGCTGTTGTCCGTGCACGTGCTCGGCTACCTCGCCGCCCTGTTCCTCGTGCTGTCCCCGGAGAAGGCCATCGTGTTCCTCGTGGTGCACCAATGCCTGTGGGGTGTCTACATGGGATCGGTTTTCGCGCCCGGCCACAAGGGAATGCCCACCCTGAAAGAGGGCGAAAAGCTGGACTATCTGCGCCGCCAGGTATTGACCACGCGGAATGTGCGCGGTGGCCGGTTCGTGGACAATGCGATGGGCGGGCTGAACTACCAGATCGAGCACCATCTTTTCCCGAACATGCCGGCGATCAATCTGCCGCGGGCGCAAGTCGTGGTGCGCGAGTACTGCGCGGAACTCGGGTTGCCCTATTACGAAACCGGGCTGCTCGCCTCCTATGGAGAAACGCTGCGGCATCTGCATTCGGCGGGCGAGCCGATCCGGGCCGGTTCGTGAGCTCGGTCCCACGGGGAGGGTCCGAGTGGTTTCGCTGGGTATCGTGGTCGACGTGTACGCCAGTTATGTCGCGATCGGCGACAGCCAGACCGAGGGACTGCACGACGGGGACGACAAAGCGGGTTTCCGTGGCTGGGCCGATCGGCTCGCCGGACACCTGGCCGCGGTGAACCCCGGACTGCGCTATGCCAACCTCGCCGTGCGCGGCAAGAAGGTCGGCGAGGTGCACGCCGAACAGCTCGATCCGGCCCTCGCGATGCGCCCCGAGCTGGCCACGGTCGTCGCCGGGCTCAACGACATCATCCGGCCCGGATACGACGGCCCCGCGGTGATCGGTCACCTGGAGGAGATGATCGGCTCGCTCAGCTCGGCGGGTACCAAGGTCGCCACGCTCACCTATCCGGATGTCGGGGTGATCATGCCGATCGCGCGGCGGTTGCAGCCGCGCATCGAGTGGTTCAACGCGCAGATCCGGGAGATCGCGGAGCGCCACGGGGCAACGATCGTGGAAACCGATCGGTATCCGGTGTGCACCGATCTGCGGATCTGGAGCCTGGACCGGCTGCACCTCAACACGCTGGGGCACACGCTGCTCGCCGCCGGGTTCGCGCACGGACTGCAGGTCCCGGGAAGCGATGACAGCTGGACCCGGCCGCTGCCACCGCGGCGGGCGCCCTCGCTGCCGGTGACCGTGACCAGGGAAGCGCGCTGGGCGGTGGAATTCCTCGCTCCCTGGGTCGCGCGGCGGGTCCGCGGGCGGTCCTCGGGGGACGGGCGCACCGCGAAACGGCCCGAGCTGTCACCGGTTTCGGTGCAGCCAGCGGATGTCCCGGCCGAAGGACCAGCAGAGTAGGACGAGTGCCAGCGCGGCGAGGGTGATCGCGGCCGGTCGCCCAAAGGAGGGTTGCCCGAAGGAGGGTTGCCCGGTGAACAGCCCGAGATTGCCGAGCAGCATGGCGAGCATGAGCAGGATTCCCTGGAGCGCGGCCACCGTCTTGCGGGCGAAGCTCGGTGGCAGCGGCGCGGTCAGCCAGCCGAACACGCGGGACGCGGCCAGGAACAGGTAGCGCATGGCGCCGATCAGCAGCGCCCACCAGCCGACGACGGTGGCGGCGTAGGCGCTGAGCACCAGAATGACCCAGGCGTCGGTCTCCATATCGAAACGCGCGCCGAAGGCGGAAGCGGTCTCGGTGCGCCGCGCGATCCGGCCGTCCAGCGCGTCGAGGGCGAGGGCGAGGGCCGTCAGGCCGAGCAGAATCGAGAACACTGTTCTGCTTTCGGAACGCTGTTCCCGGAGAAATCCGGAACAGTGTTCTGCGACGAGAGCGGTGATCACACAGGCGAACACCGCTCGCAGCAGGGTGATCCGATCCGCCGGCCCGAGCCGGGTACGCCCATCGCGCAGCCCGGCGGCGAGCAGCCCGGTCAGGCAGCAAGCGAACCCCAGCCCGGCGAACCAGCCGGCGAGCCCGAGCCCGAACAGCCGCCACAGCAGCGCGAGCAGTGCGACCTGCGCGAGACCGGCAAGGCCGAGCACGCCCCATCCGGTGCCGCCGTGGGACACCTCACCGGCCAGGCTCCTCGCGCTGCGCACCCACGACTCCTCGATCGCGATACCGTGACTGCCCCGGCGCACCGAACACGGAGGGGTGGGCGATGGCAGAGGCGTTCTGGGTGCATTCTCCAGGAAAGGGTGAGTTGCGCAGCCTCGACCTGCCCACACCCGGCCCGGACGAGGTGCTGGTACGCACCCGCTATTCGGCGATCAGCAAGGGGACCGAACACCTGGTGTTCCACGGCAGGGTTCCGGCGAGCCAGTACGCGCGGATGCGGGCGCCGTTCCAGGAGGGCGAGTTCCCGTTCCCGGTGAAGTACGGCTACCTGAACGTGGGCCGGGTGGAGCGCGGCCCGGATGAACTGCGCGGTCGCACGGTGTTCTGCCTGTATCCGCACCAGAGCGCGTACGTGGTCCCGGCGAGCGCGGTGACCCCGATCCCGGACGAGGTGCCCGCGAACCGCGCGGTGCTCGCGGGCACGGTGGAGACGGCGGTGAACGCGCTCTGGGATGCGCGCCCGTTGCTCGGCGATCGGGTCGCGGTGGTCGGCGCTGGCATGGTCGGTTGCTGTGTCGCCGCGCTGCTGGCCGGAATCCCCGGTGTCCGGGTGCAGCTGGTGGACACGAACCCGGAACGGGAAGCGGTCGCCGCGGCCTTCGGGGTGGAGTTCGCCCTGCCCGGGCAGGCGCGCGGGAACTGTGATCGCGTGGTGCACGCGAGCGCGAGCGCCGAGGGATTGGCCCGCTGCCTCGAACTGCTCGCGCCGCACGGTGAGGTGCTCGAACTGAGTTGGTACGGCGACCGTCCGGTGACCGTGCCGCTCGGCGAGGACTTCCACTCGCGCAGGCTGACCGTGCGGGCCAGCCAGGTCGGCACGGTGGCGCATCCACGGCGGGATTTCGCGCAGCGAATGGCGCTCGCCGTGGAATTCCTCGCCTCGCCGGTTTTCGACGCGCTCATCACGGGGGAGAGCGCCTTCGCCGAACTGCCGGAGAAAATGCCGGAGATCGTGGACTCGACCCGGTTGTGCCACCGAATTTCCTATCCAGGGGAGTAGAAACATGTTCAGTGTCACCGTTCGCGATCACGTGATGGTCGCGCACAGTTTCCGTGGCGAGGTGTTCGGCCCGGCGCGCAATCTGCACGGTGCCACCTTCGTCGTGGACGCGAGTTTCCGCCGCGCCGAACTGGATGCGGACAACATCGTGGTGGACATCGGCCGGGCCACCGCGAAACTGGGCGAGGTGCTCGGCGAACTCAACTACCGGAATCTGGACGAGGAACCCGCGTTCGCGGGCATCAATACCTCGACGGAGTATCTGGCCAAGGTGATCGCGGACCGGCTCGCCGAGCGGGTGCACGCGGGTGAACTGGGCGAAGGGGCGCACGGGCTCTCCGGGATCACCGTGACCCTGCACGAATCCCATATCGCCTGGGCGAGCTACGAACGCGCGCTGTGATCCCGTTTCTGATCCCGGAATCGGCGGAGCCCAGCGGCGGGCACGTCTACAACGCGCACATCGCCGCCGGGCTTGGCCTGCGTGAGGTCGTGCTGCCGGGGCCCTGGCCGGAACAGGATCAGTCCGCACGGATCGAGTTGGCCGCCGAACTCGCCATGCGGCCACAGGGATCCCAGGTGATCATCGATGGACTTGTCGCGTGTGGACAGCCGGACATCCTTGTGCCGCAAGCAAAGCGGCTGAAGATCACTGTGCTGGTGCATCTCCCGCTCGCCGATGAGACCGGGGCGGACCCGGAACTCGAGCGCCGGGAAGGGGTTGCCCTGCGCGCCGTGCACGCGGTCATCGCCACCAGCGAGTCCACCGCACGCGATTTGGTGCACCGGCACGGAATTCCCGCGCATCGGGTGCACATCGCGGTGCCGGGTACCGAACCCGCGCCGCTCGCGCCCGGCACGGACGGACGCGGCGAACTGCTCTGTGTGGCCTCGCTGACCCCGCGCAAGGGACACGAACTGCTCCTGGATGCGCTCGCGCGAGTGCCCGAACTCGACTGGCGCTGTACCTGCACCGGGCCGGGGAATCCCGAGCATCTCCGGGAAATCACGGACCGCACCGGAATCGGCGAACGGGTTCGGTTCACCGGGCCGCTTACCGGAACCGCGCTCGCGCAGCGGTACGTGGCCGCCGATCTGTTCGTGCTCGCCTCGCACGCCGAGACCTTCGGCATGGTGTTCACCGAGGCGATCGCGCGCGGGATTCCGGTGCTCGCCACGGCGGTCGGCGCGGTCCGGGAAACGGTCGGGGAGGCCGGGCTGCTCGTCGAACCGGGTGATCCGGATGCCTTCGCCGCCGCATTGCGCCGCTGGTTCGCCGAGGAAGCGCTGCGCGTCCGGCTACGCAAGGCCGCGCGGGCGCGCCGTACGATACTGAGCACATGGGAAGAGACGGTCCGGTGCATCGGGAGGGTGCTGGAATGACCTTCAGCGCGGACTGGCTCGCGCTACGGGAACCGGCCGATGCCGCCGCGCGCTCCCGGGAACTGGCCGAGCTCATCCGATTGCCCGGACATGCGGTGATCCGGGATCTCGGCGCCGGAACCGGTTCCATGGGCCGCTGGCTAGCCCCGCTGCTTTCCGGAAAACAGTCCGGAGAACAGCACTGGATCCTGCACGACCGGGACCCGGAACTGCTCGCGGCCGCGCGACTGCCGGTCAGCTGGGAAACCGCGGCAGGCGGGCTGCCCGCCGAATTCGCGGGCACCTCGCTGGTCACCGCCTCCGCGCTGCTCGATCTGCTGGACACCGCGCAGCTCGACGCGCTCGCCACCGGGTGCGTAGCCGCGGGCTGTCCCGCGCTACTCACCCTGACCGTGATCGGCGAGGTGCGGTTCACCCCGGCCGACCCGCTCGATGCCGAACTGGAACAGGCCTTCAACGCGCACCAGCGCAGGCACACCGGGCTCGGCCCGGATGCCGCTGCCGCCGCGGCGGACTCCTTCGCTCGTGCGGGCGCGCGGGTGCACCGGCGACCGAGTCCGTGGCGGATCGAGGCACCGAGCGCGCTCGCCGGGGAATGGCTGCGCGGCTGGGTGAGCGCCGCGGTGGAGTATCGCCCGGAACTCGCCGGACCGGCGGAGGAGTATCTGGCTCACCGGCTCGCCACCCCGTTCAGCGTTACCGTCGGGCACGAGGATCTGCTCGCGATTCCGGAAGGTGGCCCGGCATGACCGCCAAGCTGTGGTCGGTACTGCAACCGCTGCTCGGCGCCGGGGTGCTGTTCGTCCTCGTGCTGCGGCTCGGCACGGACTCCGCACTGCACGGGCTGGCGGCGCTGCGCCCGGGGACGCTGCTCGCCGCGCTCGGGATCGGGTTCCTCACCACGGTGTGCAGCGCGCGCCGGTGGTGGCACATCGCCCGCGCCGTGGACATCCGGCTGCCACTGGACACCGCGATCGCCGACTACTACCGCGCGCTGCTGCTCAACGCGGTGCTCCCGGTCGGCGTGCTCGGGGATGTGCATCGGGGACTGCACCACGGACGGCTGATCGGGGACGTCGGCAAGGGAATGCGCGCGGTCGCACTGGAACGCAGCGCGGGCCAGATCACCGGCATCGTGGTCGCCGTACTGATCCTGCTCGCCCAGCCGCAACTGCTCGGCCTGCTCGCCCCGTACGCGATCTATCTGCTCGCCGGGCTCGCACTGCTGGCGGCGCTCACCGTGATCCTGTTCGCGCGCCGGAACCGGGTGCTGATGCGGATTCTCGCCGAAGCCAGGACCGCGTTCACCGGCTCGGCCCTGCGCGGGGTACTGCTCATGTCGGTGCTGACCTTCCTCGGGCACGTGCTGCTGTTCCTGATCGCCGCACGCGCATCCGGGGCCACCGCGGGAGTCGGGGAGCTGCTTCCGCTCGTGGTGCTCGGGCTGCTCGCGATGTCCCTTCCGGTCAACATCGGCGGTTGGGGACCGCGCGAAGCCGTGCTCGCCATCGGGTTCGGTGCCGCGGGCCTCGGCGCGGGGGCCGGGCTCGCCGCCGGGGTGGCCTACGGAGTGCTCACCCTGGTCGCCGCTCTGCCCGGTGCCCTCGTGCTGCTGCTGCGCCGGGATGCGCGCATCGCGCCCTATCCCAACCCACGCGCCTGCACTAGTTGAATTTGTACTGGGCTTGGCTGGTTTGCGTGGCGGTTCGGGTGCCGCGGGGCAGGCTGCGTGGGTGGTAGTGAGCGGCTGCGCCGCCGAGGAACAACGGCTCAGCTGAACAACTCCAGGTACTCCGCGAAGGATTCGACCAGGCTCGCCAGCAGTGCGGCGCCTTTCTCCGCGCTGGCCAGGGAAGGGCGCCCGATCACCCCGGATTCGGTGTACGGGCGCAGGCCGAGTGTGGGCATGTGCTTGCGCTCGCTGAGGTGATCGGTCGTCTCGTAGCCGGGCCGCACCAGCTCGGGGTGTGCGTGCAACAGGATCGAGGTTTCCCGCTCGCCCGCGTGCATGTCCTCGTCCGGATGGGTCAGCACACCGGCTGCCTCGTGCGCCCGCGCCCAGTCGAGCGGGCTGGGGAACAGCGCCAGGTTCGCGGATTCCTGCACGGTGTTGCCGAGCACATAGTTGCCGCCGTGCCCGTTCACCAGTACCAGGCCCGCGATCTCGGGAAGCGAGGCGGCCACATCCCGGACGAACGCGTCCAGGGTGCGCGCCGAGATGCTCACCGTGCCCGGCCAGTCCGCGTGTTCCTGGGAACAGGAGATGGGCAGCGCGGGCAGCAGGCGCACCGGATGGGCGGCGGCGAGCTCGCCCGCGATGGTCGCCGCGATCACGGTGTCGGTGGCCAGCGGCAGACAGGGGCCGTGCTGTTCGTGGCTGCCGATGGGCAGTACCGCGATCCGGGCCGCGCGCTGGTGTTCCTCGGTCGTCGTCGCCGTGGGGAGCAGAGTGTGCACATCGGTACCCTAGGAGCGGAGGAGGTGGCCGCGTGCACGGTCTCGGTGAGCTCGAGGGCAAGGTGATGGACGTCCTGTGGGGCGCCGACCGGCCCCAGCGGGTGCGGGAGGTGCTCGAGCACCTGGACACCGCCCGGCCGCTCGCCTACACCACGGTGATGACGGTGCTGGACAACCTGCACGGCAAGGGCTGGGTGCACCGGGAACGCGATGGGCGCGCCTATGCGTACCTTCCCGCGCGCAGCAGGGAGGAGGCGGGCGCCCAGCTGCTGCGCGAGGTGCTCGAATCCAGCGGGAACGCCGAACGGGTGCTGCTGCACTTCGCCGAATCCGCCACCGAACGCGAGTCCGAACTGCTGCGCAAGGTGTTCGGGGAGGACCGATGACGCTCGCACTCGGCCTGTTCCTCGCCGCGCTCCTGATCGGGCTGCTCGCCCCGCGGTATCTGCGCATCGCCGTGGATCCGGGCGTGCACCCGAGGCTGGCGCTGCTGGCCTGGACCGGATCGCTGGCCACGATGCTCGCCGCTGCGCTCGGTTCCGCGGCCCTGCTGGCCTTCCCCGCCCGCGCGGACGTGGACGGGATCATCGGCATGACCCACACCTGTGTGAACGTCGCCCGTTCCGGCGGGGTGCCGGGCTTGCGCCTGATCGTCGCGCCACTGGTCGGTGCGGTGCTGTTCGGCGCGCTCGCCTGGTTCGGTCTCGTCGCCGCTCGGGTCCTGGTGCGCAACCTGCGCTGGCGGCGCACCCACCTCTCGCTGGTGCGCGCCTGCGGTGCCGAGGAACACGACTGGCGCGGGACCACGGTGTTCTGGCTCGACCAGCACGCCCCGGTCGCGTACAGCCTCGGCGGGCGCAACGGCACCGTTGTGGTCACCAAGGGCGTCGCCGAGCTGCCCGCCCCGCAGCGCGCCGCCATCCTCGCGCACGAACACGCCCATCTGCGGGCACGGCATCACCTGCTGGTGCTCGCCGCCGAGGCCTGCGCCCGTGCCTTCCCGTTCCTTCCGCTGTGCCGCAGCGCGCCCCCGATCCTGCGGATGCTCGTCGAGCTGTCCGCGGATGCCTGTGCCGCGCGCGAACACGGCAGCGGATCGGTGCGGGACGCCCTGCGCACGCTCGCCGACGGGCATCCCAGCGCCCCGGTTCCCGCGCTCGGCATGTCCCGGGACGCCGTGCGCGCCCGGCTGCGCTGGCTCGGCCCCGAGCGGGCACCCGAGCGCCGTGCCGACTTCGCGCTCACCGCGGTCTTCTCGGCCGTCCCGGTGCTGACCGCGATCGCGGTCAGCGTGGCGCTCGTGCTGTTCTACTGCTACGCGCTGCGGCCCGCCTGAGCACTGCCGAGTACCACGCACTCGACACCGGGAAGGGCATCGAAGCGGGCGCGCGCGTCCGTGGTGTAGACGGTGCGTTCGTAGGCGCGGGCGGTCGCGGCGATGACCAGGTCGTGGGCACCGCGTGGTTCCCCGGACCGTCGGGTGTGCGCGAGCAGTTCCGCGTGGTGCTCGGCAACGGCATCGTCGTACTCGAGGGCCGGGGCCACCTCGAGCACCGAGCCCAGATATCCCCGGATGGCCGCGGCGCGCTGCTCGTCCTGGTCCAGCTTGACCCCGGCGAGGAATTCGGCGACCACGAGCGCGGGGATGGCGATGTCGTCGGCGTCGCCCAGTTCGGGCAGTGGCTCCTTCTTCGCCCCGGCGATCAGCACACCGGTGTCCAGGACTACTCGGCCCATGGATCCGTGTCCGCTTCGGCGGTGGCGAGCTTCCGGGCCGCGGCGAGGTGCCCGGCAAGCTCATCGGCCGCATCGGACATTCCCGGGTGCTCGGCCCAGCGCCGCATGGCCGCGCGGACGGCGGCCCCGTTCGTCTGGTCGGCGGGCGCGATCACGGCTATCCGCTTCCCGCCGCGGGTGAGCGCGATCGTCTCGCCCCGTTCGGTCCGGTCGAGCACCGCCTTGAAGTTCCGGCTGGCCTCGGTCGCCGTCATCTCCCGCATGGGATCAGATTATCTGATTTCGGCTGGTCGGTGATCTGTGCGGCGGCACCCGATGTGCAGGTGTGCGGGTTCGGGCAACGTACACTCTTGACGTATACGGATGCCCCTGGCGAGGAGCGATTGCGTGGCCACCGAATCCACAGCTGAACAGGTCGTTGGCGAGCGGGAGCCGCGTGAGGAATGCGGCGTGTTCGGCGTTTGGGCCCCTGGTGAGGACGTCGCCAAGCTGGCCTTTTACGGGCTGTACGCACTGCAGCACCGTGGTCAGGAGGCGGCGGGGATCTCCGTGGCCGACGGTAAGCAGATCGTGGTGTTCAAGGATCTCGGGCTGGTCAGCCAGGTCTTCGACGAGAAGGTGCTGACCAGTCTGCGCGGGCATCTCGCGGTGGCGCACTGCCGTTATTCGACCACCGGATCGACGGTGTGGGAGAACGCACAGCCGATTTTCCGGGACACCGGAGACGGCAACGGGCTGACCTTCGCGCACAACGGCAACCTGGTGAACACCGAGGAACTGCGCGAACGTTCGGAGGCTGCCGGGCTCAAACCGATGCGCGGGCTGACCGGTTCGAGCTCGGACTCGGACCTGATGTGCGGGCTGCTCGCGCACCTGAGCAGGAGCGAATCACTGTCCCTCGAACAGGCCGCGATGCGCCTGCTGCCCACCCTGCGCGGCGCGTTCTGCCTGGTGTTCTCGGACAAGGACACGCTCTACGCGGCCCGCGATCCGCATGGCGTGCACCCGCTCGTGCTCGGCAGGCTCGAGCGCGGCTGGGTGGTCGCCAGCGAGACGGCCGGGCTGGACATCGTGGGCGCGAGCTTCGTGCGCGAGGTGGAGCCGGGTGAACTGATCGCGATCGACGCCGAGGGGCTGCGTTCCTCGCGGTTCGCCACTCCGGAGCCGAAGGGCTGCGTTTTCGAGTACGTCTACCTGGCCCGCCCGGACAGCTCCATCGCCGGGCGTAGCGTGCACGCCACCCGGGTGGAGATCGGGCGCAGGCTCGCGGACGAGGCGCCCGCCGAGGCCGATCTGGTCATCCCCGTCCCGGAGTCGGGGACTCCGGCCGCGGTCGGGTTCGCCCAGCGCTCTGGTATCCCGTACGGCCAGGGCCTGGTCAAGAACGCCTATGTGGGGCGCACCTTCATCCAGCCCTCGCAGACCATTCGCCAGCTCGGTATCCGGCTCAAACTCAACCCGCTGCGCGAGGTGATCCGGGGCAAGCGGCTCGTGGTCGTGGACGATTCGATCGTGCGCGGGAACACCCAGCGCGCCCTGCTGCGCATGCTGCGCGAGGCGGGCGCGGTCGAGGTGCATGTGCGGATCGCCTCCCCGCCGGTGCGCTGGCCGTGTTTCTACGGCATCGACTTCGCCACCCGCGCCGAACTGATCGCCAACGGGCTCGATGCGGACGGGGTGCGCCGCTCGATCGGTGCCGATTCGCTCGCCTATGTCTCGATCGACGGGATGACCGCGGCCTCGGATCAGCCGCGCAACCGGTTGTGCGCCGCCTGCTTCGACGGCGAGTACCCGATCGCCCTCCCGAAGGGCGCGCTCGCCGGTAAGAACCCCGAAGACAACACGGCACCGGACTCGGATCCGGGTGCCTTCGGAGCATCCGGTACACCGGTACCGGCCGGGTACGGCGCGCAGGAAGCCGTACGGCGTCCCTGATCAATTCAGGCTGGAGAATCTCGTAGTGCGCAACGAAACAGGTTCCTCGCAGGTCACCTACTCCTCAGCCGGAGTGGATATCGAGGCGGGCGAGGAGGCCGTCGAGCGGTTCAAACCCTTCGCGGCGAAGGCCACCCGCCCGGAGGTACGCGGTGGTCTCGGCGGGTTCGCCGGGTTGTTCGCCCTCAAGGCGGAGCGGTGGCGCGAACCGCTGCTCGCCTCCTCGACCGACGGGGTCGGCACCAAGGTCGCGATCGCCCAGGCGATGGATGTGCACGACACCATCGGCAAGGACCTGGTCGCCATGGTGGTGGACGACCTCGTGGTCTGCGGGGCCGAGCCGCTGTTCATGCAGGACTACATCGCGGTGGGACACGTGGACCCGGAGCGGGTGGCGATGCTGGTCAAGGGCATCGCCGAAGGCTGCGTGCTGGCCGGCTGCGCCCTGCTCGGCGGGGAGACCGCGGAACACCCCGGGCTGATGGCCGAGGGTGACTACGACATCTCGGGCACCGGGGTGGGCGTCGTCGAGGCAGACGACCAGCTCGGCCCGGACCGGGTGCGCCCCGGCGATGTGGTGCTCGCGCTCGGCGCTTCCGGACTGCACGCCAACGGTTACTCGCTCGCGCGCCGGGTGTTGCTGGACATCGCGCGCATGCCGTTGGACGGGCACGTCGAGGAATTCGGCCGCACCCTCGGTGAAGAACTACTCGAACCGACCCGTATCTACGCCAAGGACTGCCTCGCGCTCGCCGCGGAGACGAGCGTGCGGACCTTCGCGCACATCACCGGTGGCGGGCTGGCGAACAACCTCGACCGGGTGCTCCCGGAAGGATTGACCGCCGTGCTCGACCGGGACACGTGGAACCCCGCTCCGGTGTTCGGTCTGATCGCCCAGCGTGGGCGCATCGACCGTGCGGAAATGGAGCGCACGTTCAACATGGGTGTCGGCATGGTGGCCGTCGTCGATCCCGAGGATGTCGACCGGGCGCTTGCCGTGCTCACGGCACGACACGTGCCCGGCTGGGTGCTTGGTGAGATCAAGCCCAGCAAGGACATCGACGAGTCCGACGATGTTTCCGTGTTGCTCCGAGGGAACCACTCACGGTTCTGACCGATGGCCGGTGCCGCCGAGGGCGGCACCGGTTCACTACTCGGTCAACGTCGGTAGTCGTAGTCGTCGTACGGATCTCCGTACTTGTCCTCGTAGGCATCATCGTCCTGCGTGGACTTGGAACTGGACAACTCGCGCTGTAAGGCATCAAGGTCCGTGTCCGGGCCGCTGTTGTACTTCAGCTCCCGTGCCACTTTCGTTTGCTTGGCCTTCGCTCGGCCGCGCCCCATCTGGCTCGACCCCCTCATGCAAGGGGCAGGGCGGCCGGGGGAACGGCGGCCCTGCATCTACTGGACATGTTTCGTAGTAACTACCGTACAGGTTCGACGCGGTTTGGCGCGACGTGGCTTGCCTGTGTGTGTCCCGACATTCCCTGGTGATTCGGTTGCCCTGGCGAGATGCGTCCCGGCTGTCCCGCGAATGTGGGAACGCTCACAGAATCGATCCCTGATAGGACGGGCGTACTGGTACCACCACGGCGCCCGTATCGCGCGCGTGGCACGATTTAGGGTGTGCCCCGCCCGTTCGTCGCCTACCTGCGCGTATACCAACCGCTGACGGCCTTCTCCGACGAGTTCGCCGCGCGGTTGCGTCGTGGGCTCTCCGAGCATCCGCTCACCCGTGCCGGGATCGGTGAACGGGAGCGGGAGCTGTGGCTGCGTTCCCAGCTCGCCGTGCCGCGACGGCTGCTTCCCGGCGAGTTCTCCGACGGCAGGCCGAACCCGAACGCCCCGCAGGACGTGCTCGTGCTCGACCCGACCGAGGTCACCGATCTCGACCGGGGAACGGGTTTCGGCACGGAAGGCGCCGAGGTCGCCGAGCTCGCCCCGCTGGTGTGCCCGCTCGACATGCGCCCGCGCTCGGCAGCCGCGCTCGTGGGATTCCTCTCCGGAGCGCCGACCCCGCTGTCCTCGGCCGCGGTGGACGCCTCCTCCGATGTGGTGCGCTCCAGGGCTTCCTCGGTGATGGCCCAGCTGCCCTCCGGCGCGGTGCACTCGGTTTCCTCCACCTACACGGTTCCGCTGCCCTGGTTCGCGCTCGTCGAGCAGGAGGAGCGGTACGTGCGGCTGGCCCCGCGCGAGGATCCGGCGCGAGCCGTGCGCTGGACCGTGACCATGGAATCCGCCAGGTCCAGGGTCGCCCGGGCGGGCAAGGTGGCCGGTGAGGCGATCGGGGAGAACGGGCCGGCGCGGATACTCAACGACACCGACCGGTGGCTGCGGCACTTCGACGAGGACTCGGTGCTCGAGCTGGACTACGGCGGACTGGTGCAGCTCATGGACGACGACCAGATCCTCGCCGACACCAGCGCCGATGACGTGCAGCGGATCGTGGACGCACTGGAACGCGGCGACGGGGACGAGGTCGGCGAGCGCTATGAACGGCTGCGGGATTTCTGGGGTGATCTGGCCATGTTCGAAAGGGCCAACTAGGAGGTTCCTGGGGTTGGGTTGCGTGGGTGGTCCGGTGGCGGAACCGCAGACGCCCCCCCTCACTCCGGGATCGGCCTCCTCATGTATGCCCATACACCACGTCGGCGCTGTCCTCGCGAGGGAACGACTGAGAACCCGCCGCGGTGCCGGTTGCGTGGATGGAGGGAAAGCGCGGCTTCGCCGCTGAGAAGAACGGCTCAGTCCTCGGTGCGTTCGGCGTCGAGTAGTTCGTCCACGCTCGCGCTGCCTTTGCGGTAGCGGCCCGCGATCTCGTCGTTGAGCACGTCGACCACCTGCTGCACCTGTTTGCGGAAGCCGGACACCGAGTCCTCCTCGGCCTGGTAGGCCGCGAGTGCCCGGTCGAGCTGTTCATCGGTGAGCGAGCCGACGTCGGAGAGGTCGACATCGGAGATGAGCGCTTCGACGTGGCGCCGGTGTGCCTCGGCGCGCGAGGGGGTGAGCTCGGAGAACCGTCCGGAGCCCTTCGCCGGACCGACGGCGTTGCGGGAGAGGATGTCGGCGAGCTGGTCGACGACGGGTTCGTCCCCGCCGTGTTCGCGCCTGCGCTGCTCGGCGCGCACGATGTCCATCCGCGCGTGCAGGAGCCGCCGCAGGTAGGAGAGGTCGGTCTCCTCCTGGGCTGCCTCATCGCGCAGCTCACGGACCTCGGCGAGCGGGCGCACGGCGGATCTCGTCGTGTAGTCGGGGGCGAGAACGCGGTCGATGCGCCTGCGTCCCCCAGGGCGGACCTCCATCACGGCTCCATCCTGCGATATGCCGGGTGCACATGGTCGGTGTGGTCGGAACTTTTCCGCAGAACTTACGGTACTGGTTCCGTCCCTAGCAGTATTTTCGCGGAGTCGGGGGACATCGGTGCGCGTCCGGACAAGCGTGCGAGACCTGCGGCGAACGCCACCAGGCGGGGGTCCTCGCCGTCCGGGGTGTCCGCGCTGCCCACCCGCAGGTGCGCGTGCGCGGAAAGGGCCGCGAGCAGCACATCCACCCCGCCGCCGAGCACCGGAACGGCGTCCCCGGGCAGCGAGCGGAGCAGCTCGGCGACGGTGTGCAGGTCACCTTCGGGGAGTACGTACTGGTGCCGCAGTGTCACGTCCTCGCCCGCGACGAGCAGCCCGGTCTCGGTACGGATCGCCGCGAGCTCGGCCGCCCGGGCACCCGGCGGTGGGATGAGTACCGAGGCGCCGACCCGAGCGCAGTCGGCCATGCTGGTGGCCAGGCGCTCGGTGCTGCGTGGGGCCACCGCGATGACGGTCACTTGCCCCGTAGTGCCGCAGCGGCCGCCTTGCCCGGTGCCACATGCTCGGCGGGGACCGAATCGGGGTCCACGGCCGCCTGGATGGCGCGGTCCTCGGCGCCCGCGATCAGTTCGCCGTCCACCGGGGCGGAACGTTTCAGCAGGGCGAGCGCGATCGGGCCGAGTTCGTGGTGGGTGATCACGGTGCCTACCCGGCCGACCGTCTTGGTCCCGGAGAGCACCGGATCGCCGGTCTGCGGCAGCACCTCGGGCGAACCGTCCAGGTGCAGCAGCATGAGCCTGCGCGGCGGCTGGCCGACGTTCTGCACTTTGGACACGGTCTCTTGTCCGCGATAACAGCCCTTGTTCAGATGCACCGCGCTCGGTACCCAGCGGGCTTCGTGCGGGATCGTGCGCTCATCGGTGTCCACGCCGAGCCGGGGGCGCAGTGCCTCCACCCGCAGCGCCTCGTAGGTCCAGGTGCCCGTCGGGCGCACCCCGGCCTCGGTGATGCGCCGCCACCAGTCGGCCAGTTCGGCGCGCGGCACCAGCAGGTCGTAGGAGCCGGGCATGGCGCGGACGAGGCCCTGTCCACCGGGAAGCTCGCGCACCGCGTACGGCTCGTCCGGGAGCTCGAAGTCGACGAGCCCGCCCACCTCGGGGCCGAGCAGGGTGAGCACGCCCAGCTCGGCGATCGAGGTCTCCACGGCCGACCAGAACTTCATCGACTCCAGGTACTCACGCAGCGGCTCCGCGCGACCGGGCTCGTTGTCCAGGTAAACCGTTCGGTTCAGATGGGCGAGGACCGCGTGGTGCTCGACGCGGCCGTGGCTGTCCAGCACCAGTGCCTCGGTGCCGCTGCCCTCGGGCAGTTCGGTGAGCAGCTGCGAGGTGAGCAGGTTCAGCCAGGAACACCGGTCGTCCCCGGTGACCGCGACGACCCCGCGATGCGAGCGGTCGAGCACGGCCGCGGAACGCGCCGCGGTGCGCTGTTCGCCGAACGGGTCGCCGAAATGCCACGCGACGCCATGGTCCGGTGAGTCGTCCGGGTTGGCAATGGCTCCGGGCAGTTCGAGTAGCGGTGAGCTCACACTTCTTTCCTCAGACACAGGCATCCTCAGACACAGTTTTTCCTGACACAGCCGGCGCAGCGCCCGGTGAGCGCGACGTGGTTGGTATCCAGTACGAACCCGGCGCGCTCACGCAATGTTCCCGCGAGCGGTTCGAGTACGGACGTGCCGACCTCCTCGGTGGCCCCGCAGCGCTGGCACACCAGGTGCACGTGCCGGTGTTCGGGGACCGCGTAGATCGGTGCACCCGGGCCGAGATGGGTGCGCGTGACGAGCCCGAGATTCTCGAGCAGTTCCAGGTTGCGGTAGACGGTGGTGATGTTCACCCCGCTCGCCCTGCGGCGTACCTGGGCGCAGATCTGCTCCGGAGTGGAGTGTTCCAGTTCGGCGATCGCGTCGAGCACGAGCTGGCGCTGCGGAGTCATCCGCAACCCGTTGCGATGCAGCGTGTTGCGTAGTCCTGCCTGCTCGGCCTCCACACCCTCAAGCGTACTAACGTTGCGGACATGCGTGTACTGGTAATGCTCGACGGAACGGTCGCCGACCCCGAAGCGGCACACATTCGGGTGGATGATCTCGGTCTCATGCGCGGGGACGGGGTCTTCGAAACGATCCTCGTGGTGGACGGGAAACCGCGGGAGCTCGATCTGCACCTCGACCGGCTCGCGGCCTCCGCGGCCAAGCTCGAGCTGCCCGAACCGGATCGCGTTGCCTGGCAGCACGCCGTCGAGGCGGTGCTGGAGCGCTGGACCGAGCCGGAGTGCGCGCTGAAGCTCGTGTACACCCGCGGCCCCGAGGACACCGATGAGGTGACCGGGTTCGCCCTCGGCATGTCGATCGGCGAACAGGTGCACGAACTGCGGCGCACCGGGGTCTCCGCGGTGACCCTGGAACGCGGTATCGACCCGGGGCTGGCCGAGCGCGCCCCGTGGCTGCTGCTCGGGGCGAAGTCGCTGTCCTACGCGCTGAACATGGCCGCTGGTCGGGAAGCCAAGCGCCGCGGTGCCCAGGAGGTCATCTTCACCGCGAGCGACGGCACCGTGCTCGAAGGGCCGACCTCGACCGTGGTGCTCGCCTCCGGGAACACCCTGCGCACCCCGCCCGCCCAGATCGGCATCCTGCCGGGCACCACGCAGGCGGGGCTGTTCCGCGCTGCCGAGCGTGCGGGCTGGACCTGCACCACCGAGCCCATCGCGGTCGAGGACCTGTTCACCGCCGACCTGGTCATGGTCGCTTCCTCGGTCCGCAAGATCACCCGTGTGCACACCCTGGACGGCAAGCAGCTCGGGGACTCCTCCGCGCTGCACGAGCAGCTGTGCGCGCTCTACGAAGCGGAGTACTAGGAGCCCATTTCACGATGGCACCACCTGCTGCGCGGGGCCAGCGCGGCGCCTCGCGGCGAAGGCGCGCAATCACCATAGCTCCGCTATGGCTCGATCCTCCGCCTTGCTGATCTTGGGTGCGGGTGTCCCGCAGGGCATCTGCCACGCTGGCTCCCGCTCGCGACGGAGGCCATCATGAAACGGACTCTGAGTCCCAGGACGCTGCTGCTCGCCGCGCTGCTGGCGAGCGCGGTGTTCGCCGGGGTCTACGCAGCGGTCACCGGACTCGAACCGCACCGGATCTGGGCGCTCGCCGCGGTGTTCGGGTACGCGGGCGCGCTGCTCGCGGCCCCGCTGCCGAGGCGGGCCCCGGCCGCCGTGCTGCTGGCGCTCGGCACGCTGCTCGTCCCGCTCGGTATCGAGCTGGCGATCGGGGCGGCCAATCCGGAGATCGCGATCCTCCGGGAGGCCGCGGCCCGCTGGCTCGAAACCGGGACCCCGTTTCCGCGGCTGAGCGGGAGCGGGGACCCGAATTCCTACAATGTCTACCTGCCCGGGCTGGCCCTTTTCGGGTTGCCCTCGGCGCTGTTCGGCGCTGGCCCGGCCACCGATCCGCGGCTGTATCTGGGGCTCGCCGCGGTCCTGCTGTTCGGCCTGTTGCGCAATCGGCGGCTGGTGTTCGCGCTGCTGTGCTGCCCGTTCGTGGCACTGCAACTGGTCACCGGGGCCACCGATGTTCCGGTGCTCGGCTGCGTCTGCCTCGGCCTGGTGCTCGCCGGGCGGGACCGGTTCGCCGTGGCCGGGCTGCTCATCGGGTTCGCCGCCGCCATGAAAGCCCTCGCCTGGCCCGCGGTGATCGTGCTGCTCGTGTTCACCTGTGCGCGCGGCGGAATGCGCGCCGGACTGCGTGCCCTGGCCGGTGTCCTGCTCCCGCTGCTGGTGCTGCTGGTCCCGGTGATCATCGCCGACCCGCACGCCTTCGTGCTCAACGCGATCGAGCTACCGCTCGGTGGCCTGGATGTGCGGCTCACCGCGGGCAGTCCGCTGCCGGGGCACCTGCTCGCCAGCCTGGTGCCGGGCGGCAGCGCCATCGCGGGCGGCCTGCTCGCGCTCGCCGCGCTGCTACTCGGGGTGCTGATGCTGCGCAGGCCGCCACGGGATGTGGTGCACGCGGCGCGCTGGCTCGCGCTCGGCCTGCTGCTCGCCGTACTGCTCGCCCCGTCGAGCCGGTACGGCTACCTGGTGTACCCGGTCGGCCTGCTGCTACTGCCGTACCTTGAACTGAATCGCGGTCCCTGGGCGCGCCTGGGCGATCGCGGGGAGCGCGGCTGAGTCCACGATCCCGACGACGGGGTAACCGCCCGTCGTCGGGTGGTCGGCGAGGAACACCAGCGGCACCCCGTCGGTGGGTACCTGGATCGCCCCGGTGCGGATCGGCTCGCTCGGCAGTTCCACGCCCACCCGCTCGGGAAGCCTGCGCAGTGCGGGCCCTTCGAGCCGGGCCCCGATCCGGTCACTGGTCGCGGACAGGTGCCAGAGCCCGCTGCCGAGCTCCGGATGGAACCAGTCGGCGCGCGGGCCGGGCAGCACCGGGAGGGTGAGCGCATCCGGGAAGGGCCCGATCGGCACCCCGTCCTCGCCGTGCGGCAGATCCGCAACGGTGCCGATGTCGAGCACGTCCCCCGCCCGCAGCGGCGCGGGACCGAGCCCGGAGAGGGTGTCGGTGGCCCGGCTGCCGAGCTCCACGGGCACCTCGATGCCCCCGCGAACGGTCACATAGCAGCGCATTCCCCTGGTCACGGTGCCGAGCTCGAGTGATTCGCCCGCGCGCAGATAGATCGGTGCGCCGATATCGTGTCCGCGCACCGGAACCTCGGCTCCGGTCACCGCGACCGTGACCGGTGCGTCCGCGCGCAGCCGCAGTCCGCCGAGCAGCACCTCGATGCCCGCGGCCGCTTCCGGATTGCCCAGCAGGCGGTTGCCCAGCCGCAGCGCGGGTGCGTCGAGCGCCCCCGATGGCGGTACCCCGAGCGCCGCGTAACCGGGCCGGCCAATGTCCTGGATCAGAGCTCCGGGGCGCGCCTCGAGCACGGTCAGTCGGCGCATGGCTCGAACCTGACCAGATCGCCGGGCCGGAGCAGGGCGGGTTCGGCTGCCCTCGGGTCGAACAGCACCACATCGGTGGCGCCGAGCAGTCGCCAGCCACCGGGGGAGGAACGCGGATAGATGGCGCTGAACTCCCCGGCGATCGCGACCGATCCGGTCGGCACACTGGTGCGCGGGCTCGGCAGGCGCGGCTGGTGCAGCGCGGCGGGCAGTCCGGTCAGGTAACCGAATCCGGGGGAGAATCCGCAGAACGCGACCGTGTAATCGACGCTCGCGTGCAGCTCGGCCACCTCGGCGAGGGTGCACCCGGCGGTCTCCGCGACGAGCTCGATATCGGGTCCGGTGTAGCGCACCGGAACACGCACGAGCTTGCCCGGCTCACCGACGTGGGTCCCGGCCCCGGCGAGCACCGAACGCACCCGCTCGGGTTCGGCGCCGGTGACCAGCAGGGTGCGCGCCGCGGGAACCAGTTCGCTCGCTTCGATACCGGAATCGAGCACGGCCCGATGGGCGGCCCGCACCTGCTCGATCGAATCGAACTCGGCGAGCACGCCATCGGTGCCGTAGGGCAGTAGCTTCACCGTTCCGCGGTGACCTCGACTCGCTCGTCGGCGAAACAGATCAGGTCGGTGATGTCCGCACGCAGGGCGTTCTCCCCGGCATAGGACCAGGCCACGTCCGGGTAACCGGGGTAGCCGAAGTACTCCGCATCGCCCTTGAACGGGCAGTGCGTCGAGGTCTCCGAGCGGGTGAGCAGTTCCATGCGCACATCGGCGCGCGGAAGATAGTGACGCAGCGGGTACCCCGTCTCGGCGAGGGTGACCGCGCGTTCCGAATCGGCGACCGTCTCGCCGTCGATACGCACCTGAACCCGGTAACCGGGCCGCTCGGTGATGATCTCGTGGCCGGCCATCAGCCGACCACTCTCGTCAGCTGTGCGGAGATGTGCGGCTGCAGCTCCTGGCCGGCCATCGCGCGCTCCTCGACGTAGCCGAGGTCGCCGCCGGGCATGATCCCGTAGAGCCGGGTCGCCCCGTTGACCTCCTTGGCGCTAGAGGTGCGCATCACGATGTCGGTGCCGATCTCCCAGGAGGTCTGGTTGCGCGGCTTGCCGTAGTAGATCTCCACGATCCCGGTGTTGTGCGCGAGCAGCACCTCGATGGTGTCGTCCTCCTGCGGGCGCCACCATCCGGTCTCGCGCGCGGCCTGCCGGATCACCTTGTCGTCCTCGTCGAGCAACCAGGACCGCGATTCGTAGTGCAGGAACGGGCGCCCGTCGTGGGAGAACACGATCTGCTGGCCGTACCGGTACCGCTCGATGGTCGGGTAGTCGGCCTCGCCGGTGCCCCGCCACACCCCGATGAGCGGGAGCAGTGCCAGACACCGGTCGTGCAGGTCCGCACCCTCGCGCAGGTTCGCGGTGTCCTCCTCGACCGGGAGGTCCGCGAACCGCGGAAGGTTGCGGCCCGCCGTGTGCTCTGCGCGCGCCGCTGCTGCCTCGATGGCCTCGTTGCCGCTCGTCGGTCCCGTCATCGCCTGCCGTCTGCCAGCAGGCGGTACACGATGTAGCAGGACGCCCAGACGATGACCACGGTCATCACGGCAAGCAGTACTTCGAAGAAGATCGCCACGGGTCCAGGATATCGCTCCGGGAACAGGCTGCTACTCGGCCTGCCATTCGTAGGAGACCTCGAACCGGTTCGCGGGCATCACCAGATAGCTGACCTGGACCGGTTTCTTCGCGATCGCCACCCGCTCCACGGCGAGCACGAGCCCGACCGATCCGCCGAAGTGGCCGCGTTCGGTGTCGGTGACCATCCGCGAGCTCACCGTCTCGCGGAACTTGGTCGGCTGATGTCCGGCCTCGGTCAGCCGCGCGGTGACCCCGCCCTCACCGGCGTCGGTCTTCTCCAGCGCGGTGCGCCTGGTGACCGTGCGCGGCAGGTACATGGTGTGCAGCTGCACCGTGGACTGCTCGTCCCGGACCACCTGGACGCGCACCGTGACCTCGACGCCCTGCTCGATCCCCAGCGCCTCGGCGACCATCCGGTCCGCGGGTTCGAAGCGCACCTCGGTCGTCGTGTGCTTGAAGTCCTTGCTCGCGGTGTCGGCGAGCGCGTCGTCCCGGGTCACCGCCTTCACGCCCTTGACCTTGCCGCCGGCGAGCCGGTGCAGGCGCAGCGGACGTTGCGGGTCGGCGATGGTGCTCCCGATACCGTGCACCGAGACGATGAGCCCCTCATTGCGCAGATCCGCGAGGGCTTTGCGCAGCGTCATGCGGGACACGTTGTACTCGGCGGAGAGGTCGTTCTCCGGCGGCAGGCGGTCGCCGACGCGCAGCTCCCCGGACCTGATCCGGGCGCGCAGGTCGACGACGATGTTGCCGTACTTCGCGGCCATAGTTGCTCACTCTACTGATGCCTCCATTCAGGTGGTCTTCCCCCGTAGCCCATGGCGTGTCCGCCAACCGCCCCCATATAGTTGCTGTCGCCTATAGATCTATACCACCGATCGGTCGGTGGTTCGCAAGAGAAGTCACCTCTCCGTGGAGAGTGCGTGGCAGAACGGGACACAACGTGGTGGAACCGAAACCGGAGAACACCGGGGATCCGCAGCTCGACGAGGACGAGAGCGTGCAGCAGGCGCGCAGGGTGCACATCGACAGGGCAGAGGTCGCCGCGCGCTGGCGCAGGTACGCGCGCTCCGAGGAATGTCATGCGCGGTTGATGCGCGAGGCGCGGGAGCAGCCGTTCGATCAGTTGCGGGACACCCGCGCGCAGGTGCGCCGCGCCGCAGCCGAACTGCTCGCCGGGCAACAGGACATCGCGGAGGCGGCGCGGCAGATGATGGCGCGGGTGCAGCAGCTCTACATCCTGGAGCCGCCGTTGCTCGGCTTCGACGAGGCGATGATCGCCTACACCCAGGCGCGCACCTGGCAGGCGTGCGCGCTGGAACTGGCGCCCGACCTCAAACCCATCCAGCCCTGCTGGAATTAGGAGTTGTCGCGGATTGGTTTGCGTGGCGGCGCGGGTGGCGGAACCTCAGGCGCCACCTCGCTCCGGGATGGCCTTCTCATGGATTGGTCCCGAGAAACCAACACGGTCACCACGGCGGCGCTTTCCTCGCGAGGAGACGCCCGAGAGCCCGCCGCGGTGCCGGTTGCGTGGGTGGTGAAGCGGCTACGCCGGTTGAAACAGACCCTTGCGGTTGAGGATCAGGGTGATCGTCGCGATGAGCGCGCAGAGCACCGCGGCGAGCAGCATGCCGAGATGCATGCCGCTGATGAGCGAACCGGCTCCGGTGGCGAGGGCGCCGAGGGTGGCGATGCCGAGCGTGATGCCGAACTGCCTGCTGACGTTCACCGTGGCCGCGGCCGCACCGGCCTGCCGCTGCCCGGCGACGCTGACCGCGAGGATGTTGACCGGCCCGATGGAGAGCCCGTTGCCGATGCCGAGCAGCACGAACAACAGGCTCAGCAGCACGGTCTCCGTGTGCGCGTCCACGGTGAGCAGGCCGACCAGCGCGCCGGCATTGACCAGGTACCCGAGCACGAGCAGCCGCGCGGCCCCGAACCGCGCGGTCAGCCTGCCGACGAGCACATTGCCCGCGCCGACCGCGAGCACATAGGGCAGGAACTGCACCCCGGCGAGGATCGCGGAGAGCCCGCGGCCCTGCTGCAGGTACAGCGACAGGATGAAAAACGGGCTGTTGGCGGCGAAGCCCTGACCGAAACCGGCGATGACCGCGGAGCGGAAGACCGGTTCACCGAACAACGACACGGGGAGCATGGGATGGCTGGAACGGCGCTCGGCGAGCACGAACACCGCGCCGAACACGAGGGCGACCGCGAGCGGGACGAGCACGGAAACATCGGCCCAGCCCGAATGCCCGGCATTGATCACGGCGAAGGTCAGCGCGAACAGCCAGATCATGGCGAGCAGCTGGGTGAGCGGGTTGAGCGGACGGTTCTCCCGGATCGTCCGGACACCGCGGCGGCCGAGCACGCACAGCGCGAGCACGAAGATCCCGATCGGCACATTGATCCAGAAGTTCACCGGCCAGCCGAACCGTTCGGTGAGGATGCCGCCGAGGATGGGCCCGAGCGCGAGCGCGACGCTGGTGGAAAGAGCCATCCAGCCGATCATTTTCGCGCGTCGCACGGGATCCGGGTAGAGCTGGGCGAGCAGCGCCAGCGCCCCGGGGACGGTGATACAGCCGCCGAGGCCCTGCAGCACCCTGCCAAGCAGCAGCACTCCGACCGTTCCGGCGAGCGCGCACACCACGGATCCGAGGGTGAACAGGGCGACCCCGTAGCCGAACACCCGCAACCGGCCGAACCGGTCGGTGAGCAGCCCGCCGGTGATGGTCGCCGCGCACAGCACGAGGGTGAACGCGTCGATGACCCAGGAGGCGCCGGAGACCGTCATGTGCAGATCCGCGCGGATCGCGGGAGCGGCGAGCACGACGATGCTGGTGTCCAGCAGCACGATGAAGCTGGAGCCGAAAAGGGCGATGAGAATGGGAATCGGGGCACGGCGCAGCTGTTGCCTGTTGCCCAGCGCGGTCGTCTCGGTCATGCTCGAAGCGTGTCGCCTCAAGCTGACTTGAAGTCAAGCCTTCCGATCGGTGCGATCGCGCGACTGCTGGAGGTGCCGACCTCCACGGTGCGCTACTGGGAGGAGCGCGGGCTGGTCGCGGCGAGCTCGCGGCGCGGTGGGGTCCGCTATTACGACGCGGACGCGCAGCACCGGCTCGCCGCGGTGAAACTGTTGCAGCAGAGCGGAATGCTGACCCTGGACGATCTCGATGCCTTGCTGTCCCCGAGTTCCCCGGGTACCTGGCGGGACACCATCGACGCGCGGATCGCCGAGGTGGACGCCCAATACGAGCGGCTGCGCAAGGCGCGCGAGTATCTGGCGCACATTCGCGGGTGCACGCGGCAGGACCCGATCGCGCACTGCTCGGTGCTGCGGCAGTGGACGGACACCTTGCTGGGCAGGGAAGGCGCGGATGCGGCACAGGAAAAGCCCCCATCGGCGGAATGACCGCGCCGATGGGGGCCGGGGGAAATGCTCGGTGGCTCAGCCGACCGCGATCGGGACCTGGTGCAGCCCAGGGCCCTGCGCGGTCACCGAGGCCTCGCCGTTCCCGGTGCGGTGCAGCGCGCGCACCGTCCAGGTGCCCGGCGCGGCGTAGAACCGGAAGTCGCCGTCCGCGGAGGCCTGCACCTCGCCCGCGAATTCGCCGTCGGCATTGAGCAGCCGGACGTAGGCGCCGCCGACCGTCTTGCCGGCGAGCACGACCTGACCGTTCGTGTCGATATCGGCGGGGGTAGCCGTCTGCACGGGCGCGCCGCAGCCGTCACTCATTTTCCGTCTCCCGTCTCGATGGGTACACCGACGAGCGAGCCGTATTCCGTCCACGACCCGTCGTAGTTCTTCACATCCGCGAGCCCGAGCAGCTCGTGCAGCGCGAACCAGGTGTGCGAGGAGCGCTCACCGATGCGGCAGTAGGCGATCGTCGGCTTGGACTCGTCCAGCCCCTCGGTCTTGTACAGCTCGCGCAGTTCGTCATCGGACTTGAAGGTGCCGTCCTCGTTCGCGGCCTTGGCCCACGGAACGTTGAGCGCGCTCGGGATGTGGCCCGCACGCTGGGCGGCCTCCTGCGGAAGGTGCGCGGGGGCGAGCAGCTTTCCGCTGAACTCGTCCGGGGAACGCACATCCACGAGGTTCTTGGTGTTGATCGCCTCGACGACCTCATCGCGGAACGCGCGGATCGAGGTGTCCGGGGTGGCCGCCTTGTACTGCGTCGCCGGGCGGTTCACCTCGCCCTTGTCCAGCGCACGCCCGTCGAGCTCCCACTTCTTGCGCCCGCCGTCGAGCAGCTTGACGTTGTCGTGCCCGTACAGCTTGAAGTACCAGTACGCGTAGGCGGCGAACCAGTTGTTGTTGCCGCCGTACAGGATCACCAGGTCGTCATTGCTGATTCCCTTGGCGGACAACAGCTTTTCGAATCCGTCCTGGTCCACGAAGTCACGCCGGACCGGGTCCTGCAGTTCGGTCTTCCAGTCGATCTTGACCGCACCGGGAATGTGCCCGCCGTCGTAGGCAGTGGTGTCCTCGTCGACCTCGGCGAACACCACCCCGGTGGCCTGGAGGTTGTTCTCGGCCCATTCGGTCGAGACAAGAACGTCTTCACGGCTCATCGAAAATTCTCGCTCTCTTGCGTTGAACAGGGCCTTGCAGGCCTCAGTGGGAAGGAGATATCCGGTGCAACAACAGGTACATCCGGCAGCCGAGACAGAAACCGAACGCCGCGTTGAGCAGTGCGGCGATCAGCGCCAGCGCCGTCGCGACCAATCCGAGCCAATTCAGTCCGGTGAGGAATCCGGCGAGGCCGACCGCGGCGAACACGAACCCGACCGACTGCGCGAACCGCAGCGGCGGAGTCGGTTCCCGTTCCGTCGGCGGGGAGAGCCGGGGAGCGACCAGGGTGCGGAACACCCAGGAATAGGGGCTGTAGCGGAGACCGACGAAACCGCCGATCGCGAAGATCAGCAGCTGCGCGGCGAGCAGCCACCACCACTGGGTCAGGAGCACGACAGCGAGCACCACGGTCGTCACCCACGCGGCGAACCGCGGCCCGCGCACGTCTACGGGCTGCTCACGCGTGGCTGTCTTCTCCGACACCCCAGCCTCCTACAAGCCTGACTCGAACAGGGACGAATAGGTCGAGTCAACGACACAAGCTGGATGCCACGCGGCGGTAGTCCACCACGCGTCGCCGGGTCAGGTGCCTGTGCATGAGGACAAGGCTAGGGGAGATCGGCCGGATACGGGCAGTGTGTCCAGAAGCTGAGATGGTTGCTCATGCGAACTGCCGGGCGCACTGCTCCCGCAGGGTTTCCGGCACTGGCAGCCCGCTGAACCGGAACAACTCGGCCCCGCGCGGATCCACGGCGAGCGTGGTCGGGGTGCTCGTCACCCGCAGCGCGGTGGCGAGTTCGGGGCGATCGGTGACGTCCAGTTCCACATGCCGGACCGAGTCGTTCTCCTCGGCGAACCGCTCGAGCGTGCTGCGGGCCCTGCGGCAGTCCGCGCAGAATTCGGTGGAGATCTGGACCAGGGTCACCCCGGTCTCGTCGAGCAGTTCGCGCACCGCTTCGGGAACCGTCGCGGTGCGCGCCGCGCGGACCTTTCCCGAGCGTGCCCGCAGCAGCGCACCGGCGAGCACGGCGAGGACCACCGCGCCGAGCAGGACCCACACACCCGTCATGGGCATGGCGAACGTCCTGCCGGGCGCGGCTATTCCCCGTGCATCACCCGATGGGGTTCAGCTCGCCAGCTGGGCCTGCCACATCCAGCGGGCCTTCTCCAGTTCCCGCGCGATCTCGATGAACAGGTCCTGGGTGACCGGATCGCTTTTCTCGGTCTCCTCGATCCGGGCCCGCATCCGATCGATGACGCTGGTCAGCGCGGCCACGACGGCCTCGATGACCGCGCGGTCCTGATGCCAGTCCGCATCGATGTTCTCGACCCCGGAGCCGGTGGCCACGGTCTGCGCGCGTCCGTCGACCGGGACACCGATCGCGGCTGCGCGCTCGGCGACCTCGTCCGCGTAGTTGCGTGCGGTGTCCACCAGTTCGTCGAGCTGGAGGTGCACGGTGCGGAAGTGTTCGCCGACCACGGTCCAGTGGGCCTGCTTGCCGAACAGGCTGAGGTCGATCAGATCGAGCAGCGCGCTGCGCAGGGACGCGCCGGTGATCTCGGTCTCCGCCTGGCCGATCGGGCTGGTGATGGGTTTCGTGCTGGTCATTGGCGCACTCCTAGAGTTTTTTGGAATGATTCCAATTTATTCAACGAGTGCGGGCGCCCGGTTTGTTCCCGGCGTGTACCCGCCCGCAGAGCAGCAGCACCAGCCGCTGGGCCGGTGCGCGGTAGGGCCTTCCCTTGCCGAACCGCCAGTCTAGGTCCTGTGCACGGAGTTCGATATCGCTGAGCTCGGTGCCGAAGAACGTGTACCGGTCCGGGACGAGCGTGTCGAGCACCATGCGCAGCCGGTCGAGCGGGACCCGCCGGTCGATGCCGAGCGCGAGCGTGATGTCCAGGCCGTGGACCACGTCGTGGGTGAGAGCGCCCTCGAGCAGCCCGCCAGGGCGCCAGGGATGCCGCGCGTTCTCCCGCAGCGAGGTGACGAGCCCGGCCGGGGTCAGGCGGGCCGCGTCCCGGCGGGCCCACTCGTCCGCGGCCCGGTTCACCTCCTCCGGGCTCGACAGTGCTTCCAGTGGGTAATCGTGCTCACCGTGCCGGAAGGCCAGCGTCATATGGGCGACCACCTCGCGCACCCGCCAGCCCGTGCACAGCGAGGGTGCGTCCCACTGCTGCTCGGTGAGTCCGCTCAGCAGCTCGGCGAGCTCGAAGCGTTCGGCGGCGATGAGGTCCTGAGTTCGTGTGACGTCCTGAATAGTCGTGGCGTCCTGACTGGGCATGGCCTGCTCCCGTGCTCGGCGATCGGTTCGCCGTACCGACGAAGGAGCGCGCCCGATCAGGACTGGTCACTCGGTACGTTTCGGGTGCCCGGTCGAGGCGTACTGCACCCACACGGTGCGGTTGTCCGTATCGAGCAGATACCAGATTCGGCCCGCTCCCGTGACCTCCAACTGCCACTGGGGGAGTTGACGACCGCCGTGCAGGCCATTGGCCAGTTCGCCCTTGAGCCGGTGATGCCGTTCGCATGATCCGCCACGCTTCGGCGATATTGCTGGGCGCTTGCTGTTCCAGTGCGGCCCATCCCTTGACCGCTTCGCTTTTCGCGTAGCGGATGTCCCATTCCTGAGCGGTCGGCGGCGGGGCTACTCGGTCATTGCGCTTGGGGCTCATGTATCCGCGCAGCGGGCGGCTCGACGGCGCCGTGGTCCTCGCCGTCGGATCGCAGGATTCCGCGTAGTTCGGGATCCGCGTTGACCTCGGCGGTGTGCTGCCACTCCGCGACCAGTTGTGTGACGGGGGCGGGATTCGCGATGGAGTCGGCGGCACGCAGGGTCTGTACGAGTTCGAGGGCGAATGCGCGCACATCCTCGGTTGCCAGGAAACGCACCCAGGGGAATGCCTCCGGGATCACCTGCACGACAAGGGCCCTCGCCTGTTCGTCGTGCTGCATCATCGCGACGAACAGCCTGGTGGTCATGGAGGCCACCTGGTGTTCCTGATCCGCCCGATCTGCGGTGGTCAGCCAGAGATCCTTGGTCTCGTGTCCCCGCCTGCGAATGCGAACCGAGCGGCTCGCGGAGTTCTCCACCTGGAAAGCAACATCGACCGGCCGGTTCGACAGGTCGGAGAAATTCACCTCGGGCGCGCTCATACTTGCACAGTACTTGCAAACTCGAGCGGTGTCGACCGCTCAGCGCGCCAGATTGCCGTTGAGCACCACGTCTCGCGCCTTACCGGTCACCGAGAGGGCGCCGTCCTCGGTGACGCCCACCCTGGTCGGGGTGACCGAGAACGGCAGGGTGCCGGGGTCCACCCGGAAGGCGAACCTGCCGAGCAGCCGGTGACTGATCGAGGCGGGCAGCGAGCTGTTGATGAAGGCGTTGGTGAGCTTGAGCTTCTTCGGGGTGGCCACGATCTGCCCGCCCTGCAGGGTGATCATCCCGTAGATGGTGATCGCGGTGCGCTGCCCGGCGAGCGAGGTGCTCGCGGTGAGGGAGAACCCGGCCCTGGTGTCGCGATGGGTCGGATCGTTGTTGAAGGCGTCCGGGTTGGGGTTCGACTCGCTGACCGGGCTGGCGTTGCCGAGCACCGCGTTGATGGGCTGTTTGGCGAGCTTGATGTCGGAAAGGTGCAGCATCCGCGCGATGTCCGCGGCGCTGACCTTGACGCTGCCGTCGAGCTCCTGCACGGGGATCTTGTCGACCTTGCCGGATGTGAGCTGGCCGATGGGCACCTGGACGTGGCGCAGGTTGATGTTGAAGGCGAGGTCGCGCACGGTCGGGGTGGCCGGGACATCGTTCGCGTCCACGGTGATGTTGCCGTAGTCCCCGGCGAGTGCTTGGGTGGTGAACGGGAATCCGTGCACGGAGACCCGGGGATCGTCCTGCACGTGCAGCTGGGCGCGCAGCAGTTTGGAAACCCGGTATTCCACATAGGAGCCGAAGCCGAAATCCGCGCCGATGAGCACGGCGATGACCACGATCAGGGTGATGACGGTCCGGCGGAGTCCGCGCCTGCGTCGCCTCGGTTCCTGTTGCGTCGCCATGAACTCCCGTTTCGATTCCGTTACCGAGTGCGCACTCTGGTGTGACCTTAGTCGTCGCGGGGCTGTCCGTTGCCCATTGCTCGCGCTATTGTTTCAGGCTTAATCCGCTGTATACCAGCGGGTATCGCGCATACTTCGAGGAGCCGCCCGAATATGAGCATCGATTTACTGCTGTTGACCTCGGATCCCGAGCCGAACTCGGTGCTGCCCGCGCTCGGACTGCTCCCGCACGAGGTGAAAACCCTCGCTCCGGAGGTGTCCGCGCTGCTCGCGGCCGGTCCGCACGATGCGGTGCTCGTGGACGCGCGTGCCGATCTCGCCTCGGCCAAGAGCCTGTGCAAACTGCTCAGTGCGAGCGGGGTCGAGGCGCCGGTGATCGCGATCGTCAACGAGGGCGGACTCGTCGCCATGAACGCCGAATGGGGCGTGGACGACATCCTGCTGCCCGCCGCGGGGCCCGCCGAGGTGGACGCCCGGCTGCGGCTGGTGCGTTCCCGTGGTGCCGCCGAGGCTCCGGACGGCGGGCTGATCAAGCTCGGCGAGCTGATGATCGACGAGAACACCTATTCGGCACGGTTGCGCGGCAAGATCCTCGACCTGACCTACAAGGAGTTCGAACTGCTCAAATACCTCGCGCAGCACGCGGGCCGGGTGTTCACCAGGGCCCAACTGCTCCAGGAGGTGTGGGGCTACGACTTCTTCGGTGGCACCAGGACCGTCGACGTGCACGTGCGGCGGCTGCGCGCGAAGCTGGGCCCCGAGCACGAGCAGATGATCGGCACCGTGCGCAACGTCGGCTACAAGTTCGTGCGCCCGCCGCGTGCCGGATCCCGGCGGGAACATGCCGAGCAGGCCGAACAGGAGGCCGATCAGGCGACTAGGAACGCGTCCGAGGGCGCCCGGTTCCCGGTACTGCCGACTTTGCGGTAGATGTGGCACTGTGCCGATTAGCTGGGAAACAGAACTGACACAGGCCCGTTCCGTGCGGCTGCGCGAGCTGCTCGCCGCCATTTATGCCGCGGACGGGCGGCCGATGCTCACCGGATCGGGAATTCCCGATGAGATCAGGGCGGGCCGGAAATGCTTCGCCGAACGCGCGGACGGCACACTGCTCGGCTTCGCGTATTTCGAGGGTAGCCCGGACGCGTTCGGGCGCGCGGTCGCCGAACTGTTCGTGCATCCGGAACACCGGAACACGGGGGTCGGCGAGGAGCTGACCGGTGCCTTGCTCGACGATGCCGGGATCGCCGCGGGGGACGGGGACGGCGACCGGTTGCGGGTCTGGTCGCACGGCGATCACCCGGCCGCGGCCGCGATCGCGCGCAATCGCGGGTTCACCAGGGCGCGCGAACTGCTGCGGATGCGGCTCGATCTGAGTGCCGCGGAACTGCCCGAACCCGTGCTTCCCGATGGGGCCCGGTTGCGCACCTTCGTGCCGGGTCGCGATGAACAGGCGCTCATCGAGGTGAACCGGCGCGCCTTCGACTGGCATCCGGAGCAGGGTGAGCTCAGCGTCGCGGACCTGATGCGCGAGGAGAACGAGGACTGGTTCGACGCGGCCGGGTTCTTCCTCGCCGAGCGGGATGAGCGGCTGATCGGGTTCCACTGGACGAAGGTGCACGAGCGGGTGGTCGCCGATGATTCGGGCGAACCGGTCGGCGAGGTCTATGTGGTCGGCGTGGACCCCGGCGCGCAGGGCGGCGGGCTCGGGCGGGCGCTGACCATCGCCGGATTGCGGCATCTCCGCCAGCGGGGATTACACACAGCGATGCTCTATGTCGAATCCGACAACCCCGCCGCGGTCCGGGTCTACGAGCGGATCGGGTTCCGGGTCTGGGATGTCGACGTGCAGTATTCCCACTGAATGCGCTGGACTACGCGTTGTGACGGAGCCAGTGGGCTAGCCCACTCCGGGGCACGTATTCACCGGTTGTTCACCTTCAGCCCGGTTCGTGTCCATCGGCGATGCTTACTGTCCGTCGCATACGGTGCCGATGACCGCGGCACCCGATCCAGCAGTGGAGGAATCAGGTGAAGCTCAAGCGCCAATCGGCCGTGCTCGCGGTCGTCGCGGCGAGCGCGGTCATGCTCGCCGCCTGCGGCTCGGACAACAACTCCGGCGCGGCGGGAGCACAGGCGGCCGGGAAATCGGCGAACGTGGCCTGCGGTGGCAAGAAGACCCTCAAGGCGAGCGGTTCGACCGCGCAGGCGAACGCCATGTCCCGGTTCACTCAGGCATTCGGGGCGACCTGTTCGGACCAGGACATCAACTACAACGGCAACGGGTCCGGCGCGGGCGTCAAGGAGTTCATCGGCAAGCAGACCGACTTCGCCGGTTCGGACTCCGCGCTCTCCGCGGAGAAGGGCGAGATCGAGAAGGCCAAGCAGCGCTGCGGTGCCCCGGCGTGGAACCTGCCGATGGTGTTCGGGCCGATCGCGATCACCTACAAGCTCGACGGCGTCAACGACCTCGCGCTGGACGGCAAGACGCTGGCCGGGATCTTCTCCGGCAAGATCACCAAGTGGAACGCCCCGGAGATCGCCAAGCTCAACGCGGGCAAGAAGCTGCCGGACCAGAAGATCACCGTGATCTTCCGCAGCGACGAGTCCGGGACCACCGACAACTTCCAGAAGTACCTGAAGACGGCGGGTGGCTGGGACAAGGGCACCGGCAAGTCCTTCAACGGTGGCACCGGTGAGGGCGCCAAGGGCAATGACGGCACCTCGCAGGCGCTGAAGAACGCCAAGGGCGGCATCACCTACAACGAGTGGTCCTTCGCCCAGGCCCAGAAGCTCAACGTGGCCAAGATCGTCAACTCCGGTGGCGGGCAGCCGGTGGAGCTGAACGCGGCATCCGCGGCGAAGGCCGTCGATGCGGCGAAGTTCAAGGACGAGAACAGCAAGGACCTCGAGCTGAACCTCGACTCGATCTACGGGACCAAGACCGCGGGCGCCTACCCGCTGATGCTGGCCACCTACGAGATCGCCTGCTCCAAGTACCCGGACGCGGACACCGGTAAGGCGGTCAAGGCCTTCCTCTCGGTCGCCGCGCAGGGTGGCCAGGAAGGGCTCGACCAGAACGGTTACGTGAAGCTGCCCAAGCAGTTCTCGGACAAGCTGCTTGCCTCGATCAACGCTATCCAGTGACGATGCGCGATGAGGCCGTCTCCCGCCCTGCTGGTCAGGAGCGGGAGACGGGCAGCATGATGGGCGGCATGGGCGAGCAGGAACAAGAAGGCGGCGAGCGGCCGAAACGGGTCGGGGACCGGGTTTTCCGGTACCTGACAACGACATCCGGTCTCGTGATCGTCGTGGCCATCGTGCTGATCGGGTTCTTCCTGCTGATCAAGGCAGTGCCCTCGCTGCTGGCCGATTCGACGAACTTCCTCACCGACTGGCGGTTCGACACCACGGGCGGCAAGCTCGCCTTCGGCATCCGGGACATGCTCGTGGTCACGGTGCTGTCCTCGCTGCTCGCCCTGGTGCTCGCGATGCCGATCTCGCTCGGTATCGCGCTTTTCCTCACCCAGTACGCCCCGCGCTCGCTCGCGCGGGGTTTCGGCTATCTCGTGGACCTGCTCGCCGCGGTGCCCTCGGTGGTGTTCGGCCTGTGGGGCGTGCTGGTGCTCGGCCCCGCGATCGAACCGGTGCAGCGCGCGCTGAACGCCGGGCTCGGCTGGTTCCCGCTGTTCTCCGATGGGAACGTCTCGCTCGCCGGTGGCGGGAACATCTTCACCGCGGGCGTGGTGCTTGCGGTGATGCTGCTGCCGATCATCACCTCGGTCACCCGCGAGGTGTTCCGGCAGACCCCGGTCAACCAGATCGAGGGCGCCCTCGCGCTCGGGGCGACGAAATGGGAGATGGTGCGCACCACGGTGCTGCCGTTCGGGAAGAGCGGGTTCATCGCCGCCTCGATGCTCGGGCTCGGCCGCGCGCTCGGTGAGACGATCGCGGTGCTGATGATCCTGCACACCGCGACCTCGCCGTCCGGGTTCAGCTTCTTCGACGGCGGTTCCACCTTCGCCTCGAAGATCGCCTCGGCCGCATCGGAGTTCTCCGAACCGCTGCCGACGGGCGCGTTCATCGCGGCCGGGCTGGTGCTGTTCCTGCTGACGTTCGTGGTGAACGCGATCGCGCGCTCGATCGCCAAGCCGAAGAAGGAGAAGTCATGAGCGTGACCGAGCTGGAGCGACCCGCGCGGCCACCGGTCTTCCATCACCTCTCCACCGGCCGTAAGGCGCGCAACCACCTGGCGACGGTGCTGGTCAGCCTCGCTTTCCTGATCGCGCTCGTGCCGCTGGTGTGGCTGCTGGCCACCGTGGTGGTCAAGGGCTGGCGCGCGCTCGTCTCCCCGGACTGGTTCACGCACTCGCTCAAGGGCGTGCTCCCGGACCAGTTCGCCGGCGGGATCTACCACGCGCTGTACGGATCACTGGCCCAGGCGCTGGTGTGCGCGGTGATCGCGGTGCCGATCGGCATCCTCGCCGCCATTTATCTGGTGGAGTACGGCCGCGGCTGGCTCGCCCGGCTGACCACGTTCATGGTGGACATTCTTTCCGGGGTGCCCTCCATCGTGGCCGCGTTGTTCATCTTCGCACTGTGGATTTCCACCTTTGGCCTGGAACAGTCCGCGTTCGCGGTCTCCCTCGCGCTCGTGCTGCTGATGCTCCCGGTCGTGGTGCGGTCCACCGAGGAAATGCTCCGGCTCGTTCCCCAGGAATTGCGCGAGGCCTCCTATGCGCTCGGTATTCCGAAATGGAAGACGATCGTGCGGGTCGTACTGCCCACCGCGCTTTCCGGGATCGTCACCGGCTCGATGCTCGCGCTGGCCAGGGTGCTCGGTGAGACCGCTCCGGTGCTCGTGCTCGTCGGGTACAGCCAGTCGATCAATTTCAACATCTTCGACGGCAATATGACCTCGCTGCCGTTGTTCATCTACAACCAGTTCACCAATCCGACCGAGGCCGGGCAACTGCGGATCTGGGGTGCCGCGCTCACCCTGATCCTGCTTGTCATGCTGTTCAATCTGATCGCCACCGTGATCTCCCGGTTCTCCGCGATCAAGACGAAATAAGGGCACTGCGATGGCGAAACGACTTGATGCCAAGGACCTGAACATCTACTACGGCAAATTCCAGGCCGTCGCGGATGTGACCCTCGCCGTGCCACCGCGCAATGTCACGGCGTTCATCGGCCCGTCCGGCTGCGGCAAATCCACCGTACTGCGCACGCTGAACCGGATGCACGAGGTCACGCCGGGCGCACGCGTCGAAGGCGAGGTGCTGCTCGACGGCGAGGACATCTACGCGGGCGGCGTGGATCCGGTGGATGTGCGGCGCACCATCGGGATGGTGTTCCAGCGGCCGAACCCGTTCCCCACGATGTCCATCAAGGACAACGTAATCGCCGGGCTGCGCCTGGCCGGGGTGCGGGACAAATCGCGGCTCGACGAAGTGGCCGAGCGGGCGCTGCGCGGGGCGAACCTGTGGAACGAGGTCTCGGATCGGCTCAACAAACCGGGTGGCAGCCTCTCCGGTGGTCAGCAGCAGCGGTTGTGCATCGCGCGGGCCATCGCCGTGCAGCCCGCCGTGCTGCTCATGGACGAACCGTGCTCCGCGCTCGACCCCATCTCCACCCTCGCGATCGAGGACCTCATCGCCGAGCTGAAGAAGGAGTACACGATCGTCATCGTCACGCACAACATGCAGCAGGCGGCGCGGGTGTCCGATCAGACGGCCTTCTTCAACCTGGCCGGGGTCGGCCAGCCTGGCAAACTCATCGAGATCGATGACACCGAGAAGATCTTCTCCAACCCCGGCGAGCAGGCGACCGAGGACTACATCTCCGGTCGCTTCGGATAGAGCGGACTATCCGCGCAGGTGCTCGGCCAGCATCGCGTCCGTGCCGGGCGCGCTGCTGACCCAGCCGTCCTTGTTCACCACGAACCAGCGCCCCTCCTGCTCGAAGTCCACGACCACCACGGGGTTCCCGGCGGGCGGGTACAGGTAGATGACCCCGATCCGCGGCTTGCTCATCAGCTCGACATAGCGGTCCGCGTCCGTCGCGGTCACATTCGCCGAAACCATGATGCTGCCCTCGGAGGAGGACTGCCGTGCCGCCCTGCGTCCCTCCTCGGTGAGCTCGTCCTCGCGGAAGGTCAGCGACTTCCCGTTCCCCGGGGTATAGCGCGGAATCCGGCTCAGCAGCGCGGGAATCGCCTGTGCCGCGGGGATCGGGGCCAGGTGCAGCAGGCGGTCGTCCAGGGTGGCGAGGATCGCCTGCTCACCGTCGAGCGCCACCAGCGTGCCCTCGCCGTGCGGGTGATCCGGAGTGATGATCATCGCCGCGTAGCGCTGCCGCAACCGCGCCAGCCTGCGCAGCGTGTCCTCCAGGTCCGGGTGCACCTGGTCGCCCTTGGCCAGGCCCGCCTGGTTGAGCTCCGCGAACGCCTGCCTGGCCAGTGCCGCACCGTTGTCCATGGTGCGCAGCGGATAGTGGATCGCGATCGAGGTCGGCATCACGCCGAGACTCGCCCGCTCCCAGAGCACCTCATAAGCCGCATGGGAGAGGGAAACAGGTCCTCTGAGCACATCAGCCGCCGATTACCGGTGGCGCCGTCGGTGGCAGATCCCCGACGATCTCGTCGCCGTGTTCCTCGGTGATCAGGTACGAGGGAGTCTCGTGCTCCTCGTCCTCCTTCTTGTTGCCGCCACGGCCGCCCAACGGTGCACCGCCTCCTGCGCCGCCACGTCCGGCGCCCGCACCGGCACCACGGCCACCGGCCGCGCCCTCCTCGCCGAGCGCGCCACCGGAAGCGGCACCCGAACGCGGGCCCGCGCCGGACATACCGCCGCGGCCGAGACCGCCACCCGAGCCGCCGCGCGTCGAATCGCCGCCCATGCCCGCGCCCATACCGGCACCCATTCCGGCGCCGCCGAGCGCGCCGAGCCCGCCGAGGTCCGAACCACTGCCGGAGCGCGAATTCGAGCCGTAGCCCGGAAGACTCGAGTTCCACGAATTGCCGAGTCCCGAATCGCCACCGCTGGACGTGTCCGTCTGACCCGGCAGCGGCACACGCGGGTCACCACTGCCGATCGGCGGAACATCGGGCGGGATCGAGCCCGGACCACCGGGTCCGTTCGGGCCGCCACCCGAGCCGCCCGGGAGCGAAGGACTGTGTCCCGAAGGAACATGACCGCCGGACGGAGGTGGTGCTCCCGGAGTCGGGTTCGTCGAGTAGCCCTGGCCGCCGTTGTGCCCGCCACCCGGGCCGCCCGTGCCCGGATCCACCCCGCCGTTGTGCCCGCCGCCCGGCGTGCGATTCGGGTTGTAGATCTCCAGATTCGCGAACGTGTCCACCGGAGGCTGGCCCTGACCCGGCATCGCCCCGGCCAGCGACTGACTCTGCGAACCGTAACTCTGGAACGTCAGCTTGTTCAGCGAATTCGCCTTGTTCCACGAATCCCCGTCGTTCCAGGGATCCGAGTCCTTCCAGAACGCGAGTGTGCCGCCCGCCTTGTCCCAGAACCCAGGCGGCTTCTCCGGCATTTCCTCGAGCTGGCCGGAATAGGTCTTGAACCCCTCGCCCTGTTGGTCCGTCATGATGTTGTAGGTCGACATATCGCTTTGCCGCGAGTTCACGCGGTCGATGAACGGCTGCGCTGCTTTGTGTGCGGCGTCGCCACCGTCGCCTCGGACACCCGACGCGATCGCGTTCTGATACTTCTTCAGGAGGTCGAGAACCTCGTCGTGGCCGTCTGCTATCTCCTTGGCGGTGCGCGCGGCGTCATGCAGGGAGCCTGGTCCGTTGACGTTCTTCCGCATCTGATTGAAGATGTCGCCGCCGGTCGCGTCCTGACGAATCCCAGTATCGATATTCGTGTTGACCGGAGCCTCCGGTTTCTCACCAGCCATGTCACGAACCCCCATTCTTCATCGTCTTTGTGGCACTCAGTGCTACCTGCTTGGTGTCGTCACAGGGATTGCCACCCGGCGGTTCCTGAATCAACACATTGACTGCATCATGGTCGTTCATGCCGAGTGCATAGCTGCAGGATCCACTCGACACTTGCGTTTTGTCGTCTTCTATCAAGACTGACGGGAAACCATTGACTGGTGACTGTGGCTCGAACCGGGAGTAGTAGCCCTTTTTCTTGCTCATGTTGTACAAGTCGCTGAGGCCACCGGAATTGGGTATGAACGTGAGATTGACCTGCACGCCTTCGGCGCCGCCATTGCCCCAGGTGCATTGTGGTCCGGTGGACCCGTGTGGCTCGGACTTGGTTCGTCCCTGCACGCCCAGGGTTTGTAGTTGGCTCGCGGTGAGAACGTTGCAGGGGGCGGACTTGAACTTTGAGACATCGACTGGGTTCGGGACCTTGGGGGCTCCGTCGTGCGGCAGCGTCGCCTGCCCGCCGTTGCCGGACGAGGGCGGCGATGAGCCATCCGCTCCCGGTTTACCGGCGGTGGCGCTGCTGCAGCTGGTCGCGAAGAGTGCGATGGCCGCGAGGGATACCCCGGCGGCCGCCGTGCGAAGTCGTGCCGTCATCGCTGCATCCTACGAAGGTTGTCCGCGTTGGCGTGCTCGGTCTCGTGGTGATTGTCCAAGGTTGCCTTCAACTCCTGGTACATGGCGCGAAGACCGTTGATGTCCTGCAGGATCTCGTCGCGCTTCTGTAAGCCAACGTTCTTGGCGACCTGGGAGAAGCCATCGCTGGGATTCTCGTTACCGGGCTTCTGGATTCTTTGGAAATTGATGCTCTTGCGGTAGGACTCCTGGAGTTTCTCGATCGCCTGGTCCAGGTACGACAGTGCCTGCCCCGCCTCGGCCGGGTCCACGTAGAGCTTCTTGCCGGAGGCATGCGGTGGCGGAGCGCCACCTGGCTGCTGCGCTGGTGGTGCCTGTTGCGCTTGCGGCTTCGGGTCCGCCCCGCCTAGTCGGTGCCCGTCCTCGTCGGCCATCCCTGTTCCCCTCGCTTGTATCGAACATATGCATATTAGCGCCGTGGTTACTCTCGGACAACGCGTTCTGGGCGGTGCAGGCGGTGCTCAGTGCGTGTCCTCCGGTCGGACGCACAGCAGGTCAGTGAGGTTCCCATCGGTTCCGGGCGCGGTCGTTATCCAGCCGTTGTCGTTGTGCACGAGCCAGCGTCCTCGGGATTCGAGGTCGACGATCACGATCGGTTGCCTTACCGGTCGGTATAGGTAACTGAGTCGGCGTCGTGGTCTTCGCATGAGGTGGAGGTAGCTGTCCGCTTGGGTGGCCACGGTGTTCGGCGGCACGAGGATGCTGTCCTGCTCGCCTCGCGGCTGGACGTGCCCGTCTGCGCTGAGTTCGTCCTCGTGGAAGACCAGGGATTTTCCCTGCCCCGGCGGTGCTGCCGGTAGCTCGGCGAGCAGTGTCGGGATCGCTATGTCGATGGACAGGGACCGGATGTGCAGGTGTTCCTCGTCGAGGGTGGCGAGGACAGCAGCGGGATCATCGATCGCGAGCAGGGAGCCTTCGCCGTGCGGATGGTCCCTGGTGATGATCATGAGTGCGTACCGCCGCGGTGCGCGGGCGAGCCGGCGCAGGGCGGCGATGAGTTCGGGATGCGGTTCGGTGTCCTCGGCGAGGCCGCTCGCGGCGAGTTCGGTGAAGGCCTCACGGGCGAGGGTTGCGCCGTTGGCAAGGGTGCGCAGTGGATAGTGGATCGCGATCGAGGCCGGCATCGCGCCCAGTTCGGCTCGTTCCCACAGCACCTCGTAGGCGGTGTGGGAGATCGACATCGTCCCCCGCGCCATGTGTCACTCGCCGATCACCGGGGGAGCGGTCGGTGGCAGTTCGCCGACGATCTCGTTGCCGTGTTCCTCGGTGACCAGGAAGCGCGGTCCCTTGCGTTCTTCCTCGTCCTTCTTGGTGTTCTGACCGGGTGGCGGTGCACCGTTCGTTCCCTCCCGGGCGCGGCCGCCGACCTGTTCTCTGGCTGTTCTGGAGATGGCCCGTTCCCCGGAGGTGCCCGAACCGGAACGTGGTCCCGAGGCGGGTGATCGTCCGGACCGGCCACCCGGTCTCTCGCCAGGTACCTGTTCGCCGCCGAGCCGCCATGTGGTGCCGCCGGGCACACCGGGTGTGGGTTCGGCGGTCGAGGCATTGCCCGAGTACTGCACACCCGGGCTGCGTGGTTCCCACAAGCCACCGATGCCGTGCTGGTTACTGCTGGCCGTGTTCAGCTCACCAGGTCTGGCTGTACTGCCGTGTTCGTGCCCGCCCTCGGGATCGGTCCGGTCCTTGCCGGATTCAGGTGCTTCGGGTTCAGGTACGCGGTTGCCCGGGGCGGAGGGTCGGGATTCGGGTACGGCAGCATGCTCGGCTGGTCGGGTTCCGCGCGGGTGCGGGATGCGGCCAGGTTCGTGTCCTCCTCCTGCCATGCGCGGCGGATCCCGGTGATCGCCACCGCCCGGTGATCGTTTCGGGTTGTAGATCTCCAGATTCGCGAACGCATTCACCGGTGCGGGGCTTTCTCCGGGCAGGGCACCGGCGAGCATCTGGCTCTGCGCACCGTAATTCCGGAACGCCAGCCGGTTCTCGGCATCCGCGGCCAACCACGCGGTGCTGTCATTCCAGGGATCGTTGTCCCGCCAGAAGGCCATCGAGGTCTCCAGCGTGGCGACGAAACCCGGCGGTTCCTTCGGCATCTCCTTGAGTTGGCCGGCTTGGAACTCGAACCCATCGGCCTGACTGGTCGTCGTTCGCTGGAAGGAGGCCAGGTCCTCCTGATGCCGCGCCAGCCGGTCGAGAAACGGCTTCGCCGCCTGATGTGCGGCATCGCCCGCCGCGCCGCGGATGCCGGCGGCTATCGCGTTCTGGCATTTTCGCAGGTGAGCGACGGCTTCAGTGGTGAAGTTGTTCATGGTGCTGGCAGCAGCTGTAGCGCGCAGAAGTGGCCCAAGGCCAATTGCATGCGCTCGCATACCTTCGTAGATGTCTGCGCCATCCATATCCCCAGTAGCTCCGGGATAGTTCGACATTTCACTGCCCCCCATGTCTTATGGTCCTAGTGACACCTTTGGTTATATTTTTTGCGTCGCCACACGGGTCGCCGCCTGGGGTCTCCAGTATCCGTAATGATATCGCATCATGGTCGTTAATTCCGACCTGGTAGGCGCATATTCCGTTCGGGACTTGATTGGCCTCGTTGTTGACGAGCACTGATGGAAATCCGTTGATTGGCGGCTGTGGGGAGAAGCGAGAGAAGCGATTTCTTATCGCATACAGGTCGCTGAGCCCGCCAGGATTTGGGATGAACACCATATTGACTTTGACGTCGCGGGGTCCGTTCCAAGTGCACTGTGGACCAGAAGGATCGCGAGGCTCTGATGTTCCTGAGGTTTCGAGTCCTAGAGTTTGGAGTTGTCTGGTTGTCAGTGTTGTGCACGGTTCAGACTTGTACTTTGAGACATCGATCGGGTTTGGCACTCTAGGGGCGCCATGGTTCGGCAACGCCGGTTTGCTGTCGAGGGGGGAGTTTGAGTGTGGTGCCCTGGGAGGCTCGCCGCAGGATGTTATTGCCAGTGTGCCCATGATGGCGATCGCGACGCATGTTCTTCGACAATGCACATTTATCGCCCGGGCTTTCGAATATTGTCCGCATTCGTGTGCTCGGTTTGGTGATAACTGTCGATCGTTTTGTTCAGTTCATCGCGCATAACCCTAAGTCCGCGCATGTCTTCTACGATTTCTGTGCGTTTTTGCGCGCCGACATGATTCGCCGCACCGGCGAAGCCAGTGCTAGCCCTTTCGTGGCCCGGGCCGCTGATGTTCTCCATGTTGCCCGATTTGTTGTACGCGTCTTGGAGGGCGTCGATGGCGTTGTCCAGGTGGGTAATCGCCTTGCCCGCCTCGACCGGATCGAGGTGCAGCGCCGGGCCTGCGGCATGGGGTTCCGCTAGTGGCTGTTTGCCGGGCGGGGGATCGGATTTGCTCGGTGGTTTCGCGCCCTCGCCGACCGGCCCGCTCACGTCTTCGTCGTGTGCCATCTCAAGCCCTCCCCACGAGCTTCAGACTTGGCAGGCTAACACCCGCCGTCATTGTTTGTGAACAGTGTGAATTGCAAAGTTCATGGCTGTATTCGTTGTTTGTGCAGGTAGAGAAACATCTCATTCAAGATGTATCGATTAGATATCGAACTGATTTGCATCTTGCCGTTTTCCCGAAGCTGGAGTAAGCATATCCGAATGATGTCTATACATCAAACAGGATAGTGCGAGGTTCCACCGTCTGTGTGACGAGGGTCAGCGGGCGAGGTGCAGTTTGGTGTACAGCAGTGCTTCGGCGAGGTTGGTGGTGCGCTCGGCGTCGCTGCGATCGGTGCGGGTGCTGACCTCGATGATCACGGATCCTGGGAAGCCGGTCTCGCTGAGCGTGTCGAGGAGCTCGCCGCAGGGCTGGGTGCCGCGTCCGGGAATGAGGTGTTCGTCGCGGGGGAGTCCGGTGCCGTCGGCGAGGTGGACGTGGCGCAGTCCGGTGCCCATGCGCGCGGCGAGTTCGAGGGCGTTCATCCCGGCCGCGGCGGTGTGTGAGAGGTCGAGGGTGTAGTCGGCGTACCCGACGTCGGTTGGGTCGATGGAGGGGTGGAAGGCGTGCACGGCGACGTTGCGCAGTGGCTTGGCGGGAAACATGTTCTCGACTGCGATGGCGATCCCGGTGCGCTCGCTGAGTTCGGCGACGAGTTCGGGGAACCGTTTGGCGTAGCGGCGTTGCCAGACGAACGGCGGGTGCACGACGACGGTGGGGCAGTCGAGCTCGGCGGCGAGTTCGACGGATCGGCGCAGCCGCACGGTGGGGTCGGGGGACCAGACGCGCTGGGTGATCAGCAACGAGGGGGAGTGCAGGGAGAGCACGGGCATGCCGTAGCCGCGCAGGTATCGGCGCAGTGTAGCGCTGTCCTGGCTGTCCTGGTCTCCCCAGACCATCACCTCGACCCCGTCGTACCCGAGCTCCGCGGCGTACCGGAACCCCGCTTCGGCCCGACGTGGCCACACCGAGGCGGTGGACAGGCCGATCGGGATCACGGGCCGCTACGACCCGAGGTAGAGCAGTAAGGCCGGTGTCGCGGTGACGATGAGACCGACGACCACGGAGAAGATGGTGGTCTGCAGGTCTTTGGCGCGCCATGCCTTGCGCACGAGGAAGACGATGGCCAGGGTGACCACGATGGCCGCGATCACGCCGATGATCTTGCTGTAGCTCCACAACCAGTCGAAGCCGAGCCAGACGAGACCGCCGCCGACGACCCCGGCGGCGATGAGGCCGACGAGGGTGAGCCATTCGCGGGCACCGCGCGGCTCCTCCTCGTAGTCGTAGTCCTCGTCCTCGGCGGCTTCGTACTCGTCCTCGTCGAGGTACTGCGCTTCGTCGTACTGGGCGGGCTCATCGTAGTGCGTGGACTGGTCGTAGTCCGCCGACTCTGCGTAGTTCTCGTCCTCGTCGTCCTCGAGGTCGGGAACGGGGTGGAACGCCGTCTGCTCGCCGGGCGCCTCGTCCTCGTCCTCATCGTCGAAGTCCGGGGTGTAGTACCCGGTGGACTCGACCGCGGACGGCCGGCCCTGCAGCGGTGCCTCGGGGATCGCCTGGATCTGTTCGGTCAGCGGCTCCGGGGGTGCCCCGGCGAGGCGCGCGGTCATCGAGGCACGCTGGGGTTTCGGCGCGTCCTCGGGCAGCGGTGGGGGCGGGGTGTATTTCGCCGGATCGGAGTAATCGTCGTACTCCGGTGGTTCGGGGAACCCGGCCTGTTGTTCGGGCTCCTCGACCGGGGGCATCGCCCTGGTCGGCGGTTTGATCGGCAACCGCCCGCTCGGCTGTGGCCGCGCGGGAACCGGTGCGCCGGCGGCCTGCTGCTGCGGCTGCTGTGCTTGTGGCTGCGGGCTCGGCTTCGGCTTCGGCTGGGGGCTCGGCTGTGCTTGCGGCTGTGGGCGGGGCTGCGGCGGCGCGGGGTGCCCGTTGGCGGTGTGCGCGACCGGCGACATGTTGGTGCCCGTGTCCCCCCGGACCCGTTCGATGATCGCCTGCGGCGCGGTGTCCTCCGCCGCATCCTCGGCGCGACGACGGCGCCCGCGCGCTGCCTCGCCTTGCTGCTGCGACCCACCGTGCTGGGCGAGCAGTTCAGCGACGGTGCGCTGCCGCGTATTCGACTCGTCGTCTCGAGAACTCATCCATTCCACCGTGCCTTGTGTTTCCGTCTACCACCAGTGTGGTCGATGTGGCCTTGCTCGCCAACACCGGGCCATCATGGCTTGAGCATTATCGCAGTCTGCTCTGCCCCATTGGTCTGGTCCAGCCTGCGCAGGATCACACCTTCGCGCAGTGCCCACGGACAGATTTCCAGCTCGCTGACCCGTAATCCGCGCATCGCGGACTCGGCGACGAGTGCCCCGGCTACGAGCTGGTGGGCCCGGTTCGCGCCGACTCCCTCGAGCTCGGCGAGGTCCGCCGCGGACATCCGGGAGATGAACGAGATGAGCTGGCGTAGCCCGGTGTGGGTGAGCGTCCGGCGCGCCCGCGGTCCCTCCGAGGAGGGCGCGGCCCCGGTCAGCCTGGCCAGCGAGCGGAATGTCTTCGAGGTGGCGACCACCCGGTCGGGTGCACCGTTCTTTCGTAGTTTCTTGACCACGGGGTGCAGTTGTTCATCGACCCAATCGCGGAGCTCGTTGACCTCGGCGCGTTTCGGCGGATCGTGACTGAACTTGGTCCTGGTGAGCCGCCCTGCGCCGAGCGGTAGCGACCATTCGCTCTCCGGTGCCTCGTCGATACCGCTGGCGATCTCGAGCGAGCCGCCGCCGATGTCGAGCACCAGTAGCTGGCCTGCCGACCAGCCGAGCCAGCGCCGGACGGCGAGGAAGGTCAGCCGTGCCTCGTCCTCCCCGGTGAGCACCCGCAGCTCGACCCCGGTCTCCTCGCGCACCCGCTCGAGCACCTTGGCCGAGTTGTTCGCCTCGCGCACCGCGGATGTGGCAAAGGAGAGCAGGTCCTCGCAACCGAGTTCGGCGGCCGAGGCGCGCGCCGCGGCGATGGTGCTCACCAGTTCGTCCGCGCCCGCCTTGCTGAGGTTCCCGGCGGAGTTGATCTTCTCGGCGAGCCGGAGCACGGTTTTCTCCGAGCTCATCGGCGTCGGATGTGCTCCGCGGTGGGCGTCGACCACGAGGAGGTGCACCGTGTTCGAGCCGACGTCGAGGACTCCTAATCGCACGAGGGCTAACGGTACTCCCCAGGACTGGCTAAGCCTCGAATTTGTAACCGAGCCCGCGCACGGTCACCAGGTAGTGCGGATCGGAGGGGTCCGGCTCGATCTTGCCGCGCAAACGTTTGACGTGGACGTCGAGGGTCTTGGTGTCCCCGACGTAGTCGGCGCCCCACACCCGGTCGATGAGCTGGGTCCTGGTGAGCACCCGCCCGGTGTTCCGCAGCAGGTACTCGAGCAGGTCGAACTCCTTGAGGGGCAGCGACACCTCGGTTCCGGACACGGAGACCACGTGCCGCTCGACGTCCATGCGCACCGGCCCCGCGGCGAGCACCTGTCCGCCGGTTTCCTCGTTCTCCCCACCCCTGCGCAGGACCGCGCGGATGCGGGCGATCAGTTCGCGCGCGGAGTACGGCTTGGTCACGTAGTCGTCGGCGCCGAGTTCGAGCCCGACGACCTTGTCCACCTCGCTGTCCCGCGCGGTCACCATGATCACCGGGACCGTCGAACGGGTGCGAAGTGTTCGGTAGACGTCGGTACCGCTCATTCCGGGCAGCATCAGATCGAGCAGCACGATGTCGGCCCCGTTGCGGTCGAACTCGTCGAGCGCTTCCTGTCCGGTGGTCGCGACCGAGGGGGTGAACCCCTCCTTGCGCAGGAGATACGCGAGCGGATCGGCGAACGATTCTTCGTCCTCGACGATCAGAACCCTGCTCATCGCCCTCCCTCCCTGTCGGAGCTCGGCACTTCGCGAGGGCGCTGTATCGATGATTCGCTCGTAAACTCGCTCATAGCGCTCCTTCGTGTTCGGCTAGCTGAACTGGTGCGGGTGGCTGCACTGGCACCGCGGGAATGCGGATGGTGAACGTCGAACCGGTGCCCTGCTGGCTCCACAGGCGCACCGAACCGCCGTGGTTCGCGGCGACGTGTTTGACGATGGCCAGTCCGAGCCCGGTTCCGCCGGTGGCCCGGGAACGCGCCTTGTCGACCCGGTAGAACCGTTCGAACACGCGCTCCTGGTGTTCGCGCGCGATCCCGATGCCCCGGTCGGTCACCGCGATCTCCACGTAGCCGCCCGATTCGCGCCGGGAGATGGAGACCCCGCTGCCTTCCGGGGAGTAGGCGATCGCGTTGTCCAGCAGGTTGGCCAGCGCGGTCGCGAGCAAGGAATGGTCACCGTCCACGGTGAGCCCGGAGTCCTCGTCGGTGGTCATGGTGATCTGGTGTGATTCGGCGGCGAGCGCGGCCCGGTGCAGTGCCTCGTGGACCACCTCGTCCACCTTCACGGTCTGCAGCTCGGGCAGCCGTTCCGCGCCCTGCAGCCGGGAAAGGGAGATCAGCTCGTTGACGAGGCGGCCGAGCCGATTGGATTCGTCGAGGATCTTGCCCGCGAACCGGTGTACCTCGGCGGGATCGTCCACGTAGTCCAGCAGGGCCTCGGCGAGCAGGGCCATCGCGCCGACCGGGGTCTTGAGCTCGTGGCTGACGTTCGCCACGAAGTCGCGGCGGGTCGCTTCGAGGCGCACGGTGTCCGACTGGTCGGCGACGTCGATGACGGTGAAGCCGTCGAGCAGCCTGCGCACCTCGCCGAGCACCGCCTGGGGCGCCCGGCCTGCTTGGGGCACCTGCGGGGTGAGGTCCACCTGTTCGGTCACACCGGTGCGGGCGACCCGTTCCGCCGTGGTGCGCGCGGAGCTGTCCACCCGGTTGTCGGTAACCACGCCGAGCTCGGCCGCGCGCGTGTTGTGGAGCAGTACATCGCCGAACTCGCCGAGCACCACGACGCCGTTGTGTCCGGACTGTACGACCTCGTGGACCAGATCGGCCACGGTCGGCCCGTGCTGCTGCGGGCGCTGCCTACGCCGTCGCTTCCCGCGAAGGACAGCGCCGATGGCGAGGCCGAGCACGAACGCCGCGAGGATCGCGAGCACGGTCGCCGCCGTCGTCACGGTTTCGGCCCCGATGCGGGTCCGGATGCAGGTTCCACGGCCGCATCGTAAGCGCGTTCCCACCCGGTCGGGCTAGTTCACGCGCGAATGAGTGACCGCTTCGACATTTCCCGAGCGAATTGTTCCGTTCACGTTCACCTGCCGGTCACCGCTGCGACGCGGGCCGGACGGCCGGATACCGCACTGCAGGGAGATGTTTGCAGAAGTTTCTTTGCAAAATCACCTGTGCAGGGCTCCCTTTGCAGAGAAATCTCTGCAAAGGGAGTTCGTCAGGCCCGCAGCGCGTCGACCTCGGACTCGGTCAGCTCGATGTCCGCCGCGCCCACGTTCGCCTCGAGGTGCGCGGGTGTCGAGGTGCCCGGAATGAGCAGCAGGTTCGGCGCCCGGTGCAGCAACCAGGCCAGCGCGATGCGGGCCGGGGTCTCGCCGCGCTCCTCGGCGAACCGGACCAAGCCGGGCTGCTCGAGCATGTCCGGGTTGACGTGCCCGCCGAGCGGGAAGAACGGCACATAACCGATCCCCGCCTCGGCGCACCGGTCGACGAAGGCCGCGTCGGACTGGTCGGCGAGGTTGAAGGAGTTCTGCACCGTGGCCACGGGCGCGATGGCCAGCGCCTGATCGAGCACCCGCTCGGTGACATTGGAGAGCCCGAGCGCGCCGATCAGCCCCTCGGACTGCAGGGTCGCGAGCGCCTCGAAGGGTTCGTGGGCGTCCCCGTCGAAGGGCCCGTCGATCCCGCCGAGGCGCAGGTTCACCAGTCCGATGCGATCGGTACCGAGCTCGGTCAGGTTGGCTTCGAGATCGCGGCGCAGTTCGCCGAGGGTGTGTGCGGGGTCTGCGGGGGTGTGTCCGTCCTCGGCGAAGCGCGGGCCGATCTTCGTGGCGAGCACCAGTCCCTCGGGATAGGGGTGCAGTGCCTCCCGGATGAAGGTGTTCGAGCTGGCCCCGTCCCTGCGGTAGAACCACGCCGTGTCGATGTGATCGACACCGAGTTCGACCGCGCGCCGCAGGATCGTGTGTGCCGCCTCGGCGTCGCTGCGCCGTCCGATCGGCCAGCCGGGAAGCCGCATGGTGCCGAACCCCATCCGATTGACCCGGGTGCCGCCGAGATCGAAATCACGTGCCATGTCCCAAGCCAACCACACTCGAGTACACAATGACCTCCGTGACATCGAAGCCGGGTTCGCGCCGAGTCGTCGCCACCGTGGTCATCGTGCTGCTCGTGCTCGCCGCGGGCGGGATCGTCTATCTGTTGCTGCCTGCGGGGAAGAAGCAGGCGAGTACCGGGGAGCAGCCGCCGCCCTCGTCGAGCGCCCCGGGTCCGCTGCCCGCCAACCTCGCGCTTGTCGCCCCCGCACGCACCGGACAGGCCGCCGATCAGGTGTCCTCGGCGATCAGTGCGGCGTACTCCTACGACTCGACGAAGCTGGCGCAGCACAAGTCGGCCGTGGACGGCGTGGTCGTCGGGAAGGCCCGGGCGGACCTGGAGCGCTCGCTCGCGGGTCTGCAGGGCAAGCCCGCGACGAGTGTGACGACCAAGGTGACCGAGAGTGCGGTGACGAACCTGACCGGGAACACCGCGACCGTGCTCGTGGCCCTGACCGAGAAGGTGCGCAGCGAGGGCCAGACCCATGACCTGCCCGCACGCATGCTGGTGACCGCGCGTCATCAGGGTGCGCTCTGGCAGATCACCGACACCGACGCGAAGTTCGACAAGCCCGTTCCGCGCCCGAATGTCGGCGACCTGCGCCCCGCGAACCGGGCGGATCTGCCGCCGATGCAGCTGGCCGCGCAACGCGATCTCGTGCTCTCCGCCGCGATGACCGATGCCGAGCGGTTCGCCTCCAGCGACTACCGGGACCCGGACAAGAGCCTGTCCGCCACCATCGCCATGACCACCGGAAAGCTGCACGATCAGGCGGTGGCCGGGAAAGCGGCGAACGCGGACAAGATCGCCAAACGGGAAACGGTCATCGAGGCGCACACCGTGGTCGCCGGGGTGCAGCGGCTGGATCTGCCTGCGGGTACCGCGGATGTGCTCGTGGCGATGAACTCCGATGTCACCGCGCCGAACGGGGACAAGGGCACGACACCGAGCACGGTCGCCCTGCGCATGCAGCGCATCGGCGACCAGTGGCTCGTGTCGAACGTCCAGAACCTGTGACAGCGGCTTCTGGTCGGCTTGTCCGCCGGTACGGGTAGCGGAACCTCAGGCGTCCCCTCGCTCCGGGATCGTCTCCTCATGTACGCCGGTACACCACGTCGGCGCTGTCCTCGCGAGGGAACACCCGAGAACCCGCCGCGGAGCGAGTTGCTTGGGTGGTGAAGCGGCTCCGCCGCGTTGAAAGCGCGACCTTGCGACAGCCCGTTCAGCGGCCCTGGTTGGCCACCGCGGCCGCGGCTTCGGCTGCGGCATCCGGGTCGAGGTACTCCCCGCCGGGATTGACCGGGCGCAGATCCGCGTCCAGTTCATAGCGCAGCGGGATGCCGGTCGGGATGTTCAGGCCGACGATATCGGCGTCGGAGATCCCGTCCAGGTGCTTGACGAGCGCCCGAAGCGAGTTGCCGTGCGCGGCGACCAGCACGGTCTGCCCGGCGCGCAGATCGGGCACGATCGCGGATTCCCAGTACGGCACCAGCCTGGCGACCACGTCGGCGAGGCATTCGGTGAGTGGCCCGCCCGCGATGTCGGCGTAACGCGGGTCGGTGTCCTGGCTGAACTCGCTGCCCCGTGCGATCTCCGGCGGCGGGGTGTCGTACGAACGGCGCCAGCGCATGAACTGCTCCTCGCCGAACTCGTCCAGGGTCTGCTTCTTGTTCTTGCCCTGCAGTGCGCCGTAGTGCCGTTCGTTGAGCCGCCAGTCCCGGCGCACCGGGATCCAGTGCCGCTCGCACCCGTCGAGCGCGATGTTCGCCGTGGTGATTGCTCGGCGCAGCAGTGAGGTGTGCAGTACGTCCGGGGTGATGTCCCGCGAACGCAGCAGTTCACCGCCGCGTTCGGCCTCCGCGCGCCCCTTCGCGGACAGCGGAACGTCGACCCATCCGGTGAACAGGTTCTCCGCGTTCCAGGTGCTCTCCCCGTGTCGGAGCAGTACGAGTGTCGAGGTTGCTGCCATGCTGCCAAGCCTGCCAGAAGCCGTTACCGGTGCCTTGAACGGAATACCCACCGCGTCCGGTCACCCTGGCCGGGTGAGTCCCAAGATCCACGATTGTGGGTGGTGACTCTGTGACCTGCCACACAATAGGCAGCACGATAGCGGTTCATCGTGACCTCGTCGTTACTCAAGGTAGAAAAATACACCCGAACGAGGTACCTAAGCATCTTGTGATGGAACACTCCAGCGTGCGAAGTTATCTGCGGCTTCCGCGGATCGGCTCCCACGCACTCCCTGGTCGGCGGAAGCAATCAATGCGGTTCGCCTTCCCCCCGTCGAGCCGCTAGCCCGCCGACTACGTGGCTCCTCCCGGCCGCGTAGGTATGTCGTGACGGCGGGGACGTAGCGGGGCGGCCCGTGTATCCGACTCCCCCTCTGACCGGGCCGCTCCGCTTCCCCAATCGCTTGCCCCAGTTAATCGCCTTCGCGGTGGATGAGGTGCTCGAAGGCACGCAGGTTCGCCAGCGATTCGCCGCGGGAGACCCGCCAGTCCCACTCCCGCCGAATCGAGCCGGCGAACCCGATCTCGAGCAGGGTGTTGAAATCCCCGTCCGAGGCCTCGAGCACCTGGCCGAGCAGTTTGTCCAGTTCGCCGGGAGTGACCATGGGGAGACCGAGGCGTCCGATCAGGTAGATGTCCCCGCGGTCGTCGATCGTGTAGTGCACGCCGTAGAGCTTCGCGTTGCGCCGCAACAGGAACTGGTAGACCTGTTCGTGCGCTTCGTCCGGTTTGCGGCAGACGAACGCCTCGATGAGCAGGCTGTGCTCGGTGCGGTGCAGCCAGCAGTTCGTCTGGAGCTTCTTGGTGCCGGGCAGGGTGAGGAAGTACCGCCCTTCGCCCTTGTGCTCGTAGGTGATCTCACCCTCGGTGAGCACGTTCTCGATCACGGTGTCCAGTTCATGCACACCGCCACTCTAAGCGGGTGTTCGCAGGTCCGTCGCCGAGCCGAGCGCGGCACGGTAACCGCGCAGCAGCGCGTCGGTGGTGCGCTCCCAGGAGAACCGTGCGGCGTGCCGGACGCAGTCGAGGGCATAGCGGCCGCGCAGCGCGGGCTCGGTGAGCAGCCGGGCGAGCGCGGCGGACCAGCGCTGCACGGCGTGCCCGTCGACGAGCAACCCGGTGCTGCCGTCCGCGACCGCGATGGGCAGTCCGCCGACCCGGGCCGCGACCACGGGGGTTCCGCAGGCCTGCGCCTCGAGCGCGACGAGACCGAAGGATTCGTTGTAACTGGGCACGGCGAGCACATCGGCGGCGCGGTACACGGTGGCGAGCGCGGCACCGGCGCGTGGCGCGGCGAACCTGGTCAGGTGGTCGATGCCGAGGGTTCGGCTGAGCTCACGCAGCTGCGCGGGCATGGCGCGCCCGGAACCGGACGGCCCGCCGACGATGAGCACGAGCAGTTTCTCGGCGAGGCTCGGCGTTTCGCGGATCAGGGCTGCGGCCGCGCGCAGCAGCACATCGGGGGCCTTGAGCGGCTGGATCCGTCCGACGAAGCCGAGCACCAGGGTGTCCGGGGCGATATCGAGTTCGGCGCGCGCCCGGTCCCTGTCCCCGGGGGTGAACACATCCAGGTCGACCCCCGGGGTGACGACGGCGACCCGGTCGGCGGCGACCCCGTAGAGGCGCTCCAGCTGGGCCGCCTCGACCTCGGTGTTCGCCACGAGCCGGTCGGCGCCCTCGGCAAGCGTCTGCTCGCCGTCCACCCGCACCTCCGGTTCCGCGCTCTCCCCCTCGGCGCGCTGTTCGTTCTTCACCTTGGCGAGCGTGTGCGCGTTGTGCACGAGCGGCACCCGCCAACGCCTGCGGGCGAGCAATCCCGCCTTACCGGAGAGCCAGTAGTGCGAGTGCAGCACGTCGAAGGGGTCAGCGCGGCAATCGAGCACGCCCTCGGCGAAAGCCTGCAGCTGGGCGGGCAGCTGCTCCTTGGCCAGTCCGTCGAATCCGCCCGCGGGCACGTGCCGCACGGTCACCCCGGGCGCGAGCTCGGCGACCGGGGGAAGGTCAGCCGAGCTCGCCCTGGTGAACACCTCGACGGCGATACCCCGGCGCGCCATCCGGGTCGCGGTCTGGCGCACGTAGACGTTCAGCCCGCCCGCGTCACCGGTACCCGGCTGCTCGAGCGGGGAGGTGTGCATGGAGAGCACACCGACGCGGCGGGGATACGCGAAGCTCATAGTGCGAGCAACCGCGCGAGGATGGTGTGGAATTCCTGGGCGCGCTCCAGGAAGGGGAGGTGCCCCACATCCGGCCAGATGTGAGTCTGCGCACCCGGGATCAGGCTCGCCGCGTACTCGGTGGTGCTCGGCGCGACCACGGCGTCCTGCGCACCGTGTACGAGCACGGCCGGCACATCGATCCCGGCGAGTACTTCGCGCGAGTCGACGGTGCGCGCGAACAGGGCGGCGCGCACGTGCGGGTCGACGTTGAGCGCGGCCCCGAGCAGTGCCTGGTGCAGCGCTCCGCGCACCGGGCGCACGGTCAGCCCCTCGACGAACCGGGCGAGCGCGGGGACCGCGGTCGCCGGGTCGGTGGACAGCGCATCCGGAATGGCCTCGCGCATCACGGCGCCGATCCGCCCGCCAGGCCGATCCTTGCCGATCTCGGTGATCGCCCCGGTGAGTAGCAGTCCGCGCACCCCGCTGGTGCCGAAGTGCCGGATGTAGTCGGTGATCGCCAGCCCGCCGTAGGACCAGCCGACGAGCACCGCGGGTTCGTCCAGGGTGTCCAGCACCGCGGCCAGGTCGGCGGCCCAGGCCGCGCTGTCCGCGTACTCTCCGGCGTCCTCGGAGTCACCGTGCCCGCGCAGATCCACCGCGAGGCATCGGCACCCCATGGCGAGTTCCTGCGGCCAGCAGCGCCCGGTCTGCGCCCAGCCGTGCAGCAGCACGACGGGTGGCCCGTTCGTTCCGGCGGTCCGGACCGCGATCCGGTTACCGCTCTTGCTGGTCACCCAGCTCAGTTCGCCTTCCACGCGCTCACCCTAGAATCGCGTGCCATGGCATCACAACGGACGGCCGTGGTCACCGGCGCGAGTTCGGGCATCGGTGCGGCGACCGCCACAGAGCTCGCCGCACAGGGATTTCACGTCGTACTGGGGGCGCGGCGCACCGAACGTATCGAGGAACTGGCCCGGGAGATCGGCGGCACCGCGCATCGGCTCGACGTCACCGATCCGGAGTCGGTCGAGCGGTTCTGCGCCGCGTTCGGGCCGGTGGACGTGCTGGTGAACAACGCGGGAGGGGCACACGGATCCGCTCCGGTCGCGCAGGCCGTGGAGGACGACTGGCGCTGGATGTGGGAGACCAATGTGCTCGGCACGATGCGGGTGACCAAGGCGCTGCTGCCGAGGCTGGTCGAGTCCGGGGACGGGCACGTGGTCACGGTCACCTCGGTCGCCGCGCTCGAGGCATACTCGAACGGCTCCGGGTACACCTCGGCCAAGCACGCCGAATCCGCGCTGCACCGCACGCTGCGGTTCGAGCACAACGGCGAGCCGGTGCGGTTCACCGAGGTGCTGCCCGGGATGGTGGAGACCGAGTTCTCCCTGGTGCGCTTCGCCGGGGACAGCGAGCGCGCGGCCAAGGTGTACGAGGGGATGACTCCCTTGCAGGCCAAGGACATCGCCGAGGTCATCGGGTTCGCGGTGACCAGGCCGCCGCACGTGAACATGGACACCATCGTGGTCAAGGCACGTGATCAGCTCACCGCGACGCAGGCGTACCGACACTCCTGAGCCCGTCTAGCATGACGACATGGCACAGGTTTTCGTTTCCGCGCAAGCCCAGATCGCCGCGGAGCCCGATGCGGTTTTCGCCGCGCTCTCGGACTACGAGCAGACGCGCAAGGACATGCTGACCGAGAACTTCTCCGAGTACGCCGTGCGCGAGGGTGGCAAGGGGGAGGGCACCGTGGTGGCCTGGAAGCTGCAGGCGACCAAGAAGCGGGTGCGGGACTGTGTGTTCGAGGTGCGCACCGGGGGCGAGCGGGAACTCGTGGAATCGGACCGCAATTCCTCGATGGTGACCAAGTGGACCGTGCGTCCCGCAGGGGAAGGCAGCGCGGTCACCGTGGAGACCACCTGGAACGGCGCTGGCGGGATCGGTGGCTTCTTCGAGAAGACCTTCGCCCCGCTGGGGATGCGCAAGATCTATGAGGCACAGCTGGAGAAACTGTCCGGGATCCTCAGTAGTTCCCGGTAGCCTTCTGCGGCGCGATCTCCGTCACGGGAACCGGCTGCCCGGGCAGTTCGGTTCCCGTTCCCGCGCGTAGTCCGTCGAGGATCAGCGCGATCGCGCGCTCCACGCCGAGCAACGCCGCAGGTGTCCATTCCCTGCGGGTCTGACCGACGAGCAGGGAAACCAGCATCGCGATGTCCCCGGCGCCCACATCCGCGCGCAGGGTTCCCTCCCGCTGCGCCGCGGCCACCATCTGCTCGACCAGTTCGAACATTTCGTCTCGTCTGCCGATGGCGTCGGTGTCCTCGAGTAGCAACCGCCTGGTGCTCATGTGCACCAGATTCAGCTGTACCGAGAGGCGTAGTTCGCGGGAGAGGTGGAAGAACCGCCGCAGTGTGTCCCATGCCGTCGGTTCCTCGGCCATCGCGCTGCGCGTCTCGTCGAGCACCGCGTCGAAGTTCGCCCTCGTCACCGCCCTGATCAGGGCTTCGCGGTCGGGAAACCGCCGGTAGAGGGTGCCGACCCCGACCCCGGCCGCGCGCGCGATCTCCTCCATCGGCACCTCGGGGCCCTGTTCGGTGAAGACCTGTTTCGCCGCGGCGATGATCTGTTCGAGGTTGCGTTGGGCGTCGGCACGTAGCGCCATGTCCGGATTATTCCAGACGCAGATCTGGACGATTTCCTTCCACATCGCTACGGTGGAAGTGGAAGAACTTCATCCAGATAGAGGTGGTCCCGTGACCGAGCTCGCCGAAGACGTCACCCTCTCCTTCCCACGCACCCGCAGTTGCCCGTTCGCCCCGCCCGCGGAGTACCGGCAACTGCGCGAGGAAACCCCGATCAGCAAGGTCAGCCTCCCCGACGGGCGCCGCGTGTGGGCGCTGAGCAGGCACGAGGACATTCGCGCCATGCTGACCGATCCACGGTTCAGCTCCGACCGCAAGAACCCGAAGTTTCCGCGAATGGTGCCCGGACAGCAATTCGAGCGGATACCGGCCTCGATGATCTCCATGGACGCGCCCGAGCACGGTCCCGCCCGGCGCAAGGTGGTCGGCGAGTTCACCGTGAAGCGGATGCGCGCACTGCGGCCGCGGATCCAGAGCATCGTGGACGAGCACGTCGAGGCGATGCTGGCCGGTCCGCGGCCGGTGGATCTGGTGCAGGCGCTCTCGCTTCCGGTTCCCTCACTGGTGATCTGCGAACAACTCGGGGTTCCCTATGCCGATCACGAATTCTTCCAGCAGCGCTCGACCAAGTTCATCAGTTGGCGCACCCCGGCCGACGAACGCCGCGCCGCGATAGCCGAGCTCGGTGAGTATCTCGAGGACTTGGTGCGTGCCAAGCAGCGTGATCCCGGTGACGATCTGCTCGGCAGGCAGATCACCGAGCACGCGCCCTCGCATGCCGAACTCGTCGGGCTCGCGTTCATCCTGCTTGTCGCCGGGCATGAGACGACCGCGAACATGATCTCGCTCTCCACCGTGCTGCTGTTGAACCGGCCGGGCGATCTCGAGGCCATCAAGGCGGATCCGGGAAAGACCCCGGCAGCCGTGGAGGAACTGCTGCGCTACTTCACGATCGCCGAACTCGCCAATTCCCGGTTCGCGGTCGAGGATGTGGAATTGGGCGGGGTGCTCATCCGCGCGGGCGATGGCGTGCTCGCACTGAGCAACGCGGCGAACCGGGATCCGGCCGCCTTCGCCGAACCGGATGAGTTCGACATCGAACGCGGCGCGCGCCATCACGTCGCCTTCGGGTACGGCCCGCATCAATGCCTTGGGCAGAACCTGGCGAGGATGGAACTGCAGATCGTCATCGACACCCTGTTCGCGCGGATTCCCGGGCTGCGGCTCACCCAGGAAATCGACGAAATCGCGTTCAAGGATCAGGCCACGATCTACGGCATCAAAGAACTTCCGGTGACCTGGTGATCGCATGACCGAACTGACCTTCCCACGCAAACGTACCTGCCCGTTCTCGCCGCCACCGGAGTACGCGGACCTGCGCGCCGAAACGCCCGTCACCCGAGTTCGCCTCTTCGGCCGTTCGGTATGGGCCGCGACCAGGCACGAGGACATTCGCGCCATGCTCACCGATCCGCGGTTCAGTTCGGATCGGAATCATCCGAACTTCCCGTTCCAGCAGCGGATCACCGAGGACATGAAGCCGATCCGCATCTCGTTGATCGGCATGGATCCGCCGCAGCACGGTCCGGCACGGCGCGCGGTGGTCGGCGAATTCACCGTGAAGCGGCTGCGGGAGCTTCGCCCGCGTATTCAGCAGATCGTCGACGAACACATCGACGCGATGCTCGCCGGTCCGCGCCCGGTCGATCTGGTGAGCGCCCTTTCGCTGCCGATTCCCTCGCTCGTGATCTGCGAACTGCTCGGCGTGCCGTATGCCGATCACGATTTCTTCCAAGCCCGGTCCGGCCGATTGCTCAACCGGGCGGTAGAGGCCGATGAACGGCTTCGCTCACGTGACGAACTGATCGAGTATCTCGGGAAACTGGTCACCGAGAAGATCCGGGAGCCTGGACAGGATCTGCTCTCCCGGCAGATCCACAAACAACGAGACGAGGGCGACATCGACGAGGAAAACCTTGTCGAGCTCGCTTTTCTGTTGCTCGTTGCCGGGCACGAGACGACGGCGAACATGATCTCGCTGAGCACCGTCGCGTTGCTGCAACATCCCGAGTCGCTCGCCAAGATCAAGGCGGATCCGGATCAGACCTTGCCGGCCGTCGAGGAGTTGCTGCGCTATTTCACGATCGCGGAATTCGCCAATGCCCGGGTCGCCACCGAGGATGTCGAACTCGGTGGGGTGCTGATCCGCGAGGGCGAGGGTGTCCTCGCGCTCAGCAGTACGGCGAATCGAGATCCCGAGGTGTTTCCGGAACCCGACACGCTGGACATCGAGCGGGGCAGCCGGAATCACATCGCGTTCGGGTACGGCCCGCATCAGTGCCTCGGGCAGAACCTGGCACGCCTGGAACTGCAGATCGTGATCGACACCCTGTTCAGCCGGATTCCCGATCTGCGGATCGTCCCCGAGCTCGAGGAAATCCCGTTCAAATACGATGGGCAGGTCTTCGGGGTCTACGAACTACCGGTGACGTGGTGACCTGATCCTGCCGAATGCGAACGCGGCCAGCCCGGCGATGAGGAAGGAGAACAGCGAGGCGCTCATCCAACTCGCCGGGCTGAAGCCGATCGCGTGGCCGAACCAGGTCCAGAACCGGGACCACCAGCCGACCGCGCCCGGGTTGATCAACTGATAGGTGGCCAGCCCGAGCAGCCAGGCCAGCAGCATGCCCCAGCGCGAGGGCGCGTCCGTCGAGGTGTTCCAGGATCGCCAGCCGCGCAGGAAGTAGTCCGCGGCGAGCACCCCGAACATGGGCACGAAGACCGAACCGATCAGGCTCAGGAAATCGGTGTACTGCCCGATGTCCAGCACGGCGGCGAGCACGGTGCACAGCAGCCCGATCGCGATGCTGAGGATGCGGCGATCCGCGCGCGGGAACAGGTTCTGCACCGACATCACGGTGGAGTACACGTTCGCGAAGGACTGGTCCACCTCGCGGAGCACGATCACGCCGAGAAAAACCGCACCGAGCGGGATCGCCACATAGGGGTCGTATTCCCCGCCCGAGTTCCCCATTTGCACCAGGGCGAGCAGACCCACGGCATAGCAGGCGATCTGCGCGATCGAGTAGCCGATCACCGGTGCCCCGAGCGCGCCCTTCACGGTGCGCGAATGCCGGGAGAAATCCGAGGCCATTGGGATGAACGAGACCGCGACCGCGAGCGCGGCGTCCGCGCCGAGCCAGAAACCGTGCCAGGAACCCGTTGTCAGCGCGGGCATCGGGCGGATCGCGAACTGCACGAACAGGTACACCAGCGCGATTCCCACTGCGACGGTCACGTATTTGCGCAGCACCCGGAGCGCGCCGAGCGGCCAGATCGTCATCGTGATCGTCAGCGCGGCCGCGATCAGCACGTAGAGCAGTTGCGGGCCGCCGCCGAACACCGCGCGGGCACCGGAGGCGATCGCGAGGAGTTCGAAGGTGCCCCAGCCGATCATCTGCAGGATGTTCAGCACGGTGGGCAGCACCGAGAGTCGCGCGCCGAACAGTCCGCGCAGCACCACCATCGAGGGCGCGCCGGTCCGCGCGCCCGGTACCGCGGAGAGCCCGAGCATCACCGAGCCGAGCACGGTACCGACGATCGTGGCGACCAGCGCCGCGATCGGGGAAAGCGGCGCGGAGCCCGCGGGCATCAACACCGCGGAGGCGCCGGTGAACCCGAGCAGGCTCACCGCGAGGTTCACCCAGAACGCGCCCTGATCACCGGCGCGCAGCGTCTTCGGCGTCGGCCCCTCGAGCGTCGGCGCGACCTCGTGCGTCATGGAATCTGTGTGCCCAGCCACGAAAAACTCCCTACGCCGGCATTACCCGGTCAGGTTCGTGCGGTCGACGGAATTTCCGTCCTCTCAGCCTGGTAACCAAGCTCCCGCGGGTGTTCCGCGCCGGAGTCTACGCTGGCGGGGTGAGTGGATTCTGCGCGCGGGCCGATGCGGCCACGAAGAAATTACGCGGTGAAATGACGCGGTTACCCTTCAATCAGGAACTGGCCGAGGGAACGCTTTCCCGTGAGCGATTCCAGTTCTATCTGGTGCAGGACGCGCGCTATCTCGTCGGTTTCGGGCGGGCGCTCGCGGTGGCGGCCGCGCGCGCCGAGGACCCGGCCGACCTCGCCTTCTTCTCCGCCGCCGCCAACGAGGCCGTGGTCACCGAGCGCGGACTGCACGCCGACTACTTCGCACGCTTCGGTATCGACCCGGATGAGGTCGAGGCGGTGCGCACCTCGCCGACCGCGCTCGGCTACACCTCCTACCTGCTGGCCACCGCGCAGACCGCGAGCTACAGCGAACTCATCGCCGCGCTGCTGCCCTGCTTCGCCGTGTACCACGAGGTCGGCCTCGCGATCGCGGAGACCGCGGCGCCGGACAACCCCTACCGTGCGTGGATCGACACCTACGCGGACGAGGAGTTCGGCCGCGCCGTGCAGTCCTGTCGCGCCGCCGTGGACGCGGCGGCCGACCGGGTCGGGGATACCACCGAGGCGAACATGCTCGCCGCGTTCATCACCGCGACCGAGTACGAGTGGATGTTCTGGGACTCGGCCTACCGCATGGAGGGCTGGCCAACCGCGCAGTGGGTTTAGGCCAGGTCGAGGCGTGCGCGCTCGATCGGATAACCGGCCCGCGCGAAGGCCGCGGCCATCGGGGTGTTCCCCGCATCGGTCGCGGCCTTGATCCGCTCGGCGCCGTGCCCGGCGAGCAGGTGGGTGGCCTCGGCGAGCAGTTCGCAGGCATAGCCGTGGCCACGGTGCTCGGGGAGGACGCCGACGAAGCCGATGATCGGGCCGCTCGGATTGCGCGCGGGAATGGCGAACCCGACCGGTTCACCGCCGCGCGTGCAGCCCACCAGCCACCAGGAGCGCGGGCTCGGCAGGCACGTAGCAGGGCCAGTTCGGCCCGCGCGGCCGCTTCGGGACCGGATGCGGCGACCGCCCGCGCGGTGTGTGCGTCGAGGCTGTCCCGGGCGGCGCGCCGGAAGTACTCCTCGAACACCGCGTCCTCGGGCTCCGGGCGGAACTCGAGGCGGCCCGGGCGTTCCGGGAGCCCGTGCGCCGGGGTCCACAGGTAGACGTGGCGCTCGACGAACACGTGCATGCCGACCGCGCGGGCGGCCTCGATGCGCGCCTGCGCGGCCGCGTGCACCCGCGCGTCGGTGCGCCAGTCCGGCGGCAGCTCGATCCAGTACTCGGCCCGGATCGCCGCCGTGCGCAGCAGCGCCACCCCGGCCTCGAACTCCGAGAAGTCGAACCAGTCGAGCACGTCCGGTTCACCGTCCGGGCCGGGGAGCCAGGCAGCGCGGGCGAGCACCCGGTCCCCGCGCAGCGCCACCCAGGTCCACTCCGGGCGGTATTGCCCGCGCGCGACCATCGCCGTGTAGCTCTCCCCGAAGGCCGCCAGCCCGACCAGGCCCGGATCGGGCATGGACTCGAACAGCGGTTCCTCACCGGCCGTGAGCGGGCGGATGGTCAGCTCGCACTCGATCGAGTGGCCGTCAGGCATGCTCACCAGTGTGCCGACCGTGTAAGGCCGCTCCACAGTGCGTGTTGAGCGGGGTCTCCGTGAATCCCGGCTTACGGGGCGCTGTGGAGTAGGCCAACTCGGCGATTGAGGGGTGTGGCGCCTTGACGAATCGCGCCCGGCAGTTCACGCTATTTCCCGTGGATGGCCGGTCTTCCGGGCGGCTTCCACGGCATGCGACATCGGGGCGCGATGCTTGCGTGTAGACAGCCGACGTGATAGCGGCTAGACTGGGTTCTTGCTGCCCTCTTCCCGTGCGTTCAGGTATAGGACGTTAGGATGCTGGGCGCAAACCGCACCCTTGACAGTTGCACTGCTTAGCTGGTAGCAGCCAGGCAGTTACTCGCGAGTCCCCGGAAGGACGCATCTTGGCAGTCTCCCGCGCGACCAAGGCCACTACTGCGACCAACTCCCCAGATGTCCCCGGAGCCCCGAAGCGGGTCTCCTTCGCCAAGATCCACGAACCGCTCGCCGTGCCGAACCTGCTCGATCTGCAGGTCCAGTCGTTCGAGTGGCTCACGGGCGCCGACTCATGGTTCGAGCGCAGGGTCAACGCCGGCGAGGACAACCCGGTAGGCGGCCTCGAGGAGGTGCTCACCGAGCTCTCCCCGATTGAGGATTTCTCTGGATCGATGTCGCTGTCCTTCTCCGACCCACGCTTCGACGAAGTCAAGGCGTCGGTCGAGGAGTGCAAGGACAAGGACATGTCCTACGCGGCCCCGCTGTTCGTCACGGCGGAGTTCACCAACCACACCACCGGTGAGATCAAATCACAGACGGTGTTCATGGGTGACTTCCCGGTGATGACGGACAAGGGCACCTTCATCATCAACGGCACCGAGCGTGTCGTCGTCTCCCAGATCGTGCGTTCCCCGGGCGTCTACTTCGACCAGTCGGTCGACAAGACCACCGACAAGGACGTGTTCAACGTCAAGATCATCCCGAGCCGGGGTGCGTGGCTCGAGTTCGATGTCGACAAGCGGGACACGGTCGGCGTCCGCATCGACCGCAAGCGCCGCCAGCCGGTCACCGTGCTGCTCAAGGCGCTCGGCTGGACCGCGGAGGGCATCCGCGAGCGGTTCGGGTTCTCCGAGACGATGATGGCCACGCTCGAGAAGGACCACACCGCGGGCACCGACGAGGCGCTGCTCGACATCTACCGCAAGCTGCGTCCTGGTGAGCCGCCGACGAAGGAGTCCGCGCAGACCCTCCTGGAGAACCTGTTCTTCAAGGACAAGCGCTACGACCTCGCCAAGGTCGGCCGGTACAAGCTGAACAAGAAGCTCGGTATCGACCAGCCGTACGAGACCGGCGTGCTCACCGAAGAGGACATCGCGCAGACCATCGAGTACCTGGTCCGGCTGCACGCGGCCGAGACCTCGATGGGCGAGGGCGACAACGAGATCCCGATCGAGATCGACGACATCGACCACTTCGGGAACCGCCGCCTGCGCACCGTCGGCGAGCTGATCCAGAACCAGATCCGGGTCGGTCTCTCCCGGATGGAGCGCGTGGTCCGCGAGCGGATGACCACCCAGGACGTCGAGGCCATCACGCCGCAGACCCTGATCAACATCCGCCCGGTTTCCGCCGCGATCCGCGAGTTCTTCGGTACCTCGCAGCTCTCGCAGTTCATGGACCAGGTCAACCCGATCGCCGGGCTGACCCACAAGCGTCGGCTGAACGCGCTCGGCCCGGGTGGTATCTCCCGGGAGCGCGCCCAGATGGAGGTCCGCGACGTGCACCCGAGCCACTACGGCCGGATGTGCCCGATCGAGACGCCGGAAGGCCCGAACATCGGTCTGATCGGTTCGCTGTCCTCGTACGCGCGGGTCAACCCGTTCGGCTTCATCGAGACGCCGTACCGCAAGGTCGTGGACGGTGTGGTCACCGACACGATCGAGTACCTGACCGCCGATGAGGAAGACCGCTACGTCAAGGCGCAGGCGAACGCGCCGATCGACGACAACGGCAACTTCGTCGAGGAGACGGTCCTTGTCCGGCGGAAGGGCGGCGAGACCGACCTCGCGAACCCCTCCGAGGTCGAGTACATGGACGTCTCCCCGCGCCAGATGGTGTCGGTGGCGACGGCGATGATCCCGTTCCTCGAGCACGACGCGGCCAGCCGCGCCCTGATGGGTGCGAACATGCAGCGTCAGGCGGTGCCGCTGCTGCGCAACGAGGCCCCGCTGGTCGGGACCGGCATGGAGCTGCGTGCCGCGGTCGACGCCGGTGCGGTGATCACCGCAGAGAAGGCGGGTGTGGTCGAGGAGCTGTCCGCCGACCTGCTCACCGTGATGGCCGACGACGGCACCCGGAACACCTACCAGCTGCAGAAGTTCCGCCGCTCCAACCACGGCACCTGCATCAACCAGAAGCCGATCGTGGACGAGGGAGACCGCGTCGAGGTCGGCCAGGTGCTCGCGGACGGGCCGTGCACCGAGAACGGCGAGATGTCGCTCGGGAAGAACCTGCTCGTGGCGATCATGCCGTGGGAGGGCTACAACTACGAGGACGCGATCATCCTCTCCAACCGGATGGTCCGCGACGACGTGCTCACCTCGGTGCACATCGAGGAGCACGAGATCGACGCCCGGGACACCAAGCTCGGCGCCGAGGAGATCACCCGGGACATCCCGAACGTCTCCGAGGAGGTCCTCGCCGACCTCGACGAGCGCGGCATCGTGCGGATCGGTGCCGAGGTCCGGGACGGCGACATCCTGGTCGGCAAGGTGACCCCGAAGGGCGAGACCGAGCTGACCCCGGAGGAGCGGCTGCTGCGCGCGATCTTCGGTGAGAAGGCCCGCGAGGTCCGCGACACCTCGCTGAAGGTGCCGCACGGCGAGCGCGGCAAGGTCATCGGCATCCGGGTGTTCTCCCGCGATGACGACGACGAGCTCCCGCCCGGGGTCAACGAGCTGGTGCGGGTCTACGTGGCGCAGAAGCGCAAGATCCAGGACGGCGACAAGCTCGCCGGACGGCACGGGAACAAGGGCGTGATCGGCAGGATCCTGCCCGAGGAGGACATGCCGTTCCTCGAGGACGGCACCCCGGTGGACATGATCCTGAACACCCACGGTGTTCCGCGACGCATGAACATCGGCCAGATCCTCGAACTGCACCTCGGCTGGCTGGCGTCACGGGGCTGGAAGATCGAGGGCAGCCCGGACTGGGCCGCGAACCTGCCGGAAGAGCTCTACGACGTGGAGCCGGGAACCAACACCGCGAGCCCGGTGTTCGACGGCGCCAAGGAGGACGAGCTGACTGGTCTGCTCGGCTCCACGCTGCCGAACCGGGACGGCGAGCGGATGGTCAAGGAAGACGGCAAGGCCATGCTGCTCGACGGCCGCTCCGGCGAGCCGTTCCCGTTCCCGGTCGCGGTCGGCTACATGTACACCCTGAAGCTGAACCACCTGGTGGACGACAAGATCCACGCCCGCTCCACCGGCCCGTACTCGATGATCACCCAGCAGCCGCTCGGTGGTAAGGCGCAGTTCGGTGGCCAGCGGTTCGGTGAGATGGAGTGCTGGGCCATGCAGGCCTACGGCGCCGCCTACACCCTGCAGGAGCTGCTGACCATCAAGTCCGATGACGTGGTCGGCCGCGTGAAGGTGTACGAGGCGATCGTCAAGGGCGAGAACATCCCCGAGCCGGGTATCCCGGAGTCGTTCAAGGTGTTGCTCAAGGAGCTGCAGTCGCTGTGCCTGAACGTCGAGGTGCTCTCCAGCGACGGAGCCGCGATCGAGATGCGCGACTCCGACGACGAGGACCTCGAGCGCGCGGCCGCGAACCTGGGCATCAACCTGTCCCGCAATGAGTCGCCGTCCGTCGACGACGTGGTGAATTAACGAGTTCGCCGGGCGCACTCGAGTGTGAGGGCGCCCGGCGCCCGGCAGAATTTCCGAACACGTAAAAGGGAGACGCACCAACGTGTTGGACGTCAACTTCTTCGATGAGCTCCGCATCGGTCTCGCCACGGTCGAGGACATCCGTCAGTGGTCGTACGGCGAGGTGAAGAAGCCGGAGACCATCAACTACCGAACCCTGAAGCCGGAGAAGGACGGGCTCTTCTGCGAGAAGATCTTCGGTCCGACCCGCGACTGGGAATGCTACTGCGGCAAGTACAAGCGCGTCCGGTTCAAGGGCATCATCTGCGAGCGCTGCGGCGTCGAGGTCACCCGCGCCAAGGTCCGCCGTGAGCGGATGGGGCACATCGAGCTCGCCGCCCCGGTCACGCACATCTGGTACTTCAAGGGCGTTCCGTCCCGCCTCGGTTACCTGCTCGACCTCGCGCCGAAGGATCTCGAGAAGATCATCTACTTCGCGGCGTACGTGGTCACCAGTGTGAACACCGAACTGCGGCACAACGACATGCCCACGCTCGAGAACGAGATGAACGTCGAGCGCAAGCAGGTCGAGAACCAGCGCGACTCGGACGTCGAGGCGCGTCAGCAGAAGCTCGAGGCCGACCTCGCCGAGCTCGAGAAAGAGGGCGCGAAGTCGGACGTGCGGCGCAAGGTCAAGGAGGGCGGCGAGCGCGAGATGCGCCAGCTGCGTGACCGCGCCAACCGCGAGCTCGACCGGCTCGAGGAGATCTGGGAGACCTTCACCAAGCTCGAGCCCAAGCAGCTCATCTCCGACGAGGTGCTCTGCCGCGAGCTCTACGACCGCTACGGCGAGTACTTCGAGTGCGCGATGGGCGCCGAGTCGATCCAGAAGCTGATCGAGGTCTACGACATCGCGGCCGAGGCCGAGACGCTGCGCGACGTGATCCGCAACGGCAAGGGCCAGAAGAAGCTGCGCGCGCTCAAGCGGCTCAAGGTCGTCGCCGCCTTCCAGGGCGAGACCGGTTCCTCGCCGAAGGGCATGGTGCTGGACTGCATCCCGGTCATTCCGCCGGATCTGCGCCCGATGGTGCAGCTCGACGGTGGCCGGTTCGCCACCAGCGACCTCAACGACCTCTACCGTCGCGTGATCAACCGGAACAACCGGCTCAAGCGGCTGATCGACCTCGGTGCTCCCGAGATCATCGTGAACAACGAGAAGCGGATGCTCCAGGAGTCCGTGGACGCGCTGTTCGACAACGGCCGCCGCGGCCGTCCGGTCACCGGCCCGGGCAACCGCCCGCTCAAGTCGCTCTCCGACCTGCTCAAGGGCAAGCAGGGCCGGTTCCGGCAGAACCTGCTCGGTAAGCGCGTCGACTACTCCGGTCGTTCGGTCATCATCGTCGGCCCGCAGCTGAAACTGCACCAGTGCGGTCTGCCCAAGCAGATGGCGCTGGAGCTGTTCAAGCCGTTCGTGATGAAGCGGCTGGTGGACCTCAACCACGCGCAGAACATCAAGTCCGCGAAGCGCATGGTGGAGCGGACCCGTCCGGCCGTGTGGGACGTGCTCGAAGAGGCGATCAGCGAACACCCGGTGCTGCTCAACCGTGCGCCGACGCTGCACCGCCTCGGTATCCAGGCCTTCGAGCCGCAGCTGGTCGAAGGTAAGGCCATCCAGCTGCACCCGCTGGTCTGCGAGGCGTTCAACGCGGACTTCGACGGTGACCAGATGGCGGTCCACGTGCCGCTGTCCTCGGAGGCACAGGCCGAGGCCCGGGTGCTGATGCTCTCGGCGAACAACATCCTCTCGCCCGCATCCGGCCGTCCGCTCGCGATGCCGCGTCTGGACATGGTCACCGGGCTGTTCCACCTGACCCGCAACGTGGCCAATCCGGTCGGCGAGGGGCAGAGCTTCTCCTCGCCTGCCGAGGCGATCATGGCCTACGACCTCGGCCAGGTCAGCCTGCAGGCGCCGATCAAGGTGCGGCTGCACGACCGGGTCCCGCCGCGCGGCGAGGAGCCGGAGGGCTGGGAGCCGGGCATGCCGTGGACGGCTTCGACCACGCTCGGCCGGATCCTGTTCAACGAGCTGCTGCCCGCGGACTACCCGTACGTCGAGGGTGAGATGACGAAGAAGCGCCAGGGCGCGATCGTCAACGACCTCGCCGAGCGCTACTCGATGACCCATGTCGCGCAGACCCTGGACCGGCTCAAGGACGCCGGTTTCCACTGGGCGACGCGCTCCGGGGTCACGGTCGCCATGTCCGACGTGGTCGTCCCGCCGAACAAGAAGGAAATCCTCGACTCCTACGAGGACAAGTCCAGCCAGGTCGAGAAGCGGTACCAGCGCGGTCAGCTCTCCTACGTGGAGCGCAACAACGAGCTGGTCAAGATCTGGGGCGACGCGACCGAAGAGGTCGCCGAGGCCATGGAAGAGCACTTCCCGGACGAGAACCCGATCCCGACGATCGTGAAGTCCGGCGCGGCCGGGAACATGACCCAGATCCGGTCGCTGGCCGGAATGAACGGTCTGGTGACCAACCCGAAGGGTGAGTTCATCCCGCGCCCGATCAAGGCGAACTACCGCGAGGGCCTGACCGTCCTCGAGTACTTCATCGCCACCCACGGTGCGCGTAAGGGTCTCGCCGACACCGCGCTGCGTACCGCGGACTCGGGTTACCTGACCCGTCGTCTGGTGGACGTCTCGCAGGACGTGATCGTGCGCGAGCGCGACTGCGACACCAACCGCGGCATCAACATGAAGGTCGCCGAGAAGATCGGTGACGAGCTGGTGCGGCAGACCACGGTGGAGACCTCGGTCTACGCCCGCACGCTCTCCGAGGACATCACCGACGAGTCCGGCAACGTCATCCTCAACCGGGGTGACGACCTGGGCGACCCGGCGATCGAGAAGCTGCTCGAGGCCGGTGTCACCAAGGTCAAGGTCCGCTCGGTGCTCACCTGTGAGTCCGCGGTCGGGGTGTGCGCGACCTGCTACGGCCGCTCCATGGCCACCGGTCAGCTGGTGGACGTCGGCGAGGCCGTCGGTATCGTCGCCGCGCAGTCCATCGGTGAGCCGGGTACCCAGCTCACCATGCGTACCTTCCACCAGGGTGGTCTCGGCGGTGACGACATCACCCAGGGTCTGCCGCGTGTGGCCGAGCTGTTCGAGGCCCGGGTGCCCAAGGGCAAGGCGCCGATCGCCGAGGTCGACGGCCGGGTGCGCATCGAGGACGGCGACCGGTACTGGAAGATCACCCTCATCCCGGACGACGGCAGCGAGGAGATCGTCTTCGAGAAGCTGTCCAAGCGGCAGCGGCTCGCCCAGATGCCGACCGGGATGCAGCTCTCCGACGGGGACCACGTCGACGTCGGCCAGCAGCTGCTCGAAGGTGCGCCCGACCCGCACGAGGTGCTGCGCGTGATGGGCCCGCGCGAGGCCCAGCTGCACCTGGTGGACGAGGTGCAGAAGGTGTACCGGGCGCAGGGTGTGTCCATCCACGACAAGCACATCGAGGTCATCGTGCGGCAGATGCTGCGGCGCGTCACGATCATCGATTCCGGTACCACCGAGTTCCTGCCCGGCTCGCTCGTCGAGCGGTCCTCGTTCGAGGCGGAGAACCGGCGCGTCGTGGCCGAGGGCACCGATCCGGCTTCGGGTCGTCCGGTGCTCATGGGCATCACCAAGGCCTCGCTGGCTACGGACTCCTGGCTCTCGGCCGCCTCCTTCCAGGAGACGACCCGGGTGCTCACCGAGAACGCCATCCAGGGCCACTCCGACGGGCTCGTCGGCCTCAAGGAGAACGTCATCATCGGTAAGCTCATCCCGGCCGGTACCGGTATCAACAAGTACCGCAACATCGAGGTGCAGCCCACCGAGGAGGCACGCGCCGCCGCCTACGCCATCCCGTCCTACGACGACGGCTACTACTCGCCGGACATGTTCGGCAGTGGCACCGGCGCCGCGGTCCCGCTGGACGACTACGACTTCGGGCGCGACTTCCGTTAGTCGACTAGTTCGCGAAAGGCCCCGCCACCCACTCCGGGTGGCGGGGCTTTTTCGTGCGGGCCGGTAGTTGGTAACCAGTAACCTGAGGCCATGGCTGCGCGGATGAGTGGAGCGGAACGGCGAACCCAGGTGCTGGGGTTCGCCGCGGCGGAGTTCGCGAAGCACGGGCTGCACGGCGCCTCGGTCGAGGTGATCGCCCGCGAGGCGGGCATCACGCAGGCCTACGTGTTCCGGATGTTCGGCACCAAGAAGGCGCTGTTCCTCGAACTGGTCGGAACCGCGTTCGACCGGTTCAGCGAGGGCATGGCCGAGGCCGCGGAAGGGGCGGGGGATCTGGACGCCTTGTCCCGGATGGGCGCACGGTACTACGAATCGCTGGCCGACCGGACCACGCTTTTGTTGCAGTTACAGGGTTTCGCCGCCTGCGGGGATGAGGAGGTGCGGGATCTGGTGCGGGCGCGGCTGGCCCGGATGTGGGACACGGTGGCCGAGGGGACGGGACTGGATCCGGTGACGGTGAAGTCGTTCCTCGCCTTCGGCATGCTGCTCAACAACATGGCCGCGCTCGATGTGGACGAGGTGGACGAACCGTGGGCAACGGGGGTGCGCACGCGCATCCGGGCGGGCCTTTTCGAGCACATCACCACCGAGACCAACCGCTGAGTTCCGATTTCTCCTAGCCACGACCGGGTCTGTCGGGTTGTGCTTGGCGCATGGGTACTGATGACGGAGTCCGATTCGGCGCGTTCGTGTTCACCAGCCAGTACGCGGGGCAGTCGCCGGGGGAGGTGCTCGCCCGCGGGGTCGAGGTGGCGCAAATCGCGGAGCAGACCGGTTTCGACGATGTGTGGGTGACCGAGCACCACTTCATGCCGTTCGGGGTGAACCCGTCCGGGCTGACCTTCGCGGGCTATCTGCTCGGCCGGACCGAACGGGTCCGGGTGGGCACCGCGGTCACCGTGCTCCCGTTGCATTCGCCGGTGCACGTCGCCGAACAGGCCGCGCTGCTCGATCACCTCTCCGGGGGCCGCTTCGAGCTCGGGGTCGGCAGGGCGCAGCCGGTGGTGGACTACGAGGTGCTGGGACGCGGCGTGGAGTACTGGAAGCGCGGGCTTCCCGAGGCGCTGGACCTGACCCTTGCGGCGCTGCGCGGTCCGGTGGCCGCGGATTCCGAGCTCTACCGGTTCCGTGAGGTGACCCCACAGCCCGGTCCGGGTGCTTCGGGGCCCGTTCCGGTCGCGCTGGCGGCGAACTCACCGGCTTCGGTCGAGCTCGCCGCCTCGCGCGGGGTTCCGATGTTGTTGTTCTTCGACAAGGGAATCGAGGACAAGGCGGCCATGATCGCCGAACACGCCCGCTTCGTCGCGAAGGCGGGGCATGCGGAGACCGGGCACCGCCACGCCATGGCACTGTTCGCGCACGTCACCGAGGACGAGGCTGAGGCGCGGCGGGTGATGCGCGGCGCGGCGGGCGAATTCGTGCGGGCCAGCGAGCAGTACCAGCTGCTGCTCGATGTCCCGCAGCGGATCGTCAAGGACACCCCCGCCGAGGTGATCGACGGGCTCACCGAGTCCGCACTCGCCACGCATCCGATCGGTTCACCGGACACCTGCGCCGAACGCCTCGCCGAACAGGTGCGCGGCTCGGGTTGCTCGCGCGTGCTGCTGCAGGTCGAGCTGGCTGGTGATCCCGAGGTGGTGCGCACCAATGTCCGGCGGCTCGGCGAGGAGGTGCTGCCGAAGGCGCGGGCGCTACTTGGGTAGGTTGTCGCCCTTGTGCGTGGCGGCCTGGAACGCCGTCTTCAACGGGGACCAGCCGTTCGTCGTGTTGTGCGGATCGTGTTTCGGCGAGGCGTGCCAGTACCGCAGGCAGAATCCGCCCGCACCGGTCAGCTCACGCAGGTCGCCGTGGCCGATCGTGCTGCCCTTCTTGCATTTCGCCGAGCCGAGATCCGTGTAGCGGTACTTCTGGTCGGCGTGGTGACCCTTGTCGATGGCCGATTTGTAGGACACGGTCTTGTCGCCGTCCGCACCGGCAAGGCTCCAGTCGGTGCCCTTAGCCCAGGCGCCGTCGAGCCGGTTTTCCTTCTGCTGCAGCACTTTCAGGAAGTTCGAACCGGGCGTCATCTGTTTCCACTGGTTGCTGCAGTTGCCGGTGCAGCCCTTGCGTACGCCCTGATGCGGGGTGCCGAGGGTGACGATGTCGCCGACCTTCAGCTTGCCGGGGAAGCCCTTCCAGCCTTTCGCGGAGCCGAGCATGGCGACGCGGGTGATCAGCCCGCCCATGGAGTGCGCCACGATGTCGACCTGCTTGCCCTTGGCGGTGTAGTTCTTGGCGATGTAGTTCGCGAACTTCGCGGCGATGTCCTTGATGGAGGTGTTCTTCGTGGCCTTGGCGATCTGCGCCCCGCAGTGCGTGTCGCCGGAGTAGTAGCCGATCGTGGTCATCGAGTTACGCGGCCGGTGCCCCGCGCCCGCGTAGTAGTCCAGCGCTTTCTTCCACGTGGTGCCGTCGCAGTTCGTCCCCGACTTGGCGTTGAAGCCGTGGATGAGCAGCATCTGGGGCGGCGCCGCCGCGGTGGTGTCCGCGACCGCGGGCAGGCCGCCGGACAACAGGGCGACGGTCGCCGTGAGCGTTGCCAGGATTCGTTTCATCCGGCCACGGTATCGAAGTCAGTCGAAAAGTCCGCGGCGTTCCAGATATTCGGTTCGTACGGTTTCGGTGTGCCCGTTGTCGAACTGCACGGTCGCCCAGTGATCGCCGAGGAACGTGGTCTCGGTGTCCACGATCTTGCCCCTGGTGTTCTCCGGGACGTGCTCGAAGACGGTGCCCCGGATGGCGTGGCTGTTCCGCACCTGATCGCCTTCGCGATAGTGGTGATACGGCACGCTCGGGCGTTGGCGCTGGCTCTCCGGATCGGTGGACACGGGGGAGTGGGAGTGGTTCGGCGTGCTCGGCCGGTACACCGAGCGCTCCTCGCCGAGCAGTTCGCCCATCCCGCCGAGGCCCGATTCGCGGAGCGCGCGGCTGGGTGCTTCGTCCACCGTGCTGGGATCGCCCGGCCGCCACGGGGTGAACTCCTGCCAGGCGTCCTTGTCGTAACCGTCGGAGTAATCGGCGTAGAACTCTTCGGGACGACCGTTCATCGGTGTCACCTCCTCCAAGGGACACCGATGAGCGTAGCGCCGTTCTGCCGTCCCGGACACCCTCAGCCGGGTGTGACCTGCAGTGCGGTGTTGCTGTCGTTCACATCCACCCGCACGGTGTCCCCGTCGGCCACCTCGCCGGAGAGCAGTTCCTTGGCCAGCTGGTCACCGATCGCGGACTGCACGAGCCTGCGCAGCGGGCGCGCGCCGTAGACGGGGTCGAACCCGTTGAGGGCGAGCCAGTCCCGCGCGGACTCGGACACATCCAGGGTGAGCCGCCGGTCGGCGAGCCGGTTGTCCAGCCGGGCGATCTGGATGTCCACGATCGCGGTGAGCTCCTCGGTGGCCAGCGCGTGGAACACGACCATGTCGTCGAGCCGGTTGAGGAACTCGGGCTTGAAGTGCTGGCGCACCACGGAGAGCACCGCTTCCTTGCGGCCCGCCTCGTCCAGGTTCGGGTCCGCGATGTTCTGCGAGCCGAGGTTGGAGGTGAGCACGAGGATGGTGTTGCGGAAGTCCACCGTGCGGCCCTGGCCGTCGGTGAGCCGTCCGTCGTCGAGCACCTGCAGCAGCACGTCGAACACATCGGTGTGCGCCTTTTCCACCTCGTCGAGCAGCACGACCGAGTAGGGGCGCCTGCGCACCGATTCGGTGAGCTGTCCGCCCTGGTCGTAGCCGACGTATCCGGGCGGGGCGCCGACCAGCCGGGCCACGCTGTGCTTCTCCGAGTACTCGGACATGTCGATGCGGATCATCGCCCGCTCGTCGTCGAACAGGAAGGCAGCGAGCGCCTTGGCCAGTTCCGTCTTGCCGACCCCGGTCGGGCCGAGGAACAGGAAGGAACCGGTCGGGCGGTCCGGATCGGAGACCCCGGCCCTGCTGCGGCGCACCGCATCGGAGACCACCCGCACCGCGTCGTCCTGGCCGATCACCCGCTGGCGCAGCTCGTCCTCCATGCGCAGCAGCTTCGCGGTCTCGCCCTCGAGCAGCCGGCCGGCGGGGATACCGGTCCAGGCGCTCACCACATCGGCGACGTCGTCCGGGCCGACCTCCTCCTTGAGCATCGCGGCGCTGTCCACCTCGGCCTCGGTGGCCTGCTCCAGCTCCTTCTCCAGCGCGGGGATCTTGCCGTAGCGCAGTTCGGCGGCCCGGCCGAGATCGGCATCGCGTTCGGCTCGGTCGGCCTCGCCACGCAGCGTCTCCAGTTGTTCTTTGAGCTCCCGGGTCTTCTCGATCGAGCCCTTCTCGTTCTGCCAGCGCGCGGTGAGCGCGGACAGCTCCTCGCGCTTCTCGGCGAGCTCGGCCCGCAGCGCGGCGAGCCGCTGCTTCGAGGCGGCGTCGTCCTCCTTGGACAGCGCCATCTCCTCGATCTCCAGCCGCCGCACGGACCGCTCCACCTCGTCGATCTCCACCGGCCGCGAGTCGATCTCCATCCGCAGCCGGGAAGCGGCCTCGTCGACCAGGTCGATCGCCTTGTCCGGGAGGAACCGCGCGGTGATGTACCGGTCCGAGAGGGTGGCCGCGGCGACCAGTGCGCCATCGGTGATCCGCACCCCGTGGTGCACCTCGTAGCGCTCTTTGAGCCCGCGCAGGATGCCGATGGTGTCCTCGCGGGACGGTTCACCGACGAACACCTGCTGGAACCGGCGCTCGAGCGCGGCGTCCTTCTCGATGCGCTCGCGGTACTCGTCCAGGGTCGTCGCGCCGACCATGCGCAGCTCCCCGCGCGCGAGCATCGGTTTGATCATGTTGCCCGCGTCCATCGCGCCCTCACCGGTCGCGCCCGCGCCGACGATCGTGTGCAGCTCGTCGATGAAGGTGATCACCTCGCCGGCGGAGTCGGTGATCTCCTTGAGCACCGCCTTGAGCCGCTCCTCGAACTCACCGCGGTATTTCGCACCGGCCACCATGGAGCCGAGGTCGAGCGAGATGACCTTCTTGCCGCGCAGGGATTCCGGCACGTCTCCGGCGACCACCCGCTGGGCCAGCCCCTCCACGATCGCGGTCTTGCCGACACCGGGTTCGCCGATGAGCACCGGGTTGTTCTTGGTGCGCCTGGACAGCACCTGCACCACGCGGCGGATCTCCGAGTCCCGCCCGATCACCGGGTCGAGTTCCCCGGAGCGGGCGCGTTCGGTCAGATCGACGCCGTACTTCTCCAGCGCCTGGAAGGTGCCCTCCGGATCGGGGGAGGTGATCCGGCTCGAGCCGCGCACCTTGGTGAACGCCTCGCGCAGCGCGTCCGGGGTCGCCCCGTGCCCGCGCAGCAGTTCGGCCACCGCGTCGGAGCCCGAGGCGAGCCCGACGAGCAGGTGCTCGGTCGACACGTACTCGTCGCCCATCTCGGTGGCGAGCCGCTGTGCCCCGGTCAGCGCGGTGACCGCGTCCCGGGAGAACTGCGGGGCCGAGACCGTCGAACCGTGTGCGCTCGGCAGCTTGTTCGCGATCGGGTCGAGCTCGGCGCGCACCGTCGCCGGGTCGACGTCGAGCGCGGACAGCAGCGGGCTCGTGGTGCCATCCGCCTGGGCGAGCAGGGCACCGAGCAGATGGGCCGGGGTGGTGTCCGGGTTACCGGCGACCGTCGCGGCCTGCACGGCAGAGGAGATCGCCTGCTGGGTTTTCGTCGTGGGGTTGAACGCGTCCATGCCTCGTCCTTCTCGGGGTCCTCCGGTAGCTTCCAACGTTCGCTCACCCTGTACAACGTCAGGAAACTTGAGTCTGTTCCACTCAAGTATAGCGGTAGATTTCTCCACAGGTTGTCCACAGGAGAAATTCCCAGGTCAGGGCGGGGGCGATGAGGTTGTACTCAGGTTATCCACAAGCAGAGCTGCTGGGAAAAGAGGAGATTGTCGCCGAGTCGGGTGGCCGTTCGACCGGTCCGGTGAACACGATCCGGGCCGGTCGTCACCGAGAGGTGTCGGGCTGCTTGGCGTGTTTGGCCTGGTTGCCCTGCCTGGCCTGGTTCGCCTGCTTGGTCTGTTCGGTTCGTTCGGCACGCACGCCGAAGTAGTCGCCGCCCTTGCGTCGCGAATCGTCGGTACCCCAGGACCGGCTCCGGTCCACCGGCTGCATCCGCGGGATGTGCTTACGGCAGTGGATGTAGGCCTCGCGGATGTCGACGACCACCCAGCGCTGCGGGCGCCGCCCCGGCTCGTGGTCGCCGTCCAGTTGCGGCTGTTCGAGCAGCATGTCCTCGTGCTCGACGATGCGCGCCTTCCCGTTGATGTGCAGCCCGATGAGATCGCGCACGAAGTCCACGAGCATGACCCCGATGTGCGGGTTCTCACTGATGTTGCCGAGGCTGGCGTGTACCCCGTTGCCCCGGTACTCGGGGTAGGCGATGTGCTGCCGGTCCAGTACCCGGATGAAACCGGGCGGGCCGGCGCGCAGCGAGCAGTCGGCCTCACCCTTGGTGTCCGAGGTGGCCACGAAGGCCATCTCCATCCGCTCGACGAACTCGATCATCACCTCGTTGAGGTGTTCGAGCACTTGGTCCCGGTAGAAGCGGCGGGCGCGTTTGCTGTCTCCGTAGGCCTCCTGCAGCAGATGTTCGCCCGCGGATCCGGGCAGCTGCTGTTCGGCCTGCGGCAACGTGGTGGGTGGGGTGTCGAGGGAGGCTTCCTCCGAGAATTCGAGAGCGAGAAGTTCGGTTTCGGCGACACCGGTAGGGGTGGTTTCGGGGCCACTCATCGGGAAGACTCTGGCACGTGTACCCCGGATGGACTATAGCGCTCACCCCGAATTCACCCGATGATCGCAACCCGACGGGGTCGCAGTGGCTGTCCGTCAAGAGATGAACCTGAACCTTTACCATATTGAGCGGAGAACTTGCCGTACGGCTTAGGGTGTCGATGCACTCGGCCGGGAGGACTGGAGAAACGAACGCTCCCATGACAGCGGATGCAGTACCCAACAGCGGACCACAAGCGTCCATCGACGGGCGCCCCTCGCCGCTCGTCCGCATGATCAAGGACTCGTTCAAGGCAGCGGAGCCCGAGGGTGCGAGCATGATCCGGTTCTTCTACGGGATGCTGTTCTCGCTCGACCCGCCGACCAGGGACCTGTTCCCGGCGAACATGGAGCAGCAGCGGGACCGGTTGTTCCGCGCGCTCGTGCACATCGTCCAGCAGGTGGACAACCCCGCCGAGCTCAACCCGTTCCTCGAGCAGCTGGCCAGGGATCACCGCAAGTTCGGGGTGCTCACCAAGCATTACGAGGCACTGGGGATCGCGCTGATCGCGGCGGTCAAACAGCATGCCGGTGCGGCCTGGTCGGACCAGGTCGAGCGGGCCTGGGCCGAGGCGTACACCACGATCGCGCGGGTGATGCAGGAGGCGGCCGCCGCGGACGAGGGGCCCGCATGGTGGAACGGCGAGGTCGTCGAGAACCGCAGGGTCAACCGGGACCTGTCCATCGTGCGGGTGCGCACGGACTACCCGATGCGGTACGAGCCGGGGCAGTACATGAGCGTCGAGGTGCCGCAGCGCCCGCGGTTGTGGCGGTACCTGAGCCCGGCGAACGCGCCCGCCGAGGACGGGGTGCTGGAATTCCACGTCAAGGCCGTCGAGCGCGGCTGGGTTTCCGGCAGCGTCGTCGCGCACACCAAACCCGGCGAGATCTGGCGGATGGCCTCGCCGCTTGGCAGGCTGCGGGTGGACCGGGAGAGCGGGCGCGATGTGCTGCTCATCGCCGGTGGGACGGGGATCGCCCCGATGCGCGCGATCCTGGAATCGCTGGCGCAGTACGGCGAGAACCCCAATGTGCACCTCTACTACGGCGCGCGCACGGTCGATGACCTGTACGAGCTGGACAACCTGCGCAGGCTCGCCGATGTGTCCCCGTGGTTCGAGGTGACCGCGGTCGCCGAGGAAGGCGCCGACGGTGCGTACGGGGTGCAGAGCGGAACCATCGCCGAAGCGGTGACCAAGGCCGGTTCCTGGGCCGACCGGGATGTCGTCGTCGCGGGTTCGCCGCCCATGCTGCGGGCGACGGTCTCCCGGATGCTCGTCGCGGGAACCCCGTTGGATCACATTCGCTATGACCCCTTCACCATGGACTGATAGACTCGCGCTCGTTATGGAGCTCTGACATCGCATCCGGCCCGCGTCCGAGGCAAGCCTCTCGATCAGGCACCCGGCGGGCATCCAGCAAGCGAATGCGATGTCATGTCTGTGCTTCAAGCCCGCGAACTCGTCAAGTCCTATGGCGCGCGTACCGTGCTCTCCGGGGTGTCGCTCACCCTTTCTCCTGGTCAGCGCACCGGTCTCGTCGGCGACAACGGCGTGGGCAAGTCGACCCTGCTGCGGGTCCTCGCCGGGCGGGAAGCTCGCGACGGGGGCACGGTCGAAGCGCCGTCCGATCTCGGCTTCCTCACCCAGGAACCGGAGTTCCCGGGCAGCGCGAGCGTTGCCGAGGTGCTCGACGACGCCCTCGCCGAGGTTCGGGTGGCCCTGCGCAGGCTGGACGAACTCGCGGAACGCATCGCGGACTCCGAGGACGCCATGACCGAGTACGGCGAGGTGCTCGACTGGTGCACCGCGCACGAGGCCTGGGACGCCGACCGCAGGGCCGAGCTGGTGCTCGACGGGCTCGGCCTCGGGTTCTTGATCGGCGCTACCGGGCAGCGCCGGATCGACACCCTCTCCGGCGGGGAGCGCACCCGGCTCGCGCTGGCCATGCTGTTGGTGCGCCGTCCGGGCATGCTGCTGCTCGACGAGCCGACCAACCACCTCGACGATGCGGCGATCGCCTTCCTCGAGGAGCACCTGCGCGGGCTCTCCTCCGGGGTGCTCGTCGCCAGCCATGACCGGGTCTTCCTGGACGAGGTGTGCACCGACATCCTCGACCTGGACCCGAACCTGTCCGGCCCGGCCCGTTACACCGGTGCGTTCACCGCGTACCTCGGCGCGAAGCGGGCCGAGCGTGAACGCTGGGAGCGCCAGTACGCCACCGAGCAGGAGGAGCTCAAGGCACTGCGCAGTGCGGTGCGGGTGAACACGAGCGATATCGCGCACAACCGCAAGGCGCGGGACAACGACAAGTTCATCTACGCCTTCAAGGGCGCGCGCGTGCAACAGACCGCGGCGCGGCGGGTGCGCGATGCCAAACGCCGGCTCGAGGAACTGGAGCAGGAACAGGTCCGCAAACCACCGCCACCGCTGCGGTTCAGCGGCGCGTGGAGCGCGGGCAACGGGAGCGGCCCGGTCCTTTCCCTGCATCAGGTCCGGGTCGGGCAGCGGCTCGCCGTGGACCGGCTCGATGTGAACGGGACCGATGCGCTGTTGGTCACCGGGGCGAACGGGGCCGGGAAATCCACCCTGCTCGGGGTGCTCGCCGGGGATATCGCCCCGGACAGCGGCGAACTGTTGCGCCGCAAGGGAACCCGGATCGGGCTGCTCCGCCAGGATGTGTGGTTCGCCGAACGCGACAAGCCCGCCGCCCGGCTCTACGCGGATGCCGTTCCCGAAGGCCCCAATCTCGGCGAACTCGGCCTGTTACCCGGCCCCGCATTGGGGAAACCGGTCGGTCAACTCTCCGAGGGGCAGCGGCGACGGCTCGCCCTCGCCCTGCTCGTCGCCGCCAATCCGCACGTGCTGCTGCTCGACGAACCGACCAATCACATCTCCCTGACCCTGGCCAGCGAACTCGAGGACGCGCTGCGGGCCGCACCGGGCGCGGTCGTGGTGGCCACCCATGACCGGTGGCTGCGCCGCCGCTGGGACGGTGCGCACCTCGAGCTCGTGGGCGGCGGGCTCCAGGGTTAGAGCCTCGGGAGCCAGGAGCAGACCTCGGCGAGCGCGTCGAGTTTCGCGGCGGATACCTGCCCGGTCGCGGTTTCGGTTTCCGCCACCGTTCTGCTGCGGCCGTGCGGCCGGGAGTGGTAATGGTGTCCGGAGAACCTGAGCCCGCCCAGTCCGAGCGCGGCCGCGCCGAGCGGTTTCACATCCCCGCTGCCCTGTACGGATTCGACGCGTTCGAAGGCGCTCGCATCACTGCGTTTCCGGAACCCCACCCACACCACGGAGATCATCGCGGCGTTGCCCTGCCCGTCCCCGACCGCGAACAGTGCCCTGTGCAGTGAGGTGCATCCCTTGCGCAGGAAGAACTTCCGGACCCGTTCGGTGGAATTCACGGCGCAGTCCAGATCGTGTTCGACCTTGCGTTTGAGCTCCTTCAACCGGAATCGGCCGAAGGTCTCCTTGGTGCGCCCGCGCCGCGCGGATCGACTTCCCTCGGTCTTGCGCACCGAGAGGTTCCTGCCGGGTAGCGAATCGGCGACCTCGCCGCCGAGGTTTCCGGGCAGGGCATCGGCCACCGCGCCGTCGAGCGCGCCACCGCTGAGCAGCCCGGAGCCGCCGTAGCCGAGCGCGGCGACCACCCCGGTGACCACGACGGCGGTCGCGGCCTTGCTTTTCTTGTTGTGTCTTGGGTGGACCTTGCCATCCGGCCCCGTAAAAGCACCATCCGGTTTTCGCCCCATTGCGCACCCCTTGCCCCAGAGAACTTCCCAGTCAGGCAAGCACAATCCGGCGCATGCGCAACAGCCCGCATTCGGGGCAAACCGCAAATCAGCTGGGCTGTAAGGGAATGCTCGCGTGCACCCGCCAGCCGCCGGTTTCCCGCGGGCCCGCTTCGAGTTCGCCGCCGTGCATGGTGGCGCGCTCGCGCATGCCGATCAGGCCGTTCCCGCCGGAGACCTCGCGGAATGCGGCGGTGGGCGCGCCGGATCCGTTGTCCTCGATGCTGACCTCGACGTCTTCTTCACCACGGCGCACGGTGACGAGCGCGGCCGCGCTGGCGCCCGCGTGTTTGAGGGTGTTGGTGAGCGCTTCCTGGATGATCCGGTAGAGGTTGAGCCCGATACCCGCGGGCAGCCCGTCGATATCCCCGCTGAGCTGCAGCCGCACCGGGATGCCGATCTGGTCGGCGAGACGGGAGAGTCCGGTGGCGTCGGGCTGCGGGGTGAGTTCGGCCTCGGTGTCGTCCTCTCGCAGCACGCCGAGCAGCCTGCGCAGTTCGGCGAGCGCGGTGCGGCCGGTGGTGGAGATGGTTTCCACGGCGGACTCGGCGAGTTCGGGGTTGTTGCGGATGGCGTAGGAGGCGCCGTCGGCCTGCACGATGATCACGCTGACCGCGTGCGCGACGACGTCGTGCAGCTCGCGGGCGATCCGGGCGCGCTCCTCACCGACGGCGATCCGGGCCTGCTGGTCGCGTTCGGTCTCCAGCAGCGCGAGCCTGCGTTCCACCTCGGCGGAGTAGGCGCGCCGGGCACCGTAGTACTCCCCGGCGATGAAGAAGATGGTGAAGATCATCAGTCCGACGAACGCCATCGGGGCGGTGGCCGGGATGCTCGCATGGCGCAGGGTCAGCAGTGCCCAGGCGATGGTGCCGAACAGGAGCACCGATCCGTAGATCAGGCCCGGTTTGCGGCCGAGGTAGGCGACCAGGGTGTAGAGGGCGAACCCGAGGGCCAGGTCGGCGGGCCGCAGCTGCACCATGCCCGTGTTGACCTGATGGGTGAGCAGCTGCATGACCCCGCCGAAGGCGATGACGATCGCGGCGCCGATCGGAAAGCGCCTGCGCACCAGCAGCGGAGCGACCAGCAGCGCGCCGACCCCGACCCAGGTGACTCCACTGATGCCCTGCCGCCCGGTGTCCCCGATGAAGACATAGTCGAAGAGCAGTACGAACACCGCGATGGACGCATCCCCGATGATGGGATGCGCCCTGATCCACAGACTCAGCCTTCGCACCACACCAGCCTATGGGTCCGCTCGCTGCGCGCACGTCAGTCTTCGGTAGCAGATCGGCACCCTGCCCAGGAGGTAGATTTGCCAACCGTGGCAGGTCAGCAGCAGTTCTCCGGTCCGCTCTCCGGCGCAGTCGCCCAGCTGTGCGCGAGCCTGGAGCCCCAGGTCGGCCCGCGTACCGCGGCCGGGCTGCGCGAGGTGGTGCGCCGGTTGCGGTCCCCGCTGCAGGTCGCGGTGGCCGGGCGGATCAAATCGGGCAAGTCCACCCTGGTCAACGCGCTGATCGGGCGCCGGGTCGCGCCGACCGATGTCGGTGAGTGCACCCGGCTGGTCACCCGCTTCTCCTACGGCACGGTGGACCGGGTCGAGCTGGTCTACACCGATGGCAACCGCCGGGTGCTGCCCTTCGACGCGGACGGGATGATCCCCGCGGAACTCGGCGACTTCTCGACGATCTCGCACCTCGAGGCGTACCTGACCAATGCCGTGCTCGCGAACCTCACGGTGATCGACACCCCGGGGCTCGGTTCGCTGGACGCCGCCTCGGTGCAGCGGACCGAGGCGATCCTGGGCACCGAGACCGAGGAATCCGATGAACTCGACCGGGTCTCCGCATCGGCGGTCGCCGGCGCCGAGGCCGTGCTCTACGTGGTCACCCAGGGCGTGCGCGCCGATGACCAGCACGCCATCGCGGCGTTCACCGCGGCGACGGCGAGCCGGGATGCGGGACCGGTGAACGCGATCGCGGTACTGAACAAGGCGGACACGATCCCGCCCGAATCGGTGGAGGGCGCGGACGGGGATGTCTGGGAGGCCGCGCGCAAGCTGGCGGGTTCGCAGGCGGATGTGCTCAAACCGCGGGTCGCCGATGTGCTCCCGGTCGCCGGGTTGATCGCGGAGTCCGCGGAGACCGGCACCTTCACCTCCGGCGATGCCGACGCGCTGCACCGGCTCGCCGAACTCGACGACGCCGATCTGGACACCATGCTCATCGCGGGCGATATCTTCACCAGCTGGGAGTGCGAGGTTCCCGCCGGGGTACGGGCGCGCCTGCTGGAGAAGCTGGAGCTCTACGGGATCCGCAAAGCGGTGGACGCGATCCGCGCGCGGCCGGACATCTCGGCCGGTGAGCTGCGCAGGACCCTGCTCGCCGCATCCGGGCTCCCCGAGGTCCGGGACAAACTGGGCAAGGTGTTCGCCACCAGGGCCGACGGCATCAAGGCCGCGGCCGCGCTCGCCTCGGTCACCGCGATCGCCCAGGCAAGCGGTGATCACGGGGAACGCCAGCGGGTGCACGACGCGATCGAGGTGCTGCTCGCCAAGCCCGAGGCGCACCAGCTGCGACTGCTCGAAGCGCTCACCCTCGTCGTGTCCTCCGCGGTCGCCATGCCGGACGATCTCGCCGAGGAGATCCTGCGGGTGGGCGGCAATGTCGACATCGAGACACAGCTCGGAATGCCCGGCGCCGGGCTCGAACAGCTGACCGCGTACGCGCTCGAACGGGCGGGCTGGTGGCGGTCCTTCTCCTCGTTCGGTGCGACCCCCGCCCAGTCGCGCATCGCGCACGTCGTGCACCGCGCGTACTTCCTGATCTGGCAGGAGCTGCGCGCACGGGCCGGGGTGAACCGGTGAACCGGGATGGAACCGAAACTCCTCGCGATGCGTCAAATACGGTCATGGCAGGCCAACAGGGACTCGGCGCCGGGCTGGACGAACCGGGCGCGCACGACCTCGCGACCGAACGGTCCGCGCTCATCCGGTTGTGCATGTACGCGCTCGACCGCGCGCGCAGCCCGGGAGTGACCGAGCGCATCGAATCGGGGCTCGCCGAGATCGGTGTCGAGGCACTGCGCCCGGACGGGCAACGGTTCGACCCCGCGGTGCACGAGGCGGGCGGAGTGGTCGCCACCAGTGACCCGGCCCTGGACGGGGTCATCGCGGAAACCGAGCTCACCGGGTTCTCCGATCGTGGTGAGCTGCTGCGCGTGCCGATCGTGACCGTGTACCAGCAGAGCTCCTGACCAGGGCTACCGCGCTCGGTCGGCGAAGTGGTGGGATGAGACGCGTGAATTCCTTCCCCGAACAGGTACGCACGACCCGTGAGCAGCTGGTGAATTTCCTCGCCGACTGCGATCCCGAGGCCGCCACCTGGGTGCGTGGCGTACACGAGACGCGCCGGAGCACGCCCTCGGTCGTCGTGGTCGGTGAAACGAACAGGGGGAAGAGTTCCCTGGTGAACGCCCTGCTGGCGAGCCCGGGCCTGTCCCCGGTGGACGCCGAGGTGGCCACCGCGACCTATCTGGTCTTCGGGCACGGTGAGGCGATGGCCACCAGGGCCTGTTATCCGCAGCGGGAGCCGGTGCCCTTTCCGCCCGAGCAGCTGCTGAACTGGGCATCCGCCGCGCACGAGCTGCCGGACGGGGAGCTGCCGCCGCGCTACGTCGAGGTGGACGCGCCGATTCCGCTGCTCGAACGGCTGCAGCTGGTGGACACCCCGGGGGTCGGCGGGCTCGATTCGATGCACGGCGAACTGGCCACCGAGGCCGCGGCCTCGGCGACCGCGCTGCTGTTCGTCGTGGACGCGTCCGGCCCGCTCACCAGCGGGGAACTGGGGTTCCTGCGCAAGGTGGCGGACAGCGTGGAGACGGTGTTGTTCGCGCTGACCAAGACCGATTCGCACCGCGGGTACCGCCAGGTTGCCGAGGCCAACAAGGAACTGCTCGCCGAACACGCGCCCCGGTTCGCGAACGTGCCGATGTATCCGGTGTCCGCGCGGATGTTCGACATGGCCGCGACCGCCCCGAACGAGCAGGCGGCGCGGGTGCTCCGGGAACGATCCGGGATCCCGGATCTGCAGCAGCGGCTGCAGGAACAGGTCGCGGGCCGGGCGGCCATGCTCGCCGAGGCGAACACCCTGCGCGCGCTGACCACGGCGTTCAACGGCCTGCGTACCGAGCTCGAATCCCGGCACCGCGCCCTGTCCACCGGTGAGGACGAGATCGCCACGCTGCGCGAACGCCGCGATGAGCTCACCACGCAGCGCCGGTCCTCCACTCGCGGGTACCAGGTCAAGCTGCGCGCGGAGATCCAGCGCGCACGGATCGAGGGCACCCACGATGTCGGGCGGCAGATGCGCGAGCTGACCACGTGGTTCCGCGGCGCCATCGACTCGGCGAACCGGGAACGGCTCGCCCAGCTGCCCGCCGAGGTCGATTCGGCCATGCAGCTGGTGTCCGGGCGGATCAGCCAATCGCTTGCGGATCGGCTGACCAAGGTCACCGAGGTCACCCTCGCCGAGGTGTTCTCCGACGGCGAGCTGCAGGTGCTGCGCGCCGAGTTCGCCAAGCAACAGCGCCCGTTCCTGGAACTGCGCCCGCCGGACAAGCGCGCCGGAACCGCGGAGGACAAGCTCATGGTGTCCATGGGCGTCTACTCCGGGTTCGGCGTCGCGCGGATGGCCACCTCGTTCGCGCCCGGGGTGCTCGGGCTCGGCGCTGCCGCGCTCAACCCGTTCCTGCTGCCGGTCACGATCGTGGTCGGGCTCGGGGCCGGGGTGTGGATGGCGCGCACCCGCAAGCACCAGGCGGAGAAGACACACATGAAGACCTGGCTCACCGAGGCCATCGCGGATGCCCGCAGCACACTCGATCAGCTGGTCTCCGAGCAGATCATCTCCGCGGAATCCCAGCTCTCGCTCGCGCTCGACGAGGCACTCGGACAGCGCATCGAGGCCATCGAGGCGGAGATCAAGAGCGTGGACAAGACGCTCAAACTGGAGACGGCCGAACGCAACAGCCAGTTGCAGCGGATCACCAGGCAGTTACAGGACCTGAGCTCGGGCGAGGGGCAGCTGGGAAACCTGCTCGCGCGGATCCGCGACCTGCGGGATCGTTGAACTCCTCCGATTGTTCCGGGAACCGAACCGGAATAACGTTGGTCCTAGAGATCGAACACGGCCACCCACGATAAGGGGAACGACGATGTACATCGACGACGGCAGCGATCAGCACGAGGGCGAGCTCAAGGTCGACGTCGACGGCCAGGAGTACGCCGCTGAGGCGAACGTCGACCTCGACAGGGACGGGGTCGCCGACGCCTATCTCGTGCAGACCGATACCGGGCAGACGGTGTACGCGGACACCGACGGCGACGGGATCGCGGACACCTACGCCGAGCTCGACCAGTCCGGGGGAGTCACCGCGACCGCGCGCTTCGACGACGCGAACCACTCCTGGTTCTCCACCGGTGAGCAGGGGGCACCGAGCGGGCCCGACGCGCAGGCCGAGGCGAATACCGGCGGTTCCATTCACGTGGACGGTCCGCACGGGGAGGTGGACGCGGGCAAGGCCACCATCGACAGCGACCACGACGGCACCCCGGACACGGCGGTCACCGACGACGGTCAGGGCGGCCAGGTGCTGGCCACCGATTCCAACGGCGACGGCAACGCCGACGTGCTCACCCAGATCGGTGCGGACGGCCAGGTCACCGTTTCCGCGCACACCGGGGACGGGCAGTGGACCGTCGAGGAACACGGCCATCTCGACGGGCAGGGGCAGTACCACAAGGATTCCACCGACCAGTCGGCGAAACCGGCCGTGGATCCGGCCTCGGATTCGGTGTGGGGCAATGGTCAGGGCGCGCGAGCCGAGGGAGTGGCCCGGATCGATGCCACCACCGGCCAATGGATCAGCCGCAACTAGCGCGCGTCTCGGCCGCGCGGGCGGGTCAACCCGATCGCCGCGCGGTGTTTCACCGACATTCACGCCCCCGTTCCGGGCAATCCGGGCGGGGGCGTTTTGTTCGCCCGTTGTTCATCGCCTATCTGAATCGATTCCCTTAACGGTTTTGTGAGTGAACCGACAGATGCGGGCTCGGTTACTCGTGGGTTTGACCGCTAGCCTCGAACGCATCCCTTTTTCGCTGACGCGCTCATCACAAATGGGCGCGGCTTCGACGTTTCCCGGTCCGGTCCGGATCGGGGGATGGGTGCAAGGGCGCACCACCGAGCAAGACGGACGACGCAGTCCATGCCCGCGGACGGCGGCGTACGCGGGCACGGGCTGGTCACGGACTGGCAACACAACTCATGGAGAAGAGATGACGCCTACGTCGAGCGCTACGCAAGCGAACCCGACTACCGTGCCAGGATTGGATGACGCTCCAACGACTCACAGTGGACTGCTTGCCTGGGTGCGCGAGATCGCGGCGCTGACGACCCCCGACCGGGTCGTCTGGTGCGACGGGTCCGACGAGGAGGCCGAGCGGATCAACGCCGAACTCGTCGAGGCGGGCACCTTCATCCCGCTCGAGAAGCGGCCGAACTCCTACCTGGCCGCTTCGGACCCGGAGGATGTGGCCCGGGTCGAGGAGCGCACCTTCATCTGCTCGCAGCGCGAGGAGGACGCCGGTCCGACGAACAACTGGACCGACCCCGCCGAGATGACCGCGACGATGACCGAGCTCTACCGCGGTTGTATGCGCGGGCGCACCATGTACGTCGTCCCGTTCTGCATGGGCCCGCTCGGTGCGGACGATCCCAAGCTCGGCGCGGAGATCACCGATTTCGCCTACGTCGTCGCCTCGATGCGGGTGATGACCAGGATGGGCAAGAAGGCGCTGGACAAGTTCGTCGCCGCGGACGGGACCGAGCGCGAGTTCGTGCCCGCGCTGCACTCGGTCGGTGCCCCGCTCGAGCCGGGACAGCAGGACGTGTCCTGGCCGTGCAACCCGGTCAAGTACATCACCCACTTCCCGGAGAGCCGCACCATCTGGAGCTACGGTTCCGGCTACGGCGGCAACTCGCTGCTCGGCAAGAAGTGCTACTCGCTGCGCATCGGTTCGGTGCTCGCCCGCGATGAGGGCTGGCTCGCCGAGCACATGCTGATCCTCAAGCTGACCTCCCCGGAGAACAAGTCGTACTACATCGCGGCTGCGTTCCCGAGCGCGTGCGGCAAGACCAACCTCGCGATGCTCCAGCCCACCATTCCCGGCTGGCGCGCCGAGACCATCGGGGACGACATCGCCTGGATGCGCTTCGGCGAGGACGGGCGGCTCTACGCGGTCAACCCGGAGTTCGGCCTGTTCGGCGTCGCCCCGGGCACCGGCGAGAAGACCAACCCGGTCGCCATGGACACCATCGCCAGGGGCAACACCGTGTTCACCAACGTCGCGCACACCGATGACGGCGACGTGTGGTGGGAGGGCATGACCAAGGAAACGCCCGCACACCTCACCGACTGGAAGGGCCGCGACTGGACCCCGGAGTCCGAGGAGCCCGCCGCGCACCCGAACTCCCGGTTCTGCACCCCGATCGCGCAGGTGCCCAGCCTCGCGCCGGAGTGGGACGACCCCAAGGGTGTGCCGATCTCGGCGATCCTGTTCGGTGGCCGCCGCAAGACCACCATCCCGCTGGTCAACGAGGCCCGCGACTGGGCGCACGGCGTCTTCCTCGGCACCACGATGTCCAGCGAGAAGACCGCGGCCGCCGCGGGCAAGGTCGGCGAGGTCCGCCGCGACCCGATGGCCATGCTCCCGTTCATCGGCTACCACGTCGGCGACTACGTGCAGCACTGGCTCGACACCGGCAAGAACGCCGATGCGGGCAAACTGCCGAAGATCTTCTACGTGAACTGGTTCCGCCGCGGTGACGACGGCCGGTTCCTGTGGCCCGGATTCGGCGAGAACTCCCGCGTGCTCAAGTGGATCGTCGGCCGCCTCGAAGGCACAACGAACGCGCGCGAGACCCCGGTCGGCCTCGTGCCCAACGCCGAGGACCTGGACGTCGATGGCCTTTCCGAGCCGCTCGAGGACATCCAGGCCGCGCTCTCGGTCGACGCCGAGGAGTGGAAGGCCGAGCTGCCGCTGATCGAGGAATGGTTCGACAAGATCGGTGACAAGGTGCCGAGCTCACTGCGCGACGAGCTCTCCGCGCTGCGCGACCGCCTCGGCTGAGCAAGCGCTGACCTGCTGAAACGGACCCTCGTGAGTGGTTGTGTT
>NZ_JALM01000036.1:184823-295068 GCF_000737195.2 Sciscionella sediminilitoris
AACACAACCACTCACGAGGGTCTTAGTCTGTTCGGGGTGCGGTAGCGCGATCTCGAGACGGTCGGCAGGCGCTTCGCCTTGTATGACCACTCAGGGGGTACCCCTGGGATCACCGGCAGGCCCGGGCAGCACACCGCGCGCGAGCCACAGCGGACCGCCGCAGACTTTCGCGCGCACGACGTGTTCGGTCGAGTCGCGCTACCGCACCCCGTTCTGGGAGGAGGTGCGGGAATGCGGTCCGAGCTCGCTTCGGCGTTCGCGGGGGCCTTTCTTTCCGGCGAGTGGACCGAATCCGGCCTCTGGGGCAGTGGCAGACGGGTACTCGGGCGGGATGCCGCATGGTTACCCGCCCTCGCCAGGGATGTTCTCGGGATCTATCCGCGCGCGCCGCACGATCGTCCGCGGGAACTCGCCGCGGTGATCGCCATGCAGGAAGCGGCGCAGAACCGGGACGCGGAGCACGCCATGCCCTGTGGACGGCCTGTCTCGCCGACGCGGATGCTGCGCAACCCGTGGCATCTTCCCGTGCTGCATTCGCTCGAAGACCTCGCCGGGCTGCTCGGGCTCACCGCGGCCGAACTCGCCTGGTTCGCGGATCCGAAGCGGCTGGCGCGTACGGCGGCCGATCCGCGATTGCGGCATTATCGGGTGACGACGCGGCGCGCGCCGAGCGGTGCGATCCGCGTGCTGGAGGCGCCCAAATACCAGCTCAAAGCGCTGCAGCGGGGACTGCTCGCGGACCTGCTCGGCGCGATCCCACCGCACGCGGCCGCGCACGGTTTCCGCGCGGGGCGGTCGGTGGCCACGTTCGCCGCGCCGCACACCGGAAAGGCCCTCGTGCTGCGCTGTGACCTCGAGGGGTTCTTCGCCTCGGTCACCGTGGGCCGGGTCTACGGCCTGTTCCGCACCGCGGGGTACCCGGAACCGGTCGCGCACGCGCTTTCCGGACTGACCACGACCGTGCTGCCCGCATCCGTATGGCGGACGGTTCCGCGTCCGGCGGATCCCGGTCTGCTCGACGCGCACTGGCGGCTCGGCCGCAGGCTCGCCGAGGCGCATCTGCCCCAGGGCGCGCCCACCTCGCCGGTGCTGGCCAATCTGGTGGCGCACCGGCTGGACGCGCGCTGTGCGGGGCTCGCCGAAGCGCGGGGATGGAACTACACCCGCTATGCCGATGATCTCGCGTTCTCCTGTGCGGACGGGCGGCGTTCCGGTGCGGCGGCGCTGCTGCGGATGGTGGAGCGCATCGCGGGCGAGGAGGGTTTTCGGCTCAATGCGCGCAAAACCGCCGTACAGGGCAGTTCGGCGCGCCAATCGCTCGGCGGGCTCGTCGTGAACGAACGGGTGCGGGTTCCGCGTGCGGAATCGGACCGGTTGCGCGCCATTCTGCACAATTGCGCCCGGTATGGCCCGAGCACACAGAATCGGTCCGGTCACCCCGATTTCGCGGCACATCTCAGCGGGCGCATCGCCTGGATCGCGAACCACGATCCCGTGCGCGGTGCCCGGCTGCGGGCCAGTTTCGAAGCGCTCGACTGGTCGCGCTGAACCCGCAATTCGGTTGCCCGCGCCGACCGGTTCCGGCACCGTGCGCGATATGACCGTTGCGAGTGCCGCACTGTTCCGAGCCGCCGCGAGTACCCGCGCGGACCGGCAGCAGCGCGCGGACCGGGTGCGGTGGTGTCCGGGCATCTGCTGATGGGCGCGCTGCTCACCGGGATCCTCGCGGGCTACGGCATCGCGATCCCGGTCGGAGCGGTCGGGGCGTACCTGGTCGGGCTGGCCGCGCGGGAACGGTTCGCGGTGGCGGCCTCGGCTGCGTTCGGGGTGGCCGTCGTGGACGGTGCCTATGCCCTGCTCGCGGTGCTCGGTGGCGCGGGCCTGGCGGAGCCGCTTCGCCCGATCGCGGTCCCGCTCGGCTATCTGAGTGCCGGAGCGCTGGTGCTGCTCGCCGGGCTCACGCTGTTGCGCGCGGTGCGCCGGTATCGCGGCCCGCTGACGGTGTCCGCCTCGAGCCCGGTGCGCGCGTTCCTCGGCCTGCTCGCGCTGACCGCGATCAACCCGGCGACCCTGGTGTACTTCCTCGCGCTCATACTCGGGCGCGGGGCTGAGGGCGGTGGCGCGCTGTTCGTGCTCGGTGCCCTGCTGGCCTCGGCGAGCTGGCAGTTGTTGCTCGTCTGCGGGGGCGGGTTGCTCGGCAGGGCGCTCACCGGTGCACGTGGCAGGCTGGTGATCGCGATCGTCTCGGCGGTGCTGATGTTGGTGCTCGCGGTGGCCGCGCTGACCGGTGGTTCCCCGGTAGGTTGAGCGCCATGGCGGTGCACGATTTCCGGTTCGGGGTGAACATGCTGAAGCCGGGCCCGCGCGCGGAATGGGTACAACGGTGCCGGGAGGTCGAGGATCTCGGTTTCGATGTGCTCGCGGTGCCCGACCATCTGGGGATGCCCGCGCCGTTTCCCGCGGTGGTGCTCGCTGCGGAATCGACCGAGCGGGTGCGGTTGACAACGTTGACGTTGAACACGGCGTTCTACAACCCGACCCTGCTCGCCCGGGATGTGGTGGGCACGGACCAGTACACCGACGGACGGTTCGAACTGGGTCTCGGCGCGGGGTACGTGCGGGCGGAGTTCGACAAGGCCGGGATCCCCTTCGAGCGGGCCGGGCTGCGTATCGACCACCTGGAGCGCACCCTGGACGAGCTGGCGCGCTACTACGCCGATGAGACCGAGCCGGATCCGGTGCAGCAGCCGGGTCCACCGGTGCTTATCGGCGGGGACGGGAATCGCGTGCTGCGCCTGGCCGCCGAGCGTGCGGACATCGTGGCCTTCTCGGGTGCCTACCTGGACGGTGGGCTGCGACCGCGCGATGCCGCGGGATTCGCCGAGCGGGTGCGCCATGTGGATGCGGCGCTGAACGGGCGGGACATCGAGCGGAATCTGCTCGTGCAGCAGGTGCTGGTCACCGAGGACAGCGCGAGCGCCTATGCCGGGCTCGCCGTGCAGTTCGGCAATGTGGTCAGCGCGGAGTTGCTCGCCGAGACCCCGATCCTGCTCGTGGGGACCGCGCGGGAGATCGCCGAGAAACTGCTCGAATACCGGGAGGAGTACGGAATCACCTACATCACCGTGATCGAGCGCGGGATGGCGGATCTCGCGAAGGTGATTCCCTACCTGCGCTGATGTTGGTTCTTTCGACGGCAGCAACGCCCGGCGTTTCCGGCTAGGTTGACCGCCATGACTACTGGGAATTTCCGGTTCGGGGTGAACATGCTGAAGCCGGGCCCGCGCAGGGAGTGGATCGACCGCTGCCGGGCGGTGGAGGATCTCGGTTTCGATGTGCTCGCGGTGCCCGACCATCTGGGGATGCCCGCGCCGTTTCCTGCGGTGGTGCTGGCCGCGGAATCGACCGAGCGGGTGCGGTTGACAACGTTGACAGTGAACACGGCGTTCCACAATCCGACCCTGCTCGCCCGGGATGTGGTGGGCGCGGATCTGTACACCGACGGACGGTTCGAACTCGGGCTCGGTGTGGGCTATGCGCGACAGGAGTTCGAGAAGGCGGGCATTCCGTTCGAGCGGGCCGGGCTGCGTATCGACCATCTGGAGCGCACCCTGGACGAGGTGGCGCGGTTCTACGCCGACGAGACCGAGCCGGATCCGGTGCAACGGCCGGGTCCGCCGGTGCTCATCGGCGGGGACGGGGACCGCGTGCTGCGCCTGGCCGCCGAGCGCGCGGACATCGTGGCGTTCACCGGTGGTTCGCTGGCGGGCGGTCAACTGGATGTGCGCGATACGGCGAGCTTCGCCGAGCGGGTGCACTACCTCGAGACCGCGCTGAACGGGCGTGAGGTGGAGCGGAACCTGCTCGTGCAGCGGCTCGTGGTCACCGAGGACAGCGCCGCGGCTTATGCCCAGGTGGCCGCGGAGGTCGGCGGGGTGGTCGAAGCGGAACTACTCGCGGACGCGCCGGTCATGCAGGCTGGGACCGCCCGACAGCTCGCGGACACGTTCCTGGAATACCGGGAGAAATACGGAATCACCTATATCACCGTTTTCGAGCACTGTATGGCCGATTTCGCGAAGGTGATTCCCCACCTGCGCTGACTCAGTCGGTGCGCTCCAGCCGGGAAAGGCGCTCCTCGTAGCGGGACAAACCGGTCAGCCTGGTGCGGATCTGGGCGTGCTCGCGGCGCACTTCCTCGATGAGCGAGCGGGCCTGCTCGACCTCGCCGTCCTCGGGTTTGGCGGTGGCCGTCAGCTTCTGGTGCAGCGCGTCCAGCTGGGATTCCTGGGCGGCGATGTGCGGGATGATCCGCTCGAGCTCGTTGGCGCTCCAGTCGGCCTTGGCCCAGAGCTCGTCGATCCGCCCGTGAGCCTCGTCCAGCCGCCCGCGCAGTTCGTCGATGAGCCCGGCCTGTTCGTCGAGCTGTTTGCGGTCCTCGGCGAGGCGTTCCGCGGCCTCGGCGAGCAGCCGGTCGTATTCGGCGAGGCGCTGCGGCGGGATGCGGTTGTCGATGCGCCAGTCGATGACGTGCTCGATACGCGAGGTGAGCAGCCGGCGCACTCTGCGCAGCAGGGTCTGATCGTTCATGGGCGCCTCCATTGGCGTTACCGCAGTAGTTCGGTTGTCGAGGTACGCGTCCACGATTCGAGCAGCCTGCCCTCGGCGGCGATCTGGTGCTCGGGCCCGACGATGCAGGAATCCCCGGACGCGTGCGCCCAGCTGGTCTGCGTCGGATCGTCGATGAACGAGAACCCGGTGAGCAGCAGCTTGGCTTCAGGGTAGGTGGTGCGGGCGATCCAGGCCGCCATGGTGCCGGTCGTGGCCCAGGTCGACTCGGTACGCGAGGGGAGCCCGAGCGCATCGGAGAGCGGGAGGGTCACCTCGTAGTTGGAGACGTGCACCTGGCCGAGGTCGGCAGGCCACCAGCCGGGCAGGGTCTCCGGTTCCCAGTGCAGCCTGCCCGGTTCCACGAGCAGATAACACCGCCTCGGGTAATCGGCGAACACCCACGGGGTCGCGCGCAGGGCCCGGTTGAACACCACGGCGTGCACCCGCGTTCCGGTGCTCGGTTCGCCGGGCTCGTCCAGCTTGAACCCGTTGACCCGGATGACCAGCTCACAGGCGTCCACCGCGGCCGCGCGCGCCGGATCGGCGCCGAGCGGCTGGTTACCGACGACGGCGACCGTCGACGGATTCGGCCGGTCGGCGTAGGCATCGAGAAGTTCACGCAATAGTGGGGTGGTCGCCACGCCGACATGCTACTCAGACAACGGGTGCCCGCCGCCACCGCACACGCTGGCCCGGGGCAGGTCCTCACACCGATCACACGCCTGGCTAAGGTTGCGTGCGAGTGAGCGAGGAAATGCATACCGGCCCAGGCACACACCCCTGAAGTACACGCCGGTACCCTCGGCGATCGTGCAAGCCACCGTCGAGGAGAAGCGGGCCACCGCGTTCGCCGAATCGTCCCCGCGTAGTCTCACCCGCGCGCTCGCGGACCTGCGTGACGGGTTCGCCGCGCGCGAGCTGTGGAGCCATCTCGGCTGGCAGGACATCAAGCAGCGATATCGCCGCTCGGTGCTCGGGCCGTTCTGGATCACCATCAGCCAGGCGGTCATCGCGCTCGGCCTCGGTCTGCTCTACGGCGTGCTGTTCGGGCAGAACTTCCAGACGTTCCTGCCCTACGTGCTCACCGGGCTGATCACCTGGACGTTCATCCAGAACTGCCTGACCGAGGGCATGGAGACGTTCATCGCGAACGAGGGGCTGATCAAGCACCTGCCCGCGCCGATCTCCATCTACACGCTGCGCACGGTGTGGCGGCAGTTCCTGATGTTCGCGCACAACGCGATCGTCTACGTGGTCGTGGTCGGGGTCTTCTTCGTCAACCTGAGCCAGCCGTACGCGACCAGCGATCAGGACGGCATCTGCAAACCGGGCCTGACCTGTCACCCAGGGCTGGACTGGCACTGGTTCCTCGGTATCCCGGGCTTCCTGCTGGTCATCGTCAACATGGCCTGGATAACGATGTTCTTCGGGATCATCTCCACCCGGTTCCGGGACTTCCCGCAGCTGATCAACGCGATCGTGCAGCTGATGTTCTACCTGACCCCGATCGTCTGGCCGTTGGACCAGCTGACCTCGCCAGCGGGGCCGCGGCACGAGCTGGCCGGGGTCGTGCTGCCGATCATCAAGCTGAACCCGATCTACCACCTGATCCAGGTGGTGCGGGCGCCGTTCATCGGCCAGGTGGTCAGCCCATGGAGTTATGTGGTCTGCGGCGGAATGGCCATCGTAGGCTGGTTTGTCACCGTGTTCATGATGCGTAACTACCGCGCCCGAATCTCTTACTGGGTGTGAGGTGAGGTAATGGTCTCCATCGACGTCCACAACGCTTCGGTCGCCTTCCCGATCTTCGACGCGAAATCGCGCTCGCTGAAGAAGAAGGTGCTCGGCAAGGTCGGCGGCAAGATCGGTACCGAGGCGAAGGTCCCGGTGATCGAGGCGCTGCACGACATCAACCTGAGCCTCGACGAAGGCGAGCGGGTCGCCCTCGTCGGGCACAACGGCGCGGGCAAGTCCACCCTGCTGCGCCTGCTCTCCGGAATCTACGAGCCGACCTCGGGAAGCTGCCGGATCAGCGGCAAGATCGCGCCCATCTTCGACATGGGTGTCGGTATGGACCAGGAGATCTCCGGCTACGAGAACATCCTGATCCGCGGGCTCTACCTGGGGAAGTCCCGCAAGGAGATGGAAAAGCGGGTGGACGACATCGCGGAGTTCACCGAGCTCGGCGACTACCTGCAGATGCCGCTGCGCACCTACTCCACCGGTATGCGGGTGCGGCTCGCTCTCGGTGTCGTGACCTCGATCGATCCGGAGATCCTGCTCCTGGACGAGGGGATCGGCGCGGTCGACGACGCGTTCCTGAAGAAGGCACGCAACCGGCTCGCCGATCTGGTCCGGCGCTCCGGGATGCTCGTGTTCGCCTCGCACTCGGACGAGCTGCTCTTCGAACTGTGCACCTCGGCGATCTGGATGGACGAGGGGCACATCAAGGCACACGGCTCCCTGCGCGACGTAATCTGGCAGTACAAGGGCTACGACCCGTACCAGAACATGAGCGCCGAAGGCCTCGAGCGCATCGGCGTGGACCCGGCCGAGGTACGGAACGAGAACAGCCTCGCTTCCGAGGAACTGGCCACCGGCTCCGGTAGTGTCGCGCCCGATGGGGCCAGGTAAATGGAGGTGCCCGCGATGACCGAAGCGAAGCTGCCACCCGGTGCGGTTGTCGCCGTCGTCGTCACGCGCCATCGGACCCAGCTGCTGGCCGAATCGCTGAAGATGCTCGCGACCCAGACCAGGGTGCCCGATCACCTCATCGTCGTGGACAACGGACCGGACGAGCCCGCGCGCGGCGTCGTGGAGTCCTGCCCGGTGCCATCGACCTATCTGCTTTCCCGGCGCAACCTCGGCGGTGCGGGCGGTTTCGCGCTCGGCATGCTGCACGCCCTCGCGCTCGGCGCGGAATGGGTGTGGCTGGCCGATGACGACGGCCGCCCCGCCGATGAACACGTGCTCGCCACCCTGCTCGAGGAGGCCACCAACCGCGGGCTCGCCGAGGTCTCCCCGGTCGTGGTGGACATCGACGAGCCGGGCAACCTGGCCTTCCCGATGCGCCGCGGACTGACCTGGAAGCGCACCGTCGAGGAACTGACCGCTCCGGAGGAACCCGGCGGTGCGGCCGTCGACTACCTGCCGGGGATCGCCTCGCTGTTCAACGGGGCGCTGTTCGCCGCGTCCACCCTCGACGTGATCGGGGTTCCGGACTACCGGCTGTTCTTCCGCGGCGACGAGGTCGAGGTGCACCGCAGGCTGGTGCGTTCCGGGCTGCCGTTCGGGACCTCGCTGCGGGTCGCCTACGCGCATCCGAACGGTTCCGCGGAATTCCGGCCGATGCTCGGTGGCCGATTCCATGCGCAGGACCCCGAGGACGCGGGCAAGCGTTATTACACCTACCGCAACCGTGGATATCTGCTTTCCCAGCCGGGAATGCGGAAGATCGGGATGCTCGAGGTGCTGCGTTTCGGGCTCTATTTCATCGCCGTCAAGAAAGACGTTCGCGGATTCGCGGAATGGCTCAAGCTCGTGCGCAAGGGGCAGCGCGAGCAGTTTTTCCGTAAATAGGATCCGTTTCCCCTGAACCAGGAATGATTCAGCTCTGCGCGAAAACCCTTGCCGGTCAAGCGGTTCGGGTGGTGGCCTAGGCGCATGGCGGAAAACCGACACGCACTCGTACTGCACTTCTCCGGTGTCGCCGAGCCTATGCTGATCGAGCTGGGTGAGGAATTGTCCGGGGAACTGCCCGATAAATTGGCCGCGAAATTACTCGCGGGTGAGATCGAGACCATCACGGCCGCGAACGATGCGCGGATCGTGGTCAATTTCTCGCATGTCGTCGCCGCGCACGTGGACATCGCGCCCCCGCTCGGGCAGATCTACGGCTCGCCGTCGCGGCGTTAGCTCGTGAGCTGTTCGCGCATCGCGTGCAGCCGGCCGGCGAAGTCCTCCCGGGGCAGCGGAGCGCAGAACACGTAGCGGCTGGCGCCCCGGTGCTCGGTGCTGCGCGACCAGCGGCCGAGGTCGGCGTCCACATAGACGAGCGGTTCCTCGGTGCGTCTGGCACGTCCGAGGGCATCACGCAGTTCGAGCACGATCTGCCCGCCGCCGACCTGCTCGCGTGCCATGAGCTCGTCCCAGAGCTGGTGTGACCAGTCCTTCTTCGAGTGCGCGCTGCGCAGATAGCCCGACGGTCGCAGCTGCTCATCGTGGAACGGCACGGAGAACGGTGTGAAGCGGGCGGGCGGATGCGCGGGCAGTGCGGCGATCAGTGCCTCCGGTAGCCGGGAGACGTGGGTCTGGCGCAGCGTGACGGTCCCGTTCTCGCGGACCGCCACGATCGCCTCCCTGGCCCGCGCGCAGGCGAGGACGTAGCGGATCTCCTCGTGCACGTGGATCATCGCCACATAGCTGGTTTCCGGGTGCGCCAGGCAGCGGAGACTGTCCTCGAACTCGCGGTCGAGCACGCCCGCTCGCTCGTAAATGGGCAGCGCGGCGATCTCCGGTTCGAGCAGCCGGTTCTCCTCGGCCCGTTCGGCGTCGGTGAGCCAGAGCGCGCTCGGTGCGAGCCCGAACGGCAGCTCGCCGAGCCCGGATCCGCGCAGTACGCGTTCGAGGGCCTTCTCCGACATCGAGAGGTCACCCGGCAACGCCATGGTCGTCCCCCTGTGGATATGCCGTTGGGTGCCCGCCCCGGGGCGTCACTCGCCGAGGACCGGGGGAACGGTCGGCGGGAGCTCGCCGACGATCTGGTCCCCGTGTTCCTCGGTGATCAGGTACGAGGGCGTCTGGTGCTCCTCGTCGTCCTTCTTCCCGCCCGCGCCGCCGCCCATCGGCATCCCGCTGCCGGTGCCGCGCCCGCCGGTGCTCGCGGACGCGGAGCGCGCGGCGGCCTGTTCCGCGGCCGCACCGGCACTCGCACCGGACTTCGGGCCCGCACCGGGGCCACCGCCCGAACCGCCCGAGCCACCCGGACCGGAGCCCGTGCCGCCGAAACCGCGCGCGGAACCACCGAAGCCACGCCCGGAGCCGCCCGAGTCCCCGCCGCCGAGCCCGCCGCCGAAGCCCCCGAGTCCGCCGAGCGGCACACCTGCGCCTGCGCTGTAGCCGCCGCTTCCGGCATGACCACCGCTCCCGCTGGGGAAGCCGCCGCCGTAGTTGCCCGGCGAATACGGCACCTCGCCGCCACCGATCGAGCTCGGATCCAGCCGCCCCGGCTGCCCGCCCGACCCGTTCGGGTAGTGCCCGGGACCGGTGTTCTCCTGACTCGGGCCGGGACCGCCACCGTGTCCCGGCCCCGGTGCGGAACCACCGCCACCGCCCAGGTTCGGCGGGGTGTCGTTGTGGCCCCCGCCGCCACCGGAACCACCGCTGCCGCCGCCGTAGCTACCGCCCCCGCCGCCACCGCTCGGGCCGGAGTACCGGTACCCGCCGCCCCCGCCGCCTGCCGGGGTGCGCGCGCCTCCGCCGCCACCGTCCCCGCTGCCACCGGAGCCACCGGAGCCACCCGGCTGCTGTTCCGCGATCGGCGGCATGTTCACGTTCGCCCGGGAAGCGTTGACGTAGTTCGTGTACGCCTCGACGTTCTTCCGGTTCGCTTCCTCGTGCGCCGCCTGCTTTTGCACCACATCGACGGCGGCGAACGGGTTCAGTCCCGCGGTCGCACCGGTGATCTCCGCGGGAGTCGGCGCGGGCGGAATGTCGACGACGGAACTCTTGACCCGGCCCGCCGCTTCCATCTGGTTGCTCAACATCTTCTGCGCGGCCGCCATCTTGCTGCCGGACTGCTGATAGCGCACCGCGAACCGGGCCGCGAGCGACTTCGCGGAATCGGCGGCCGCCCCGGACCACCCCTGCAGATTCTGCGTCTGCCTGGCGATCTCCACCGAACGATCCGGCCAGATATCGGTGAGCTTCTGGCCGCCCTGATGCGCCGGATCCAGCTTGCTCACATCCGTCGGGGAAAGCTGGGTGTAGATCTGTTTCCCGTCCATGCTCATGACTGCCGCCCCCTCAGCCCTGCAGTTTCAGATTCGAAATGACCATGCCCGCGAGCTGCTTGTCCTTCTCACAGACTTGCTTGGCATCATCCTGGTTACCGCCGTGGTAGCTGACTTGAACGGCAAGTTGGTCAGTCACGCCGAGGTACATCATGCAACCGCCGCTATGCGTCTTGTCGTCACGATCGATGATCACTGCCGGGTACTCCTGGACAGTGAGTGGTTCCCAGACTTTCTGGTCGGACCGCTTCTTGTAGATATCGCTTAAGCCGCCCTTGTTGGCAACAAGGAAACCAACACCGATGCTGATTCCCGAAGTGCCGCGGTCGCCGTACGAGCAGTCGACGCTGAGGCTGTCGGCGCCCGGCGGGCCAGCAAGGTAAGGACTTTCGATGCCGAGCTGCTTGGCTTGGTTGCCGTTGACGATCTTGCAGATCTGGTCCTTGCTGAGGAACGGCTTCGCGTTGAGCGGTTTGGGCACCGGGGGTGCGAGCAGCTTCTGCTGCGTGCCCGAGGCCGGGGCGCCGCCGGAGGGCTGCTCGCTCGTGTTCGCTTGCGGGTTGGGCGTGCCTTCGGTGGGCGAGCCTCCGCAGGCGGCGAGGGTTGCGGCGAGGGCGAGGACGGGCAGCAGCCCGAGCAGTTTGCGGGTGTTCACAGCCGCCCCTGGAAGTCCTTGAACGTCACCTGCGCGGAGTCCTCCTGGTTCGCATACGACTTGATCACCGAGTCGAGGTGCTTCCGGTACTGCTGCAGCTCGTGGTAGGTCTCTTGGGTCTCGTTAACGAGTTCCTTGCCCCACTGGCGAAGCTTGTTCGCGTACATGACGCTGCCGTCCACATCCTGTGCGGTCGGCTGCGCGTTGGCGATCTGCCCAGCATGCTCGATATCTTTGCCTGCCGCATCGGCCATCATGTCCACCTGCTCGCGGTACTTCTTCAGCTCCCCGAGGCTGCACTTGAGCTGGCCACCGCCGCCCCCGCCCGGCGAATCGGCCTGGGTTCTGGCCCAGTCGCTGATCTGCTGGTGGTAGGCCTTGTCCACGGTGTCCATGACCATGCCGTAGACCTGCATCATCGCCGGCGCGTTCTGCGAGTAGTGCAGATGCGTCTGGGTGTAGGGATTGTCCTCCCCGCCATCTGCCGGCCCTTGGATTTCCGGGCCACTCGTGACCGGCTCGTTCCCCGCCATACGTCCCCTCCCGATGGTCGCCGTCACAGAATAGCGAGCCGGTTCGGGACGTGAGTACCAGAACCGCCGAGCTCACCCGGCAGGGTGAGCTCGGCGGTGAGCCTCGGTGGTCGTACCGTCCTAACGGTTGTAGAGGCGCTGCCAGTTCTCCCTGCTGGTGAGCTTGGGGAAGGCGTCCTGCCATTCCTGCTTGGCGCGCGGGATCTCCCGGTGCAGCCTGCGCACGGTGCGGATCCCGGACCGCAACAGCGCGGCGAACTGGGCGCGGTCCCGGGTGCGGATGCGCACCCCGGTCTGCGAGGCGTCGGTGACCACGGCGGTCTCGAACTGGGAGATGTGCCACCAGAAGCTCTCATCGGCGGCGATGGTGCCGACGATGCCCTTGCGGCCGGTGATCATGTCGGTCAGCCGCCGGATGAGCAGCAACCGTTCGGTGATGCCGCGCTTGGTCTTGGGCGGCTGGCCGAGCTGGCGGCCCTCGTAGCCGCGCGGCCGGTGCTGGTCGATGACCCGGGGGATGTCGGTGACCGGGTGCTTGACGGTGTCCGGGTACTCGGAGCGCAGGGCGCGGATCTCGGCGGCAGCGGAGGCTCCGCCGTCGTAGAGCACATCCGGGCCGGCCAGGAAGTCCTCGGCGGCCTTGATGATGGTCGCGGTGAGCCCGTACTGCATGGTCATCAGGTTGCGCACGATCTGGGCGAGCAGCACCCGGCAGGTGCGCATCGGGTCGAGGCGGCCGTGCAGGGCGGAGCAGACCATGGCGTTGCGGATGGAGAAGTACCGCTTCCAGTCGTCCAGGTCGTTCCAGTCGAAGTCGGCGTGCCACACTCCGGCGCCGGGCAGGGTGACGGTCGGGAACCCGGCCTTCTTGGCGCGGTAGCCGTACTCGATGTCGTCCCACTGGAAGAAGAACGGCATCGCGTAGCCGATCTCGGCGATCACCTCGGACGGGATCAGGCAGGACCACCAGGCGTTGTAGTCCGCGTCGATACGCCGGTCGCCGAGATCCTGGCCGCGGTCGAGCAGGTTCGCGTCGTCCAGCCCGCCCTCCTTGACCTTGCCGGGCACGAACTCGTCCATATCGGCCCATTCGGCGCTCGCGAACAGGTAGGACGGGTGCAGCAGGCGCAGCATCTGGCCGCCGACCAGGGTCGGGGAGGTGGTGCAGTTCGCGAACGCGGTGAGCCGGATGATGATCTCCGGGTCCAGCAGGATGTCGTCGTCCATGATCAGTACATCGCTGCCGGTGCGGCCCTCTTCGCCGAGGGTCTCGTACATGCCCCTGGTGAACCCGCCCGCACCACCGAGGTTCGGCTGCTGGATGTAGCGCAGCTTGTCCCCGAGAGGTTCGGTGATCTCGGCGAACCGCTCGCGGGTGTCGATCTTGTCGTCACCCTGGTCGGCGACGTAGACGTTCTCCAGCCGCTGCAGCGCGACCGGATCGCTGCCCAGCGCGGTGAGCGTGGTCAGGCAGTCGTCCACCCGGTTGTAGGTGCAGATGACCACCGAGGCGAGCCGCTGGCGCTCCGGGGCGGCCACCGTCCAGTACAGGTCGGTGACGGTGAGCGGTTCGTTGGTGGTACGGAACTCCAGCCACAGCGCCCCGCCGTCCACGAAGGTCTTCAGCGGGGAGCTGAGCGTGACCTCACTGCGCGCGGCGGTCGCGGCGACCATGCTGCGCTCGCCGTTGGCATCCGAGCGCCACAGTTCGACGCGGCCGCCCCCGGTCATGGTGACGTTCACCGAGACCTCGGTCGCCGAGGTCCAGCGCTGCCAGTACGAGGCGGGGAACCGGCCGAAGTAGGTGTTCCCCGTCAGGTGCGAGTGCGTGTCGATGCCGATCTTGTTCCGGGTACGGTTCGCCGCGCCCTGTTCGACACGCAGGTAGAGCTCGTCCGGAACGGTCTCGGCGGGACCGCGGAACAGCCCGCGCTGCACGAGCAGCTGGCCGGTGATCGCGCGGGTCTGTTCGGGGGTCGTGGATGTATCGGCAGCCATGGTGACCTTCCGTGGTCTCAGAGGTTATAGAGACGGCGCCAGTTTTCCCTGCTGGTCAGCCTTGGCATCGCCGCACGGTAGCGCGCGCTCAGCTCCGGGGCGCGCTTGGCGAGCTCGCGCAGCAGCTTCGCGCCCTGCTTCGCCTGGGCGAGCGCGAGCTGGCGATCGCGCTTACGCACCCGCACACCCTCCTGGGACATGTCGGTGACGATCGCGGTGTCGAACAGGGCGACGTGCCACCAGGCGTTCGACTTCGCCGGGACCTCGCCGATCGGGTGCACCACCTTGCCGAGCAGCTGGTAGGCGATGCGCTTCACGGTGACCGGGCCCCACAGCTTCGGCTCCGGGGCGGACGGGATCAGCGGGATGTCGCTGGGCACCAGCTCGTCGGTCGCCGGATCGCGCTTCACGGTCTCCGGGTAGTCCGCGCGGATCTTGCGGATCTCGGCCATGGCCGCGGCCCCGCCGTCCTCGAGGATGTCCGGGCCGACCATGAAGTCCTCGACCGCCTTGAGCAGCGAGGCGGCCAGGCCGTACTGCATGCCGAGCAGGTACTGCACGAGTTTCGTGCCCAGCTCGGTGGCGATGGTGGAACCCTTGAACTCACTGTGCAGCGCGGCGACGATCAGCCAGTTGCGCATGTTGAAGTAGCGGTGCCACTCGTCCCAGTCCTTCCAGTGGAAGTCGGCGTGCCAGACGCCGGCCCCGGGCAGGGTGACGGTCGGGAATCCGTGCTCGTGCGCGCGGTAGGCGAGCTCGACGTCGTCGCCCTGGAAGAACACCGGGAGCGGGTACCCGATCTTCGCGATCACCTCGGACGGGATCAGGCAGGACCACCAGCCGTTGTACCCGGCGTCGACCCGGCGCTCCTGCAGCTTCGGCAGGCCGGTCTTCTCGTCGACCGCGAGCAGGTCCTGGTTCATCTTGGTGCCGGGCGCGGGGAGACCGTGGATCATCCGCGGCACATCGGCGTACTCGGCCGAGGCGAGCAGCTGGTTCGGGTGCAGCAGGTTGAGCATCTGCCCGCCGACGATGATCGGCTTGCTCGCGTGGTTGGCGAACTCGGTCAGCCGGATCACGATCTCCGGGTCGAGCAGGATGTCGTCGTCCATGAACAGGACGTTCGCGTGCTCCTCTCCGGACTCGGCCACCTCGTAGAGGCCACGGGTGTAGCCGGCCGCCCCACCCAGGTTGGGCTGGCGGAAGTACCGCAGGTGGTCCCCGAGCACGGCGGTGACCTCGGCGAACCGCGGCTGCTCCTCCACCGGGGTGGAGCCCTGGTCGGCGACGTAGACGGTGTCCAGGCTCTCCAGCGCGACCGGGTCCGCGGCCAGATTGGTCAGCGTGGTCATGCAGTCCTCGACGCGGTTGCACGTCGGCATGATCAGCGAGGTCTTGCGCAGCCGCTGTGGGGCGGGGACCAGCCAGCGCAGCTGTTCCACCACCAGCTCGGACTCGGCGGTGCGCAGCTCGATCCACAGCGAGCCGCCGTCCACGAACTTGTCCAGCTTGCCCTCGAGGGTGATCGTGTCCGCGCCGTCGACCTCCCGCACGGCCACGGTGCGCAGGTAGCCCTCGTGGTCCGAGGCCTGCATCCGGACCGTGCCCTTGCCGCGCACGTCAAGGCGCGCGGTGACCACCTTGACCGTGGTCCAGCGCTGCCAGTACGAAGCGGGGAAGCGGCCGAAGTAGGTGTTCGTGCTCGCGACGGTTTCGGGGAGAACGGTCAGCCGTTCACGCTCGCGGTGCACGGTGCCCTCGTCGACCCGCGCGTAGAGCTCGGCGGGGACCTGGGCGGGACCGGAGAACAGTCCGCGTGCCGCGACCGTTCCCTGCGCATCCGCGTGCCTGGGCTGCGTGGTTGGCTTACTCGACCGGGCACTGGGTTTGGTCGACCCGGCGCCTGCCTTGTTCGGCGTTTGCGCGCTGCTCGGCATCTGTGTCCTGGCCTCCAGGAAGTCTTCAGTGGTGAACCATCGGCCGGGCACACCGGACCGGGGACGCCCTACCATAGCTGCCGGGCCCGATGCGGGATCGCTGACCCATTTGTTACCCGGCTTGAGCTGCATTGAATAGGACGTCGTGTCCCGCTTTCGGTTGCGTCCGGTTTGCTACTGTCCGCGAATGCGCAACGTAGTGCTCGGGTTGTCCGGTGTGATCACGCTGGTGTTGCTCGCCGGGTGTGCTGGGGGTGCGGCGCAGGAGAGCGCGGCCCCGCAGTCGAAGCAGCCACCGGGGGACAAGGTCGACTGCGCGAAGCTCGCACCCGCCGAGCAGATCGGCACGGCGCTCGGGAAGCCGGTACGGCAGGAACAGCTTCCGCAGGGAATGAGCCGGTTCCCCTCGTGCAGCCTGATGCCCGAGGGCGGTGGACTGGTCTCGGTGCAGTGGCCACCCAAGGCGATGCCCGGCGGGAAACCGGCGAGTTTCCACGGCAACGCCGCCTCGGTGCGCACCGGCGGCGGAGTGCGGCAATCGGCTTGTGCCCTGGACATCACGCTCAACGGGGACACGAAGCAGGTCATGACGGTGAACGTGGATCTGTACGGCAAGGCGGGCGGGGATCCGTGTCAGGCGACCCGCAAGGTGGCCGGGGTCGTGTTCGACCGGCTGACATAGAAACGGGCGGCCGCGGAGAAACCCGCGGCCGCCCGGTCCTATCGGCAGGCCCATTCCGTCGAAGAGCCGTAGCCGAATTGCTCAGTCGTCGAGCGAACCGTCCAGCGCGGTGCCCTGAGTGAAGTACGGCGTGATCTTGTTGTCGAAGACCGAGAGCGCCGAACCGATCGCCATGTGCATGTCGAGGTACTTGTAGGTGCCGAGGCGCCCGCCGAAGATGACGTTGTTCTTCCGCGCCTCGCCCTTGGCCAGTTCCCGGTACGCCTCGAGCTTGCTGCGGTTCTCCGGGGTGTTGATCGGGTAGTACGGCTCGTCGTTCTCGTCCGCGAACCGGGAGTACTCGCGGACGATGACCGTCTTGTCCTTCGGGTAGTAGTCCCGCTCCGGGTGGAAGTGCCGGAACTCGTGGATGCGGGTGAACGGAACCTCGGCGTCGTTGTAGTTCATCACCGAGGTGCCCTGGTAGTCGCCGGTAGGGACGACCTCCTGCTCGAAGTCCAGGGTGCGCCAGCCGAGGCGGCCCGCGGAGTAGTCGAAGTAGTGGTCGAGCGGGCCGGTGTAGACGGTCGGGATGCCTTCCGGGAGCTGCCCGCGGACCTCGAAGTAGTCGGTGTTCAGCCGCACCTCGATGTTCGGGTGCTCGGCCATCTTGTTCAGCCAGGCGGTGTACCCGTCGACCGGAAGACCCTCGTAGGTGTCGTTGAAGTACCGGTTGTCGAAGGTGTACCGCACCGGGAGCCGGGTGATGATGCTGGCGTCCAGGTTCTTCGGGTCGGTCTGCCACTGCTTGGCGTTGTAGCCCTTGATGAACATCTCGTAGAGCCGGCGCCCGATCAGTGAGATCGCCTTCTCCTCGAGGTTCTGCGCGGAGCCGGTGTCGAACTCGCTGGCTTCCTTGGCGATCAGCTCACGGGCCTCGTCCGGCGAGTACGACTTGCCGAAGACCTGGTTGATCAGCGCCAGGTTCATCGGGAAGGAGTAGACCTGGTCACCCGCCTTGGCGAACACCCGGTGCTGGTAGTTCGTGAACTCGGTGAACTGGTTGACGTAGTCCCAGACCCGCTTGTTCGAGGTGTGGAACAGGTGCGCGCCGTAGCGGTGCACCTCGATCCCGGTCTCCGGCTCCTCTTCGGAGTAGGCGTTGCCGCCGATGTGCGAACGGCGCTCGAGCACGAGCACGCGCTTGCCCAACTGGGTCGCCGCGCGCTCGGCGATGGTGAGGCCGAAGAAACCGGAACCGACTACTACCAGGTCAAACTCAGTCACGCCGCACAGGGTACAGCGGCCGCGTATGCGAGTGCGCCCGGGCCGGAAAACGGCCCGGGCGCGTGCGGTGGGGTTTTGCTACTGGTCCTGGCCGACCTGTTCGCTCGCGAAGTATCCCGAGACGTCCACGACGACGTTGGTGTTGCCGTTCTTGTTGAAGTAGGCGACCGTTCCGTCGTGGTTGACCTTGACCGCCGCGCTGTTGCTGGCGATCTGGTTCGCGTTCAGGTTGAGGTTGGAGGTCTCCGGGGCCTTGCCGTTGCCGTCCCAGGTGGTCAGGTGGGTGGCCTCGGGACCGGCGACCCCGGTCAGGTTGGTGTTCGCGGCCAGCACCTTGCGGGCCTCACCCGGGAAGGGCACGTTGATCGTCTCGCCGGGCTTGAGCGCGCCCTTGACCCCGCTGGTGCCGCTGCCGTCCCTGGTGTCGGCGACACGCACCGGATCGGCCGGGTAGTAGAGGCCCTTTCCGCCCGGGGTGTAGGTGCCGACCAGGTCGGCGAGCACGTCCACGGTGCCCGCGGAGTTGTACACCTCGAGCGACTTGTCCTTGCCGAGCTGCACGGTGATCTGGTTGGGCGTGGTCGCGCCGGGCATGTAGTTCACGCTGGAGATCCCGCCGCGCTGCTGCCCGTACGGGTACACGGAGAGGAACCCGGCCGCCTTGGACTGGTTGATCGCGGTCATGTTGAGCGTCACCGAGTCGGCGTCCGCGGGCACCAGACCGGAGAGGTCGAGCTTCGCGGTCGAGTTCGGCCCCATGGTGGCCTTGCGTTCACGGGTGTCCAGCACGCGCGAGGGCTTCAGCGGCGTGTACCCGGTGAAGTGCTCCCCGGTGTTGGGCTGGCCGGTGCCGTAGACGCCCGCGATATCGGTGATGACGTCGGCGGTGCCCGCGTTGTTGTAGATGCCCATCGTCGCGGTGCCGTCCTGCAGGTGCCCGATCGGCACGGTGACCTGGTTCGAGCGGGTCTCACCGGCGCGCACGTTGATGCTGGAGACCTTCGGTACCGCACCGGTGCCCGACCACAGGGTGACGTGGGTGTCCTGGGTGGCGTTCGTGACGGTGAGGTTGAAGGTGATCGCGGTCGCCCGTGGATCGATGGTGCCCTTGTCCCACTTCAGGATCCGTGATTGGCCTGCCTTGAGCGGGCCTTCCTTGGTGGTCCGGGTGTCGAGGCTGCGCGTCGGCTGCATCGAGACGTAGTGCGTCCCGGTGAGCGGCTTCTCCGGTTCCGCGGCCTCGTCCTGGCTCGCCAGCCTCGGGTGCGCGGTGCGGACCGTCGGCGCGCCGTGGATCAGCGAGTCGTTCGCCGAGGCCGCGCCGGCCTGCGCGCCACCGGACGCCTTCGCCTGCTCGCCGGCCCCCGCCGCGGACGCGGTGGCGGCACTACCGGCGGTAACCGTGGCCGCGACGGCGAGCGCCGTCAGCACCTGTCGCTTCTGCATGGTTTCTCCCACTCCTGATAGCTGTTGCCGGGCGTGATCTTCCCGCCCAGGTGAATCCCCCGCAACGGCTTCTGCCGAATTCCCCTTGACGTAGGGTATTGCCGTCACGAGGGGTGAGGAAATCCCCCATCCCGCGTGACGGCAATGGTTCTTACTCCGGTTGGGTGAAGTAACCCTGCAGGTCGGCGATGGCGTGTACCGAGCCGAGCGCGTTGTAGAGGTTGACCACACCACTGCCCTTCATGCTCACCGCGTTACTCGCGGTCTGGTTCGCGGCGAGGTTGAGGTTCGAGGTGGCCGGGCGCGGTCCGCCGTCCCATGCGGTGACGAAGGTCGGGCCGGACTGGTTCACCCCGGTGATGTTGAACAGATAACCGGCGATTCCGCTCTCGGTCAGACCCGGATCGATGGTGCGGGTCTGGTCGGCACGAATCGGTCCCTGGGTGGTTTCCCGGGAATCGTAAATCCGTACCGGCATTTCCGGGTATTTCGCGGAAACGGTGTTGAACAGCGCGCCGCCATCGGATGTGTAGTACCCGGCGAAATCCACGATCGCATCGGCGCCGCCCGCATTGTTGTACAGGTTCACCTTCTTGCTCGGCCCGAGTTTCACGGTGACCAGATTGGGTGTCGTCCCGTTCTGCACGAGATTCAGCGAGGAGGCCGAAGGCCGGGGATCCTCGGTGCGCCACGCCGTGAGGTAGGTCGCCGTGGTGGCATCGGTTCCGGTCAGGTTGAAGGTCACCGCGGTCGCCGAATCGGGCACCAGCCCGGAGAAATCGACGGTGCGCGTCTGCCCGCCGTTGATGGGCACGGTGTCCCTGGTGTCCAGCACGCGGGCGGGATTCTGTGGGGCGTAACCGGATTCGCGCTGCGTGCCGTAGTAACCCTGCAGATCGGCGAGCACATGCACCGAGCCGTTCTTGTTGTACAGATCGATCGAGTGATCGGTGGCCAACGGGACGGTGACCTGCAGCGCCCGCGTCTCACCCTTGGTGAGGTTCAGGTGCGAGTACTTCGGCACCCCGGAACCGGGTTGCGCGTCAACGTGCGTGTCCGCGGTGCCTTCGGTACCGGTGAGGTTGAGCGTGACAGCGGTGGCATCGGCGGGTACCGCCTTGCTGAGGTCGAGGCGCAGATGCGCGCCCTGGCCGAGTTTCGCGCCCGTTCTGGTGTCGAGCACCCGGGCCGGTCCGGCCGGGGTGAATTTCGCATTCTGCACCTGCAGCGGGGTCGTATTCGGCGCTCCGGCCGCGGAAACCGTCGCCGGTAATGCGAGGACGACGGCGGTCGCCGCGAGCACCCCGAATCCGCGATATCTGAGTTTGACCGACATTTCTTTCCTCCTGATTCGTCAAGGAAGGGACGGATACCTTGACGACGCAGGTGGATTCGGGACGGTTGTCGGTTCCGGCGACCATTCAGCCGGAGCCGAATGATTCAGGGAACGAAATATCCGCTGAGGTCGGCGACGAGGTGGGTTGAACCGTTTGCGTTGTACACCGCGAACTTTCCGTCACCGAGCGGGATATTCGCCATGTTCGAGAGGATCTGGCCCTTTTTCAGGTTCAGGTTCGAGGTGTCCGGACGCTGCGCGTTCGCCGCGTACGCGTCCAGGTGGGTGTCCACGGTCGGGGTGATCCCGGTGAGGTTCACCGTGGCGGCGGGTGAGTCCGAGGGCGCCCCGGTCGCGGTGACCGTGCGCACCCCGTGCGGGCCGAGCGGTCCTCCGCTGGAGCGGGTGTCCGCGATCCGGGTCGGTGCGACCGGCTGATAGGAGGCGGTCCCGTCCCCGCCGTAGTAGCCGGAGAGGTCCGCGAGCACGTCGGTGCTGCCGTTGTTGTTGTAGATGCGCAGCTTCTTCGATTGGGAGAGCCCGACCGTGACGAAGTTCGGCGTGGTGTCACCCGCGTCGATGTTCACCGAGGAACCGGTCGGCCGCGAGGTCCCGTCCGGATACGCGGTGAGGTAGGTGTTGCCGCTGTGCGCGATCCCGGTGATGTTGAGGGTGACCGCGTTGACCCCGTCCGGGACCTGCTTGCTCAGATCGAGCACGGTTTCCTTGCCCGGGCCGACCGGATCGCCGGAGCGGGTGTCGAGTACCCGTTTCGGGGCGGTCGCGCCGTATCCGGTCGCGCCCTCCTGCGAGCTCGAGTAGAAACCGGAGAGGTCGCCGATGACGTGCGCGCTTCCGGCGTTGTTGTAGAAGCTGATCGCCGGTTTGCCCGCATCGCTGCCGAGCGGGACGACGACCTGGTTGCTGCGCGTCATGCCCTTGGTGAGGTTGATCGCCGATGCCGAGGACCGTGGCTGTCCCGCGGGGAACACCGAGATGAAGGTGTCAGCGGTGACGTCGGTGGCGGTCAGGTTGAACACCACGGCCGTGGCGCCCTTGGGCACCCCGCCGGTGAACTGCATGGTGGATGTGCCACGCGGGCCGAGTGGCTTGTTGTTCGCGCGCGTGTCGATGAACCGGAACGGCGCGTAGGAGACGTATTTCCCCTTCGGATATCCCGCGACGGCCGCGATCGAGGGCGCGGCCGCACCCTCGTGCAGTTCGGTGGTGATTCCGTCACGCTGCGTGGGCTCGCTGGCCGATACGGGTGCAGCGGTCGTTGCGGCGAGCACGGCGAGAGCGGCCGCCGTGCACACCCTCGATACGGTGCGGTTCACGCCGTTCACCGTACCCGAGCTCGGCCTGGATTTGGCCGCGATAATTACTGCGTCAGGCGGATGCGACCAGCACGAATTCGTTGTAGGGGAACACCTTGCCCGCCGCCCGGGGGAGCGGGAACGAGATCTGCTTACGCGGGGTGAACCCGAGCCGGCGGGCCACATCGGCGAGCCCGTCGAAGTCCGTGAAGGCCACGTGGGTCGCGTCCGTCGCGTAGCCCTTCTCCTGCGGGCAGATGAACACCACGGTGGCACCGGGGGCGAGATAGCCGGTGTACTCGCCGAGCACCTCGAGCGCCTGCTCCCGGGACATGTGTTCGATCAGGTGCGCCGCGAGCAGCCCGCCGAAGCGGCCCTGCTGGGCGTACTCCGACTCGTGGAACTCCGCGGAGGTGAACGCGGTCAGCCCGCGCCTGCGGCATTCCTCGATCGAGGTCGGGTTGTGGTCGACGCCGACCGCGTGCGGGTACAGGTGCCCGAGATTGCGCCCGATCCCGCAGCCGACGTCGAGCACCTCGCGGCCCCCGAAGAGCCGCCGCACGTTTCTGCGGTACGGCGCCTGCACGTCGAGCAGTTTCTTCCAGCGGCGGGCCTCATAGGTGCGCAACCGGTCGGTGTACTCGGTTCCTTCGGTGCCCGAATTGGCACTATCCGGATTCATGGGCGTCAAGGGTAGCCGCCGGGTTTTCGGTGCTATCGATCGGTGCCCACCGTTTTGCCGTAATTGCCGCGATTCCGGCGCCGAGCAGGTCGGCGACCACCAGCATGACCCGGGACACGATCGCGAACGCGAACGCCTGGGAGTAGGGCATCGAAGCGATCAGGATCGCCACGATCACTGCCTCGCGGATGCCGATGCCCGAGGGCACGACGAAGGCGAGGATTCCCGCGTTGAAGCCGATGCTGATCGCCGCCGTGCACAGCAGGAAACCGATGAAGCCCGGGGTGGCGCCGACCGACTGGGCCAGGATCCACAGGTGCAGTCCGTAACAGGCGAAGGCGAGCAGCTGCAGCCCGATGCTCTTGCCCACCATCGACCAGCGCAGCGACTGCTCGAGCGGCGGCCTGCGCAGCAGCTTGAGCAGCAGGTTCACCAGCCTGGTCAGCACCGGAGGGCAGGCCGCGATCAGGCCGATGGGCAGCAGCGGGGTCAGATACCAGATCCAGCCGATCTTCGCCGAGAGCGGGCCGAAGGTGCTCGCCGCGTAGAGCACCGCGGCCAGCATCCCGGTGCCCACTCCGATGATCGTGGCCACGAACACCCGGGAACGGGACAGGCCCGCCTTGCGCCCGAGCTCGATCTGCAGCAGATACGCCCACACCGACCCGGGGATGTACTTGCCGAGGATCCCGACCAGGTTCACCTGCGCGGCACGCAGTACCGACAGCGGTTTGCCCAGGCCGTTGACCAGTACCCGCCAGGCGAACACGGCTACGAACACGGCCGCGAGCGCGGCCAGCTCGGAGGCCACCGTCGCCTCCCACGGGATCGTGCTTATGGTGGCCCACACCCGGTCCCAGTCGCGGTAGATCGCCCAGGCCGCGCCGAGGAGCACGGCGACGACCAGCAGCCTGCGTCCCCAGTTCAGCAGCAGCGCGCGCGTGCTCTTGGGGGATTCCTCGGTCATGGAGAAATAGCGTAGGGGGTCAGCCAAGGCGGTAGATCTTCGCGTCCGCGTTGCGGAAGACCAGCTTCAGCTCCTTGACCTTCGACAGCTCGTCGAGGCCACGGGCCCGGTGCAGGTTCTCCCGGATGTGCCCGTCCCCGACGATCACGTACTTGATCCGCAGCCGCTTGGCCGCCGCGCGCACGGCCGGATCGGTGTCGTACTCGTCGAACTTCGCCATGAGCAGTGCCGGGTCCTTCCCGACGTGGTGCTTGTCGTAGTGCCCCGCGACCGGGCGCACCCCGGAGACCGCGTACATCCACGCGGAGCCGTCGTTGCGGTCGTTCATCACCCACTCGCCGGGTTCGGCGAGCTCGCCGAGCTTTTCCAGGGCCTCGTACTCACCGGTGTCCACCGCGGGACCGTCGCCGTACTGCTTGGCCATGATCGAGGTGTTCAGCCCGTAGTAGAAACCGCTGGTGAGCAGGGCGAACACCACGGCGACGAGCCCGGTGGCGATGATCTGCGTGCCCCGCAGCCGCGGCAGGATCCGGTTGCCGAGCGTGATGAGACCGGTGCACACCTGCGCGAGGCCGTGCCCCGCGATGACGGTGAGCGGGATCGTGGCGAGCGCGATGAGCCGCCACTGGTCGTTCCACCACGGCCGGGTCAGGGTGATCGCCAGGTGGTTGTTGTACGCGGTCGCGGCGACGAACAGGGCCCCGAAGATCGCGGCGGAGAACAGCAGCCAGCGTGCCCCGCGCAGCTTGCGCAGGAACGCGAGCCCGATCCACAGCGGGATGGCCAGCCAGATCTGCGGGAAGTCCTGCAGGAACTGGAAACTCAGCAGTGAACCGATCGCCCGGCTCGCGGAGAAGTCGCTCTTCCAGATGATCTGCGTGCTGTCCGCCGCGCTCGAGGCGGAGCCGAGCAGGAACGGGATGCTCACCGCGATCGCGACGATGCCCGCGAGCACCAGGGCGCGTAGTTCGCGGCCGAACCGGCGCAGATCTCCCCACCATCTGGTCAGCAGCAGCGGAATCGCGTAGAGGATGGCGGTGAACAGCCCGGACGGCTGGATCGCGAGCAGCGCGGCGGCACCGATCGCGAACAGTACCCCGGCCTCGAGCCTGCGGTTGTCCAGGAAATACGTGGTGAGCAGCAGGAAGGCGAGGCTGAGGATGCTCGCCGTCTCGAAGGGGAGCAGCGGCCCGCGCCAGAGCATGTCGTAGAGGGCGGAAAGCGAGCTGACCGCGACCAGGGCGGTGAATCCCGCGGTGAGCACCCGGACGCCGAACCAGCGCAGCAGCGCCACCAGGACGAGTGCCAGCATGCCGGGCAGCAGCACGGTCTGGGTGTTGAGCACCACGCCCGCCGGGATCCCGGTCAGTTTGAAGACCACCGCGGCGACCAGGTGGTACGCGTTCGGATAGAACGCACCGCCCTGCTCGTAGTAGTTGATCTTGCTCATCCCGGTGAGGCTTCCGTCGCCGGTCTCGGCGAGGTAGCGGATGCTGTTCGCGTGGAACACGGCATCCCAGTCCTGCGGGATGTGGGTGAGGTTGCCGGTCGCTCCCGCGACGATCGCCGCACCGGCCACGGCGGCCACGGCGACCGCCCCGATTGCGAACAGTGTTTCGTTCCGGGTCCATCCCGCGGTGCTCCGCGGAGCCGGAAGGCGCCTGCTGGACAGGAGATACAGCCCGCGCAGGACGGCCGTGACCACGACCGTCGAGCCCAGGTAGGTCCATACCGACCAGGGGATACCGATCGCGGTGGTGAGCGGGCCGAACAGCCCGGCGATGGCGTAGGAGATCAGCGGGGCGGTTGCGGCCAGTAGCCATCCGCGCAGTCCCGCGGCGAATCCGGCGGCCAGGCCGGGGAGCCAGAGCGCGACGATATACAGCAGGGCGGTCAGTACGACCAGCGGAAGATCATCAGTAGCGGGCATCTCAAACTATCCGTAAAGGGCTGGAGACGCCGTCACGTTAGCGGATGCGTTCCGAGTGGTTTCGGCACGCTACCGGTACGGGAGGCGAGCCGGTCCGGATCTTCGCACCGCGCTGACCAGCCCGCCTCGAGTGATGAAGCCATTACCACCCGTACTGCAAAACGCTTTCCGAATGTTGCATTCACGGATGTGTTCTTCGGTACGTTTTCCGCTGCCGAATTCCGCCGTACCCGGAACGCTCAGAACCAGCGTTCGAGTATTTCGGCGATCCCGTCCTCGTTGTTGCTCGCCGTGACCTCGTCGGCGACCTCGAGCACCGCGTCGTGCGCATTGCCCATCGCGATCCCGTTGCCCGCCCAGCGCAGCATCTCGATGTCGTTGGGCATGTCCCCGAAGGCGAGCACCCGCTCGGGCGCCACACCGTGCTCTGCGGCGAGGTGCGCGAGCCCGGTCGCCTTGGTCACCCCGGACGCGCTGAACTCGATCAGCCCGTAGTTCGCCGAGTAGGTGACGTTCAGGTCGATCTCCTCGAGGCCGCGCACGATCCCGGCCATCTCGGAGCTGCTGAGTTCGGCGGAGCGGGCGAGCAGTTTCACACACGGCTGCGCGGTGAGTTCGGGGGTCGGCGCGTTCTGCCGCGGCCGTTCGCCGTCCCATGGGTGCGTGTAACCGGGCTCGGTGAGGAAGGCGACGATCCCGGGGTCCTCGGCGCGCTCACCGATGCGCTCGACCGCGAAGTTCACCGAGGGAATGGCGGCACGCAACCGTTCGGTGACCTGTTCGAGGACTCCCGGTGCGATGGTGTGGGTGCCGAGGATCCGGTCCTTGCCGATGTCGTAGTGCACGGAACCGTTGCAGCACACGGCGTGCCCGTCGATCCCGGCTTCCTCGGCGATCCACGGGATCCAGCGCGGTGGCCTGCCGGTGGCCAGTACGAACGGGGTCCCGGACGCCACCACCCTTGTGATGGCCGCGCGGGTTCGTGCGCCGACCTTGTCCTGGTCGTCGAGCAGGGTGCCGTCCACATCGGACGCGATCAACAAGGGTTGTTCCACTCTTCCAGTGTGACCCGTTACGGTCGTCCATATGCGTATAGGGGTTGTGATCCTGCCCGAGCACCGCTGGTGGGTCGCCGAGCCGAAGTGGCGGGCGGCCGAGGAATTCGGCTTTCACCATGTGTGGACCTACGACCACATCGGCTGGCGCTCGCTCGTCGAAGGGCCGTGGTTCGGCGCGGTGCCGACCCTGACCGCGGCGGCGATGATCACCTCCCGCATCCGGCTGGGCATGATGGTCACTTCCCCGAATTTCCGCCATCCCGTGCCATTCGCGCGGGAACTGCTCGCCCTGGACGATATTTCGGACGGCCGGTTCACCCTCGGTATCGGAGCAGGCGGGCTCGGCTATGACACACAGGTTCTCGGTGAGGCACCGATCTCCGGGGCGCAGCGGTTCACGCGGTTCACCGAATTCACCGAAAGTCTCGGCCGGTTGCTCAGTGAAAAGCAGAGCAGCTATTCCGGCGAGTACTTCACCGCGGTCGATGCCTATGGCGCGCCGGGATGCGTGCAGCAGCCGAGGATGCCGTTCGTGCTCGCGGCCAATGGCCCGAAGTCGTTGCGGTTCGCCGCGCGCCAGGGCGAGGGCTGGGTGACCACCGGCGGGCACGCGGAGGATGTGGAGCAGTGGTGGCGGCTGGTCCGGGACACCGTGGCGCGCTTCGAGGAGGCACTTGCCGAGCAGGGCCGGGATCCCCGTTCGGTGCCGCGTTATCTGCAGACCGATGCCTGCCCGGTCACCGCGTTCGAGTCGGTGGATTTCTTCGCCGAACAACTCGGGCGCGCGAAGGAGGCGGGGTTCACCGACATGCTCGCACCCTGGCCGCGCGATGAGGGGGTGTACGCGGCACGGGAATCGGTGCTCGAACAGGTCGCCGCCGATGTGCTGCCGACCGTAGAGTCGTGAGCGCGCGCACGATCGCCGTTATCGGTGGCGGAATTCTCGGCCTGGCCACCGCCGCGGAACTGCGCCGTCGTGGCTACGGCGTCACGGTCCTGGAAAAAGAATCCGACTGGGCCGCGCACCAGACCGGCAACAATTCCAATGTCGTGCACGCCGGGCTGTATTACGCGCCCGGTTCGGCGAAGGCGCGGATGTCGGTCGAGGGAAACACCGCCATGGTCGGCTTCGCACGCGAGCACGGTGTTCCGGTCGAGGTGTGCGGGAAACTCGTCGTCGCGGTCACCGAGGACGAACTGCCCGCGCTGCACGAACTCGCCCGCCGCGCCGAGGCCAACGGGTTGCCCGCGCGGTTGGTCTCACCCGCCGAAGCGCGTGACTACGAGCCGAACGTCGCCTGTGTCGCCGCGCTGCGCGTGGAATCGACCGCGATCCTCGACTACCGCGCGGTGTGCGCCGCGCTCGTGGATTCCCTTTCCGGGGCGGATTTGCGGCCCGCGACCGTGGTGCGCGGTATCCGTTCCCGTGGTGGCCGGATCGAGCTCGCGACCGGCTACGAGGTGCTGCGCGCCGATGGACTGGTCAACTGTGCGGGCCTGCACGCCGACCGGGTCGCGGAGCTCGCCGGAATCCGCCCGGCCGCGCGCATCGTTCCGTTCCGCGGGGAGTATCTGCACCTGCGCGGCGCGGCGCGGGATCTGGTGCGAGGGCTGATCTATCCGGTACCCGATGCCTCGCTGCCGTTTCTGGGCGTGCACCTGACCAGGATGCTCGACGGATCCGTGCACGCTGGGCCCAATGCGGTGCTCGCGCTGCGCCGCGAGGGGTACCGGTGGACCGATGTCTCACCGGCCGAACTCGCTTCCCTGGCCCGGTACCCGGGACTGTGGCGGCTCGGTAGGCGCTATTGGCGCACCGGGGCCGAGGAGGTCGCGCGCTCGCTGTCCAGGAAACGGTTCGCGGCCTCGGCGGCGCGACTCGTACCCGGGATCCGGGCGGAGGACCTCGTCGCGGGCGGGGCCGGGGTGCGCGCCCAGGCCATGCGCGCCGACGGCACCCTGGTGCAGGACTTCCTGATCGACACCGCACCCGGGCAGGTGCACGTGCTCAATGCGCCCTCGCCCGCGGCGACCTGTGCTTTCCAGATCGGTGTCCACATCGCGGATCAGTTGTCACCGTTGTGAACACTGTTCTCGGTTGTCCAGTGTGCCACCGGCGGCCATGTGCTCAGGACGAGTAGGTCACGTCGTCGACGACCGGTTTGTGATCGGAGGTCGACACATGCCGGTTCGTGACATAGCACTTCGAGCTTGCCCCCTTGGTGGTGAACAGGTAGTCCAGCTTCCGGGATGCGGTGCCCTTCGCGTTCTCGTAGGTGTTCCGGCCATCGCGCTTTCCGCCGTGTGCGCTCTGATCGCATTCGGAGTACTGTGCGTAGGCCGGGGCGAGGGTGCTCTTGTCTCCTGATCCGCCTGCGCCGTCCGGAGCGGACTGGTTCAGGTCGCCGCCGAACAGTACGCGGCCGTATGCGGTTGCGCCCACACCCTGCTTCGCGTAGCTCATCAGGTCGCGCACCTGCGCGGCTTGCGCGGAGCGGTACAGGCCGGGATCGGCCCCCTTGTCGTTCAGCGGGGTCAGGTGTGTGCCGCACACGGTGGTACGCCAGTCGGCGACCGAGGCGCAGACCACTGCCTGGCGCACATTCCAGTGTCCGTAGTTGTCCTTGTGCCGGTTGTCGATGGGCTGATGCGCGTCCGGGTAGTACCTGGCCTTGAACTGGGCGGCCCCGCGCACGCCGACGGCGATGCCGAACTTCCCGCGCCCGGCGTGCGTGCTCTTGTCCGGCGCGCAGTTGCGATCGGTCACCCTTGCGGACGGCTTGTTTCCGGTGCCCTGAAACCGGATCGGGGTGAACTTCCACTTCCAGCCGGAGAGATCGGCCATCCCCTGCAACCGGCTCACGTCCACGGAGCACACCTCCTGCAGGAAGAGCACTCGTGTCTGCGGCTGGTTCCTGACGATCCGGTCGCGGATCGTGGCGGCGACCTTGGCCGTCTGGCGCCCGTTCCGGCACCGGTCGTCGCCCTTCTTCGGTGCAGTGTTCGCGCAGGCGTTCCACGTCATCGCCTTGACCTGGAACGCCTGCGCCCTCGTCGCCGCACTGGCCGGGCCGGTGACCGTGCCAACCGCTACCAGGGCAGCCGTGCAGGTCAGAACCACTCCGAGTGTTCGTGACGCAGGTCGGGTACCTATGCGTGGCATTGCTACCTCCCAGTACCGTGCCGGGCACCCGGAGTTGGTTCCGGGCTCACTCTGGAATGGTGTAACTATCGCCGTAGGTTTTCCACTGCAGCGGCGGATTCAGGTCGAAATTGCCCTTGTCGAGGAACACCCGCTGCTCGGTGTCCACCCTGCCGGTGTCCGAGTGCGCCTCCTCCTTGAGCATGGCCGCCTTGCGGGCGTCGAGGAACGCGTCCAGGTATTCGCGCTCGTCTCCGCCCTGTGCGGGCGGTTTGGCGTGTTCGAGCGCGGTGCGCCGGATACCGCCGAAACTGGTGTCGCTGTCTCCGGGACCGTGCATCACCATCGCGTCGTAGTAGATGAACTGGCCGAGCGCGCGCAGCCCGTCCTTTTTCGCCTGGTCCACCGCGGGATCGAAGTACATCGAATCGCGGAGATCGTTCTGCGCTTTCTGGAAGGCCGGGTCTTTCGCGGCTTTGTGCCAGTCATCGGTGAAATGGGGATCGAGCCCGTCGTGTGAATCGCTCCCGTTCACCTTGTGCAGCGCGTCCAGGTATTTCGCGAGAACGTTGTCCGGCTTGGCTTTCGTGTAGTGCTCGACGAGTTCGAGCATGTCCCCGGTTCCCGAGGTGAAACCGATGATGCCGCCGGTGTAACCGCGACCGTCGCCGATGTCCTCGATATAGCGGTACTGCGCTTTCCAGTCCAGTGAGGAATTCTCCGCACTGGACACGAGTTCCATCGCGATCTCTTTCTTGTGCGGTTCGGTGAGATCCGCCCCGGCCCGCTGCGTGGCGCTGTGCACGATCTCCGGTGTGGCGCTCGCCGTGCCGAGGGGCAGGCCCGCGGCAAGGGCGGCGCCGAGGACGACCGCCGCGAGACGAGTACCCGGTTTCTTCGCCATGGGAACCTCCTGCGTATTCATTAGGAAATTTTCCTAACAAACTGCGAGGTTCGGCCCGGCTTGTCAACGCCGTCACGGTCCGTTGCGGTCGCGCAGCGTGCTGCCGCCACCCGGGCACTGCTGCATCTGGGTGGCGACAGCACGTTCCGAAGTCAGCACGGTTACCGAGAGTGTGTCTTCGGCTCGGTGTCCGCGCGCCGAAGACCGGTTGCTTGGGCCAGAAGGTCGAAATCCAGCCCGGCGGCTCGGCGTTCCGGTGTCAGTTCTTCGGCTGCAGTGTGTCGGTGCCGAGGAAGGGTTGCAGCGCGGCGGGAACCCGTACCGAACCGTCGGCCTGCTGGTGGTTCTCCAGGATGGCGACGATCCACCGGGTGGTGGCCAGTGTCCCGTTCAGGGTGGCCGCGGTCTGCGGTTTCCCGTCCGCGTCCCGGTACCGGATGGCCAGCCTGCGCGCCTGGAAGGTGGTGCAGTTCGAGGTGGAGGTGAGCTCGCGGTACGCGCCCTGGGAGGGCACCCAGGCCTCGCAGTCGTACTTGCGCGCCGCCGAGGTACCGAGATCTCCGCCCGCGGTGTCGATGATGCGGTACGGCAGCTCCATCTTGGCGAGCATCTCCTCTTCCCAGCCGAGCAGGCGCAGGTGTTCCTCGTGCGCTTCCTCGGGTTTGCAGTAGGAGAACATCTCGAGCTTGTCGAACTGGTGTACCCGGATGATGCCCCGGGTGTCCTTACCGTAGGAGCCCGCTTCGCGCCGGTAGCACGACGACCAGCCCGCGTACCGTTTCGGCCCGGCGGAGAGGTCGATGATCTCCTCGGAGTGGTATCCGGCCAGTGCCACCTCGGAGGTGCCGACGAGGTACAGGTCGTCCTCGCGCAGCTGGTACACCTCGCTGGCGTGCGCGCCGAGGAAACCGGTGCCGCCCATGATCTCCGGGCGCACCAGGGACGGGGTGATCATCAGGTCGAACCCGTACTCGGTCGCCTGTGCCGCGGCGAGGTTGAGCATGGCGAGCTGCAACCGGGCGCCGATCCCGGTGAGGAAGTAGAACCGGGCACCGGAGACCTTGGCGCCGCGCTCCATGTCGATGGCACCGAGGGATTCGCCGAGTTCCAGGTGATCCCGAACCGGGAAGTCGAATTCCCGGGGCTCGCCGATGTGCTTGAGCACGACGTAGTCGTCCTCGCCGCCTGCCGGTGCGCCGTCCTCGACGATGTTCGGGATGGCCAGCTGTGCCGCGCGCAGTGCCTCGTCCGCGCTGGACTGCTCGGCCTCGGCGGCCTTGACCCGCGCGGCCAGTTCCTTCGCGGTGACCAGCAGCTGCTCGCGCTCCTCGCCGGATGCCTTGCCGACCTGTTTCCCGAGCTGTTTCTGCTCGCCGCGCAGCGTGTCCGCCTCGGCGACCGCGGATCGGCGGCGCTCATCGGCGGCGAGCAGGGCATCGACGAGCGACTCGTCCTCGCCCCGCGTGCGCTGCGAGGCGCGCACGACGTCCGGGTTCTCACGCAGGGTTTTCAGATCGATCACGGTGGTAGAGGGTAGTCGGTGCCCCGGAGCCCGCCGAAACGCATTAACGGCTGTTTGCTGGGATCGCCGTGGCGGTGCAGGTGGCGGGACCTCCGGCGCCCCCTCGCTCCGGGATCGTCTCCTCATGTATTGCCCCCAAGAAAACCAGCACAGCACCACGTCGGCGCTGTCCTCGCGAGGAAACACCGGAGAACCCGCCGCGGTGCAGGTTGAGTGGGTGGAGAGGCGGCTTCGCCGCCGGGAAAAGAGATCAACGCGGCGGGCGTCGTGACATCCAGGCGATCGCCTGGGTGCGCCTGGTGAGCCCGAGTTTCCCGAGTACCGAGGTGACGTGGTTCTTCACGGTCTTCTCGGCGAGCACGAGGCGTTCGGCGATCTCCCGGTTGGTGAGCCCTTCGCCGAGCAGTTCGAGCACCGCGCGCTCGCGCTCGGTGAGTTCGGCCAGCGCATCGGGTTCGCGCAGGTGGTGCAGCACGTGGGCGGTGGTGGCCGGATCGAGCAGGGAGCGCCCGGCCGCGACCTCGCGCACCCCGGTCACCATGTCCTGCCCGCGTACCTGTTTGAGCAGGTAACCGGCCGCCCCGGCCTCGATCGCGGCGAACAGGGCGGGCTCGTCGTCGAAGGCGGTGAGCACGATGCAGGCGGGTGGGCTCGGCAGCGCGCGCAGTTCGGCGCACAACTGCGCACCGGTTCCGTCGGGCAGCCGCATGTCGAGCACGGCGACATCCGGCGGATCGGCCGCTGCCCTTGTCCGGGCCTCGGTGACGCTGGCGGCCTCGCCGATCACGGTGATGCCGGGCTCGGAGTCGAGCAGGTCGCGCAGTCCACGGCGGACGAGCTCGTGGTCGTCGACCAGCAGCACTCGTATCGTCGAGCACATCTGAGGACTCCATGTCCTGCGGCGCGGCGACGTTGGCGAAGTACCTTCGCGTGCCAATCGGAGCCTCGCTGCGTTGTCGTCGATCGCCGTAGAACCCCGCTACGGCTCATTCCTCCGTCTTGCCGATCTCGGGTGCGGGTGTCCAGCAGGGACACCGCCGATCTGACTCCCGCTCGCGACGGACGAGAGCCCTCAGACGTACTCGTACCCACGACCCCAGAATAGTCACGGGGTGCGCGGAACGCCGGTTCCGAGCCGTTCGCGTTCGGCGGCGACCTGTTCGCGCACGCGGGCGCGCAGTGCGACGGCGTCGTGCAGCACCCCGCCCGCGATGGTGTGGGTGACCCCGCCGACACGCTCGGCACCGTTCGCGCCTGCCCGCAGGTGGCCGTGGCCGTAGAGCAGTTTGAGGTTGGTGAGCGGGTTTTCCGCGCAGACGAGCAGATCGGCGGTCTTGCCGGGTTCGATGGTTCCGGTCTCGGGCAGGCCGAGCAGGCGGGCGCCGTTCGCGGTGGCGCAGCGGATGATCTCCAGCGGGTGCAGTCCTGCCTCGCGCAGCAGTTCCAGTTCCTCGATGAGCCCGAATCCGTAGAGGTTGTAGATGAATCCGGCATCGGATCCGGTGGTGAGCAAGCCGCCGCGCAGGTGGAAATCGCGCACGAAGGCCATCCAGAGCCGGTAGTTCTCCCGCCAGGCGACCTCTTCCTCGGTGCCCCAGTCGAAGAAGAAGGAGCCGTGCGATTCCGGATCGGGCTGGAAGAATTTCCAGGACTGCGGGGCGGAGTAGTCGCGGTGGTATTCCCGGCCCCTGGCCCGCGCGGCGTCCCGGGCGGCGACGTAGACGACCAGGGTGGGGTCGATCGCGGTGCCGAGCGAGACGAGCTCCTCGATCGTCTCCTCCCACATCCGGCTGCCGGGTTCCGCGGCCTCGCGCCAGAGCCTGCCGAGATAGGCGAACCGGTCGTGTTCGTCGTTGTAGTTGTAGTCCCCGGGGAACCGCTGGATGCGCCGGTCGGTGAACATCGCCTCGGGCAGTCCGTAGCCGTGCTCGATGCTGCCCAGTCCCCAGCGCGCGGTGTGCAGTGCGTTGGCGCGCGCCACATCGGACTGTGCGTGATGGCAGGCGCTGCCGAGGCCGAGGGTGTTCGCCTCCTCGAGCGCGGCGGCGAACAGTTCCGGTGCGGCGCCGAAGAACTTGATGCCCTTCGCCCCGTTCTCGGCCTGTTCGGCGACCCAGGCGCGGGCCTCGCGTTCGGTACGGATCGGTTCGCTCGTCCCGGATCCGAAGGCCACATAGCCCACGATGCGCGGAGCGGTGATCTCTCCGCGTGCCGCGCGCTCGGCCTCGCGCACGGTGAACCCGAGCCCGTTGCCGAGTGATCCCGGCTCGCGGACGCTGGTGATGCCGTGCCCGAGCCAGAGCCGGTAGATGTAGTCCGCGTCCGGGCCCTGCTCCGCCCAGCCGATGTGCGCGTGCGCGTCGACCAGCCCGGGCAGCACGTAGTACCCGGGAAGGTCGAGCACCTCGTCCGCGGTTCCGGTGCGCAGGCCCAGCTGGCTCATATCGGTGTTGCGGCCCGCGGAGACGATCGCGCTGATCCGGTCCCGCTCGATCACCACATCGGCGGGGCCGTACGGCGGTCCACCGGTACCGTCCACGACGGTCACCCCGCGCAGCACCAGCCTCCCGAACGGCCCCGTTCCCGTGCTGCCCTCGCTGCCCGCCGTGATCGGGGTGAACCGCATCCGCCTACTCCCGTTCGCCGTAGTGTCCCGGCCATTCGGCGTAGCGGATCCGGGGGATGGAGCGCACTTCGCCGATCGTGGCCCACTCGTCTTTACCGAGCCGGGCGAGCGGGCGCAAGCGCTCGATCCGTGGATGCCCGTCCTCGAGGGCCTCGGCGTGCACCGCCGCGTGCACCACCCGGCCGAACACCACGGTGGAATCGCCGAACCGGGTGGCCGAGTGCAGCACGCATTCCAGGGCGACCGGGGATTCCGCGACCCGCTTGGGCCGCACGAGCGTGCTCGGTTCGCCCGTGATGCCGACCCGCTCGAATTCGCTGTGCTCGGCGGGGAATTCGGTCCCGGTCGCGTTGATCTGCTCGAAGTGCTGTTCCCCCGCGAGGTTGACCACGAACTCGCGGGTCTGCTCCACGTTGACCAGGCTGTCCTTGCGGCCCACGGTGGTGAACTGCACGATCGGCGGTTCGGTGCAGGACACGGTGAAAAACGAGTGCGGCGCCAGATTGTCCACGCCCTCGGCCGAAACCGTGGATACCCACGCGATGGGGCGGGGCACGACCACCGCGGTGAGCAGCCGGTAGAAGTCCCTGCGTTCGAGCGTTGCCGGATCGAAGTCGGTGCGTTTCGCGAAGGTCATGTCTCCATCCTCGCGCACTGTGTCCCGGTGCGAGCGTGAGCGGCCGCACAGTGGTCATTACGGTGAACTGATGGACCTCGTGTATTTCGGCCCCCAGGGCACCTTCACCGAGCAGGCCGCTCGCGCGCTCGCCCCGGACGGGGTGACGCTGCGCCCGGCCGAGACGATCCCCGCGGCGCTGGACCAGGTGCGCGCGGGTGCGGCCGAATACGCCTGTGTCCCGGTGGAGAACTCGGTCGAGGGCGCGGTGCCCGCGACCATGGACGCGCTCGCCGCCGAGCAGCCGGTGGTCGCCGTCGCCGAGCACGTGCTTCCCATCCGGTTCACCGTGCTCACCCGCGACGACAACGGCCCCATCGAGACCGTGGCCAGTCATCCGCACGCGCTCGCGCAGGTGTCCGCCTGGCTGGACGAGCACCTTCCCGGCGCGCGGCGCATCGTGGAGAGCTCGACCGCCGCCGCAGCGGTCGCCGTCGCCGAGGGCCGCTACGACGCCGCGGTCTGTGCCCCCGTGGTCACCCAGCATCAGCCGCTGCACGTGTACGCCGAGGACGTGGCCGATGTACGGGACGCGCTCACCCGCTTCCTGCTGGTGCGCAAACCCGGCACGCTTCCCGAACCGAGCGGCTGTGATCGCACCTCCGTGGTCGCGGTGACCGAGAACCGCCCTGGCTCGCTGTCCGAACTGCTCGTGGAGCTCGCGGTGCGGGACGTCAACCTGACCAGGTTGGACGCGCGGCCGACCAGGGTGGCACTCGGCGAGTACCGGTTCTACCTGGATTTCGACGGGCACATCGCGCAGCGGCACATCGGCGAGGCGGTTGCCGCGCTCTACCGGCGCACCCGTTCGCTGACCTTCCTCGGCTCGTATCCGAAAGCCGATGACCGCCCGACTGGTACAACGGAAGCGGTATTCGGTGCCGCCGCCGAGTGGCTGGCGGCGATCAGAGCAGGGGAGCGCGCATGAGGGTCATGCTCACACGGCACGGTCAGACGCAGTCGAACATCGAGCTGCGCCTGGACACCCGTCCACCGGGTGCCCCGCTCACCGGGGAAGGGCAGCGCCAGGCCCTCGAGCTCGCCGAACGGCTCGCCGGGGACCCCATCGCCGCGGTGTACGCGAGCCGGGCCATCCGGGCGCAGCAGACCGGGGAACCGCTCGCCGGCAAGCTCGGGCACGAGATCGGCGTGCTCGACGGGGTGCACGAGGTCGCCGCTGGTGAGCTCGAGGACCGCAGCGATCGCGATGCGCTCGTGCGTTATCAGGAGGTCTGCCTCGCCTGGTCGCGCGGCGAACTGGACGTGGCCATGCCGGGCGCGGAGACCGGGCACGAGTTCATCGGCCGGTACCAGGGCACCCTCGACGAACTGCGTGACCGGCACGCGGGAGAGCTCGTGGTCGTGGTCAGCCACGGTGCCGCGATCCGGCTCGCCGCTGGGCATCTCGCGGACAACGTGGACAGCGAGCGCAGCGGGCTCGCGCTGCTGCCGAACACCGGCCAGGTCGTGCTGGAGGCCACCGCGAACGGATGGCACTGCCTCTCCTGGCCCGAGGTCGAACTGAGCTGAGCCGTCCACCTGGGCTGGGCCATTGAACTGAACTGAGCCGTCGAACTGAGCTGAGACGTCGAACTGAGTCGGGCGGTTGACATGCAGCCGTCCGGCTGCCTATAGTCGAAAGTGCAGCCGAACGGCTGCATGTTTGGATGGCGGATATGGACGAAGTGTTCCGGGCGCTGGCCGATGCCAATCGGCGCAGCTTGCTCGACCGGCTCAACGCCTGCAACGGGCAGAGCCTTCGCGAACTGTGTGCCGGGCTGGACATGGCGCGGCAGTCGGTGAGCAAGCACCTCGGGGTGCTCGAGGCGGCGGGTCTCATCGCGACCAGCTGGCGCGGGCGGGAGAAACTGCACTACCTCAACGCCGAGCCCATCAACGCCATCGCCGAACGCTGGATGAATCAGTACGACCGCGAGCGGGCGAACGCGCTCGCCGATCTGAAAACGGTATTGGAGTCGGAACCCATGGCGGACAACGAATTTCTCTACGTGACCTACATCCGGACCACGAGCGAGCGGTTGTGGACCGCGCTCACCGATCCGGCGTTCACCACCCGGTACTGGGGTGTCGCGCTGAAGAGCACCTGGCAGACCGGTGCCCCGCTGAGCTTCGAGCAGTTCGGGGTGCTGATCGAGGACCCCGAGCAGGTGATCGTGGAATCGGATCCCTACCGGGTGCTTTCCTACACCTGGCACACCATGACCGAGGAATTCGGTGACGCCGCGGGGATCGACCGGGAATGGCTGGCGAAAGCCAAGCAGGAGAAGCGTTCCACGGTCCGGTTCGAACTCGAACCGCAGGGCGAGACGGTCAAACTCACCGTGCGGCACCACGGATTCGAGCCGGGAAGCACCGTGCTCGCCAGCATCAACGAAGGCTGGCCCGCGATTCTCGCCAGCCTCAAGACGCTGCTCGAGACCGGCGAGACGCTCCCCGAAGGCTGAGCAGCGGTCACACCGCCGCCCGCTCGATGTATTCGGCGAACTTGTCGAGGCATTCCGACCAGCCGCCGGTGACGTTCTCCCGCTCCTGCTCGGAGGCGAGGCCGATCTGGTGAAAGGTCATCCGGGTTTTGCCGTCGACCTCGGCGAACTCGATCGTGACCACCGAGCGATCGGTGAACTCGTCCTCCTCGATGCCCCAGGTGAACACGAGCCGTTCCGGGCGGCTGATCTCGCGGTAGACCCCGCCCTGCGGGCAGACGTAACCGCTCGGCGGGTGCACCATGCGCGCCGACCAGCGACCGCCCTCGCGCAGGTCCACGGAGATCGTTTCGCGCGGCGTGGTCAGTTCCTTCGGGCCCCACCAGTGCGTCATCTGCTCGGGATCGGTCCACGCGTCGAACACCAGCTCGCGCGGGGCGTCGAAGGTGCGGACGATGGTGAATTCCTTGGTCTCGGCGGGCATTTCTCAGTCCTTTCCTCGGATGTTCTTGCCCTGAAGGGAACGCAGATGTGTGTCGAGCCGGTCGAAGCTCGCGTCCCAGAACCGCCGGTATTTCTCGACCCAGTCGGCGGCCTCGGCCAGTGGTGCGGCCTCGAGCTGGCACGGCCGCCACTGCGCATTGCGGCCGCGGGAGATCAGCCCCGCCCGTTCGAGAACCTTCAGGTGCTTGGAGATCGCGGGCAGGCTCATCTCGAACGGCTCGGCCAGCTCGTTCACCGTCGCCTCGCCCTCCGCGAGCCGCGCGAGGATCGCCCGCCTCGTCGGATCCGCGAGCGCGGCGAACGTGCTGCTGAGCTGGTCACTCACCCGAAAGCCCTTGCTTAACTAGATGGTTAATTAACTGATTGGTGAACTATAGGGCTCGGGTGTGCGCCTTGTCAACGCCGCCGGGGTTCAACCGGGGAGCTGTCCCGGGGCCACGACCGTGAACCGCGCACCGAACGGGGCACAGGCGGGTCCGGGTTTGCCGTCCACGAAATTGGTCAGCCACACCCGGAAGAGGTGCTGCCCGGCCTCGAGCTTGTCCGGGATCCGGGCGCGCATTTCCGCGGTGACACCGAGTGGGCGCTTGCCCTGCCAGACCGGCCCGACGCGCTGGGGTGCGCCGCCGAGGACCCGGTAGAGGTCGACGCGGCCGAGCACTTTCTCGTAGGGATCACCAGGTTTGCCGGTGACGGTCACCGAAACGGTGACTCCCGGGGGAACGCTGAGGCCCTTGGCGGGCGCGGTGACCGCGAGTCCGCCGCACCAGTCGGCTCGTTGCGGTGCGGCATCCGATGGGGAAACCACGGCCGCCGCACTGGCAACGGGAGTGAAGCACAGTGCGGCGGCGGTGGTGAGGGTGACGACGAGGGGGCGTACACGGGGCACGGGAGTCTCCGATCGCAGGTGTCCCACTGTCTTCTCGGAGATTAGCGCCCCACGCCGTGCCCCGCATGTCGGGAAACCGGCGGGAACCCGGGAAACTCAGTCCCAGTCGAGTGTTCCGCCGTGCGAGTACTCGGTCACCCGGGTTTCGAAGAAGTTCTTCTCCTTGTGCAGGTCCACCGCCTCGCTCATCCAGGAGAACGGGTTGCTCACCTCGGCGAAGACCGGTTCCAGGCCGAGCTGGATGCAGCGGCGGTTGGTGATGAAGTGCATGTACTGCTCGCACAGTTCCGCGTTCAGCCCGAGCATCCCGCGTGGCATGGTGTCCCGGGCATAGGCGACTTCGAGTTCACAGCCCTGCACGAGCATGTCCCGCACCTCGGCCTGGAATTCCGCGCTCCACAGGTGCGGGTTCTCCAGCTTGATCTGGTTGATCGCATCGATGCCGAAATTGAGGTGAATGGACTCGTCGCGCAGGATGTACTGGTACTGCTCGGCGATCCCGACCATCTTGTTCCGCCTGCCGAGCGAGAGGATCTGCGCGAACCCGGTGTAGAACCACATTCCCTCGAACACCACGTAGAACGCGATGAGATCGCGCAGGAAGTTCTGGTCCGCCTCCGGGGTTCCGGTGCGGAATTCGGGGTCCTCCAGGTGTTTGGTGTACTGCAGCGCCCACGCGGCCTTGTCGGTGATGGACGGGATCTCCCGGTAGGCGTTGAACAGTTCGCCCTCGTCGAGGCCGAGCGATTCGCAGATGTACTCGAAGGTGTGGGTGTGCACGGCCTCCTCGAAGGCCTGGCGCAGCAGGTACTGGCGGCACTCCGGATTGGTCAGGTGCCGGTACACCGCGAGCACGATGTTGTTGGCCACCAAGGATTCCGAGGTCGCGAAGAAGCCGAGGTTGCGCTTGATCATCCGTCGCTCATCCTCGGTGAGCCCGTCCGCGGATTTCCACAGCGCGATATCGGCGGACATCCCGACCTCGGTCGGCATCCAGTGGTTGGCGCAGCCGGCGAGGTATTTGCGCCAGGCCCAGTCGTATTTCAGCGGCAGCAGCTGGTTCACATCCGCGCGGGCGTTCATCATCGCCTTGTCGTCCACGCTCACCCGCGCCGCATCGCGCTCGATGGAACCGAGTCCGGTGTCGTTCACTGGCAGGCCTCGCAATCGGGTTGGGTGATGGAGCAGGAGACGGCGTTCAGGGCCCCGTCGGTCCCGGTGAGTGTCGACTTCTCGACGTGGGTGGCGCTCGTGGTGCGCAGGTAGTAAGTGGTCTTCAGGCCCTTGCGCCAGGCGAACCGGTACAGCTCGTCGATCATCCGCCCGGTCGGCGCGGTGAGATAGAGGTTGAGCGACTGCGCCTGATCGATCCATTTCTGCCGCCGGGATGCGGCTTCCACGAGCCAGCGGCAGTCGAGTTCGAATGCGGTCGGGTAGAGCGCTTTGAGCTCTTCGGGAATCCGCTCGATCGGGCCGAGCGAGCCGTCGTGCAGCTTGAGCTCGCCGACCATGGCTTCGTCCCAGAGGCCGCGCTGTTTCAGGTCGGCGGCGAGATAGGGATTGACGACGGTGAATTCCCCGGACATGTTCGATTTCACGTACAGATTGCGGTAGAGCGGCTCGATCGACTGCCCGACCCCGCAGATGTTCGCGATGGTCGCGGTCGGTGCGATCGCCATGGTGTTGGAATTGCGCATGCCACCGCGCACCCGCTCGCGCAGCCCGGCCCAGTCCAGCCGCGCGGCGCGGTCCATCTCCAGCTCGGGCCGGGTCTCGGCGAGCAGCCCGATCGAGTCGATGGGCAGGATTCCCTTGTTCCACAGGGAATCCGTGAAGCTGGCGTAGCTGCCGCGCTCCTCGGCCAGCTCGGCGGACGCGGAGATCGCCGCATAGGAGATCTCCTCCATGCTCTGGTCCGCGAACTCCACCGCCTGCTCGGAGGCGAGCGGAATGCGCAGCACGGCGAGGGCATCGGTGAAGCCCATCAGGCCGAGCCCGACCGGTCGGTGCCGCAGATTCGCCGCCCGTGCCTCGGGGATCGTGTAAAAGTTGATGTCGATGACGTTGTCCAGCATGCGCATCGCGGTGTGCACGGTCTGGCTCAACCGCACCGGATCGAGACCGTCCTCGGTGACGTGTGCCGCGAGGTTCACCGAGCCGAGGTTGCACACCGCGACCTCCTCGGTGCTGGTGTTCAGGGTGATCTCGGTGCACAGATTGGAGGAGTGCACCACCCCGGTGTGCCGCTGCGGGCTGCGCAGATTGCACGGATCCTTGAAGGTGATCCACGGATGCCCGGTCTCGTAGAGCATCGTGAGCATCCGCCGCCACAGCTCGACCGCGCGCACCGTGCGGTGTACCCGGATTTCCCCGCGCGCGGCCGCGGCCTCGTATTCCCGGTAGCGCGCGGCGAATTCGTCCCCGTAGAGCTCGTGCAGATCGGGCGTCTCGTCCGGGGAGAACAACGTCCATTCGGTGTCGGCCTCGACCCGGCGGAGGAATTCGTCGGGCACCCAGTTCGCGGTGTTCATATCGTGCGTGCGCCGCCGGTCGTCCCCGGTGTTGCGGCGCAGCTCGAGGAATTCCTCCACGTCGATGTGCCAGGTCTCCAGGTACGCGCAGGCCGCGCCCTTGCGCTTGCCGCCCTGGTTGACCGCGACCGTCGTGTCATTGGCGATCTTCAGGAACGGCACAACGCCCTGGGAGGTTCCGTTGGTGCCCTTGATGTGTGCGCCGAGCCCGCGCACCGGGGTCCAGTCGTTACCCAGTCCGCCGGAGTACTTCGCCAGTAGCGCATTGTTCTGGTACGACTGGAAAATCGAGTCCAGGTCGTCGTCCACCGTGGTCAGGAAGCAGGAGGAGAGCTGCGCCCGGGTGGTGCCGGAGTTGAACAGGGTCGGCGTCGAGCACATGAAGGTGAAGGTGGAAAGCGCCTCGTAGAACTGGATCGCGCGTTCGGTCGGCTCGTCCTCGCGCAGCGCGAGTCCCATGGCCACCCGCATGAAAAAGGCCTGCGGGAGCTCGATCCTGGTGCCCCCGATGTGCTGGAAGTAGCGGTCGTAGAGGATCTGCAGGCCGAGGTAGCCGAACTGCAGATCCCGTTGCGGCACAAGGGCGTCGGTGATCCGGTCCAGATCGAACCCGGCGAGCGCGGGGTCCAGGAGTTCGGCCCGGATACCCCGTTCGAGATAGGCGCGGAAATAGCCGCCGTAGTCCAGTCCGGCCTGGGTGTGCCCGGCAGGGACACCGTGCAGAAAGCCGAGCGCCTCCCCGCGCAGCTTGTCGAGCAGTAGCCGGGCCGCCACATAGGTGTAGTCGGGTTCGGTCTCGATGAGCGTTCGCGCCGCCATGATCAGCGCGAGCCGGACCTCGTCCTCGGTGATCCCCGGATAGCTGCTCGCCCGCGCTTCGGCGAGGATCGGCTCGGCGTCCACATCGGACAGTCCGGCCACGGCTTCGAAAACGGTGTCCGCGAATCCCGCGATCGGGTCGCTCACCTCGACAAGAGTATCGGTCACAAATGCCTCCCACGTTGCATTCACCTGCTCGGGGAGGGCATGCGGCCGCGTGAGCGCGCGCAGCGGTGAAGTCCGTACGCGCTCGACACGTCCCGCAGGCCCACCCGCGAGGCCCGGGACTTGCGCATGCCTGTGCACACGCATCGATGGCAGGTCTTCGGACTCGTGGGCTTTGTCCACAAAGGACACCTACCGGCCGTCGCTTCCCAGGCGTTCGCCCAGTGCCTTGACGGCTTTCGTTCCCACTCACCGCTGCGGGGCAGTCCCGGATTCGCACCGGGTTCCCTCTTGATCGTCACCCGACCCCGGTGTGGGCCGGTGAACCATCGACGGGGGAAGACTACATCTTGTGTTTTTCGAAGTCGAGCAGGCCCACATATGCGTGTCGCGGCACCTGATCGCACAGATGGTACCGTTCGGTACTATCTAACCGAGTGGAAGGGAACGAGAATGCGGCTGCGACGGTTGGCGTGGGCGGGTGCCGAGCTCGAGCACGAGGGGCACACCCTGGTCATCGATCTGATCGGCAACGGTGACCCGATGTTCTCCACGCGGGAGATTCCGCTGTCCCGGCCGGGCGCGACCGCGGCGGCGCTCGTGACGCACCTGCATTCCGACCACGCGGACCCCGTTGCTGCCCGGGTCGCGCTGGCCGAGGGGGCACCGGTCTTCCGTCCGGAGCCCTTCCCCGGCTCGGCGGAGGACAATCGCTGGACCGACGGGGTCGAGCGTGCGTTCCGCGAGCAGCTTCCCGAGGCGGAGGTGCTGCGGCCCTGGCAGCAGCGAAGCGTCGGCCCGTTCCGGGTCATGGCCGTACCTGCCGTGGACGGTCTCGGTGATCCCCAGCTGTCCTGGGTCGTGGACTGCGCCGGGGTGCGGATCTTCCACGGCGGCGACACGATCTTCCACGGCTACTGGTGGTTGATCGCCCGGCGGTTCGGGCCGATCGACACCGCTTTCGTGCCGATCAACGGTCCGGTCGTCGAACTCGATCACCTGCAACCGCCCAGCCCGTTCAACGCCGTCATGCTGCCGGAACAGGCCGCGGAGGCGGCACACATCCTCGGGGCGGCCACGGCGGTGCCGATGCACTATGGGCTGCACCGCCCGGGAGCCTACGAGGAAACCCCGGATGCCGTGCCGCGTTTCCAGCGCAGGGCCCGCGAGCTCGGGATCGTGCCAAACCTCGCACAGCCCGGCGAGTGGTTCAGCCGCTGACCGGCCCCGCGGCGATCGCGGGCACGTCGAGGCGCAGCGCCGCCCTGGCCAGGGTGACCGATTCTGCCCGGTGCGCGGGCCGGTTGCGGGCGATGTTCGCCCTGGCGAGGTCGTTCACCACGGTGAGCCCGGCATGCGCGATCACCCTGGCCTCGGCCTCGGTGCGGTCCGGGTCGATCTTGCGCAGCAGGCTCACCCACTGGGAGACGTAGTCGCGCTGCACGGTGAGCAGTTCGGCCCGCTGGGTCTCGGAGAGCGAGCGCATCTCGGTGTTGTACACGGTGGCCAGATCCGAGTACTGCCAGATGGTGTCCACATAGGACTCGAGTACCGCGCCGAGCGCCTGCTCCGGGGTGTTCGCGGTGCCCAGTGCGCGGGAGGCCTCCATGGTCAGCCGCTCGGCCATCCGCTGCCCTACGGTGAGCAGGATCTGTTCCTTGCTCGGGAAATGCCGGTACACGCTGGCCGCGGCGAGCCCGACGGCCTTGCCGATCTCGGCCATGCTGACGTGCGAGTAGCCGCGCTCGGCGAACAGTTCGGTCGCCGCGGCCAGGATCTGCTCGCGGCGGCCGTGCGGCACCGGGACCGGGGGCGGCTGGATCTCCGCGGCCGGATCGGGGAGCCGGGCCATGAGCACCCGCCCCGCGATATCCGCGAGCAGTTCGGTGAACCGGCCCTTGGCCAGCCGGGTGCGGTGCACCGCGACGCTGCCGAGTACCCCGAGACCGGCGAGGCAGAGCAGCCCGGCCTGATCCTCGCTGATGTCCCCGCGGTCGGTGCGCAGCGCCTCGCCGAGGGAGGCGAGCAGCGTGCGGCTCTCCCGTGCGATCTGCACGCGGGTGGTGCGATCCAGTTCGCTCGCGTTCCACCGCCACAGGGCGAGTGTGGTGCGGCGGCTGACCGCGAGCTCGCCGAGCGCTTCGGTGATCGCACGCAGCCGTTGCCTTCCCGCCTCGGGGTATTCGGCGAGTGCGGCCTCGGTCGCGGTCCTCGTCACGTCGAGCGCCTCGGTGAGCACTCGCGCGAACAGTTCCTGTTTCGAGGAGAAGTGCCGATAGAGCGCCGGTCCGCTGATGTCGGCCGCCGCGGCGATATCGGCCACGCTGACCGCGTGGTATCCGTAGCGGCCGAACAGCTCCTCGGCGATCGCGAGCAGGCGGGCGGTGCGGTCCTTGGGCCTGGATGGACGGTCACCGTTCGTGCTGCGCGTCATCCGACCTCCCGCTGTGTCCCGTGCCACCTTTGTGGGGGTACCTGACCATTGACAATAGCCTGGTTCGGGGCATCATGTTAATAAGGATTCGCATACATCTCGAAACTTGCTAGCAACACCATCAGGCGAAGGGAACTCGGAATCGTGAGTACTGAGGCCTATATCTACGACGCGATCAGGACACCGCGTGGTAAGGGCAAGAAGAACGGTTCGCTTCACACGATCAAGCCGATCTCCCTCGTGGTCGGCCTGATCGACGAACTGCGGAGCCGCAATCCGGAACTGGATCCCGCGCTCATCGACGACATCGTGCTCGGCATCGTCTCCCCGGTCGGTGACCAGGGCGCGGTGCTGCCGCGGACCGCCGCGCTCGCCGCCGGTCTGCCGGACACGGTCGCCGGTGTGCAGCTGAACCGGTTCTGCGCCTCCGGCCTCGAGGCCGTGAACACCGCGGCGCAGAAGGTGCGCTCCGGATGGGACCGCCTCGTGCTCGGCGGCGGCGTCGAGTCCATGTCGCGGGTGCCGATGGGCTCGGACGGCGGCGCATGGGCGATGGACCCGGAGACCGCGTACGAGACCTACTTCGTTCCGCAGGGCATCGGGGCCGACCTGATCGCCACGATCGAGGGATTCTCCCGCGATGACGTGGATGCCTTCGCGATCCGTTCCCAGGAGCGCGCCGCGGCCGCGTGGAGCGGCGGCTACTTCGCCAAGTCCGTGGTCCCGGTCAAGGACCGCAACGGGATCACCGTGCTGGACCACGATGAGCACATGCGCCCGGGCACCAGCACCGCCGACCTGTCCAAGCTGGACCCGTCCTTCGCGATGATCGGCGACATGGGCGGTTTCGACGCGGTCGCCCTGCAGAAGTACCACAACGTGGAGCGCATCAACCACGTGCACCACGCGGGTAACTCCTCGGGCATCGTGGACGGTGCCGCGCTCGTGCTCGTGGGCAGCGAGGAAGCGGGCAAGGCCGCCGGTCTCACCCCGCGCGCCCGCATCGTGGGTACCGCGACCACCGGTGCCGAGCCGACGATCATGCTCACCGGTCCGACCCCGGCGACCAAGAAGCTGCTCGAGACCACCGGGCTCACCGTGGACGACATCGATCTGTTCGAGCTCAACGAGGCCTTCGCCTCCGTGGTGCTGAAGTACCAGAAGGACCTCGACATCCCGGACGAGAAGCTGAACGTGAACGGTGGCGCGATCGCCATGGGCCACCCGCTCGGCGCGACCGGGGCGATGATCCTCGGCACCATGGTCGACGAGCTGGAGCGCCGGGACGCCCGCCGTGCGGTCGTGACCCTGTGCATCGGTGGCGGCATGGGCGTGGCAACCCTGATCGAGCGGGTCTGAAAACTCAGAGGCGAAGGACAAACCATTGACTGACAACATGATCCGCTGGGAATCCGACTCCGACGGCATCGTCACGCTCACGCTCGACGACCCGAACCAGTCGGCCAACACGATGAACGACCTCTACAAGCGCTCGATGGCGGAGACCGTCAAGCGCCTCGAGGACGAGAAGGACTCGATCGCCGGTGCGGTGATCACCTCCGCCAAGAAGACCTTCTTCGCCGGTGGTGACCTCAACGACCTGATCAAGGCGCAGCCCGAGGACGCCCCGCGGGTGTTCGAACAGGTCACCGAGATCAAGGCCCAGCTGCGCAGGCTGGAGACCCTCGGCAAGCCGGTGGTCACGGTGCTCAACGGCGCCGCGCTCGGTGGCGGGCTGGAGATCGCGCTCGCCACGCACCGCCGGATCGCGGTGGACGCGAAGGGTTCGCAGATCGGGCTGCCCGAGGTGACCCTCGGCCTGCTGCCCGGCGGCGGCGGGGTCACCAGGACCGTGCGGCTGCTCGGTATCCAGACCGCGCTGATGGGCGTGCTGTTGCAGGGTCAGCGCAACAAGCCGGCCAAGGCCAAGGAGATCGGCCTTGTCGACGAGGTCGTGGCCAGCACCGAAGAGGGCATCGCCAAGGCCAAGGAGTGGATCAAGGCCAACCCGGAGGCCGTGCAGCCCTGGGATCAGAAGGGCTACAAGATCCCCGGCGGCACCCCGTCGAACCCCTCGTTCGCCGCGAACCTGCCCGCGTTCCCCGCGAACCTGCGCAAGCAGCTCAAGGGTGCGAACATGCCCGCCCCGCTGAACATCATGAGCGCGGCGGTCGAGGGCAGCCAGGTCGACATCGACAACGCCTTCACCATCGAGGGCCGGTACTTCACCGATCTGGTCGTCGGCCCGATCTCGAAGAACATGATCAAGGCGTTCTTCTTCGACCTGCAGGACATCAACTCCGGCAAGTCCCGCCCGGACGGGTACGAGAAGTTCACCGCCACCAAGGTCGGCGTGCTCGGCGCGGGCATGATGGGCGCGGCCATCGCCTACGTGTGCGCGCGCGGTGGCATGGAGGTCGTGCTCAAGGACGTCTCCCAGGAGAACGCGGAAAAGGGCAAGGGCTACTCGCAGAAGCTGTTCGACAAGGCCGTCTCCCGTGGTAAGTCCACCCAGGAGCAGGCCGACGAGACGCTGGCCCGCATCAAGCCGACCGCGGACGCGGCCGACCTCAAGGGCGCGGACCTGATCATCGAGGCCGTCTTCGAGTCCCAGGACCTCAAACACAAGGTGTTCCAGGAGATCGAGGACGTCGTCGACCCGGACTGCGTGCTCGGCTCGAACACTTCCACGCTGCCGATCACCGGTCTCGCCGAGGGCGTGAAGAAGCAGGAGAACTTCATCGGCCTGCACTTCTTCTCCCCGGTGGACAAGATGCCGCTGCTGGAGATCATCTGCGGGGAGAACACCTCGGACGCCACGCTGGCCAAGGCCTTCGATGTGGCCCAGCAGATCAAGAAGACCCCGATCGTGGTCAACGACTCGCGCGGGTTCTTCACCTCCCGGGTCATCGGCACCTTCATCAACGAGGCGGTGGCCATGGTCGGCGAGGGTGTCCCGGCGCCCTCGATCGAGCAGGCCGGTTCGCAGGCGGGCTACCCGGCCCCGCCGCTGCAGCTGATGGACGAGCTCACGCTGACCCTGCCGCAGAAGATCCGCAAGGAGAGCAAGGCCGCGGTCGAGGCCGCGGGCGGCACCTGGGAGGCCCACCCCTCCGACACGGTGATCGACCGGATGGTCGAGGAGTTCGACCGCAAGGGCCGGTCCACCGGTTCCGGGTTCTACGACTACGGCGAGGACGGCAAGCGCGGCGGTCTCTGGGAAGGGCTCGCGGACGCCTTCACCAAGGCGGACACCGACATCCCGTTCGAGGACCTCAAGGAGCGGATGCTGTTCGCCGAGGCGCTGGAGACGGTGAAGTGCCTCGACGAGGGTGTGCTGCGCACCGTGCAGGACGCGAACATCGGCGCCATCATGGGCATCGGGTTCCCGCCGTGGACCGGTGGCGTGGTGCAGTACATCAACAACTACCCGGGCGGACCGGCCGGATTCGTGACGCGCACGCGGGAACTCGCCAAGCGTTACGGTGACCGGTTCAACCCGCCCGCGTCCTTGGTCGAAAAGGCCGAAAAGGGCGAAATTTTCGAATAGTCGGAATCACTCTCTGATTCAACCGAAGGAGCAATTGCCGTGGCCGAGCAGGTCGAAGGTCTCGATACGACGGAATTCAAGGCCCTGAGCGTGCAGCTCGACGGGCACATCGCGACCGTGACCCTGCTCGGCCCCGGCAAGGGCAACGCCATGGGGCCGGATTTCTGGCGGGAACTGCCCCTGGTGTTCAACGCGCTGCATGCCGACGATCGGGTGCGCGCGATCGTGCTCACCGGGAGCGGCAAGCACTTCTCCTACGGGCTCGACCTTCCCGCCATGATGCCCGACTGGGCACCACTGCTCGCCGAACGCGGCCTTGCCAAGCAGCGCAACGACTTTCTCGCGCAGCTGCGTAGCATGCAGGCCAGCGTCAACTCGGTCGCCGCCTGCGCCAAACCGGTGATCTCCGCGATCTCGGGCTGGTGCATCGGCGGCGGTATCGACGTGACCGCGGCGACCGATATCCGGCTCGCCAGCGCCGAGGCGAAGTTCTCGGTGCGCGAGGTCAAGGTCGCCATCGTCGCGGATCTCGGTTCACTGCAACGGCTTTCCGGGATCATCGGGGAGGGCGCGCTGCGCGAGCTCGCCTACACCGGCAAGGATGTGGACGCCGCCAAGGCCAAGGAACTCGGCCTCGTGAACGAGGTCTACCCCGATCAGGACGCGGTGCTCGCCGGGGCCCGCGCGCTCGCCGAGGAGATCGCCGCCAACCCGCCGCTCGTCGTGCAGGGCGTCAAGCAGATGCTCGACGTCAACCGGGAAGCGCGGATCGCCGAGGGACTGCGCTACGTCGGTGCCTGGAATGCCGCTTTTCTGCCGAGTGAGGATCTCGGCGAGGCCGTCGCCGCCTTCATGGAGAAGCGCGAGCCGAGGTTCACCGGCCGCTGAGCAGGCCCTCGGACGTGCTCTGAAATCCCGTCGCTGTCCGTAGCGAAGGTCTGTTGCCGCAGGGTGGATAGGTATATCGTCATATGCGGCAATAAGCAGGACAACTTCGCATATGATGCTGCCCGCCTGATCAGACCGAGGGGCGAACGGGAGTATTCATGACATCGAGTGAAGAAGCACAGCAGCGTTACGACAGCCTCGTTGCCACCGGTGAAGCGGCGGAGCGCGATTTCGAGAAGCTGCAGCAGATCCAGCAGGAGCTGCAGAATCTCGAGGTCACCGAGACGAGCGCGGATCGTTCGGTCAGTGTGACCGCTGGGGCGACCGGGACCATCAAGGCCATCAACATCACCGAGGCCGGGCTGAGCAAGGGGGCGGCCGGTCTTTCCTCGACCGTGCTGAACACGCTGCACCAGGCCGTCTCGAAGGCCACCCAGCGTCAGCTGGAGATGATCCGCGAGGGCACCACGCACAACCCCGCCCTGCAGAAGAGCATCGACGATCTGCACGAGGAGCTCGCGCATCCGCCGGAGGAAGAGCAGGAGCAGGAGCGTGGCCGCCCGGCCGAGCTCTCCTTCGGACCGGCCGAGGATCCCGAGCCGGAACCCGAACCGCAAAAACCTGCTTTCGCCCCGGAACCGCCGCGCCCGGCGCCGCGTCCCAGTGCGCAACCGGGGCCTGCCGCACGCGGGCAGCACCGCCGGGACGAGGTCGATGACGATGACTCGTTCGAGTTCAAGTTGGATCGGGGTAAGTGGTGAACTACAAGGTAAACACCGAGAACCTGCGCGGTGCGGGTAAGCAGGTCAAGGGGATGGCCGAGCGCGGTGCCCAGGCCTCCACCCACGCCCAGAACGCCCAGCTCCCGGACAAGTCCTGGGGCCTGCTCGGGCTGATGACCACGCACGGCAAGTACCAGGAACTGCAGAACGAACTGATCAGCCACGCCGCACGGCTCCAGGGCGGGATCGATTCGCACGGTCAGAACCTCGTCGACACCGCGGACGACTACGACCAGCAGGAAAAGGACGCCAAGAAGCAGTTCGACGACCACCGCAAGGGCACGGACGACAACGGGAAACCGCCCAAGACCGGTGGGAACGACAATGGCGGCGGCAACAACGGCGGGAACGACAACGGGGGGAACACCGGCCAGGTCTCGCAGCCGCCCAAGACGGGCCAGAACGCGCCGCAGGACGGCGGGGACATCAACGATCCGAAGCAGAATCCCGGCGGCACCGATCACTCCAAGGACTTCCTCAAGGACGGGGACAAGGACGGCGGCAAGGACGGCAAGCAGCCGGACGGCTCCGATCCGAACAAACCCGGCCAGGGCAAGGACGGCTCCGGCGAGGGTGGCATCAAGGTCACCGTCGAAGGCGGGAGCAAGGCCGAGGTCGAGGTCGAAGGCAAGGCAGGGGAGAACGTCGAGGTGGAGGGCACCGTCACGGGGGCGGACGGCAAACCCGAGCACTTCGATACGCACACCACCATCGACCAGAGCGGGCACGCCAAGGTGGATGTGGACCCGACCGGGGCGGACGGCTCCGATGGTCCCGGCGACAAACCCGGTGGCCCGGATTCCGATATCCACACGGTGAGCGGCCAGGGCGCCGATTCCGCCGCGGGCGGGCACGACGGGACTCCCGGTGATCCGGGTACCGGCGCCTCCGGGGCGGGCGCGCACGCGGGCGGGGATTCCGGCGCGGGCGGCGATTCCGGTTCCGGCGGCGGCCTCGACGGTGGCGGGTCCGCACACGCCGCCGGCGCCGATGGCGGCGGTGGTGCGGCGGCCGCGGGCGGTTCCGGCGCCGATGCGGGCGGCGGCCTCGGCGCGGGTTCCGGCGGTGGTGCCGGAGCGGACGGTTCCGGTGGGGCGGCCCCGAACGACGGAAGCCAGACCGAGACCAATGCGGCCGGTGGCGCACAGGGCGGTCAGCTCGGCGGCGGCGCGGAAACGGCGGCGGTGGAGCAGCCGAGTGGTCAGGGCGGTCAAGGTGGCCAGGGCGGTCAGCCCGGTGGCGCGGAAGCGGGCGCGGGCCAGCAGTCCGGTCAAGGTGGTCAGCACGGTGCCGGGGGCATGCCCATGGGCGCCATGGGGGGCGGTGGTGGCGCGGGTGGCCAGTCCGGTGGACAGCAGCACCGCAATTCCTACGCCTGGCCGGAAGTCGACTTCGATGCCGAGGACCCGAAGCAGGCAGCGGCGGACCGGCTCACCGGCAACTGACCGCGGCCGGAGCTTCGAGACACAGACCTAGGAGGGGCTAGAACATGTCAGCACCGACGCAGATCACCAACGACGTCCGGCAGACGACCAGCCAGGCGCAGCAGGCACGGGGCGAGGCCGACTCGGTCGCGAACGAGAGCTCGGGCGAGTCCAGCTGGGACCCGTTGAACACGCTGATCAACAAGGGACTCGGCTTCCTGATCGACCACATCCAGCCGTTGAAGGAAGCGCTGGAGATGGTGACCGGGTCGCCGGACGCGCTCAACACCGGGGCGCAGAACTATCTGAACCTGCAGCAGGAGATCAACGCGATCGGCAAGGATCTCGAGCAGCAGTTCAAATCGGGATCCCAGGGCTGGGAGGGCAAAGCCTCCGAGGCCGCGAAGAAAGAGATGGAAGGGCTCGTCGAGGGCGTCAAGGGGACCGGCGAGCTCGCCGCCGCGATCTCCGATCTGCTGAAGTCCAGCGGCGAGATGATGAAGGCCGCCAAGGACACCATCATCTCGATCATCGCGGACTTCGTGGAAACCGCGATCACCAACGCCGCCGCCTACGGCTGGGTTCCGGTCGCCGGACAGGCCGCACTGGTCACCCGGCTCGGCGTGAAGATCGCCGAATGCGTCGGCAAAGCGGTGAAGTTCGTTTCCAAGGTCGGCAAGATCATCATGAAGATCGGGCGGGTACTGGAATCGGCCGCCCGGGTGCTCGGCCGGATCGGCCGGATCCTCGAGAAGATCGGGAAATTCGCCACCAAGGGCGGCCTCAAGCTCAACCGCGCGGCCCGCACCCTCGGGCGGCGCGGCGAGAACATCGCCCAGCGCGTCGGGCGCAGCGGGCTCAGTGGTGAGGCCCGCAGCGAGGCCGAGCACAGCGTGAGCCGGTCCTACGACAACGCCCGGTTCGGCCGCGAAGGGGAACAGGAACAGGGCCCCGAATCGCCGTGGAAGAGCGTGCGCGAGGACGCCAAGGAAGGCATCAAGTCCGGGTACGAGAGCTATCAGGACGCCGACGATGCCTACGAGCGTGGCAAGGAGCAGGACGGGGACAAGATCGACCAGCAGATCACCGGCAACTCCGGAAGCTACGCCGACGACGCCGACCAGCAGGGCACCGTCAACGGCGAGGATGTCAACACGCAGCGGGCGACCACCTGATGCCCTGAGTTCCGGACGACCGAGAAGGGAGCGGGCCAGGTGCCCGCTCCCTTCTTCGCAAGTCAGCCTGGTTAGGGTAGCCTTACTTGAGAGTAGTCAAGGAGGCACTGTGGCGGAGAAGAAGCGGCGGAACACGACGCTGCGGGTGGTACGCACCGAGCGGCTGACCCCGACGATGATCAGGGTGGTCTTCGGTGGCGAGGAGCTCGCGGAGTTCGGGTACAACGGATTCACCGACAGCTACGTGAAGCTGTTGTTCCCGAAGCCGGGCGTGGCCTATCCGGAACCGTTCGACATCAACCAGATCCGCGAGGAGCTGCCGCGCGAGCAGTGGCCGGACATGCGCACGTACACGGTGCGCTGGCTGGACCGGGAAGCCGGGGAGCTCGCCATCGATTTCGTCACCCACGGCGCGGAGGGGCTCGCGGGGCCGTGGGCGCAGACGGCCGGTCCCGGGGACAAGCTCGCGATGCTCGGGCCGGGTGGCGCGTACTCCCCGCGCGAGGATGTCGCCAGGCATCTGCTCGTCGGCGACGAGAGCGCGCTGCCCGCGATCGGTGCTGCGGTGGAGGCCCTTCCGGACGGCGCGCGGGCGCACGCGGTGATCGAGGTCGCCGGTGAGCAGGAACGCCAGCCGTTGACCACCAAGGCCGAGCTGACCGTGACCTGGGTGCACCGGGATGGCGCGCACTACGGGGAGAAGCTGGTGGAGACCCTGCGCGGGCTCGAGGCGGGCACCGAACCCGTGCACGCCTTCGTGCACGGCGAGGCCGGTGCGGTGAAACAGCTTCGCGGTCTGTTCCGCGATGAGTGGGGTATTCCCGCGGACCGTCTTTCCATCTCCGGTTATTGGCGTACCGGAATGAACGAGGACGGGCACCAGGCGGCGAAACGGGCCGAACGCGAGGCCGAAGAGGCGGCAGCGGGCAAATCCGCTTAGACGTGGGGATAACCACAGGGGGAAAATAAAAGTACAGACGTTCGGTTTGCTAAGGAACAATTGCTGGTCATCCGCGTATGGCGGGCAATACCGAACCCGTTCTGAATCGGAACAGCGTTGACGGGGCGTCCGCAGCGTGGGACGCCCCGTTTACCGGGTAGGTGTGCGAAAGGCGGCAAACAAGCTATGTTTCCGCCATGTCTAACAGCTTCCACAAGGACGGCTTCGTCGAAGGACGCAAATGAGCGAGCCGAATCAGGCGAGCACACCGGCGGCGCGCGTCGGTGTGCCGAAGGAGACCGCGGACGGCGAACGACGCGTCGCGCTGGTGCCGAAGGTGATCGAACGGCTGCGCTCACGCGGATTCGAGGTCATCGTCGAGCAGGGCGCCGGTATCGAGGCGCTGATTCCCGATGAGGCCTATACCGAATCGGGCGCCACGATCGGTGATCCGTGGAGCGCCGATGTCGTCGTCAAGGTCAATCCGCCGAGCTCCGAGGAGATCGGCAAACTCTCCAGCGGATCGACGCTCATCGGGTTTCTTTCCCCGCTGACGAACGCCGAAACGATTTCCGGACTGCGCAGCGCGGGGGTCACCGGATTCGCGATGGAATCCATCCCGCGAATTTCGCGTGCCCAATCGATGGACGCGCTTTCCTCGCAGGCGAACGTCGGCGGTTACAAAGCGGTATTGCTCGCGGCCACCGCGGCGACCCGGTTCTTCCCGATGCTGACCACGGCGGCCGGAACGGTGAAACCGGCCACCGCGCTCGTGCTCGGTGTCGGGGTCGCCGGACTGCAGGCGCTCGCCACCGCGAAACGGCTCGGCGCCCGCACCACCGGATACGACGTGCGGCCCGAGGTCGCCGAACAGGTCCGCTCGCTCGGTGCGCAGTGGCTCGACCTCGGCATCGAGGCGGCCGGTGAGGGCGGCTACGCCCGTGAACTCTCCGAGGACGAGAAGGCCGAGCAGCAGAAACGGCTCAGCGAAGCCATTTCCGGTTTCGACGTGGTGATCACCACCGCACTCGTTCCCGGTCGGCCCGCGCCGAAACTGGTCAGTGCCGATGCGGTGCGCGGAATGCGCGCGGGCAGCGTGATCGTGGACATGGCCGGGGAGACCGGAGGGAACTGCGAGCTGACCGAGCCCGGCGAGACCGTGGTCAAACACGATGTCACGATTGCCTCGCCGCTCAACCTTCCCGCGACCATGCCCGAGCATTCCAGCGAACTGTATGCGCGCAATGTGCAGGCCCTGCTCGAGCTCATGCTCGATTCGGAAGGCGCGTTCGCTCCGGATTTCTCGGACGAGATCCTCGCGAAGTCCTGCGTGACGAGCGAGGCGAAAGACGAGGGGAATTCCTGACATGTTGCTCGCGAATATCGCCATACTCGTGCTCGCCGGTTTCGTCGGCTTCTCGGTCATCTCCAAGGTGCCGAATACCTTGCACACACCCCTGATGTCCGGCACCAACGCGATTCACGGAATCGTATTGCTCGGCGGACTCATCGTGCTCGGCAGCGGGGCGGACGGATTCTGGTCCAAACTGCTCGCCGTGGTCGCGATCGTGTTCGGCACCATCAACGTCGTCGGTGGATTCCTGGTCACGGACCGGATGCTGGGCATGTTCAAGCAGAAGCCCGCGACGGACAAGAAGGCTGCGGCCAAGGACGGTGATTCCTGATGCACACCTTGATCACCGTTCTCTACATCATCGCGTTCGCGCTGTTCATCTACGGCCTGATGGGCCTGACCGGTCCGCGAACCGCGGTGCGCGGCAACAAGATCGCGGCCGTCGGTATGGCGATCGCGGTCATCGCCACGCTGCTGCAACCCGGAATCAGCAATTGGTGGCTCATCGCGGGCGCGGTGGTGATCGGTGTGCTGCTCGGCATTCCGTCCGCGCGTCAGGTGAAGATGACCGCGATGCCACAGATGGTGGCGCTGTTCAACGGTCTCGGTGGCGGGGCCGTCGCGCTGATCGCCTGGGTGGAATTCCGGGATTCCGCCGGGTATCTCGATCGCCCGTTGTATTTCGTGATCGCCTCGCTGTTCGCCGCGGTCGTCGGTTCGATCTCGTTCTGGGGATCGCTGGTCGCCTTCGGCAAACTGCAGGAGATCCTGCCCGGTAAGCCGGTGAGCGCGGGCAAACTCCAGCAGCCGCTGAACATTCTCGTCATCCTGCTCACCCTCGCCTGTGCGGTGATCGTCGCGATCGGGGCTTCGCGCACCGAATGGCTGATCGTCGGCGTGCTCGTGTTCGCCGCGGTGCTCGGCCTGCTCGTGGTGTTCCCGATCGGCGGCGCGGACATGCCCGTGGTGATCTCACTGCTGAACGCGTTCACCGGATTGTCCGCGGCGGCCATGGGGCTCGCGCTGGAGAACACGGCGATGATCGTGGCAGGCATGATCGTCGGCGCCTCCGGTTCGATCCTCACCGATCAGATGGCCAAGGCCATGAACCGTTCGATTCCCGCGATCGTGGCGGGCGGTTTCGGTGGTGGCGCGGCCGTCGCCAGTGCCTCGAGCACGGACGCCGGGGAGAAGACGGTGCGCTCCACGAGTGCTTCGGATGCGGCCATCCAGCTCGCCTACGCCGGTCAGGTCATCGTGGTCCCCGGCTACGGTATGGCGGTCGCGCAGGCCCAGCACGCGGTCAAGGACATGGCGAAACTGTTGGAAGACAAGGGAGTCAGCGTCAACTACGCCATTCACCCGGTGGCCGGCCGGATGCCGGGGCACATGAACGTGCTGCTCGCCGAGGCGGACGTACCTTATGACCAGCTCAAGGAAATGGACGACATCAACGGTGAGTTCTCGCGCACCGATGTCACGCTGGTGATCGGGGCGAACGATGTCACCAATCCGGCAGCACGTACTGACCCCGGGTCACCGATCCACGGCATGCCCATCCTGAACGTGGACGAGTCCAGGTCGGTGATCGTGTTGAAACGCTCGATGAGCGCGGGATTTGCGGGCATCGAGAATGAGCTCTACCACAATCCGAAGACGGCGATGCTTTTCGGCGACGCGAAATCCTCGGTCAACGAGGTAATCGAGGAGCTGAAAGCGCTCTAAGCAGGTATGTCAGGGGACCCGCGTGCGTGGCACGCCGGGTCCCCTGACGCGTTTTTAGCGCACCGATGCCTAGTTGATACCCCCAGGCCGACTGCGCGACGTGCGGGATGCGATACCGTTGCGTTATGAGCAACCCAACGGACAGGCGGGGAAGCTCGACAGCGGTGCAGTCGGTTGACCGTGCCATCACTGTGCTTGAGTTCCTTGCGAAACAAGGAGAAGCGGGTATCACCGAGATCGCGGGTGAGCTCGATGTGCACAAGTCCACGGCATCCCGGCTGGTTTCGGTATTGCAGGCGCGCGGGCTGGTCGAACAGCTCGGCTCGCGTGGGAAGTACGCCATTGGTATCGGGATCGTCCGGCTCGCGGGAGCTGCGAGCAACCGGACGGATATCGCCTCGTTGAGTCAACCGGTCTGCGAGCAGCTCGCCGAGGAGCTCGGTGAAACGGTGAACGTGGCGATCCTGAACGACGACGGGGTCGCGGTGAACATCGCGCAGTCGCGTTCCACATCCGCGATCGCCACGCAGAACTGGATCGGTCAGCGGACCGCGCTGCACGCGACGTCGAGCGGAAAGGTACTGCTGGCCCATCTTCCGTTGGCGCGCAGACGTGCCCTGTTGCGGCGCAGGCTCGAGGAGTTCACGCCGAAGACGATCACCGACAGCGCGGAACTGAGCACCGAGCTCGACTCGATCGTGCGGGACGGTTACTCCTGGTGTTTCGAGGAGCTGGAACTCGGCATGCACGCGGTCGCGGTTCCGGTACGCGGGGACCACGGTGACGTGGTCGCGGCACTTTCCGCCTCCGGGCCCGCCTATCGGCTCACCCGCGAGCGCATCAGGCAGGTCAGCGTGGAGATCATCCGGGCGGCGCGGGAGCTCTCCGCGAATCTCGGCTACTGGGACTGATTCGGCGGTCACCCGGGGTGCTCGTGGGTAGCTCCCGGGTGCCGAACCGCACTCGCGCATAATCAGCCATTGTGCGGAATATTGTGCTGATCGGAATCGGCGAAGGTGACCCGGAACATCTGACGGTGCGCGCTGTCGAGGCGATGCGCAGCGTGGATGTGTTCTTCATCCTGGACAAGGGCGAGCGCAAGAAGGAGCTCGTGGACTTCCGCGCCGAGGTGCTCGGCCGGTACGTGCCCGAGGGCGGGTACCGCATCGCGGAGGCGAACGACCCGCCACGGGACCGGTCCAGCGCCGAGTACGTGTCCGCGGTCGAGGACTGGCGCAAGCGGCGGGCGGACGTCTGCGAGCGGATGATCGCCGAGGAGCTCGGCGAGGACGAGACCGGCGCATTCCTCGTCTGGGGCGATCCGACCCTCTACGACAGCACCCTCGGCATCCTCGAGGACATTCTCGCGCGCGGCACGCTCAGCTTCGAGTACACCGTGATTCCCGGGGTCAGCAGCGTCTCCTCGCTGGTGGCGCGGCACCGCACCGGACTGAACCGGATCGGGCGTCCGGTGCAGATCACCACCGGCCGCAGGCTCGCCGAGGGGTTCCCGGACGGCGTGGACGACGTGGTCGTCATGCTGGACGCGCACTGTACGTTCGCCGAGATCGAGAACGCCGGAATGGAGATCTACTGGGGCGCCTATCTCGGTACTCCCGAGGAGGTCACGGTGTCCGGCACGCTGCCCGAGGTGGCCGAGGAAATCAAGCGGGTCCGCGCCGAGGCCCGCGAGCGCAACGGCTGGATCATGGATACCTACTTGTTGCGCCGCAACCCTGGGTAGCGATCCGCAACATTGGCGGGGTCCGCGCGCTGCGTGGCAGGATGACGTAGTGAAGATCGGTTACAAAGCATCCGCGGAACAGTTCGGCCCCCGGGATCTCGTCGAGTACGCGGTGCGGGCCGAAGAACTTGGCCTCGACAGTGTCATGGTCTCTGATCACTTCCAGCCCTGGCGGCACAACGGCGGGCACGCACCCTTCTCGATGGCCTGGATGGGCGCGGTCGGGGAGCGGACCTCGCGGGTCCAGCTGGGCACCAGCGTGCTCACCGCGACCTTCCGGTACAACCCCGCGGTGGTCGCGCAGGCCTTCGGCACCCTCGGCTGCCTGTTCCCCGGCCGGGTGATGCTCGGGATCGGCACCGGCGAGGCACTGAACGAGCTGGCCGTCGCCAAGTTCGAGTGGCCCGCCTTCAAGGAGCGGTTCGCGCGGCTGCGGGAATCGGTGCGCCTGATGCGCGCCCTGTGGGACGGCGAACGGGTCAGCTTCGACGGCGACTACTACCAGACCGACAACGCCACCGTGTACGACCGCCCGGACGAGCGCATCCCGGTGTTCGTGGCCGCCGGTGGGCCGGTCGTCGCGAAGTACGCCGGCCGCGCCGGTGACGGATTCATCTGCACCAGCGGAAAAGGCCCGGAACTGTACACGGACAAGCTGCTTCCCGCCGTCGAGGAAGGGCTCTCCGCTGCGGGCAAGGAACCCGGCTCGATCGAGAAGATGATCGAGATCAAGCTCTCCTACGACCGCGATCACGAGCGGGCCATCGAGAACACCAGGTTCTGGGGACCGCTCGCGCTCTCCGCCGAGCAGAAGCACAGCCTCTCCGACCCGGTGGAGATGGAAAAGGCAGGCGATGCCCTGACCAGTGAGCAGATCGCCAGCCGGTGGATCGTCGCCTCCGATCCGGAGGAAGCGATCGAGAAGGTGAAGTTTTACCTCGACGCGGGCTTCGACCACCTGGTGTTCCACGGCCCGGGCAACGACCAGGAGCGGTTCCTCACCCAGTTCACCGAGGATGTGGTGCCGAAACTGCGGGAGCTCGGCGCATAGCGAACAGTTCGCGGATCGCCATCGCGATGGCGAACGTGCCGAACACCAGGGAGAGCACCGTTCCGGACAGCGCGAGCGCGAGCAGGGCGCCCGCGATCGCGCCCGGGACGGCCCCGAGATTGAGCAGCACGGACAGCCGCCCGTCCGCGGTGCCCTGGCGCAGGTGCACGACGGTGCTCACGATCGAGGTCGGCAGGAACATCAGCAGCGAGGTGCCCTCCGCGGTGTGCAGATCGGTGCCGAACAGCAGCACGAGCGCCGGTACCGCGAGCAACCCGCCGCCGAGGCCCATCGCGCCCGCCCAGGCACCGATGAGCACCCCGGTCACGGTGGCGAGCGGGAGCACGAACCAGAGTTCGGCGAGCAGCTGCTGGCTGAACAGCGCCGCACCGCCACTGGGATCGAGCCCGAAGGCGTCCAGGAACAGCTTCGTCCCGGTGACCAGCAACACCGCGAGGAACAGCACGCGCAGCAAGGTTTCCGGGAGCCGGGTGAGGAGTTTGGCGCCGAAGAACCCGCCGATCACGCTGCCCAGCATGAGGCCGGAGCCGCTGCGCAGATCGACTCCGCCGCCACCGAGGGCGAACACCACCGGGCCGACCAGGCACACCGCGATGTTCGCGGCCGCCGAGGTGCCGTGCAGCACCGCGCGCGGCAAGGTGGTGAGCCGGTCGAGGGCGGGCACGTAGATCACGCCGCTGCCGCCGCCGAGCAAACCGCCGACGGCCGCGCCGATCCCGCCGAGGACCGTGGCACTCGCCGTGCCGAGCCGGTCAGTGGCCATCAGCCGGTTTCCCGCAGCGGGGAGGAGATCGAATCCAGATTCGCCAGGGTCGCCGCGATCGCGGCAGCCGCATCCCCGCGTTCGATGGCCGCGAGCAGGTCCGCGTGCGCGCAGGCGGTGTCCGGCACATCCGCGTCCTCGGTGATGCGGTCCAGCGTGGCCGCGCGGATGGTCGGCAGCACCGCGTCGTAGAGCCCGAGCAGCAGGGCGTTCCCGGACAGCGCCACGATGCCCCGGTGGAATTCCAGGTCGCTGTCCACATAACGGGCCGCATCGCCTGCCTGATTGCGTTCGGCGAGCTTGTCGCGCACCGCGCCGAGTTCCCCTGGGCGGGCCCGCGCCGAGGCCAGGCGCGCCGCCTCCACCTCGATGCCCCGGCGCACTTCGTAGACCTCCAGCAGCCGGGCCTTGCGCAGCAGTTCGCCCACATCCGGTTCGTTCTTGGCTTGCTCGAGCACGAAGGTGCCCGAGCCGTGGCGTACCTCGAGCAGCCCGTCACGGGCGAGCAGCCGGACCGCCTCGCGCACCGAGGACCGCCCGACGCCGAGCTCGGCGGCGAGAGCGGACTCGTTCGGCAGCTTCTGCCCCGGCGCCCAGCGCCGTTCGCGCAGCTGTTCCCGGAGTGCCTGCTCGATCTGCGGCACGATCGGCCCGTGATTGATCCGGTGCACCGCGCCCTGGTTGGCTCCTGTCACGGGAAGGAGCCTAGCAAGTCGTCAGACGTCTGAGAAGTAGGTGCTGATATGTCGACAAATCGGCGGGGCGAACCGTCCGGTCCACCCCGCCGATCGAGAGCCTTACCGCAGTGCGGTGGCCGCGCCGACCATGTTCCGCAGTGCCTTCTCCACCTCCGAATAGCCGCGGGTCTTGAGGCCGCAGTCCGGGTTGACCCACAGGCGTTCCGCGGGCACCGCTGCCTTGGCGGCGCTCAGCAGCTCGGACTGCTCACCGAGCTCGGGAATGCGCGGGGAATGGATGTCGTAGATGCCCGGCCCGACACCCCTGGCGAACCCGATCGCGCGCAGATCCTCGAGTACTTCCATGCGTGAGCGGGCCGCTTCGATCGTGGTGACATCCGCGTCCAGCCCGTCGATCGCCTCGATCACATCGGCGAACTCCGAGTAACACAGGTGCGTGTGGATCTGGGTCGCCGCAGCCGCACCGGATGTGGCCAGCCGGAAGGAATTCACCGCCCACTCCAGGTAGGCCGGGCGCTCGCTTTCCCGCAGTGGCAGCAGTTCGCGCAGCGCGGGCTCGTCCACCTGCACGACGCGGATGCCCGCGGTCTCCAGGTCGTGGATCTCGTCGCGCAGCGCGAGTGCGACCTGATCGGCGGTCGTGGCCAGTGGTTGGTCATCGCGCACGAAGGACCAGGCGAGGATCGTGACCGGACCGGTGAGCATGCCCTTGACCGGTTTCTCGGTCAGCGACTGGGCGTAGGTGCTCCATTCGACCGAGAGCGGGGCGGTGCGGGATACATCCCCGTGCAGGATCGGCGGGCGCACACAGCGCGAACCGTAGGACTGCACCCAGCCGTTCTCGGTGGAGAAGAAGCCTTCCAGCCCTTCGGAGAAGTACTGCACCATGTCGTTGCGTTCCGGCTCACCGTGCACGAGCACGTCGAGCCCGATGCTCTCCTGGAACTCGATCACCTCGCGGATTTCGGTGCGCATCCGCTCGGTGTAGGTGGCCTCGTCGATCTTGCCGTCCCGCAGTTCCGCGCGTGCCTTGCGGATCGAGGGCGTCTGCGGGAAGGACCCGATCGTCGTGGTGGCCAGCGGCGGCAGGTTCAGCCGGGCCTGCTGCGCCTGTGCCCGGCTCGCGTAGTCGACCCGCTTGCGCTGTTCCGGGCGCAGTGCGGCGATCCGGCCGCGCAGCTGTTCGTCCTTGCGCGCCCGTGCGGTGGCCTTGCGGACTCGATCCGAGGCGGCGGCCAGTTGCTCGGCGATCCCGGAGTCCTCGTTTTCCATGGCGCGCCCGAGCAGCACGACCTCGTCGACCTTCTGCCGCGCGAACGCCAGCCGCTCTCGCAATTCCTCGTACAGCGCCGGTTCCGCGTTCAGGTCGTAGGGCACGTGCAGCAGCGAACACGAGGTGGACACCGCGAGCCCGCCGACCGAACCGAGCAGTGCGGCACAGGTCGACGCGGCCGAACGCAGATCGGTGCGCCAGACGTTGCGCCCGTCGACCACCCCGGCGACGAGGGTCTTGTCCCGCAGTTTGCCAAGCGAGGCAACGCGATCCACCGTTTGCGGCGCGGTGACCAGGTCGAGTGCGATGGCCTCGATACCGGTCTCGGCGAGTACCGGGAGTGCGTCGCCGAGATCGCCGAAGTACCCGGCGACAAGGAGCTTCGGCCGGTTCTGCTGGCCGCTGAGCCGATCGTAGGCCCGGCGCAGGGCATCGAGTTCGCCGCTGGAGCGGTCCGCGGCGAAGGCCGGTTCGTCCAGCTGCACCCACTGCGCCCCGGCCTCGGCCAGTTTACCGAGCAGTTCGGAATAGGCTTCGAGCAGCGGATCGAGCAGATCGAGCGGGTCGAACCCGGCGGGCGCGTGCGGGGCGGCCTTGGCCAGTAGCAGGAAGGTCACCGGGCCGAGCAGCACCGGGCGTGCTTGCACACCGGCCGCTTTCGCCTCGGCGTATTCGGTGAGCGGCTTGTCCCCGGCCAGGCGGAATTTCGTGTCCGGGGCGAGTTCGGGGACCAGGTAGTGATAGTTGGTGTCGAACCACTTCGTCAGTTCGAGCGGGGTGACCTCGGCGCGCCCGCGAGCCATGGCGAAATACTCGTCGAGCGCGCCGAGGCCGAGTTCACGGAACCGTTGCGGTACCGCGTCGAAAAGTACCGCGGTGTCGAGCACGTGGTCGTAGTAGGAGAAGGTGTTGCACGGCACCGAATCGAGCCCGGCAGCGGACAGCTCGGAGATCGTTCCGGCACGTAGTTCGGCGGCGACCTGTTCGAGTTGTCCGGCGTCGATGCGCTCGGCCCAGTACCGTTCGACGGCACGTTTGAGTTCCCGGCGCGGCCCGATCCTCGGGTAGCCGAGTACGGTCGAACCGATCGTCGATTTTCCTTGCTCCATGGGCTCTCTCCTCGCGAGCTCGCGGTGTTCCGGCGGCCGCGCGGGAGTGGTGGAGGACAGGTGGGCAGGACAGCGCCGCACCACGTCCGCCCTTGCCGCCCTCGAGGCCGTCGGACTTGCACACCGATGGCAGGTCTTCGGACTCGCGGGCACCCACCGGATCCGGTGGACCTACTGGCCGTCGCTTCCCGGGCCGTGCCCAGTGCTCCATGACGGCGGTCGTTCCCGCTCACCGCTGCGGGGCAGTCCCAGATTCACACTGGGTTCCCTCTTGCCTCACTCGCCCCTGGGATGGGGCGGTGAACCATCAGCGCGTTCGAGCATAGCAAGAATCGCACGTTTTCCAAGCGAGTTCCGTCACGCGGGAACCACGCAGGGTGCGCGCAGTTCGGCGATGCGCTGCCGGTATTCGGGCAGGGTGAATTCGGGTTTGCCGTGGTGGATGTGGACTTGCTTGGGTGAGGCTTGGCGGTCTGTCGCAGTCCGGATGCGCACATCCCCGTTCGCAGGCGATCCGGTGTAGCTGCGTGACGAACTCGCCGCCAACTGAACGATCTCGTCGAACGCATCGGCGTCCCGTTCACTCGGGCGCCGAAGCTCGGGTCCGCAGCCTTTGTTCAGCTCGTCGAGGACACTGCGTAGTCTCAGCCCGGTTTCGGTGGGGATCTGTGCCAAACAGTTCTCCGCGCCGCCGCGCCTCAGTAACGGATGAGAGCCGCCGATCCGTCAGCTCACTCCGAAGAACTCCTTGATATCACTGGGAATATCGAATGCCAGTGCGCGAATTGCCCTGTGCTGCAAGGCTTTGACCGCTCCCGGGGTGCGGTTCATCATCCGCGCGGTTTCCACGACGCTGTATCCGTGGAAGAACCGCAGCACGAGGCAGTGGCGCCGGGACGGATCCAGGTTGTCCAGCGCGGCCCGGACCGCGGCGCGGGCGATATCGGCGAGCACGATCGAATCGGGCTGTGGTTCGTACGCCCCGGTTTCCGGGTTCTCGTCGGTGAGCACTTCGCGGCGGCTGCGCCCGGACTTCAGATGGTCGAGCACGATGTTCCGCGCGATGGTGGCGAGCCAGGCTCCGATGTCGATTCCCCGATAGCGCAGCGAATCCATCCGGGCGAGGGCGCGCACGAAGGTCTCGCTCGTGCAGTCCTCGGCGAGTACCCGATCCCGGGTGAGCGTCAGGCACTGCCCGAAGACCTGGGGTGCGTAGTGCCGGTACAGCGCGCCGAAGGCGGCCATGTCCCCGGATTGGGCCGAGGACACCAGCGACCAGGTCCCGCTGTCTTCCTGGAGGTCGGTGAGCACCGCAGTCATCGACCAGCTCCTTCGATAGCCGAGACGTAGATCATATATGATAGAGGACAGATAATCCAGGCTCAAAGGAGAGACGATGGATGCGGGCAAACCGGGACTGAACCGGCGACAGCTTTCCGATGAGGTGGCCGCGCATCTGCGGGATCGCATCATGTCCGGGGAACTCAAGCCGGGCAGCTACATCCGTATCGATCAACTCGCCGGCGAGCTCGGGATCAGCGCGACCCCGGTGCGTGAGGCGCTTGCCGCGCTGCGCGGTGAGGACATGGTCTCGCTGCAACCGAGCAAGGGGTTCGCGGTGAATCCGCTTTCCCGCCGCGATGTCCAGGATCTGTTCCAGGTGCAGGCGGACATCGCGGGACGGCTCGCCGGGCGGGCGGCCGCCCTGGTCTCCGCGGAGCAACTCGAGGAACTGACCGGGATCCAGGCCGAACTGGCCAAGGCGGTACGGACCAAGGACGCGGAGCGGATCGAACGCCTGGAGTTCGCCTTTCATCGCGGGGTGAACCTCGTCGCGGACTCCCGCAAGCTCGCCTGGGTGCTCCGCAGTGCCTCGCTGTATCTCCCACAGTCCTTCTACTCCTCGGATGCGGGCTGGCGGCGCGGACTGGGCACCGCGCACCGCGCGATCCTCGAAGCACTGCGTGCGGCCGACGAGCAGGCTGCCCGCTCCGCGATGGCCAAGCACGTGCTCGACGGTGAGCGGCGGCTGGTGAAGCATCTCGACGAGGGCGGGATCTGGGCCGCGGACCAGCCCCGGTACGTGGCCGGGCGATGACACAACGCTGGAACGAGTCAGCCGATCGCGGACGCGGTCGTAACACCTCCGGGCGGCGCTCCGTATCTCCCGGACGCACCCTGTAACCACCGGAAACCGGTAAAAATTGGGTCTTGACAGCCCTTGACGAGGCTTTCTGAGCCGGTCCACACTTGTTGCATCAGCCACAACTGGCTGCATCATACGCAACTAAATAGCTTCTCTAAACTACTCCCTTGCGCAGCCGGTGGGGCGACCACCGGCGTCAGGAGGCGAGCGATGACGGACGTGCTCAAGCCGCGGCTCGCGAACGATTCGACTACGGATTCGACGCAGCAGGTCGTCGACAAGCCAGCGGTCATGCTCTACACCCGCCTGCGGAAATCCCCGTACTTCTGGGCTTCCCGGCGGCACGGTGTGGCGATGTACAGCGTGTACAACCACACCTATCACCCACGCCACTACGGCGATCCGGTTGCCGAGTACTGGACACTGCTCAACGACGTGACGATCTGGGATGTCGGCGTCGAACGGCAGCTGGAGATCTCCGGGCCGGACGCGCTCGCGTTCACGAATACGCTCGTGCCACGCGATCTGCACAAGTGCGCCGTCGGCCAGTGCAAGTACGTGTTCATCACGGCACCGGACGGCGGGATCGTCAACGACCCGATTCTGCTCCGCGTCGAGGAGGACCGGTTCTGGCTCTCCCTCGCGGACAGCGATGTGGGCCTGTGGGCACTGGCGCTCGCCCATGCGGGCGGCTGGAATGTGCACGTCGGCGAGGTCGATGTGGCACCGATCCAGATCCAGGGTCCCAAGGCCAAGGCGGTCATGTCCGATCTTTTCGGTCCCGAAGTACTGGACATGCCGTACTACGCGCTGCGCCACGACACCATCGACGGGATGGATGTGGTGATCAGCCGCACCGGGTACAGCGGCGAGATCGGTTACGAGATCTATCTCTACGAGGCGAGCCGGAACGCGGTCGCCCTGTGGGACCGGGTCTGGGAAGCCGGGCAGCCGCACGGGATCCGTCCGATCGGGCCGTGCCACATGCGGCGCATCGAAGCGGGCATGCTCGCCTACGGCTGCGATATCACCCTGGACACCAATCCGCTCGAGGTCGGCTACGACTACAAGTGGATGGTGGACCTGAACCAGGAAGCCGATTTCATCGGTAAGGAAGCGCTGATCCGGGCCAAGGAAAAGGGCGTCTCCCGATCCATGGTCGGGGTGGAGATCGAGGGTCCCTCGGTCGGTTCGTACAACGACGGCTCGATGATCGAACCGTTCAGCGTGCAGGACACCGCGGGCACCGTGATCGGTTCGGTGACCAGCGCGTGCCACTCCCCGAGGCTGGAGCGCAACATCGGGCTCGCGATGGTGCCGATCGAGCACACCGCGCTCGGTACCGAACTGCGGATCCTGACCCCGGAGGGAGTCCGCGGCGGAACCGTCGTGGAGAAGCCGTTCGTGGATCCCCACAAGGACACCCCGAAGAGTTAGCGATACCAAGGGGGTCACCATGACCGAATCCCTGACGAGAGCGGGAAAGCGGCGGGTCCGGGCTGCCCTGCTCGCCGCTCCGCGCTATGAGGTGATGCCGCTTCGCGGGGTGCTCGACAAGACCGCCGAGCTGCCAACGGGGGCGACGGTCACCGTGACCTCCTCGCCGAGCAGGGGCGTGCGGGAGACGATCGAGCTCGCGGAAAGCCTTGGCGCGCTGGGATTCGACGCGGTGCCGCATCTCGCGGCGCGGCTGGTGACCGATCGTGCCGAGCTCGCCGATCTGCTCGACCGGATCGCCGCTGCCGGGATCCGGGATGTGTTCGTCGTCGGCGGTGATGGCGCGCAGCCGCTCGGCGAGTTCGAGAGCGGGCTCGATCTGCTGCGCGCCATGGCCGAACTCGGCAAGCGCCCACCGCGGGTCGGGGTTCCCTCCTATCCGGACGGGCACCACGCGGTGACGTTCACCGGCATGCTCGATGCGCTCGAGGCGAAGCAGGAGTATGCCGACTACACCGTCACCCAGCTCTGTTTCGATGCCGAGCTGGTGTGCCGGTTCGCGGAAACCGTGCGGGGCAGGGGAATCCGGCTGCCGATCATCGCGGGCGTTCCCGGGGTGGTCGATCCGCGGAAACTGCTGCGGGTCAGCATGCGCATCGGGGTCGGGGACTCGGTGCGATTCGTGCGCGGAAACCGTGCGGTGGCCGGGAAACTGCTGCGGCCCGGTGGATATCGCCCGGATTCGCTGGTGCGCAAGCTCGGCGCGCACGGCGAGATCGCCGGACTGCATGTGTACACGTTCAACCACATCGGTCCGACGGTGCGCTGGCTCACCGCGCGCCGCCGAGCGGTGGCCTGAAGGGGGTGGCACCACGATGTCGACGAATCTGGAGATCTCGCGGAACGCGGTACGCCGGCCGTTGACCGAACTCGGCGCGGAAATGGGAATCCGCCCCGGGCTGCTCGAACCCTACGGGGACGCGGTCGCCAAGATCTCGCTCGACGCGGTCGAGGAACTGAAATCCCGCCCGCGCGCGAAATACGTGGTGGTCTCCGCGATCACCCCGACCCCGCTCGGCGAGGGCAAGACGACCACCACGGTCGGGCTCGGCCAGGCGTTCGCGCACATCGGCAGCCGAGGAGTGATCGCGATCCGCCAGCCCTCCATGGGCCCGACCTTCGGCATCAAGGGCGGGGCTGCCGGCGGCGGGTACTCCCAGGTCGTCCCGATGGAGTCGATGAACCTGCATCTGACCGGGGATCTGCACGCGGTCACCGCCGCGCACAATCTACTGGCCGCGATGGTGGACAACCATCTGGACAAGGGAAACGCGCTCGATCTCGACCCGCACTCCATCACCTGGCGGCGGGTGCTCGACTCCAATGACCGCGATCTGCGCCAGATCGTCACCGGCCTCGGCGGGCCAGGGGACGGCAATCCGCGCCAGACCGGGTTCGATATCACCGCGGCGAGTGAGGTCATGGCGGTGCTCGCGCTGGCCACCTCACTGCGTGATCTGCGGGACCGGCTCGGCCGGATCGTGGTCGGTTACGACCGCGCGGGCCATCCGGTCACCGCGGAATCCCTGCACGCGGCGGGCGCGATGTGCGTGCTGCTGCGGGAGGCGATCAAACCGAACCTGATGCAGACAGTGGAACAGACCCCGGTGCTCGTCCACTGTGGACCATTCGGGAACATCGCGCACGGGAACTCCTCGATCGTGGCCGACCTGATCGGCATCCATGCGGGCGACTACCTGGTCACCGAGGCCGGGTTCGGCGCGGACATGGGCGCGGAACGGTTCTTCAACATCAAATGCCGTGCCTCGGGACTGGTGCCGGACGCCGCGGTCGTGGTCGCCACGGTGCGCGGGCTCAAGGCGCACTCCGGGAAATACCGCATCGTCGCGGGGAAACCACTACCCGAGGAATTGCTCGCGGAGAATCCCGATGACGTGTACGCGGGTGCGGCGAACCTCCGCAGGCAGCTGGCGAACATCCGCGCGCACGGGGTCACCCCGGTCGTCGCGGTGAACGCCTTCCCCGGTGACTATCCGAGCGAACATCGCGCGATACTGCGAATCGCCACCGAGGAGGGGGCCCGTGCCGCGGTGAGCACGCATGTCGCGGACGGCGGAAAGGGTGCGGCGGCGCTCGCCGAGGCAGTGGCCGATGCCTGTGCGACACCCTCGGAGTACCACCCGCTCTATCCGGATGACCTGTCCCTCGTGGACAAGATCGACACGGTCGCCCGGCGGATCTACGGGGCGGACGGGCTGGACATCTCCCCGCTCGCCAAGCGCCAGCTGCGCGGCTACGAACGCAACGGTTTCGGGAATCTCCCGGTGTGCATCGCGAAAACGCACCTCTCGCTTTCCGCGGACCCGGCCCGCAAGGGCGCACCGAGCGGCTGGCTGCTCCCGGTTCGCGAGGTGCGCGCCTCCGCGGGGGCCGGATTCGTCTACCCGATCTGCGGGGAAATGCGCACCATGCCCGGGCTTTCCTCGACACCGGCCGCCGAGCACATCGATATCGACGAGTCCGGCCAGATCGTCGGGCTGTACTAGGAGCCTGCACTAGGAGCTTGCCATGGCTGAACTTCCCGACCGCGCCACCGTCGTCGTCATCGGAGCGGGAATCGTCGGCAACTCGCTCGTGTACCACCTCGCCGACCGCGGCTGGCGGGACATCGTGTTGCTCGACAAGGGGCCGCTGCCCGATCCGGGCGGTTCGACGGGGCACGCATCCAACTTCATCTTCCCGGTCGACCACTCCAAGGAGATCACCTGGCTCACGCTGGATTCGATGCGCCAGTACGAGAAATTCAACACGCTCACCACCTGCGGTGGGATCGAGGTGGCCCGCGAACCGCAGCGGGTCGAGGAACTGAAGCGGCGCATGGCATCGGCGAAGTCCTGGGGCATCAACGCCGAACTGATCAGCCCGCGGCGGACGCACGAACTCATGCCGTTCCTCGATCCGGGAGTGATCCTGGCCGGATTCCACACTCCCTCGGTCGCGGTTGTCGACCCGCTGCAGACCGGGGTGCTCATGCGCGAACAGGCGAGCCAGCTCGGCGCGCTGCACACCGCCGCGAACACCGAGGTGCTGGCCATCGAAACCACCGATGGCCGGATCCGGCGGGTGCGCACCGATCGCGGGGACATCGAGACCGACACCGTGGTGATCGCCTGCGGGGTGTGGAGCCCGCGGCTGGCCCGCATGGCCGGGGCACACATCCCGCTGACCCCGGCGGTGCACCAGATGATCGATGTCGGCCCGATCCCGGAACTGGAGAAGACCAACGCCGAGATCGCCTATCCGATCGTGCGCGATATGGATCCGCTGATGTACGAACGGCAGAGCGGCGCCGATCTGGAGGTCGGTTCCTACGCGCACCGCCCGATCCTGCACGAGCCGGATGAAATCCCCTCGATCGCGGCAGCCGCGCTCTCTCCGACCCAGCTGCCGTTCACCGATGCGGATTTCGACCCGCAGATGGAGCAGGCACTCGAACTGTTCCCGGACATCCTCGGGGACCCCGAAGCCGGGATCCGGCACGCGATCAACGGGCTGCTCTCGCTCACCCCGGACGGCGGCCCGCTGCTCGGCGAGACCCCCGAGGTGCGCGGGCTGTGGTCGGCGGCCGCGGTGTGGATCAAGGAGGGCCCCGGGGTAGGCCGGATGCTCGCCGAGTGGATGACCGATGGTGCCCCGGAAATCGACCCGCACGCCGCGGACATCGCCCGGTTCTACCCGCACCAGCGCACCCGCGCCCATGTGCGCGCGCGGGCGAACGAGGGCTTCAACAAGACCTACGGCATCGTGCATCCCCGCGAGCAGTGGGAATCCAACCGGGAACAGCGGCTCTCCCCGTTCCATACCAGGGAAGTCGAGCTCGGTGCGCGGTTCTTCGAGGTCGGGGGCTGGGAACGCCCGCAGTGGTACGAGAGCAACCGGGAACTGCTCGAACGGTATCCGGTCGCGGACCGGCCGCACGAGTGGGACGCCCGCTGGTGGTCGCCGATCAGCACCGCCGAACATCTCGCCATGCGCGAGCACGCCGCCATGATCGACCTGACCGCCTTCGCGCAGTTCGACATCACCGGACCGGGCGCGCTCGAGTTCATCCAGTGGATGACCGTGGCCCAGATGGACCGGCCGGTCGGCAGGATCATGTACACCCCGGTGCTCGCCCCGAACGGCGGATTCCGCAGCGACCTCACCGTGGTTCGTCTGGGGCAGCGGTGGTTCCGGGTGGTCACCGGCGGCGCGGACGGGGCGCGGGATCTCAAGTGGTTCACCCAGAACCTGCCCGCCGATGCCGCACTGCGGGATGTGACCTCCGCGGTGTGCACGATCGGCCTGTGGGGACCGCGCGCCCGGGATGTGCTCGCCGCGTGCACCGAGGACGATGTGTCCAACGACGGATTCCCCTTCGGTACCGCGCGCGAGATCGCCGTCGGTTCGGTTCCGGTGCTCGCCATGCGACTGTCCTATGTGGGCGATCTGGGCTGGGAACTGCATGCCCCCTTCGAACAGGGCGCGCGACTGTGGGACGCGCTCTACGCCGCGGGGCGCCCGCACGGACTGGTGCCCGCGGGAATCGGGGTGTACGGCACCACCGGGCGGCTGGAGAAGGGCTACCGACTGATGGGTGCCGAGCTCGAACTCGAATACAGCCCGGTCGAGGCGGGGCTCGCGCTGCCCAAGGTGAAGAGCGCGGACTTCATCGGCAAGGAGGCGTACCTGCGCGCCCGCGACGGTGAACCGGTCGCCACCCTGTGCACCCTCAGTTATGGTGGCACACAACGGTTTCCGCAGGGCGGCGAGCCGATCCTGACCACCGAGGGCGAGCGGATCGTGGACCGCAAGGGGCGCGGTTCCTACGTCACCAGCGCGGGATCCGGGCCGACGCTGGGCACCTATCTGCTGATGGCGTACCTGCCCGCGCAGTACGCGGTGGAGGGCACCGAACTCACCGTGGAGTACATGGGGGAGCGGTACCCGGTCGTCGTGGCACGGGCCGGGCGCACCCCGCTGTTCGATCCGGACGATACGCGAATGCGGGTGTGAACCATGGATGTGCTCGTCTGCGTGAAACGGGTGCCCGCCTTCGGCGCCGAGGTCGTGCTCACCGAGGACGGCGAGCTCGACACCAGGCACCTGGGGTTCACCATCGGACCGCACGAGGAATGCGCGGTGGAAGAGGCGGTGCGGATCGCGGAGCGGACCTCGGGTTCGGCCGGGGTGCTCACCGTGGGACCGCCGGAGGCCGAGGAACAACTGCGGTATGCCATGGCCATGGGCGCCGATCACGGGGTGCTCGTCGAGGGCGCGGGGGAGGATCCGCAGGCGACCGCGTCCGCGATTCTCGCCGCGCTGCGCGAAATCGGCCCCTATGACCTGCTGTTGTTCGGCAACGAATCCGCCGATGCCTGCCAGTATCAGGTCGGTGCACGCGTCGCGAACGGGCTCGGCCTGCCCGTACTCGCCGGGGTGAAAGGGATCGAGCTCGGACCTGAGGAAGTCACGCTGCGCCGGGATGTCCCGGACGGTGTCGAGGTGTACCGGGCACCGCTGCCCGCCGTGGCCGCCGTCGCGGAAGGGCTGAACCTGCCGCGCTATCCGAGCATCAAGGGCCGGTTGCGGGCGAAAAAGGCGCCGCTGCACCGGATCTCGCCCGAAGTGGCGGCGGGCGGCCTGCGCGCGCTGCGGTTGCGTACCCCGCCGGGAATCGGCACCGAGACCAAGGTACTCGGGAGCGGGGCCGAGGCGGCCGATGCCGTGCTGAGCGTGCTCGAGGATCTGGGGGTGTTGCGCTGATGTTGCTCGTCCACGTCGATGTCGACAACGGCACCGTCGCCGCCGATTCGGTCGAGGCACTGCGGTTCGCGGCGGCTTTCGGTGCGGCGAACGGGATCGAGGTCGCCGCGCTCGCGTTCGGGGACTGTGCGGAATCCCTTGGCCCGTACGGCATCGGCACCCTCCATGTGGTGCGCCACGAACTGCTGGACGAGCATTCCCCGCAGCTCGAATCCGCCGCACTGGCCGGACTGATCACCGAGCTCGCCCCGGAGGCGGTGTTCGCGCCGGGATCCGCGCACGGCAACGAACTGCTCGCGAACACGGCCGCGCGCCTCGGGCTGCCGTTCGCCGCCAACTGCCTGGAAATCGGCACCGGCGAACCCTGGACGTTGACCAGGAGCCGCGGTGGCGGGGTGCTGTTCGAGGACGCCGAACTCACCGCGGAGGTCAAGCTCTGCAGCATCGGGCAGGGCGCGGCGATAGTCACGAAAACCGTGGCGGTACAGGAGACTTCGGTGACCGAGCATGTTCCGCAGCTCGATCCGGAGCTGCCGAGGGCCCGGCTCGTGGAGCGCACCGAACGCGGCGGCGGGATCAGCCTCGCGACCGCGCCCGTTGTCGTGTCGGGCGGGCGCGGTGTGGGCAGCGCGGAGGGATACGCCGCGCTCGAGGAACTCGCCGCGCTGCTCGGCGGGGCCGTCGGATGCTCGCGGGTGGCCACCAACAACGGCTGGCGTCCGCACAGCGATCAGGTCGGGCTCACCGGGACCAAGATCGCGCCCGAGCTCTACATCGCCTGCGGGATCAGCGGGGCCACCCAGCATTGGGTGGGTTGCATGCACGCCAAGCACATTCTCGCGATCAACACCGATCCTGAGGCGCCGATGGTCACCCGGTCCACCTATGCGGTGCTCGGCGATGTGCACGAGGTGATCCCGGCGCTGGTGGCCGCGATCCGGGCGCGCTGAGTGCTCACTCCTCCCGGAAACTGCGGTCCAGTGCCTCGGTCACCTCGGCGAGGAACTTCGTGGCGATGGCCTGCTCGGACTCACTGAGCGCGCGGGACACCGCGTCGATCCGCTGGATCGCGGGCAGCCAGGCCGAGACCACCAGGTCCCGGGCGGCCGCCGTGGCGGTCATGGTCACCCTGCGGCGATCCGTGTCGCTGGGGGCTCGCTCGATGTAACCGGCCTGTTCCAATCGGTCCACGAGTGCGGTGGCCGAGGGACCGCTGATCGCGAGGCGGCGGGCCAGCTCGGCGGTGCCCATCGGCCCGAGATCGAGCAGGAAACCCAGCGCGGTCAGGTCGTTCCCGTTCATCCCGGTGAGCTTCGCGGCCCGGGTGACCAGGCTGCGGCTGGCGTCGATCAGGTCCCGCACGGCAAAGGTGGTCGCGCTCATCCGGCGCAGGGCCGCTTCCTCGTCCACGTTGCACCGCCCTCCCGATGTTGCTAGTTTGGCTAATAGATAGTTTAACTACATACTTCTCGATTGTCTCGGAGGGGAGCCGATAGCGATGGGCGACCACAGCATCCTGATCTCCGGTGCCAGCATCGCAGGTCCCGTCCTCGCGTCCTGGCTGGGCGCGGCGGGCTGGGATGTCACCGTCGTGGAACGTTTCGATCACCTGCGTGCGGAGGGGCAGAACGTCGACATCCGCGGTGTCGGGCGCCAGGTACTGCGCCGGATGGGCCTCGAGGACGTCGCCATGGCCGCGCACACCGGTGAGACGGGAATGAAGCTGGTGGACGAACACGGCCGCGCGATCGCCGCTTTTCCCGCTGGCACAGACGAATCCAGGGGAGCTACCGCCGAACTGGAGATCCTGCGCGGGCAGCTCGGCGGGCTGGTCTACCGGCAGTCCGCCGACAAGGCGAGCTACCGTTTCGGTGATCAGATCGCCGCGCTGCACGACGATGGCGCCGGGGTGGATGTGCGGTTCCGGAGTGGCGACCGGCGGCGGTTCGACATCGTGGTCCTGGCCGAAGGGCTGCGCTCGCACACCAGGGCGCAGCTCATGCCCGAAGCCACGGTGCACGAGCTCGGCGTCTACACCGCCCATCTGGCGATACCGCGGGCCGAGACCGATGACAGCTGGTGGGCCATGCACCTGTGCGGGCGCGGCAGGCAGGTCTACCTGCGCCCGGACAATGTGGGTGGCACCCGCGCCGCGCTGCAGTTCCTCAGCGATGTGCGCGGACTGGAGCGGCTGGACCGCGAGGACCAGATCGCCTTGCTGCGCAAGACTTTCGCCGACGTCGGCTGGGCGGGGCCACGGGTGCTCGACGCGCTGGACAACGGCTCGATGTACTTCGAAGGCATCGGCCAGATGCGGCTGGACACCTGGAGCAGGGGCCGGATCGCGCTGGTCGGTGATGCCGCCTACTGTGCGTCCCCGTACAGCGGGATGGGGTCCACGCTCGCGCTCACCGGCGCGTACATCCTGGCCGGTGAGCTCATCGGCCAGGATGACCCCCGCCTCGCGTTCGCCCGCTACGAACAGCGGCTGCGCCCGCTCGTCGAGCAGGCACAGCGGCTTCCCATCGGCACCCCGCGCAGCACGGCACCGCGTGGCCGGTTGGAGAACAAGGCCTTCCACGCCGTCATGCGCGCCGGGGCGACCCCGCTCTACCGCGGGATCTCCGGGTTCCTCGGCAAGTTCCGGAAACCGAGCCAGGAAGCGATCACCCTGCCGGACTACCGGATGCCCGGACTCGGCGCGGTTCCGGTGTCCTGACCCGTTCCCGGTTCGTCGGTGGCGACGCTGATCAGCAGCTGCGCGGTGTGCGCGATGTGTTCGCGGATCAGCTCGGCCGCGCGGTCCGCCTCGCGCCCGATCGCGGCCTCCAGCAGCGCGCGGTGCTCCCCGGCGAAGTCCCGGTCGGGTTCCTGGCCGAACGACACCGACCACTGACGGTAGAGCTCGGCCTCTTCGCGGAGGCTGCGCGCGGTGCCGAGCAGCCTGCGGTTGGTGCAGCCGTCGATCAGGGCGAGGTGGAACGCGGCGTGCGCGGCGGTCCATTCGTCGGTGGGGTGGCCGGGTTCGTCCTTGCTGAGGAAGACCGCGCGCTCGAGCACGTGATGTGCCGCGACCGCCCGGGATTCCCACTGCACATCGCCTTCGAGCACGGACAGCCGCAGCACGAGTGACTCGATCTCGACCCGGGCGCGGGTGAGGTCCGCGAGGTCCTCGTGGGACAGCGGGGTCACGATGTAGCCCTGGTGGGCCTGGTTCTTCACCAGTCCCTCGGCGATCAGCCGGGTCAGGGCCTCCCGTGCGGCTCCGACGCTGACGCGGTAGCGCTCGCACAGTTCGGGAAATTTCAGGCGGGAGCCGGGCACCAATCGTCCGCCGAGGATGTCGCTGCGCAGTTCGCGGTGCACATCATCGGTGCGGGTCCCGGCCGTTCCGTGTTTCGCCACGCCTCGCACCCTACCCGATGGTGCGAACATGGGTGTAACTTTCGAAAGTTTATTGACCATTCGATTTGACCGGCGTAGACAGGAAGACATCGGCGGCGAAGCCAGTGCGGCCCTTGACGAGGAGTAGTTGCATGCGATTTGCCTCCCTATCCGGTCGGCTCCACCAGGTCACGGCCCCCGGCCGGGTACTCGATCTGCACACCGCGAGCGGCGGCAGCCTGCCCGCCGATCCGCAGCAGGCCTATGCGCGCTGGTCCGAGGTACTGGACTTCGCGGCGGGAACAGGTGCGGCGGACGGGGATCGTGCGGTGTCCGAGGAGTCCTACGAGAACCCGGTTCCCACGCCACGCCAGGTGTTCGCCATCGGGCTGAACTACGCGGATCACGCGGCGGAATCCGCGCTTGCGGTGCCCGAACATCCGCCGGTGTTCACCAAGTTCGTGACCTCGCTTACCGGGCCGTACGGCAGGATTCCGGTGCCCCAGGGGGAAGTGGACTGGGAGGTCGAGCTGGTCGTGGTCATCGGGGCGCGGGCGCACCGGGTGGCCGCCGAGGACGCGTGGTCGCATGTGGCTGGCCTTTCGGTGGGGCAGGACCTCTCCGAGCGGGTGCTCCAGCTCAGCGGCCCGGCCCCGCAGTTCAGCCTCGGCAAATCGCATCCGGGTTTCGGGCCGATCGGTCCGGTGCTGGTCACCCCCGAGGAACTGCCGGACCGGGACGATCTCGAGCTCGGCTGCCTGGTCAACGGTGAGCAGATGCAGCAGGGCCGCACCAGGGACATGGTCTTCCCGGTGCCCGAGCTGATCGCCCGGCTGTCCGCGGTGACGCCGCTGCTGCCCGGGGACGTGATCTTCACCGGAACCCCGTCCGGTGTCGGTCTTGGCCGCAAGCCCGCGCGCTGGCTCAACCCGGGCGATGAACTCCGCAGCTATGTGCACGGCATCGGGGAGATGCGCCATCAGTTGGTGGAAGGACAGTAGGGATGGCATTACATCGACTGACCGCGATCACCATGGGGGTACCGAATGTCGCGGAGACGATCGCGTACTACACCGATTTCGGGCTGACCCCGCATGCCGAGGGTTGGCTGTCCAGTGTGGACGGTGGGAGACAGCTGCGGGTGCGGCCCGCGCCGACACGGCGGCTGCTCGAGATCGGGATCGGCGCGGAGCACCCGGACGATATCGCCGCGATCGCGCACCGGCTGCGCGCCGAGGGAGCACCGGTCGAGGCGGACGGGACCGGCTTGCGCACCGTCGAACCGGTGACCGGAACCCGGGTCGTGGTCCGGGTCGCCGAAGCGGTCACGCAAGCCCAGGAACCGGCGACGCCGTACAACGGCCCGGGCCGGATCGAGCGGGGCACCGGCCGGGCTCCCGGTCTGTCGCGGGCAACCGCGGTTCGCCCGCGCAAGCTCGGCCACGTGGTGCTCGGTTCCACCGACTACGCGGCGACGATCCGGTTCTTCACCGAGCTGATCGGGTTCAAGACCAGTGACCGGATCAAGGACCACGGCGCGTTCCTGCGCTGTTCCACCGATCACCACAACGTCCTGGTGCTGAACGCGCCGGTGGCCTTTCTGCACCACAGTTCCTGGCAGGTGGAGGACATCGACGAGGTCGGGCGCGGGGCCGCGAGCATGCTCACCGAGCATCCCGAACGGCACGTGTGGGGACTCGGGCGGCACCACGCCGGATCGAATTTCTTCTGGTACCTGAAGGATCCCGCGGGCAATTTCTCCGAGTACTACTCCGATATGGACTGCATCGTGGACGATCAGCTCTGGACACCGGAGACGCTCGAGGGAGCGCGCGGCCTGTTCAACTGGGGACCGCCACCGCCGCCCTCCTTCCTCGCCCCGGATGATCTCGCCGAGATCATGACCGGAGCCCACCAGCCGGACTGAGTAGCCTCGCGCTGCCGGAACTCATGGCCCGCTGATCCGGCGGCAGGCCTCGGCGAACTCGCGCGCCGATCCGGTGCCGAGGCCGAGTACCGCCTCGCGCACCCGGTCCGCGGTTTCCCTGTCGGCTCCGGCGCGGACGTTGTGGTCGAACTTCTCCAACCGTGACGCCGGACGTGCCGACCACCGTGGTCGGGCGGTAACCCGACGTCATGAAACGCCGACCTCGTCACCATCCCGATTCGAAATGTGGCCTGGTCGGCTCGCACGAGTTCTGCGTGGCCAACCCGGACGGCAAATCCGGGCCGTGCATGGGAAATTCGGAGACGCTTCAAGGTTTGTCGAAGTATCGGTGATTACCTTGCCGTGGGCATGGCCGTCCTGTCTACTACGACACGTCCCGTTCAAGAACCGGGACACGCTCACCAAGGCCAATGTTCGCGCATCGGGCACATTATCTGTGTCGACCCGATCCATCCGAGATGAATGGAGTCTCATTATGCGGGTATGGAAAAGCATCGCCGTCGCCGCCGGTTCCCTCGGTATCGCCCTGACTGTCACCACCGGGGGAGCCGCATCGGCGGCTCAGCACACTGACGCAACCTCCGTCACGACCACCTGCCAGGGGTTCCCCGCGGTTGCGAATCTGAACCAGGTCGAGTTCCTCGGTTCCTACAGCTGTAGCGACATCGGGGACAAAGACGTGCAACTCCTCGCTTATATTGACGGCAAATTTGTGACCAAGACGAACAAGATCTGTGGCGGAGTGGAAGGAAATGCCGCCAATGTCTGCGAAGGCACACCTATCTGGTTGAACAAGTCGCCGGGTGTCCACGAGTACTGCACGATCGTGCATGCCCAGTACCTCAATGGCCCTATCGACGAGACCAAGGCCTGTGGTCGTTTCTGACGCACTTTCCGTGAATGGGCTATGTGAGCAGAACCCTTTTGCGGAGGAAGTCGACGTCGGCAGCTGCGGACGGCGTCGGTGAGGGGGAGCGAAAGCTTCACCCAAACTGTCTATAGTGGACAGAAATGCCCTTGTGTCTTCACGCAAAAGGCGCCATAAACCTTGTTCGGGCACTCCCCGGCGATGTCATCCGGCGGTCTGCTCCGTGACGAAGTTTGCCATGTTTTCGCCGACAGCGGTGAATGGGAGGGCACCGGGGCCGAGGATGACCTCGTGGAAGGCGCGGATGTCGAATGCGGGCCCGAGTTTCTGCGCGGCGTGTTCGCGCAGTTCCCAGAACTTGAGGAAGCCGAGGCGGTAGCCGAGCGCTTGGCCGGGCATATCGGTCGAGTAGCGCAGCGTCTCGGTGTGTATTTGTTGCGATGATTCCATGGTCGTGGACGCCATGTACGCGGCAGCTTTCTCCAGGGACCAGCCGAACGCGTTGAGTCCGGTGTCGACGACGAGTCGTTGCGCGGTGAGGCGCTGGTGCACATAGTGGCCGTACCGATCCCATGGGTCGGTGTAGAGGCCCATCTCGGTGCCGAGCGAGGCGGCGTATTCGGCCCAGCCTTCGGTGTAGGCGCCGAGTAGTTCGGGGGCGAACATGCCGCGGATCGGATGCAGTGCGGTGTCTTCTTCTTGGCGCGCGAGGTGGAAGTGGTGGCCGGGGACGAGTTCGTGGAAGATCAGGGTCGCCGCGTTGATCTGGGATCTGCTGTCGAGCCCGGATCCGTTGTAGCGGTAGCGGCCTACGGGGTTGGCTGGTCCTGGTTGTTCGTAGTAGCCGTAGGACAGTCCGGCTTCGAGTTCGGGATCGAGGCGTTCGACTGCGTGCCGCGCCTTGGGCGTTACCGAGAACCACTGTCCGATCCGTGGCTCGATGGCGGCGAGGTGGCGCCGGTAGGTCGCGGCGACGTCCTCGGCGCAGCGGGCGTGGAATCGTTCGTCTGTTTCGAGGATATTCCGGTAGGCGGCTTCATCGCCGTCGAACCCGGTCTCGGAGCGCAGTTGCGCCATCTTCTCGGTGAGTTCGGCAACCTGGGCCTGCCCGATGGCGTGCACCTGCTCTGGCGAGATGTCGTAGGAGGCATACTGACGCACCAGTTGCCGGTAGGCTTGTTCGCCGCCGGGGTATTGGCCGAGTCCGGCCCCTGGCACTGCGGTGTCTCGTGCCGGGCCGTCGAGGTAGCGCAGCAGGGAGTCGATCGCGGGCAGGATGTCGTTGCTTGCGGTGCGGCGCAGCCCGTCGGTGAGCCTGCCTCGCAGTGCGGGGGAGAGGGGCTCGATGCGATGCTCGTCCAGGGTGAGCCACCGCTGCATCGCGGCGCGCAGGCCGACGACGGTGGAGACGAATCCTGGTAACGCCGCTTGGGGGGTTCCCCAACCACTCGCGGCCTGCGCGCGAAGCTTCGCCTCCGCGCCGCGTACTCGTCGAGCGAGATCCCCCGCGAGGGAACGGAAACGCTCGACATCGGTGTTCGGGTCGGTGAAGGTGATCACGTCGAATGCTTGCGGCGCGGTGAAACTGAGCTCGTACATCTGGTAGGGCGCTACCGGGAAGTGCCACCACCACGACTGGTCGGCGCCCGCCCAATGATCGGCGATGAAGTGCAGCAGCGCGGCCGTGTCCCGCTCGTCCCGTTCGAGTGCGGCCTCATCGATCCCGGCGAGTGCCACACGCATGGACCGGCCCATCGCGGCTCGGTCTTCCGCTTCGGCGAGGGATCCGCTCGGCAGATGCTCGACGGGGCGGCCGGTGCGCAGCGTGTAGTGCGGCTCGGTACGCAGGACGTGGTCCCACACTTGGTCGGCGAGGGCGCGGACGGTCGGGGCCATGATCGTCTCCTTGGTCGGTCGGATGCGCACGGTTCAGTGGGCGGCGGTCAGCCGGGCGGGGAGCCGGAAGGACACTGCTGCCACGAGTACGCCTATGGCGCCCGCGCCGAGGAAGACCCAGGTGATGGCGTTCCAGGTAGGCAGCTGGGTGTTCGGAATCAACTCGAGGGCCATGATGGTGGCGGCCAATTGGGCACCGACCGCGCTGCCGACGGCACGCAGCACGTAGGCGAGCCCGGTGACGCTGGCGACGCGGTCGGCGGGAAGCGTGAGCGCGATGATGTTGACGCCCTGGGTGAGCCCGGTGCTGACGGCAACGCCGACCAGTCCGGCACCAACGGCGAGCACGAATGCGTTGGACCGGCCGCTGACCATGATCAGACCCGCCACGAGCAGCAGCGCCCCGGAACCGACCATCACCATGCGCGATCCGACAAGCCGTTCCAATCGGCCGGTCAGCGGGGCGGCGATCGCGCCGAGCACGCCGAGCGGGAACATGATCAGCCCGGTGACGACCGCGGTCGAACCCAGCCCGTACCCGGTTGCTGCCGGTGCGGCCGCGATCCTCGGGACCGCGATCATCAACACCGCCGAGGACAACCCCGCGGCGAACGCGGTCACATGCACGATCAGCACCGCAGAGCCACCCAGCCGCAGGTCCACAAGGGGGTCGGCGACCCGTCGCTCGACGAGAACGAACCCGGCCAGTGCGATGATCGCCGCCGCGCCCAGCCCGATTACGGGAGCCGAGGCCCACCCTGTCGAGGCGACGAACGTGATTCCCATCAGGAGCGCGACCAGGCCGATGCCGAGCAGGGCGGCGCCTGCCCAATCGACCCTGCCGCGCACCGAGGGCGGATAGGAGGGCATCACGATGACCGCGAAGACCAGCAGCGGAACCAGCACGATCAAAGCCATCCAGTACAGCCACTGGTACGAGAGAACGGCGAGGATCGGCCCGGCCAGTAGCACACCGGCCGCGTTGGCGACGGCCATTCCTCCGACGAACAGGCCGTTCGTTCTGCGCAACCGCCCGGGTGGTTCGGTGTCCCGGACGATACCGACGGCCAGTGGCACCAGACCGACCCCGGCGCCTTGCAAGCCCTGTCCGATCGCGAACACCACCACTGACGGGGCCAGCCCCGCTGTCCCGATCCCCACGAAGACGATCGCGAGGACGCCGAGGAAGATGCCTCGCCGGTCACGGATGTCGGCAAGCCTGCTGACGACCGGGGTGGCGACCGCCCCGACGAGCGCCATCGCCGAGATGATCCATCCGGCCTGCGCCTGCGTGGCGCCGATCCCGTGTTGGATGAGCGGCAGCGCGGGCACGATCATGGCCTCGAGCAAGCCATAGACGAGCACGGCACCGACCAGCAGTGTGCTCACCGATCGCGTGCGGCCCTGCGTCGCCGACAGGCCGCTGGCCACCGTTTCATCGTTCATCGGGAGCCACCTCGGCTTCGGCCAGCCGCTTGAGCGTGGCGAGCTCGGCGTCGAAGCGGTGCCGGTTCGCGGCTCGATAGTCGTCTGCGGTCATCACGCCGTCCATTTCGTGCCGGCTGTAGACGTCGTAGCTCACCAGTGTCGAGCCGACCAGTGGGACGAGCTGCCACGCCGCCCACCCTGGATCCTCCGGTGCGCCGGTCGAGAGCTTCACGACTTTGCGGAATGGCGGTTCGAGCACCACCGTCTCGACGGTCAGGCTGTACTCGACGCCGTCGATCACCTCGCGGGCGACCCGGACCTCCCCGACGGCATCCGGCTCGCCGGATTCCCGGACCGGTTTCGCGCCCTGTTTCCAGCTGTCCGTGTCGAGGAGGAATGGCCAGATCGCTACCGGTTCCGCGAGAATCTCGACGACGTTGTGGGTGACGAGGTCGACGATACGTGAGGACATGAATACCTCCAGGTAACGGCGAAGCGCGGTGTCGAAGACGTCGAACCTGGTACACAGCTTGCGGTGTGGCCTCGCCGATGAGAACTGGACAAACGTCGTGCAGTTCGGTGCGGCGATCCGACATCTGGCGCATCCGACGTCTGTCGCGTCCTGTGACAGCGAGTCGCAACGCTTGTCTACGACCGAGAAGCGTCGACGAATCCTAGGCTGAACGGCACCATTGGCGAGGAGCGCGTTCCTGGCCGCCGAACAGCCGAGGAGTACGGGTGACGACTGAACCGGCGTACGGAAAGACGGGCGAGCAGATCGTGACGATCGGGGCGGTGACGTTCACCGATGAGAACCGCTGGCTACGGGAGAACACACCCGAGACACTCGCCTGGCAAGAACAGGAGAATGCCGCCACCACGGCCGCGATTCACGGCTGGACGCATTTCGGCGAGATCCGCGACCAACTCGATCGGACCATCGCGGACCAGCCGTCGAACGCGGAGATCTGGGGAACCACGACGCCGCGCCGCATGGGCCGGTTCTGGTTCCATCTCGCCGCGGTCGCCGCCGATGATCCGACGCTGGGCCTGTGGATCTCGGAGGCCGCGGACGGGCCCCGCACGCTCATCGTCGACCCGCGCGACCCCGCGTTCGGCCAGGATGCGCAGTTGCTCTGGTACGAACCGACTACCGACGGATCACGCGTCGTGTTCGCCGCCTACCCGCTGGGACAGACGATCGGCACGCTGCACGTCGTCAGCACCGAAGACGGCAGCGTGTTGCCCATCGAGGCGCCACGACATGTCGCCGCCGGCGCGACCCCCGGATGGCTGCCGGACGGTACCGCTTTCTACACGGCCGACCGGACGGATACCGGGGAGTACCGGATGCGCTTCGTCCCGGTGGACCCTGGTGTCCCCGACGAGGCCGACACCGTGTTCCCCCGCACCCAGCTCCCGCACAACACCTTCACCCTGACCGCGCAGGTGTCCCCGGACGGCGCTCACGTCATCGCCCTCGCCGGACAGCACGAGCAGATCGCCTGCCGCATCCTGGACCGCACCACCGGCCAGTGGCGCCCTTTCCTCCCCGCGGACTACCCGGGTGAGTGCCACGGTGTGTGGTACGACGACGACACCTACGTCGCGGTGGTCACCGCCAATGCGCCACGCGGCAGAGTGGTCGCGATCCCCGTCGCCACTTCCACCCAGGAACACACCTGGCGCGAACTGGTACCGGAGTCCGAAGCGGTCCTGCGGTGCGTCCGCAAGCTCGGCGAGGACCTGGTCGTCTGCGAGATACGGGACATCGCGGTCGAGTTCCGGGTGGTCGCCGCAACCGGCAAGGCAAAGGCGTCTATCCCGCTGCCCGGTTCCGGTTCCTCGCCCACCGCGATGGCCGCCCGCCGCTTCGAGCGCTCCACCGAGCTGACGTTCACCCACGAGACCTTCCGACAGGCATCCGTGGACTATCGCTATCTGCCCGAGACGAACGAGATCGTCGCACTGAGCGAGACCAGCAAGGCATTTCCGGACCTGACCGTCGAGCGCGCATTCGCCACCAGCCGGGATGGCACCCGGATACCGTACTTTCTCGCCCACCGGGCCGGTCTCGATCGCACCAAGCCACTGCCGACCTTCATCGAAGCCTACGGAGGTTTCAACCAGGCGCTGATGCCCCACTATCTCGGAAATGTCGGACCGTTCCTCGCGGCAGGCGGCGTGTACGTGCAGGCGAACCTTCGCGGTGGTGCCGAATACGGCAGGCAGTGGTACGAAGCCGGACGACTGGCCAACAAGCAGAACACCTTCGACGACCTGTTCGCCGTCGCCGGCGAACTGATCGCGACCGGCGTCAGCAAACCAGGACAGCTGGCCTTCTACGGCAAGAGCAACGGCGGCATGCTCGCCGGTGTCGCGCTCGTCCGGCGCCCGGATCTCTGGGGCGCGGTGGTCGCCGATGTCCCGCTGCTGGACATGCTGGAGTTCCAGAGCCCCGACAACCCGGCGGCCACGGAGGCGCGCGGGGCTTTCCTGGAGGACTACGGAGACGTCACCGACCCCGAGGACTCCCATCGCCTCGCCGCCTTCTCCCCGTACCACAACGTTCGCATCGGTATTCGGCACCCAGCAGTGCTGCAGATTTTCGGGGAGCACGACTTCGCCTGCGAGCCATTCCACGGCCGCGTCTTCACTGCTCGGCTGCGCGCGGCCAGCGCCGCCAACAAGCCACTGCTACGGGTCAGGAAGGACTACGGACATCTGCCGGCGACGCGAGCGCAGGCCATCGAACACCACGCGGAGATACTCGCCTTCGTCATGGACCACCTCGGCATGAGACCGGCTGCCGCCTAGCGATTCTCTCAAGCGCACGGGTCCGTGACGGGTTCGGTTCTGGCTCGGTTCCGGTGGCGGGATTGGTTATCCGAGGAGAATCCGGTTGCCTAGGATCCGGTATCCGGCATACCCGCACCTTTGCCTTTTGATCAGTTCAATTTTCGTGGTTGATTCCTTCGACGGGCCCGCGCAGGAACGGTGCCAGCTCAGCGATCCCGTCGGGCAGCGGAAACCTGTTCCCGAAACGTACGCCGGCAAACCGTCGTCGGGCGCAAGAGGCGACGGGCCTGCACCCGGACGGTGACCGGCTGCCCGTCGAGCGGCAGATCGGTCACGCAACGCCAGTGATGGCCATGCATACGCCCGGAATCGGCCCCACAGCCAGGACACGCAACCGGAGCATCCACCGTCCGAGCCCACACCACGATCCTGCCGCCCTCGTCGCACACCGAGTGAGACGCCATGCCGAGGACATAGCCCAGCATCGATGGCGGATATGACTTGTTCTGCTGCTGCCTCGACCGCAGTCCCATGAGCTGTCGCTGCGGTTCGTACGCACGGCAGGTGAACAGAGTGTGGTGCCACGGCCATCACCATGCCGGCCGTATGCGATAGGGGAACTGCCGTCCCCGAGTCTCTTGATCACCAGGCTCGTGCTGATCAGCGTCGGCTCTGTCCCGATAACCCTGACGCTCCCTGGATTACTCCGTTGAGGCGATTCCTGGTGCTGTCCCTGGGAGATCGTGGCGTACTGCGGTATTATAGATGTCATGAACGCTGGGGAGTGTTCGGCGATGTTGTCGAATCGGGAGTTGCTTGATCGGCTCAGCGAGCAGGCCGTGGTGGTGCGGTGCGCGGAGGCGGAGATGCTGGAACTTGTTGCGCTGCTTGACGAACGCGGTGCTGCGGTGGAGTTCGGGTATCGGGGTTCGCCTGCGCGGATGGTCGAGGATGTGGCACGGGTTGGTTTGGCCGAGGCGCGGCGGATCGCGGAGCGTGCGCGGGCATTGTTTGGTTCGCTGGGGATCAGCGGTGAACCGTTGCCGCCGGATCTGCCGAATACCGCGGAAGCGTATGTGCGTGGTGAGGTTGGTGCCGAGCATGTGGATCGGATCCGCAAGTTCGCTGCCGAACTGCCCGCGGATGTGTTGACCGGAGAATCCTGGCCGATCGCGGAGAACTGTTTGGCCACGGTGGCCAGTGAAACCGGGCCGCGTGGGTTGAGTCGTCCGATTAGGGAGCTGCATGCCCGTCTGGATCCGGATGGGCAGGTGCCGGATGATCGCGAGCCGGTGCGGCCGTGCCGGGAGATCTGGTTGCGGCAGCGTCATGATGATTGGCGTATCGAAGGGCACCTGGATCAGGAAACGGGGTTGAAACTACGCGGTGTGAACGGGATGCCGATGCGTTCGCCGAGATCGTTCAACTGGCAGCGAATCCGGAGAATCTTCCCGAAAACGGGGGCGAACCGTTCACCATCATGGTCACCATGACCGAACAGAGCCTGCGCGACGGTATCGGCCAGGCCACCACCATGGACGGCACCACCATCCCGGCCCAGCAGCTCAGGCGCATCGCTTGCGACGCGGGAATCATCCCCACCGTGCTCGGATCAGAGGGTGAAGTGCTCGACATGGGTTGTCGGGATCGCACCGCACCACCCAAACTCCGCCGAAGACTGCGACAAACCACCCGTCCTAACGCAGGCCCATCACATTCAGCATCACGCCAACGGCGGACTCACCGTCGAAGACAACATGGTGCTGCTCTGCGCCCACCACCACACCCTGATCCACCACACCGAATGGCAAGTCCGCATCCAGCACGGCAAACCCGCATTCAACCCACCCGAATACCGGGTCGCGTGACCTATCCTCGGGGTGTGACCGACAGCGGGAACCGGGTGCGGCACCGGTACGGGCCGGATGGGGTGCGGTTGGTGACCGCATCCTTCCGGACGCACCGGTTTCAGCCGCATGCGCATCCGGAGTACGCCGTCGCCGCGGTGGTGCGCGGGGTGGAAGCGGTGCGCTATCGCGGTGCCACCCACCATGCGCCCGCGGGCAGTCTGCTGTTGCTGGACGCCGCGGAACTGCACACCGGTGGCCCCGCGGATGCGGCGGGCTGGGACTACCGGGTCTGCTACCTCGCGCCGGAACTGCTGGCCGAGCTCGGCGGCGAGCGGCCGATGTTCCCGGACCCGGTCCCGCACGATCCGGAACTGGCCGCGCTGCTGGCCACCGTGCACCGGCGCGCACCGGGCACCGCAACAGCGGAGCAGCTGTACACCGTGGTGTCGGCCATCCTCGCCCGGCACGCGCGGCGCTGGTCCCCACCGGTCGCGCCACCGGCCGTGGTGGACGACGTGATCCGCCACCTGCACGCGGATCTGCGGCGCACCCCCTCGCTCGACGAACTGGCCGCGGTCACCGGGCTGGAGCGGTTCCGGTTGCTGCGGGCGTTCCGCAGGGAAACCGGGGTGACCCCGCACGGCTATCTGCTGCAACTGCGCCTGCAACGGGCCCAGCAGGTGCTTTCCGCCGGGCAGCCGGTGGCCAGGGCCGCGGTGGAGAGCGGGTTCTACGACCAGGCGCACCTGCATCGGCATTTCCGCCGGACCTTCGGGGCCACACCGGGCACGTTCGCCCGCAAGCACGTACAAGACCGGCGGCGCCGCGCGCCATAACCTGCCGGGCATGCACGAGGACATCGCACCGAACTGGTCCAGCAGCGCGCTGCTCACCATCGATATGCAACGAGAATTCTGCACCGGGGCCCACGCGGTGCCCGGTACCGCCGACATCCTGGGAACGGTGCGCGAACTGGTCGCCGCCTACCGCGCGGCCGGGCTGCCGATCGTGCACGTGATCCGGCTGTACCTGCCGGACGGCAGCAATGCCGAGCGCTGCCGCCGCGCGCAGCTGCGCGCCGGGGAGCAACTTGTCACCCCGCACTCGCCCGGTTCGCAACCCGCGACGGTGGATGCCATCCTCGAACCGGAACTGCTGCTCGGCGGGGAACCCCAGCGGCTCGGCCCACGGGAATGGCTGCTGTACAAACCCCGGTGGAGCGCCTTCCACGGCACCGCCCTGCTCGACCAGCTCACCGCGCTCGGGATCGACACGGTGACCGTCGCCGGATGCAATTACCCGAACTGTCCCCGGGCCACGCTGATCGACGCAACCGAACGGGATCTGCGCACGGTCGCGGTCAGCGATGGGCTTTCCCGCTGGCTGGCCGGAGACCTGGACGGGATCGGGGTGGTGAGCCTGCGCGCGGCGGACATCCTGGCCGGAATCGCGGGGTAGTCTCGGCCTTGACCTTGACCCTGGGGACGGGCACACAGTGGCGTGTACCAGGCAATCCCGCCTGGGACGAGGGAGGAGAGCATGGAGCTGCTGACGATCGGCGCATTCGCCAAGCTGGCCCATCTTTCGCCGAAGGCGCTGCGGATCTACGACGAGCTGGCGTTGCTTCCGCCCGCCCGCGTGGACCCGGAGACGGGCTACCGGTGGTATTCCACGGCACAGCTGGACACGGCGCGCCAGGTCGGGCTGCTGCGCCAGGTGGACATGCCACTGGCCAGAATCCGCGAACTGCTCAGCATGGCACCGGAATCCGCGGCGCGGGCGCTGGAGGAATTCTGGCGCGAGCAAGAGCGGACCATGGCGGCCAAGCGGGCCGTTGTCGACTTCCTCGTCGATCGATTCGACGGAAAGAGTCCCGAAATGTACGAAGTACTCAGCCGCGAACTGCCCGCGCGCACCCTGTTCACCAGTATCGAACAACTGACCTCGGACCAGATCGGGGAATTCCTCGGGCCACTGCTGGCCAGGTTCTCCGGTCCCGATGTGCCGCATCCGGAGGGCGCCGCGGGCCGCCCGTTTCTGCGCTATCACGGGGAAATCGGGCCGCAGAGCGAGGCGCCCGTCGAGTTCTGCGGCCCGGTCACCGAGGACGGGGCCGGGGAAATCGCGCAGCGGTTCCCCGAGATGAACCGCACCACCGAACCCGCGGCACGGGAAATCTATGTGCGGGTGCCGAAATCGGATATGCGCGGAACCCTCGGATTCGAGTCCCTGCACCAGTGGCTCGTGGACAACGGCGCGGAATCCGACTGGGCCCCGCGGCAGACCTTCCTGTGTGACCCGCAAACGGTAGGGGAGGCCGACCCGGTCTACGAACTGGCGGTCACCCTGCGCTGAGCGATGGCGGGGTCAGCAGCAATGCCGGCCCCGCCACGCCTCGCGGCCCTCGCGCACCGCGAGCACGGCGATCACCAGGCCCACCGCCGGATCCGCCCACCACCAACCGAGCAGCGCGTTCAGCAGCAGCCCGGCGAGCAGCACCACGGAAAGATAGGTGCACAGCAGGGTTTGTTTGGAGTCCGCGACCGCGCTGTGCGAGCCGAGTTCGCGGCCCGCGCGGCGCTGCGCGTAGGAAAGCGCGGGCATCACGGCAATCGAGACCGCGGCGAGCGCGATCCCGGTCAGGGATTCCCCGGCATGCCCGGAACCAGTGAGGGCACGAACCGAATCGACGGTGATGTACGCGGCAAGGGCGAAAAACGAGACGGCGATGACCTTCAGCGCGGTGCGCTCCCGCGCCTGGGGATCACGCCCGGAGAACTGCCAGGCGACGGCTGCCGCGGAGGCCACCTCGATCACCGAGTCGAGGCCGAATCCGAGCAGCGCGGTGGAATCCGCACCGGCCCCGGCCGAGATCGCGATGACCGCCTCGAGGATGTTGTAGGTGATCGTCGCGGCGACCAGCCACCGCACCCGCCGGGCCAGCTGCGTTCGCCGGGCCGCGCAGCACGGCACGGCCTCGGTCATCGAGACTCGTCCAGGCAGGGCTGTTCGGGGTCCACGGCGAGCACCATCTGCGCGAGCTCACCGAGCGCGCGGCTCAGGTGCGCATCGGCGAGCGCGTACCGCACCTGGCGGCCCTCATAGGTGGCGAGCACCAGCCCGCAACCGCGCAGGCAGGCGAGGTGGTTCGACACGTTCGACCTGGTCAGGCCGAGCTGTTCGGCGAGCTGGCCCGGATAGTTCACCCCGTCGAGCAGGGCCACCAGGATCCGGCAGCGAGTCGGGTCGGCAAGGGCGCGACCGAGCCGGGCCAGCGCCGCCCCACGGGTCTCACAGGTCAGCATGGAGGCAATAGTACATCCAACACTGAACTGTTTCCGCTGTCGGTACCCGGGTATCTTGGCGGCATCATGGTCGAGAATCGCTGCTCGGTGCTGGACACCTCGCCGATCGCGGAGGGCTCCACGGCCCGGCGTGCACTGCGGAACACGCTCGAGCTGGCCACCCTCGCGGACGAGCTCGGCTACCACCGTTACTGGGTTCCCGAGCACCACAGCATGCGGGGAGTCGCGAGTGCCGCGCCGCAGGTGCTGACCGCCGCCATCGCCGCGCGCACGAACCGCATCCGGGTCGGCGCTGGCGGGGTCCTGCTCCCGCAGCATGCCCCGCTGATCGTCGCCGAACAGTTCGGCACCCTCGAAGCGCTGCATCCCGGCCGGATCGATCTCGGCCTCGGCAGGGCGAGCGGTTCGCCCGCATACGCGCTCGAGGAACTGCGGCCGGTCCCGGACGCGTTCACCGAACAGATCCGGCAGCTGCTGGGGTTCTTCCGGGACGAGGACGGGCGCAGGACCGTCGCCGTTCCCGCGCGGGGTAACGAACCCGGGATCTGGATTCTCGGTTCGAGCCCGCGAAGTGCCGCCGTGGCAAGCGAAATCGGGTTGCCCTATGCCTTCGCGCACCACATCGACCCGAGTGCCGCCGAGGAATCCCTCACCGCTTACTCCGGAACCACGAGCCTGCTCAGTGTGTCCGTCATCGCCGCCGAAACCGATGCCCGTGCCGAATGGCTCGCCGGATCCGCGCGACTGAAAACCCTGTGCCGCGTCAAGGGGAAATCGATCCTGTTGCCGCCACCGGAGGAGGCGGCGGCCTATCCGTACACCGAGGACGAGCTCGCCCTGCTCCGGACCCGGCCCACCCCGATCGCCGGTGCACTGGGGACCGTCGCCGCGCGGTTGCGCGAACTACGCGACCGGACCGGCGTGCGGGAGCTGATGATCACCACACCGGTCTACGACCACGAGGACCGGCTCGAGTCGTACCGGATTCTCTCCCGGCTCTGCTCAGTGCTCGCCTGAGCAGACGGTCTCCCGGCCGAGCTGGCGCAGTTCCGTCACACTGTCCGCGAGCGTGCGGCGTTCGAGCACGTCGAGCATGGCCTGCTCGGTCTCGGTCATGAGCCGGGTGAAGTACTCCGCCGCGTTCGCGGTCACCTCGCAGGAGGCGACCTCGCCGTCCGGGCGGCAGGCCCACACCGGTTTGTCGCCGACCGAACAGCGGTAGATCTCGGCCAGGGTGATCTCCTCGGCGGGCCGGGCCAGCTTGGTTCCGCCCCCGCGGCCCTTCACCGACTCCACGAGCCCGGCGTGCAGCAGCGGCACCAGCAGCTTGCGGATCAGGCTCGGGTTGGTGCCCAGGCCCGTGGCGAGATAGGTGGAGCTCAGGGTCGACGGTTCGTCCTCGGCGGCGACCGCGAGGAACAGCATCGCCTTGAGGGCACTGGAAAACCGGATGTCCAGCACCTCGGTTCACCACCCTCCGTCTTCGTTCGGCCAATCCTACCCGGCTTCGGGCAGTACACCCTAAATGGTACTCGACACAGTTGCACTTTCGCCGCAGATATGTATCTTTGACAGGAGCAGTTTTACGACGAAGTCTCAGCGCGAACCCCAGGAGCAGTCACTATGTCGACACGCGCGGCCGCGGCCCTCGCCCGCCCGTTCACCCTCGGCTCGGCCGAATTGCCGAACCGGATCGTCATGGCCCCGATGACCAGGGCTTTCTCTCCGGGTGGCGTGCCCGGTGAGGATGTCGCCGGGTACTACTCGCGGCGCGCCGCCGCGGGTACCGGCCTGATCATCACCGAGGGCACCTACATCGATCACCCCTCCGCCGGGGATGTGGAAAGCGTGCCGCGGTTCCACGGCGAGCAGCAGCTGGCCGGCTGGCAGCGCGTGGTCGAAGCGGTGCACGCGGAGGGCGGCAAGATCATGCCGCAGCTCTGGCACGTCGGCATTCAGCGAGCCGCGGGCAAACCGCCGTTCCCGGAGGCGCCCTCGGTCGGTCCGTCCGGGATCGCCCTGGACGGTACCGAAGGCGCGGGCACACCGCTGTCCGTCGTGGAGGTGGACCGCATCATCGAGGCGTTCGCCGAGGCCGCGGCGCAGGCGGAGCGCATCGGCTTCGATGGCATCGAACTGCACGGTGCGCACGGTTACCTGATCGACCAGTTCCTCTGGGAGCGCACGAACCGCCGCAGCGATGAGTACGGGAACTCGCGGGCGAAGTTCGCCGCCGATATCGTGGCCGCCGTCCGGGAGCGGGTCGCCGCCGATTTCCCCGTGGTACTCCGCTATTCGCAGTGGAAGGCGGACAACTACGACGCGAAGCTCGGCGCCGATCCGGAAGAGCTTTCCGCGCTGCTGACCCCGATCGCGGAGGCCGGGGTGGACGCGTTCCACGCCTCCGGGCGCCGCTACTGGGAACCGGAGTTCCCGGAGCACGACGCGCAGCTGAACGTGGCGGGCTGGACCAAGAAACTGACCGGCAAACCCGTCATCACGGTCGGTTCGGTCGGGCTGGACAAGGTCTTCGGTATGGACACCTTCAGCGGAGCGGTCGCCGGAGTGGAGAGCATCGAACGGCTGCTGGAGCGGTTCGAGCGCGATGAGTTCGACCTGGTCGCCGTCGGGCGGGCGCTGCTCGCCGATCCGGAATGGGGGCAGAAGGTCCTCGAGGGGCGCGAACGGGAACTGATCCCGTTCAGCAAGGACGCGATCCAGACGCTGCACTGAGCGGCTTCTCGAACAGCGTGACGTCGTGCAGGTGTGCGAACGCGCGCCTGCCGACCTCGCGGAACCCGAGCCGCCGGTAAAACTCCCGCAGCGCGCCGTTGCTCTCCGCGCAGTCCAGCCGGCAGAACGCGGCGCCGCGGGCCCGGCCGGTATCGGCCGCCCAGTCCACGAGGGATGCCCCGAGACCGCGCCCGGCGTGCATGCGGTCGACCATCAGCCCGTGTACATAGACCGCGGGAGTCTCGTCGGCGCCCCAGAAATCCGGATCCGACCACAGCAACCGCAGGGCCGCGATCACTCCGGTGGCACCGCGCAGCACGTGCCATTCCCCGCGGGTGAGCTGCGCGGCGATCCGCTCGGGCGGGACCTCGCCGCGTGGCCACTGCCGGATTCCCCTGTCGTGCAGCCAATCCTCGAGCCGGCGGCGCAGCCCGTGCAGTGCGGCGACGTCCTCGGCGGTGGCGGGTTCGACCGGGAGCACGGTGCGCAGGCTACCCGCCCGGGAGTTGCCCATCCCGGGGAGCGCGGCGGTAGGGTCGGGGCGTGTCCGAGCGCTTGTATTTCCGTCAGCTGCTCTCCGGCCGGGACTTCGCCTCTGGTGACCCGATCGCGACCCAGATGCTCAACTTCGCCTATGTGATCGGTGACCGAGTCACGCGCGAGGCGGTGCTGATCGATCCGGCCTACGCGGTCGAGGATCTGCTGGCCGTGCTCGACGCCGACGACATGCGGCTGACCGGGGTATTGGCCACCCATCACCACCCGGACCACGTCGGCGGATCGATGATGGGGTTCACCCTGGCCGGGCTCGCCGAGCTGATGGCCAGCCGTCCGGCCCCGGTGCACGTGCAGCAGGCCGAGCGGGACTGGGTGCAGACCGTGACCGGGCTGTCCAGCAGCGATCTGGTCACCCACGATCACGACGATGTGGTGACCGTCGGGGAGATCCCGATCCGGTTGCTGCACACCCCTGGGCACACCCCGGGCAGCCAGTGTTTCCTGCTCGAGGACCGGATCATCGCCGGGGACACCCTGTTCCTCGAAGGCTGCGGGCGCACCGATTTCCCCGGCGGGGATGCCGAGGAGATGTACCACAGCCTGCGCGCGCTCGCGGATCTTCCCGGTGACCCGGTCGTCTATCCGGGCCACCAGTACTCCGCCGAGCCGTCCGCGCCGTTGTCCACGGTGCGCGACACCAACTTCGTCTACCGGCCGCGTTCACTGGAGGAGTGGCGCACCCTCTTCGGTTAGGAGTTCGCCCGCCGCGCGGCGTCCTCGTGTGCCTGCCGGATGAGGCGGCACGCCAGCGCGGTCGTGTGCTCACCCGGATCGACGATCGCGATCCAGCCCTGCCTGCGATAGAGCGGATGCGGGAGGACCGTGTCCACGGCCGAGAAGTCGGCCTCGGCGCCCTCGGTCCGCGGTTCCTCGCCGATGAGCTCGATGAACGCCGTCGTGCCCACGTGGATGTTCAGCCGCTGCCGACCGGACTGGTCGAGACCGGAGAGAGCGTCACCGGGGTAGTCCTTGGTGACCACGGTGGCATAGGGCTGTTCGCGCTGCGGCACCTGTCCGTCCGGGGCGTAGTAGAAGAACCGGTCACCCCAGGCGATCTCGGGGAATGCGCTGCCTTCGGTGGGCGCCAGCTCGAGAACGCCGTCGAGCCCGCGTGCGGTTTCCAGGATCTGTTCCATACTCATGGTTCAAGTATGAGGTTGAAGTGCTTATGGAGGGTTCGTGAACCGAGCGCTGAGCACGGCCGCCGTCTCCGCCGCCACCGGGTACTCGGCCCAGCAGATCCGGGACCTGGAGGCGATCGGTGTCCTTCCGGCAGCGGAGCGCGCGGACAACGGGTATCGGCGGTTCTTCCCGGTGCACGTGCGCGATCTGCACGCCTACCGGGACCTGGCGGCGGCGATGGGGCCGGTGGTGGCCCGCGCCACGATGCGCGAGATCCGTGCACTGCCATCGGACGAGGCGGCCGCCCTGGTGTGTTCGCTGCACGCACGACTCAACGAGGAACGCGAACAGACCCTTGCCGCACGGAACGCCCTCCAGGCCATCCACGCCGAAGCGGTGACGGAGGCGGCGGCCACCGAGGCGGATGCGCCCACTGAAAAAGATGCGATGACCATCCGCGAACTGGCCGGTGCGCTCGGGGTGCGGGCCTCCACGCTCCGGTTCTGGGAAACCGCCGGTCTCGTGCACCCCGAACGGATCGCCAGTGCGGCGGGTTCGGTTCGGAGTTACCCGCTCGCCGCGATTCACGAGGCCCGCATCACCGCGGCACTGCGCGCTGCCGGGTACCGCATCCCCGATGTACAGCGCGCACTCGCGGCTATTCGCGGGCTGCGGGACACCGAGCCCTCCCTTGCCGCGCTCGACGAACGGATCGCGGCGATCGGCGCGCGGGCTCGCGCGCTGCTGCGCGCCGGAACCACGCTCGCCGCGATCATCGAAGGCACGGTTTAGCGCACCTGCTCGATCCCGGAACCCGGTGCGTCCGGGATGGTGATCTCGCTGCCCTGGTAACCGATCCCGCCGAGCACGGGGGAGTGGCACAGCCACCAGGCGGCGTCCAGATCGGGCACCGGATCGGCGCCGGGGGTGGCCGCGGCGAGTGCCGCGGTGGCCCCGATGCCGACATGGGTTTCCATCATGGAACCGAAAAGCACGCCGAGGCCTGCGGCTTCGGCCATCGCGGCGAGCGCGCGGGCCGGGCGCAGTCCGCCGCATTTGGCCAGCTTGATGTTGACCATATCGGCGGCTCCGCGCCGGATGAGCTCGAGCAGATCGGCGGGCACACACACGGATTCGTCGGCGAGGATCGGTGTGTCCACGGCCGCGGTGACCCGGGCGAGCCCGTCGAGATCGCCCGCGGGGACCGGCTGCTCGACCAGTTCCACATCCAGTCCGGCGTCCTCGAAACGCCGGATCAGCCGGATCGCCTGTTTGGCCGTCCAGCCCTGATTGGCGTCCAGCCGCAGTCGCACCCCGGGGCCCGCCGCCGCGCGAATACGGCGCAGCCGGTCCAGTTCGTCCTCGCCCCGGTCGCCGACCTTGATCTTGAGTGTGCCGAACCCTTCTCCGGCGCGGGTTTTCGCCGTTTCCGCCATCGCGGCCGGGGCGCCGACGGCGAGGGTGACATCGGTCGGCATCGTGCGCGGAACCGCGCCGAGGAACCGGACGAGTGGCACCGCGCTGCGGGCCGCGGCCAGGTCGTGCACCGCGCAGTCGAGCGCGGATTTCGCGGAAGTGTTGGCCACGATCGCGCGTTCGATGTCCCGGCACAGTTCCTCGGTGTCCGCGGGATCCCTGCCGAGCACGGTTTCGCGCAGCGGTCCCTCGAGCGCCGCGGTGATCCCCGCCCCGCTCTCCCCGGTGACCCGCCAGGTCTCGGTGCCCTCGCCCCAGCCGCGGTTGCCCTGCTCATCGCGCAGTTCGACCAGCACCGCCTCGACCGCCTCGGTCCGGCGTACCGCGGTGACGAACGGTTCGCGCAGCGGGATCCGGACCCGGTGGGTGCGCAGTTCAGTGATCGGCATGCGGCTCCTCGGCGCGCAGTGACCAGGTTGTCGCGGTCACTTCGTGGATCAGTTCGAGTGCGGTGCCCTCCTCGAGTCCGCTGGTGCAGATCACGAGCACGTACGGCGGGGCATCGGCGGGGCGGATGATCGCGGCGTCGTGCAGCAACCGGTCCACCCAGCCGCTTTTGTTGCCCACCTTGGTTCCTGGTGGAAGGGCGGCCGGGATGCAGTCGCGGTACTGCGCGGCGTCGAGTACGGCGAGCAGTTCCCGGTCCGCGGCGAAGCGCGCGAGCAAGGTGGCGACCGAGGCCGCCGTGACGGTGTTGCTGATCCCGGCGGCCGAGGCTGTCGCATCGCCGATCCCCCGCCGCACCCGCATCCCGGGCGGGCATTCCCTTGCCACGGCGGGGATTCCGATCCGTTCCAGCACCAGGTTGGTGGCCAGGTTGCTGCTGGCCACGATCATCCGCTCGCACAGCCAGCCGAGCGTTGCCGTGTCACCGAGCAGTTCCCAGGGTTGCTCGTCATTGTCGTCCGCGCGGTCGAGGGAGAACCGGCCGCTGTGCGCCGAGGCGAACTCCGCGTGCACCGGTACCCGTTCGGTGAGATCCAGCGCACCGGCTCGATACGCGGCGGCCAGCAGCGGAAGCTTCATCAGGCTCGCCGCGTAGTGTGCGATCTCGGCCCGGTGGGCGAAAACCGGTGCGTGACCGGGCCGCCCGCACCACACCGATGCGGTGTCCCCGAGTTCGCTCATGACGGCTGCGCCAGACTGATCGAACGGCCGGTGAACTTGCGCACCAGCAGGATCACGCAGCCGATCGCGAGCCACACCAGTCCGCCGATCTTCGCGTGCAGATCCGCGTTCCACAGCACATAACCGATGATCACGAACCCGATCAGCGGGATCACCAGGTGCATGCCGTAGCTGCGCTTGCGGCGCTTGACGATGTAGTAACCGAACACCGTGACGTGCAGCAGCAGGAACGAGGCCAGGGCGCCGAAGTTCACCAGGCTGGACAGGGTCTCCACCTGGCCGACGAACACGATCCCGAGCACCACGGACAATCCGCCGACCAGCAGCACCGCGCGCTGCGGCACGCGCCGTTTCGGGTGCACATGGGACAGGAACCGGGGCAGCTGCCCGTCCCTGGACATGGCGAACAGCAGCCGGGAGGTGGCGGCCTGGGCCACGAGCGAATCCGCGAGCGCGGCGGAAAGGGCGACGGTGAGCGCGGCGATCGCCTTGAACGTGCCGCCGCCGACCAGATGCGCGACCCCGTAGAACGCGTCGTTGATCGCTTCCGTGCCGACAAAGGATGTCTTGCCCGGCAACAACAACGCGGCCAGATAGGTCTGCACGATGAACATGCCCGCCACGATCAGCAGGGAAAGCACGGTCGCCCTGCCGACCACCTTGGGTCCGCCCTTGGTTTCCTCGGCCAGCGTGGAAATGGCGTCGAAACCGAGGAAGGACAATGCGGCAACCGAGACCGCGCCGAAGATCATGTCCGGGTGGAAGGTCGCCGGGTTGAAGATCGGATCGGTGCTCCAGTGCGCCCCGTTGACGCCCTGCACGATCGCGATGACCGCGAGCACCAGGAATGCGGCGAGCACCAGCAGCAGGGCCGCGAGCATGATCCGGTTCGCCCGTGCCGTCGTCTCGATGCCCAGCATGTTGATCACCGTGTTCACCACGACGAAGAACACCACCCAGGCGGGTTCCGGGATCGCGGGTACGATCGCGGACATCGCCGCGGCCCCGGTCACGTAGAGCAGGGTGGGGATGAGCAGATAGTCGAGCAGGATGGCCCAGCCGGCGAGGAAACCGGCCGGTGCGGAGAGCCCGCGCCCGGCGTAGGCGTACACCGAACCCGCGATCGGGAAGGCCCGGGACATCTCCCGGTAGCTGATCGCGGTGAAGATCATCGCCACCACGCCGATCAGGTACACCAGCGGGACCATGCCGTGCGAGACGTTGAACACCGGGCCGAAGATCGCGAACGGCGCGGTCGGGGCCATGAACACCAGCCCGTAGACGAGCAGGTCCTTGAGCCCGAGGCTGCGCTTGAGCTGCTGGGTGTACCCGAAATCCGCGAGTTCACCGGATGCCGGTGCTCCGCGCGCCGCCTGCGCGTCCGTCGCCATGGTCACCTCTTCCCGTGGTTCTTGTGCCCGGCCCATCCTGAGCGATAAAAGGTAAATAGACAAGACCTTAAAATGGTTCGGCGGGTCGACCTGGCATGCTGAACGGGAAGCAGAGGCAGGAGGGCGAGCATGGGGCAGGGCCAGCGGCGGGCCGGACATGCCGGTCTGGAGCCGGTCCGGGTACCGAGCGCGGCCGATGAGGTGGCCGACCGGTTGCTCACCGCGATCGCGCTCGGCGAGTTCAGCGTCGGTGAGCGGCTGCCTCCGGAACGTGAGCTCGCCGAACAGCTCGGGGTGAGCAGGCCGACCGTGCGCATCGCCGTCGGCAGGCTGCGCGAGATCGGCTGCCTCGAGGTGGTGCGCGGCCGTTCCGGTGGCCACTACGTGCGCACCGGATGGCGCGCGGAATCCGCCGATGCGGTGCGGCGCACCCTGATGCCCAAATGGGAGCGGGTGCACACCCTGCAGGACACCCGTTGTCTCATCGAATCGCTGATCGCCAGGACCGCGGCCGAACGCTGTGGCGCGGACGAGGCCACCGACATCCGGACGGCGCTCGCGGCCTACGAGTCCGCGAGCGAGCCCGCCGAGGTGCGCAGCACGAGCGCGGGACTGCACGAGGCGATCGCCAGGGCCGCGCACAACGAGCCGCTCGCCGTGTACAGCAGGCAGCTGCTGCAGGAGATCACCGCGGGTTTCCCCATCGAGCCCTACAGCGGAAACCTCACCGAACGCTCGCTTGCCGAGCACCGCGCCCTCGCCGAAGCGGTGCTCGCCGGGGAGGCCGAACGGGCCGCCCGGATCGCGCGCGAGCACTTCACCATCACCGGGGAGAACCTGCGCGCCATCCTCGAACGCAGCACGGCCGAACCGGATTCCGCGTCCTGAACCGGCTCAGCACAGCGGAATCGTGTGCAGGGTTTCCCAGCCCGCACCGCCGAGCGTGACGAGTACCGCCTCGCGCACCGTGCCCCGCACCGGCAGCCGTTCGCGGAGCCGATCGGTGAGCAACGCCGCCTCGTGGTCCGTGCCGCCCATGCCCACCGTCAGATGGGTGCGGGGAGCGGAACCGAACCGGCCGCCGTAGGGCACCAGTTCCGGCCACGCGCGCCGCAACCGGTCGGCGAGCGGCTGCAGGGAAGGCACGTCCACCGCGACGAATCCCGGTGCCGTGCTGATCTCCTCGAGCACCACCTCGCACGGACCGGTGCCCGCGAGCAGCGCGCCGATCCGCTCGGTGACGGCAGCGGTGACCTGATCCCGTGGCAGGAACGGGTACGAAAGGGCGATGTGCGCCGGAATACCCGGCCGCGTCATGCCCGGATCGGCCAGTGCGAGCAGTGGATCGGCCTCCGGGAGCAGGACGAGGACCGCCGTGGTACCGGGCTCGGGCATAGATTCTCCGTCTCGCGGGTTTGTCTTCGCGTGCACTCCAATTCCTAAGGTGGCGATTATGGCGGTGAATGCGGGCGAGACCGAGCAGTACCTGGGGATCGCCGAGGTGGCCGAGCGCACCGGACTCACCCAGAACACGCTGCGCTGGTACGAACGCGAGGGGATGTTCCCCCGCGTGCTGCGCGGTACCGACCGGCGGCGGCGCTACACCGAACGCCAGGTGGGCCTGCTGCGGTTGCTCACCCGGCTGCGCCGTACCGGGATGCCGACACGGGAAATGCGCCGGTTCAGCGAACTGCTCGCCGATGGTGCGACCACCCACGGGCAGCGGCTGGAACTGCTGACCGCGCACCGGGAGCGGATCCTGGCCCGCCAGGCCGAACTGCGGGCGGATCTGGAAGCCCTGGACGACAAGGTCGCGCACTACCACTGGCTGATCGAACAGGGCCTGGACTGCTCCGGTGCGCCCATCAACGCCGAAACCGATACGGACAACGGAGGGCAATGAACATGCGAGCGGTCATCGTCGGCGAACACGGCGGACCCGAGGTGCTGGCGCTCAGCGAAGTGGACCGGCCCGCCCCGGGCCCCGGTCAGGTGCTCGTCGAGGTGCGGGTCGCCGGGATCAACTACATGGACGTGTACCAGCGCACCGGTGCCGTGCCGAGGCAGACCCCGTTCACCCTCGGCGTGGAAGGCGTGGGCGTGGTGGCCGAAGCGGGCGCCGGGGTCACCGAATTCGCGGCCGGGGACCGGATCGGCTGGTTCAGCGGGGGCAGTGGCAGCCATGCCGAGTTCGCCACGGTCGATGCCGGGCGGGCCGTCGCCATCCCGGACGGGGTTTCCGATGAGCAGGCCACCGCCGCGCTGATGCAGGGTATTACGGCCCAGTACCTCGCCACCGACACCTATCCCATCGGAGAGGGCGATCCGGTGCTGGTGCACGCCGCCGCGGGCGGGGTCGGGCAGCTGCTGGTGCAGATCGCGCGGTTGCGCGGCGGCCGGGTCGTCGGCACCACCTCCTCGGCGGAGAAAGCGCAGGCGGTGCGGGATGCCGGGGCCGACGAGGTACTCGGCTACGACGACTTCGCCGCGCGGGTGCGGGAGCTCACCGATGGCGCCGGAGTGGCCGCCGTGTACGACGGGGTCGGCGCGGCGACCTTCGAGGGCAGCCTGGCGAGCCTGCGGCCGCGCGGTGTGCTGGTGATCTACGGGACGGCGAGCGGGCCGACGCCCGCACTGGAGATCCCGCGGCTGAACAGCGGCGGATCGCTGTACGTGACCCGGCCCAGCATCGCGCACTACACCGCGGAAACCGCGCAGCTGCGCGCCAGGGCGAGTCAGGTGCTCGGCTGGGTCGCTGATGGTGAGCTGACGGTGCGGATCGGCGGGGACTACCCGCTGGACGAGGTTGCCACGGCCTACCGGGAACTGGAAGCACGGCACACCACCGGAAAGCTGCTGCTGCACCCGTGAGAAGCGACTAGGGTCAGGATCAAGCAGATGGTGACAGAGAGGTTGAGACGGTGGTCGACGCGGCAGCGCTCCCGATTCCGTGGCAGGTCGAGTTGCAGGCGGGCGAGAACACCGCGATAGCCGACACCCAGAAATCCGGAATCGGTGGCACGGCGGGAATGCGGCCACACGAACTGCTCGAGGCCGCGCTCGCCTCCTGTATGTCCATCTCCGCGCGGATGGCGCTGACCGAGGAGGGGATCGCCGATGCCGGGGTCCGGGTGCGGGTGCACCTGGACCGCGCGGAATCGGCGACCACCTTCCGCTACGAACTCCTGCTGCCGGAAGAACTCGAGCCGCACCGATCCATGCTCGCCGCCCGGCTCGAGCGGTCCCCGGTGAAGGCGACGTTGAGCAAACAGCTGGCCTTCGAACCGGTCGGCCGCGCGGACCGGGAGACCATCGAGGCCTACGCGACCGGGGCAGCGGATTACGCACAGGACTGGGAATCCCAACCGGCGGACGAGGAACTGCACGCGTTGCTGGAGAAATTCCTGCTTCCCGGGACCGTGGCGGACATCGGCTGCGGTTCCGGGCGGGACGCGGCCTGGCTTGCCGGGCACGGCTGGCAGGTCACCGGATACGACGCCGTCCCCGCCCTGCTCGACCAGGCGCGGCAAGCACATCCCGAGGTGCCGTTCGAGACCGCCGTGCTCCCGGAACTCGCGGGATTGCCGGTGTTCGACAACGTCTACTGCGAGACCGTGATCATGCATCTCGGGCGAGCTGCCGCGCTGGAAAGCGTGCGGCGGCTCGGCGAACTGCTCCGGCCCGGTGGCCGCCTGTACCTCAGCTGGCGGCTGGACGGAACGGATCGGCGCGACGAACGCGGCCGGTTGTACACGGCGATCACGGCAGACCAGGTTCTCGAGCAGCTCGGCGGATTCACCGTGCTGTACCGCCGCGAGCTGACGAGCGGTTCCTCGGGGAAACGGGTCTGCCGGATCCTCGTGCAGCGGCCCTGACTAACCCCGGTACCAGTCCGCGGCATTGAAAGCCATGTGGGACAGGGAAAGTACGCCGATCTCCAGGACCGACTCGTCGATGTCGAACCGCGCGGTGTGGTGACCGGCCGCCAGGTCCGTGCCGAGCACGATGTAGCTGGCGAGCCCGCCGCGTTCCTTCACCCGGTCCATCATCGCGGTGGCGTCCTCGGAACCGTCCGCCCGATGTGCACGCAGAATGTTCGTCACGCCGGGCACCTTCCGGAATTGTTCGTGAATTAACGGCAGCAGTTCCTCGGACGGATCGCTGCTGGAGGCCCCGCCGCGAATGTCGATGCTGGCCTCGACTCCGTGCATCTGGGCCGCGCCCGCGATGATGGCCTCGGCGCGGGCGAACAGGTCCTGGTTGATGGCCGAGGTGGATCCCCGGGTCTCGGCCTGGATGCGGGCGCTCGGCGCGATGACGTTGCGGCCGTCCCCGGCGTGCAGGGTGCCGACGTTCACCCGGGAGGTTCCGCCGCTGTGCCGGGGCAGCGCGTGCAGATTGACCGCGGCGACGGCGGCGGCGAGCAGGGCGTTGCGGCCCTCTTCGGGTTCACCCGCGGCATGCGCGGCGCGCCCGGTGAACACGGCGTCGAACTTGGTCGTGGCGAAGTAGTCGACGGCGCCGCAGGCCACCTCGCCGAGTTCCGGACCGGTGCCCACATGGGTGGCCACGAACAGATCGACGTCATCGAGCACTCCGGCGGCGACGATCGAGTGCGCCCCGCGCACCCCTTCCTCCGCGGGCTGGAAGATGAGCTTGAATTTCCCGCTCAGTTCTTCGCGATGCGCGGCGAGCGTACTGGCCAGGCCGAGCCCGATGGCGGTGTGCGCATCGTGGCCGCAACCGTGCATCGCCCCGGGATTGACCGAGGCGAACCCGTTCGCCGCGGGTACGTGTTCGGCTGCGGTGGATTCGTTGAGGTCATTGGCATCCATGTCGAACCGGAAACCGAACGTCGGTCCGGGACGCCCGGTGTCCAATATCCCGACCACGCCGGTGAACCCGTTCCCCATCGCGTCCACGAGATCCGGATCGGCGCCCTGTTCCACCGCGCGTTTCCGGGCCGCGCTGATCTCTTCCTCGCTCGGCACCCCCATCCGCGCGTCCGCATCGACGACCTCGGTACCGAGCCGCACCGTGCAGCCGAGCTCGCGGAGCACCGTGGCCACCCGGGACGCGGTCCGGAACTCCAGCCAGCCGGTCTCGGCGAAGGTGTGGAATTCTCGCCGCCATCCGCGTACCGCTTCCCGCAGTTCGGCAGGCAGCTCGATGTTCGTGCTCACTCGTGTGCTTCTTTCTGCTCGGATTGTTTGGGCAGTACCCTTCTGGCGCTGAAGACCCGGTCCACGGCGCCGTCCGGGGCACGCAGGAAGGCGTGTTTCTTGCCTGCTTCGTCGACGAAAAGATCCGGCCCGGCCGGGTGCAGCCGGGAGTTCGCCCCGAGCCGCAGTGCGGGCCCATCGGCCGCGACCGTCAACGCCTGTTGCTCCGCCGAGCGGTAGTACCCGGCGTAGTCGCGCGCGGCCTCGGCGGGCAGTTCCACCGGTGGCGCAACGGGTTCCGGTTCGAGGCCGAGTAACCGGCGTGCGACGAGATCGGCGATCCGGGCGGCGTCCGCACCGGTTGCGTTGATCAGCACAGCGACGGTGAGGTCTGCGCCGGGAACACAGCGGAAGTGCGAGGCGACGCCCTTCACGCTGCCGCCGTGCCCGAACCAGGAGTGATCACCGTAGGCACCGACCTCGATGCCCAACCCGTAGCGCGAACCGTCCGGCAATGTGTCCGCCGTCGTCATCTTCCGCACGCTTTCCGCGCTCAGCACCGCGCCGGGCCGGGACAGCATCCCGGCGAACGCGGACAGGCCCGCCGCCGATGTCTTCAGCGAACCGTTGGAGTAGATCTCCGCGACGTCCCACCAGTGCGGCGAAGCGGTATAGCGCTGTTCGGTATCGCGCATCGGTGCGTGGAGGCCGACCACATTGGTGAAGCCCGACAGTTCCCGGACGGTGAACGCGGCCCGGGTGATGCCGAGCGGGGTGAGCACGGCACCGGTGACGAAGCCGGCGAAATCCGTTCCGGATGCCGCTTCGATGATCCCGTGCAGCAGCCCGTAGCCCTCGTTGGAGTAGTTGAACCGCGCACCCGGCTCGGCAAGCGGGCGGTAACCGATCGTGCCGAGTGCGGTGACGAGATCGGTCACCGTGCGGATCCCGGCGTACTCGGTTTCGATCGGTGGCGCCGGGTCCAGGCGGTCCCGGTCCGGATCGGCGGTGATGCTCGCGGTGCGGGCACCGTTGATCAACGGCAGACCCGGGAATCCGGAGGTGTGGTTGAGCAAGTGCCTGATCCGCAGCCGATCCTGGTGCTCGTCCGGCAACCTGAGCTCCGGCAGCCAGCGCGTCACGAGATCATCGGTGTGCAGCGTGCCCTGCTGCTCCAGCACCAGGATCGCCGTTGCCACCACCGACTTCGTGATGGAGGCGAGCCCGAAGATCGTGTCCCGGTCGATCGGCGCGGTATCGCTCGCGCTGCGCGTGCCGTGCGCGAACTCGAAAACCGCGGTATCGCCCCGGCTCGCCAGGACGGCGATCCCGGGCAGCTCGGCGGCCGCGACCTCCGCGCGCAGTTCCTCGTGCAGTGTTGTCATGGTTCCCTTCGTCGCCAAGGATGTCACACCAGATGGCAGGCGGCCCCGGTGTCCCCGGTGCCCGTGCGCAGTGCGGGCACTTCGGTCCGGCAGCGGTCCACGGCTACCGGACAACGGGGATGGAACGGGCAGCCGGGCGGGGGATTCAACCCGGAGGGAATGTCTCCGGCCAGGATGCGCCGTTCGCGTTCGCGGCCCGGCAAGCCGCGCGGGACCGCGGAGAGCAGCGCCCGGGTGTACGGATGCGCCGGTTCCTCGATCACCTGCCCGGCCGGTCCGTGTTCGACGACCCTGCCGAGGTACATCACCGCGATCCGGTCCGCGATCTGCCGCTCGTCGCGCAGATCCGCGAGCAGATTCAGGATCCGTGCCTGCACGGAGACATCGGGCGCGGAGACCGCCTCATCGCAGACCAGGATCTCCGGCCCGCAGACCGGGGCCCGTGCCAGTCAGATGCGCTGGCGTTGCCCACCGGAGAGCTCGTGCGGGTACCGGTAGAAGAATCCCGTGCGCAGCCCCAGTTTCCGCATCATCTCCACGACCCGGTCCTGGCGCTGATCGGGCGCGCCGATCTGGTGGATCACCAACGGCTCGGTAAGGATGTCACCGAGCCGCTTGCGTGGGTTCAGCGAGGAGTACGGGTCCTGGAACACCATCTGCGCCCGACGCCGGAAATCCCGCAGCTCCCGAGTGTCCGAACCGAACACAGCCCGGCCACGGTAGCGGGCGCTGCCACCGGTCGGCTTGGTGAGCCGCAACAGCGTCTTGCCGGTGGTGGACTTGCCGCTGCCGGATTCCCCGACGATGCCCAGTGTCTCGCCGGACCGTAGATCGAAGGAGACACCGTCCACGGCGCCCAGGGTGTGCTTCGCGGCGAACAGCCCGCCGCTGGTGCGGATCCGGAAATGCTTGCGCAGGAAAGCACGGGTTTCTGCAGCGTGGTCACGAGCGCACCTCCTGCGTGGTTTCCTGGTTCCAGCAACACACCGCGCCGTGGACACCGATCTGCTGGAGCATCGGAACCTCCTCGTGGCATCGTCCGGTGGAAATTCCGCTCTGGTCGGGGAGCCGGTCGTGGTTTGTTCGTCCAGCGTCGAGGGTTGCGCGCCGAGCGCGAGGTGCGGCTCGGATTTCGCCGCATGATCGGTTCCTGCACGAGGTCGCCACCAACCTGCGGCGGCAGTTCCCGCACGGGCGCATCGCGGATCGGCAGATCGTGCTGCGCCAGTACAAGCTGTACGGCCGGATCCTCGATTTCGACGGCCGGAACCGGGGGATCGGTCACCGTGGACCCCTGGTACTTGGCCCGCTGAGGGGGAGGGGCTCAGCCGGCGAAATTCTCGGCCCCTACTCGGCGTAATTTTGCGGCTACGCATTCCTGGGTGAATTGCGCATCGGGGTTTCTTTCGGACTTCTTACAAGGCATGCTCCGATGGAACGCCTGCCGGTGCCGTGTGGGTCTCAGGTCTGAACCGTCCGCCGACAGTCGGCGGGCCTGCGGACAGGAGGCGAGTCATGACTGAATCCTGGGCCTCGGAGGAGGCGTATCGGCAAGCGCAGAGCCGGATCGACGGAATCGTCGCGGAGGCCGAGCAGCGTTACGAACGGGCACGGGCGGCCAGAGAAGACCTGGAAAACCGGACGGTCAGCGCTGAATCCGCGCGCGGCGAGGTGCGGGTGACCGTCGCGGCGAACGGAACGCTGCGCGATCTCGAACTCGGGGACCGCACCGATCGCTGGTCCCGGTCCGAACTGTCCGCGGAGATCCTGGCCTGCGTGCGGCGGGCCTACGCGAAACTGCCCGAGCTGGCCGAAGAAGTCTACGCGGAGCGGTTCGGCGCGCACGATGCCGCTGCCGAGCGCGCGGTTTCGCTGCTGCGCGAGGCGTTCGGCGGTCCGGAGGAGGCGCGATGAACGACAAGGGCTTCCACGTCGACCCGGACCGGATCGGTGAACACGCGAGCTCGATCGCCGAGGTCCGCACGCGGGTCCAGCAAGTGATCGACGCCGGCACCGAGGTGACACCCGGTGGCTGGGACAACGCCTACGGCCTTGCCTGCCAAGGGTTTCCGATCGCGCTGCGCGCCCATGTGCAGCGCCATCTCGACCTGATCAAGCGGCTCGATCAGGTACTCGGCACGAGTACCACCAAGCTGGAGCAGACCGCGACCGACTACGCCGATCAGGAACGGCGCAACAAGCAGGAACTGGAACGGGTGTACGAGCAGCGGCAGCGAACGCAGGGCCGCAGCCGGTTCCACGAGCGCCTCGAGGGGGAGTGAGCGGCATGACCGGTTCGGACAATCCACTCGTCGACAAGAACTCCCGGTTCGAATGGGGCGACTACACACCCATCCAGGATGGCGGCGACCAGGGCGGCACGCAGTGGTGGAACCCGTTCACCCCAGGGCAGGGCTACACCACGGACAAGACCGATCTCGACAGGTTCAGCCACTGGTTCGAGGGGGCGCCGATCGTCAATGACGCCGTGACCATCGCCCAGAACATCGACAAGGCGGCGCACGGTGAAAAGCTGCAGGTGCACGACTGGATCGAGCAGTTCGCCGCCGGATACAGCCTCGGCACCTACGGTGTGGCGCTGGCCGAAGGCGATTGGGGCGGGACCGCGGTGGCGCCCGTCGTGTCCTGGGCGCTCGAACACGTCAAACCCTTGCGGCTACTGCTCGACGAGGTGACCGGCAACCAGGACACCGTCAACGCGGTCGCCAACACCTGGGAGAACATGGCCGGGGCCCTGCAGGAGGCGTCCAAGAACTACGCGGACAAGGTCGAACGGACCGTGCAGTTCTGGCAGGGCGATGCCGCGGACGCCTACCGGGAACACGCGCGGCAGCTGGTCGGCGCCCTCGCTTCCGCCGGTGTCATGTGCCACTCCTGGGCCACGCTCATCCGCATCGTCAGCGAAATCGTCGGCATCGTGCACGACTTCATCAGAGAACTCATCGCCGCCGTTGTCGGGCAGATCGTCCAGGACCTGGTCGAGGCGGCGACCGTGGTCGGCGCCGCGGCGATTCCCGAACAGACCACGGGCGAGGTCGTGCGGGCCAGCGGGATCGCGGCGAAGGCCGTCGCGAAGGCGGTGGAGGGGGCGTTCAAGATCGAGGGACTCATCCCGAAAATCCTCACGATCCTCGACGAGATCGCGAAAATCATCGAACGCCTCGAAGACTGATCGGCGACCGTACAGCGGTGATGACATTTCGGCATCGAGCCAGATCATTTCCGTCTTGGACAGCCGCGAACGGATCGGCCAGACTGCGGGCATCGACACAGTGCATGCCGATCCGGGGACGGTGGGGAAATGGGATCTCGAGACGCTTCTTTCGCGCGCAGAACACTGCTCACGGGAGCGCTCGCGCTCCCACTGGCAGCGTGCGGGACCGTCGAGGGGCGAGCACCTGCTGCGCCGAAATCCGCGGAAAAATCCCGAAGCAGCGCCGAGGAAGCCAGCACGCGGTTTTCGTCCCTGGAAAGGAAATACGATGCCCGCCTCGGTGTTTACGCCCTCGCGACCGGGACCGGCGCATCCCTGGGATACCGGGAAGACGAGCGATTCGCATTCTGCTCCACCTTCAAAACACTCGCGGCAGCGGCCGTACTGCAGCGGAATCCCTTGTCCCACCTGAACAAAGTCATCACCTACGACAAGAACGAGGTGAACTCCATCTCGCCCATCACCGAGCGGCACATCGGGACCGGGATGACCATCCGTCAGCTGTGCGACGCCGCCATCAGGTACAGCGACGGAACCGCGGGCAACCTCCTGATGCGCGACATCGGGGGACCGGGCCAGCTGACCCACTACCTGCGCGGCCTCGGCGACACCGCCAGCAGAATGGACCAGTACGAACCCGAACTCAACCGAGACCCTCCCGGTGACCCGCGAGACACCACCACCCCACGTTCGATCGCCCACGACTACCGGAAGATCGTGCTCGATGACGCACTTCCCCCGGAAAAACGGGCCCTCATCAAAGATTGGCTACAGCGCAACACCACCGGAGCGCAAAGCATTCGCGCCGGAGTGCCCCACGGCTGGGGCGTGGCCGACAAAACCGGGCACGGCGACTACGGACGAGCCAACGACATCGCCATCGTGACCCCGCCGGGCCGCAACCCGCTCGTCATCGCGATCCTCTCCGATCGCGCGGGCTACACCGCCGAAGCGCGGTACCCCATCATCGCCGAAGCCGCCAAGTACGTTGTTTCGGTGCTCGGCTAAAGGTGTCGCCGCAACGGCACCGGAACGGGCAGCAAGACCGTAAAATCAGGTGCGCACCCGACAAGGCAATATCCGAACCTGAACCTGCTGGTCAGCGGGTTATCGGTCTCGGTAGAGGAGCCGCATGCCAAGGTGCGCCGCGACGGATATCGCCACCCCTCTCGTCGGGAACTTCATGCTGGGCTGGACTCAGGGGTGCGGGTCGGATGCGTCGAGCAGAGCGCGCAGCGTTCGTTGCAGGGTCACGCGATCGGCAGGATCGAGCGGCTCCAGTAGATCTTCCTCGATGTCGGCGTTCAGTGATCGGAGCTTCTTGGCGAATCGTCGGCCGGTGGGCGCGAGTTTCAGCACCCGTCGGCGCCGATCGGCGGGGTCGACCTGACGAATCAGCAGTCCCTGTTCGACCGAGGTCTCGATGATCGGCACCGCGTTGCGGGGGTCGATGCCCACCAATTCGGCCAGTCGTTGCTGGCCGAGTGGACCGATCTCGTCGAGGGTCAGCAGGAGCTTGTACTGACTTGAGGTCAGCTCGAGCTCGGCGAGCATGCCGGCCCACCGCTGCAGGACGAGCTTGCCGGC